>CAYSQI010000006.1:0-81649 GCA_964433215.1 uncultured Bacteroides sp.
AAAATCATTTTTTTGCCGGAAATATTTTGCAACAATAAATATTTTCTGTTACTTTGCACCGCAACAAACATTATATATATCGTGTTCATTTTTATAACGTATTTTCTATGAAAAAACTTTTACTCTTAACTGTTGGCGGTCTTGTTGCAACAGCCTCCTTCGCTTTAGAAGAACCTAAAGTGTTCGAAAATGTCGCATGGCAAGCCATCTCGCCAAATGGCAAGTATCTCGTCTCTAACATTCAAAGTAATCTGACAATTGTCAACCTCAAAGACAGCGTCACCTACAATTACGAATACGACGATACTTACTCCTACGCCGTCGGCGTCGGAAACGTTGTCAGCAACAACGGCGTTGTCTTGTGTGCCAACACTTATGAAACCCCGGCCACTTATTGGTTCGATGGCGAATGGTTCGAACTCGAAACACCCGTTAAGGGTTTCACATCTATCAACGGCATCACTCCCGACGGCTCGCGCATCGTAGGCGTTATCTCAACTTCCGCCTCCGACTCTGACGACTTCTCCGTATCATACGCGCCCGCTTATTGGGACCGTAATCCGGATAGCACATACAGCACTTATCACATTCTGCCCCACCCCTCTACCGACTTCCTCGGCGCGCCCCCTCAGTATGTGACAGCCACTGAAATTAGCGCCGACGGCAAGACTATCGTCGGACAGGTTCAGAACAACACCGGCGTTTACCATCAGCCTATTGTCTACAAGCAAGACGATGATGGCAACTGGACTTATACTCTGCTGATGCAGGACAAATTCACTCTCGAAGACATCCCGGCATTCCCCGGTGATTCACCTCTCTACCCGGAGGCAACGGAGTATATGGACGAAGAAAGCCTGGCTGCATACAACGCTCAATTGGCTAAGTATTGGGAGACTTGGGACGATGCCGACTACCCAAATGCTACCGATTATATGACCGACGAAGCTCGTCTTAAATATGAAGCCGACAAAGCTAAGTACGACGAAGAGTACGAAGCATGGGCTATTCTTGCCGGTCCTTACGAGGAATTCATGCAAACTCTCGACCGTCGCGTTCCGGCTATCGAATTAAACAACGCGCGCATCAGCCCCGACGGCTCGAAAATCGTTATGTCGCAGACAATCAGCTACTACAGCTCGCCCGATGCTATGTGGCCCGATTCGACAGCGATTGCTCCCATCGTTATCGACGTCAATACCGACAGCGTAGCGTCTCTCGATTTCGGCAAGCCTCTGGTTGTCGTTCAAGCCCTTAACAACGACACTTACCTTGCCTACAACGGCATCGACAGCGACCCTATGACCGGCTACATCGTCAAGGACGGCGTCTGCACCGACCTCTACAACTATATTCGCGAGCTCTCGCCCGAACTCAAATCTTGGGCTGAGACCAACCTCCTGCACGAGAAAGAAGTTTACGACTTTGACACCGATTCAATCTATTCCATCGATGTGCCCTACACCGGTATGCCCGTCGTATCGGCCGATATGTCGACTATCGCCTTCTGGTGCCAGACCGCTTCGTGGCACGACTCCGCTTTCTCGATGGGCTATGTCATTCAACTGGGCGAAAGCGAAACTCAAGGCGTGCATAGCATCGAAGTAGCTCGCGACGGCGAAATCGCTATCGACGCCGCCGGAAACCTCCGACTCGGCGAGGACATTGCCAACGCCTCGGTCTATGACCTCTCGGGTCGTCAAGTCACCTCGCACAACCTCAACAAGGGTGTCTACATCGTTCGCGCTCAGCGACTCGACGGCACCGTAATCGCTGCAAAAGTATGTAAATAAATCCATTAAATAATCACATTCATAAGGCAGGAGCTCTCTTTCTGAGGGTTTCTGCCGTGAATGTAAAAAACTGACCTAACACCATGCGTAAATTATTTGCGACCTTTTTTGCTTTAGTTCTCACGCTTAGCGCCGCCGCTCAGCTCCCTTCGGTCCAGCTCAAGGACACTAAGGGACGCACAGTCAATTCTGCTACCCTCTCAAACGGCGGCAAGCCGTTCGTTATCAGCTTCTTCGCCACCTGGTGCAAGCCGTGCCTTCGCGAGCTTCGCGCCATCTCCGAAGTTTACCCCGACTGGCAGGACGAGACCGGCGTGAAAATGTACATCGTATCAGTCGATGACGCTCAAAACACCAACAAAGTCAAGCCTCTCGTCGATGGCGAAGGTTGGGAATTTGAAGTCCTCCTCGACGCCAACGAAGACCTGTACCGCGCTCTCGGCCTCCAAGCCGTGCCTCATGTAATTGTCGTCGACGGCAAGGGCAAGATCGTGTACTCACACACCGGTTACACCGACGGCTCGGAAGAAGAAATTATTAAAGCTGTTCGTAAGGCCGCAAAGAAGAAATGAGAACCACCATCTGCCGGATACTGTCCGCCGCATCCATCGCGGCTACTTTGATGGTCGCTGGCTCGGCTAAGGCTTTGACCATCGACTCCGACAACGGCGTTGCCCTTCATGGTAGCGTGCAAGCCGACATCCTTTTCCCGGAAGAAGACAACGCTATCAATACCGGCTCCTACGACAAGGACATTCTCTTCAACACCTACGCCGACCTCAACCTCATTAGCAAGTACATTGATGCCGGCGTCAGATTTGAATTCATGAAATGGCCGATGCCCGGCTACGAAAACGATTTCAAAGGCTGGGGCGTGCCGCATATCTACGCCAAAGGGCGATTTAAAGGCTTCGAACTTACAGTCGGCGACTTCTACGAGCAGTTTGGCAGCGGGTTCATCCTCCGCACCTATCAAGAACGCTCGCTCGGCATCGACAACTCGCTCCGTGGCGGTCGTCTGAAAGTGACAGCTCTGCCCGGCGTTCGCTTTACTGCCCTCGGAGGCGTTCAGCGCCGCTATTGGGACTGGGAGACCGGCTCCAAAGTTTATGGAGGCGATGCCGAAATCGACTTCCAGCATTTCATCAAGCAGCTCAACGAGCGTGGCATCTCCTGGACCGTCGGCGCATCTTACGTCCTCAAGCACGAATCCGACCAGGACATATTCGTCCCCGGCACCGACTTCCGCCTCAACTTGCCTAAATCTGTCAGCGCCTTCGACCTGCGCTCGCAGTGGCGCAAAGGCAACGTCAGCATCCTCGGCGAATTCGCATGGAAAGGTCAAGACCCCTCGTTCGACAACGATTACACCTACGGCAAAGGCACGGCCGTAATGCTCAGCGCTTCGTACTCGCGCTCGGGATTGTCGGCCATCGTACAAGCCAAGCGCAGCGAGAACATGGCCTTCCGCTCGCAGCGCTCTATGTCGGGCACATCCGCTTTCCTCAACAACATGCCCGCATTCGCCTATCTTCACACCTACGCTCTGCCCGCTCTTTACCCCTACGCCACGCAGGCTGCGCCCGGCGAATGGGCTTTCCAAGGCTCGCTCGCTTACCAATTCAAGCGCGGCACCGCACTGGGCGGACGATATGGCACTAAAGTCAAAATCAACGCAAGCTACATCCGAGGTCTCGACCACGAAGCTCCCGGCGAGCTCTTGCCCGGCGTCACTGCCGGCACCGACGGCTCTTCGACTTCCTTCTTCGGCATGGGCCAAGCATACTACCACGACGTCAACATCCAAATCGACAAGAAATGGAGCCCGGCCGTGAGCCAAACATTCATGTACATGAATCAAATGTACAACAAGGACGTCATCGAAGGCCACGGCGGCCGTATCAAGACCAACGCTTTCGTTCTCGACACCAAGTGGCGCATTGACCGCCGATTTACGCTCCGCAACGAGTTGCAGTATCTTCACACTCAACAGGACGAAGGCGACTGGCTCTACGGCCTCCTCGAGCTCTCAGTCGCTCCTTACCTGATGGTCACCGTCAGCGACATGTGGAACGTCGGCGTCACCGACACTCACTACTACAACTTCGGCGTCACCGGCAACTACGGCGCCAACCGCCTCATGCTCAGCTACGGACGCACACGCGCCGGTTTCAACTGCTCGGGCGGTGTCTGCCGTTACGTGCCCGCTACGCGCGGCTTCCAAATTTCGTATGCTTATACCTTCTGACGACAATCATGATGAAATTCCGACATACATTCCTCGCCATTAGCGCATTAGCCGCCGCTTCGCTCACCGGTTGCAACGACATCGACGAAGCCGACCGCTACATCGAAGCCGACCAAGTCGAATCGCTCCGTTCTGTCCTTATCGAAGATTTCACCGGGCAAAACTGCGTAAACTGCCCCGACGCTCACGCCACCATGGAGCTGCTCGTCGAACAGTACGGCGACGCTGTCATTCCCGTCAGCATTCACGCCGGCGGGTTCGGCATTGCTGCCACCAACAAACGCTACACCGGACTCATGCAGCCCGAAGGCGACACATACAACGATGCTTGGGGCATCAACGAATGGCCTAAAGGCGTCGTCAACCGACGAGGCGGCGCAAAAAACCACGACCAGTGGGCTCAGGCCGTCCGCGAAGAACTCGCCACTCCCTCGGCTCTCACTATCATAGCCAATGCGTCGTGTGTCGACGACAAAATCGACATCGACCTGCAATTCCGACCCACGGCCGACATCAACGCCCACCTGCAAGTCTGGATTCTTGAAGACGGCATCGTCGCTCGCCAAGAATCAAGCCAAGGTCGTATCAAGGACTACGTTCACAACCACGTCTACCGTGCATCGGTCAACGGCGTCGGTGGCGAACCTATCGTCCTGAAGGACAACATTCACAACAACATCTCGCTCTCTTGCGACGTTCGCTCTACCGACACCGAAACGTGGGTTCCCGCCAACCTCTCGGTCGTCGCTTTTGTCTACGACGACAGCGGTGTCATCCAAGCCACTCATTGCAAAGTATCTACCCCCGACGGCAACACTCCGGCCGAGTGATGCCGCCGGCTTTTTTCGAATAATTATTAAATAATCGTATATGAAGAAACTTTACTTAACCCTTTTGGCCGCGCTCGTCGCCCTCGGTGCCGGCGCGCGCGAGCTGACTTTCTACTACGGCGACACGCCGATTGCCGACGGCTCTACCATCACTTTCAATGATATCAAAGTCGTCGACGAAGGCTCGTACTTCGAAGTCGAGATGGCGCCCGACCTCTACATTTCGTCGGATATCTACACACAGACCGTCGAAATCACTGCCGAATGCACCTCAGGACAGTCCGTAAAAATTTGCGCCGGCGGCAACTGCGCCTTAGGCACGACCGCCCGACGCGACAAAGTTGTGTTGCAGACAAACAAAAAACTTGCACTCGACTTCCACTACGATAGCGAATTCGATGCCGGTGAAGAAATACCCACCGTCACCACTGTAATCACCGCTGTCGACACAAAGTATCCCGCCACCAAAAAGTCTTTTACCATCATCATGGGTAAAAACGCTTCGGTCAGCGACATCGCCACCGGCAACGCCGTCTCATACACTCCCGACGGCCTGGCGTATGCTTTCGCTGCCGACTCCGACTTGGCTATTTTCGACATCACCGGAAAGCAAATCTACGCCGCTCGTCTCTCAGGTTCGGGCGTCGTCGACACTTCTCATCTGGCCAAGGGCGTCTATCTCTACCGCGCCGGCGCTGCCAGCGGCAAATTTATCGTAAAATAATTTTTTCGTTCATTTCCTAATTTTCACTCAAATGAAAAAAATTTTCGCATTTACTCTGTCTGTAGCGATGGCTACTTGCGCTTGGGCCGGCGTTCCCGGCACCATTGTCGAGCCGCAACGCCTCTCTAATACCGACAATTCGACTTTCGGCACCGAACGTATCGAAAGCTTCTACAAAGCATCGACTCACGAGTCCAGAGCCGAACGCACATTCGACTACTCGCCCGCCTACGACCCATACACCGGCGTTTACTTCAACGACCAAGTAAAAGGCGATAAATTCGCACAGGCTTTCGAATTCACCTCGGACATGACTTCTGCTTTTGCCGGTAGCAAAATCACGTCGTTCAACTTCTACCTCGGTTCGAACAGAATAACCAATAAAAACCGTATTCTTAATTACGAAATTTTCTTAACCAAAGACTTGACCGAAGAGCCGTTCTACTCACAAGAATACTCCACCACTTCTACTACGCAATACTCGCAGTGCAAAGTTGAACTCGACCAGCCTTACACCATCAAAGAGGGTGAGCCTGTATTCATCGGTATGAAGTACAAATTGGCCAGCGCTCAAGATATTCACATCATTATTGACTACTCTCAGCACAGCGACATCGAAGGCGGCTGGGTCGGATATTACAATGATTCGACTCAGACTTACGAATGGGACAACATCGCCAATCAATTCGGCTTCGTCTGCCTCGGTGTTACCATCGTCGGCGAAAAAATGCCCGAAAACCAAGCTGCTGCCGACTACGTCAGCTGTCTGCCTGTAGTCGCTACTGACTCGCCCTTCGATTTTTCGCTTATTTATCACAACACCGGCGTCACGCCTATCACCGAAGTCGAACTTGAATATACCATCGGCAATAAAGCTCCGGTAACTCAGTCGTACACCTACTCTACCCAGAACTTTGGCTTCAACCAATTTGCCCAACTCAATTTCACCGGCGTCACCTACGACGTTGCATCAAGCGACGACGTTGAAATCAAAGTTGAAATAACCAAGGTTAATGGCGTCGAAAACGTTAACAAGAACCCGTCGGCCTCCACAACTTTCATCTGCATCAATAAAGGCACTGGCTACGACAAAAATGCAGTGATCGAAGAAATTGGCGGCGCTTGGTGCGGTTATTGTCCCCGCGGCATCGTTATCATGGATAGCATCGCCAAAGTTACCGACGGATCCATCATTCCCGTCAGCGTGCACACCGGCGATGAAATGGTGCATGATAGCTGGAATAATGTGGCTGCACTTTCCGGCGGTCAAGCACCTTACGCCATCATCAACCGATACCTCCCCGCCGAAGTCTCAACTTTCTCCGATGTAGTCAGCGCATGCAAGGCCGTTATGCTTATTCCTTCAATCGGTAAGATTGCCGTGCAGGCCGAATCTGTCGAAGCCGACCACAGCATCAACATTACTACAACCTCGGAATTCCTTTTCGATTTCAATGACGCCGCTAATCGTTATCGCATCGCTTTCGGTATCACTCAGGACAATGTCGGCCCCTATAATCAAACAAACTACTATTCAGGCTCTAATGAAAAATGCGGCGGCTGGGAAAATTTACCTAATCCCGCAAGCACTACCTACAACGACGTAGCTCTCGACCTGGTGACTTTCAGCGGCATCCGCAACAGCGTGCCCAACGAAGTAAAAGCCGGCACTCCCTACACCTTCACCTACAACTACAAACTCGACCCCAAAGTGCCTTTCGATGACGTTCACGTTGTAGCTTACCTGCTCGATATTCGCAAAGACTTTGTCGAAAATGCCGCCATGGTTCGCAAACTCGCTGTCGCTGGTGTCGAATCTATAACCGCCGACGACAATGCCAACGCTCCCGTCGAATACTTCAACCTCCAGGGCGTTCGCATCGAAAATCCCGCCAACGGCATCTTCATCCGCCGCCAAGGCTCTGCCGTCAGCAAGGTTATCATCCGATAATTCTTCACTACAACTCATATTCGAGGACGCATCACAGTGGTGCGTCCTCTTTTTTTCCTCGTTTTTTTTGACCTGTTTGTCATAAAAGAATACCCGAAAATTGATGGCTATCGGAGACTTATTGCTACCTTTGTAAAAATTTTTAACACTCACCTATCATTATGTCGAAAATTTCGAGTTTATCTTTGTGCCTGCGAGCTTGTATCTTGCTGGCTGTGGCCTTGTTGCCTTCGCGTCTCTCAGCTCAGAACGTGCAGCTGCACTACGATTTCGGTCGCGACCTCTATTCATCTGAAGAGGCCGACCGACAGAAAGTAACACTTACCTACGAAATGTTCAAGGCCGATAACCTCGGCTCGTGGTACCTCTTTGCCGACTTCGACCTCCGCAGCAAGGGCGCCAGCGGTGCTTACACCGAAATTACTCGCGAATTTCGCTTGGGCAAGAGCTCGCCGTTCGCTGCTCACATCGAATTCGACGGCGGCCTGAACCTCTACGGCGGTTTTCAGAACGCTATCCTCGTAGGCCCGGCCTACAACGGACACTCGGCCGACTTCTCGAAGACCTGGAGCGTGCAACTTTTGTACAAGCAATTCCTCAAAAGCGGCGGCAAGAAAGCGCTGGCCGGTGTGCAACTCACCGGCGTCTGGGGCATCTCTTTCGGCAACGCTAAGTGGACTTTCTCGGGATTCGCCGACCTCTGGACCGGATACATCCCCGAATGGAAAGCCGACGGCTCGCAGAAGAAGGGCGTCGTGTTCCTCGCCGAGCCTCAGCTGTGGTACAACTTCAGCAAGTGCTTTTCTGTCGGCACCGAGTGGGAGCTTTCATCCAACTTCATATACCCCACCGGTGGCTCCGACACTCGTTTTTTCGTCAACCCCACACTGGCTGTGAAATTTAATATCTAAACATACTCAAAAAGCCATGAATTTCTTAGAAGAAAAAATCCTTGAAGACGGCATCATCAAGGAAGGCAACATCCTCAAAGTCGACAACTTCCTCAATCACCAGATCGACGTCGACATCATCCGCCAGATCGCTTACGAGATTAAACGCCGTTTTCGCGGCGAAGAGGTCAACAAGATTCTGACCATCGAAGCCAGCGGCATCGCTATCGCAACCCTGCTCGGCGACCTCTACGACGTGCCGGTCGTTTTCGCAAAGAAAGGCGAGACGGCCAACTGCACCGACGACAAATACGTGGCGCAGGCCTACTCGTTCACACACAAGCGCTCGAACAATGTCTTCGTCTCGCGCCCATACCTGTCGGCCGACGACAAGGTGCTCATCGTCGACGACTTCCTCGCCGACGGACAAGCTTCGAAGGCGCTCATCGACATCGTGCACCAAGCCGGCGGACAAGTCGTCGGTCTCGGCATCGCTATCGAGAAGGGGCAGCAGCAAGGCGGACGCATGCTGCGCGATGAAGGCTACCACCTCGAGTCTATCGCCATCATCGAATCTATGGATTACGACAAACAAGAAATCATCTTCCGACAATGAGCAAGAGCACATCTACCGATAATATTTATCAACTCGACGGACGTATGCCCGTGCTGAAAGCGCTCCCCTTCGGCCTTCAGCACATCCTGGCAATGTTCGTTGCCAATATCACTCCAATCATCATACTGGCCAACGTCGTCGGTCTGCCTCGCGAACTTAGCTCGGCGCTGGTCCAGAACTGTATGATTATTGCCGGCATCGGCACGCTGGTGCAGCTCTACCCCGTGTGGCGCATCGGTTCGCGCCTGCCTATCGTCATGGGTATCAGCTTCACATTCCTGTCGCTCGCCATCGCCATCGCCACTGCCCAAGGCATGGGCGTGCTCATGGGCGCCGTCATCATCGGCGGTATCATCGAAGGCCTCCTCGGCCTCTTCCCGAAGTACTGGACTCGTCTGATTTCGCCCGAAGTTGCCGCCACGGTGGTTACGGCCATCGGCTTCTCGCTGCTGCCCATCGGCGCCAATAGCTTTGCCGGCGGACAGGGAGCTGCCGACTTTGGCAGCCTGCAAAACTGGATTGTAGGCTCCGTGACGCTCTTCACCTGCCTGCTGGTGATGATCTTCGGCAAGGGTCTCTTGCGAGCTCTCTCAGTCCTCGTAGGCCTGATTGTGGGCTACATACTGTCGCTCTGCCTCGGCATGGTCGACTTCTCGGCCATGAGCGAAGTCGGCGCGGTAGCCTTGCCGAAGTTGCTGCCGTTCACGCCCGAATTCCGCCTCGACGCCATTCTGGCCGTTGTCTGCATCTACATGGTTTCGGCCACCGAGACCATCGGCGACACCTCGGTGCTCTGCTCCGGTGCTCTGGGACGCAGTGCCAAGAAGGAAGAACTCGGCCGCGCCGTAGCCTGCGACGGCTTCGTCAGCTCGCTCGCCGGCGTATTCGGTTGCACACCTATAACCTCGTTCTCGCAGAACGTCGGCCTGATTAGCATATCGAAGGTTGTCAACCGCTTCGCAATTGCCATGGGCGCCGTGCTCATGCTTCTGAGCGGCTTCGTGCCGGCTGTGGGCGTAGTCCTCACGTCGATTCCGCAAGCCGTGCTCGGCGGTTGCACCATCATGATGTTCGGCTCGATTCTATTCGCCGGCTTCGGCATGATTGCCAAGTGCGGCTTCTCCAACCGCAACATGATTCTGGTGAGCATGTCGCTCAGCGTAGGCCTCGGCTTCACCCAAGCCACAGGCATGTTCTCCGTATTCCCGCAGATGGTGCAGACCGTCTTTGGCGACAACTGCGTAGCCGTAGTCTTCCTGCTCGCCATCATCCTCAACCTCATCCTTCCCAAAGACAAAGAATAAGCGCACATAGCTCCACGCCTTCGCGCCCCGCCCGCCTCACCGGCGAGCGGGGCGCGCTGTTTCTTCGTCCCGCCTACGACGAAAACCGCCCGCTCCTTTTCGAGGAGCGGGCGGCCCGGTTATTGAGGGAGGTTGTGCCTTTTAGAGAACGACTTTAGCGACGTTGCTACCCTGGCGACGGATGAAGATACCGTTTTCGGGGTTAGCTACGCGGATACCCTGGAGGTTGAAGTATTCAACAGGTGCGTTTTCGTCGAATTCGATGTCAGCAACGCCTTCAGTCTCGGGGTCGCTGAGGAGGTAGCCATAAAGTGTCTCGCTGTTGTGTGCCAGTGCGTAAGCATAGAGACGCTTGTTTGCCTCATCAGGATAGAGAACTACGCAAGCCCAAGGTGTTGCGGTACTTGCGGACTGGAAGTAATCTTCATCATCATCTGAAAAAACAAGGCAAGCTAGATCATTTACAGCTATACCCGTAAAGTTGGCCATATCGGTCACATCGTAGAGATAGAATTCCGGACCCATACCCCAAGCCGGGAAGTGGCTTTCTACAAAGAGGGCAAGATACTTGTGGTCATTGAAGATTTTCGAGTCCATGAAGTTAGGATTCAAGCCCCAGCCTGAAGTATCGTTTGTAAAGTTACCTGATACTTCACCTGCAGCGCTGACATAGCGGAAAGTAGTGCCATAAGCCGAGCTAAAGAAGCCGTCGGCGAGGTCGTTCGAGCGTGTTGCAAAACCGGCCATATTTGCACCGGCCGACCAGCCGTCTACTGCACCATTCAGGTCTTGAACTGCTGCGGTAGCTATGCCGCCATTGATGGTCACTACCTGTACGCGGGTCGAAGTGGTCACACCTGCTACGCCTTCCAGAGGAAGTGCGATTACAGCCTGGCCATCGACATCGCCATTGGCAGTCATCTTTATGCCGCAAGGCAGGTCAGTGTCGTTCTTGAACGAAATCAAGAGTTCGGGCATCGTATTGAGCGAGTTTGTACGATAGATTTTAACGTCTTCACCGGCTGCGGCTTTGTTGACGATGAGCAGATTGCCTGCACCGTCGTTAGTAATCGAGCCGCAAGAGATGCCTTCGAGTGTTACTGAGCCGATGAAAGCACCGGTAGTACCATTAAAAGCTGAGAGTTTATTGCTACCGTCGCCTTCGCAAACGATGAGATTGCCTTCAAGTACGGCAAGAGTGGGAAGGTTTGCGCTGTCGTAGGCCGAGATTCCAAGTTCTGTAGTGTGAAGGTGGAAGAGTTTGTCTGCACTGCGGAACGAACTAACAGTTGCAAAAGCAGAACTTGCAAGCATTGCGCCTGCTGCTAATAAGTAAATTTTTCGCATGCTATAAATGTTTTGGTTAATAATTTGGTTTTTCTTGACGGAGTGAAAGCATTCCGTTGATTTGCTGCGGCAAAGTTAATAAATCTTTTTATAATACAAGCAATTTATTACTAACAATTTACACTTTTGCATAATTAAAAAGCCAAATCTTCGCACTTTTATTCAGAAAATGCAAAGATTTGGACTTAATTACTTAAAAATCACCTTACGACCACCTCGTCGACTGCCACTGCGTAGCCGTCGCAAAGCATGGTCAGCTTCACCTTCTCGGCCGACGGCACGGTCAGCAGACAGGGCTCTACCCATGCATCGTGGCGGTTGTTGGGGAAGGGGGTGATGTCCACAACCGATACGAGGCGATAGTGGCCGGATGCGTCGGGCACCGAAATACCAATCTTATACGGTACTACAAAGCCGTCCTTGTGGCAATCGAGAAAACGCACGAACAGCTGCGTAGCGCCGGCGGTCGGCACGTCTATTTCGGACTTCGGACCTTTGAATATTTTCCACGCAAGGTCATCGGGAGTCTCCTGGCCATACTTGCCGTCGAACAGCGGATTGCCGTCAATGGCGACTTTGTTGGCCAGAGTGCCTCGCATCGACTGCTCCAGGAGGCAATATTTCTCGTCGCCGGCACGCCACTTGGCATATTCGTCGGCCACGAACTTGGTCACGCCCGGCTGGCCGAGACGATAAGCGTCGGAGTAGTCGTCGATAATACCGGTAGTCATGAACGAGATGATGCGGCTCACACCGCCGTCAGTAGCTGCTTGCAGCTGACCGATGATACGACCGGGAGCGGCCGGAATCAGAGCCGACTCGCGGCTGTTCGTGTCCTTCTCCCACGCAAATAGCTCGCAGTTGGCCCACAGTTCGATGCCGCAAGCGTCGTGTATTTGCTTCACCTTGTGCCACTTCTTCCGAAGCTCGGGCAGAGGATAGTCCTCGCGAACGCAGCCTACTTCGTCCTGATATGCGATGATGTCAACATTCAGGCGCTGAATCTGACGGCCGAATTCGGGGTTGTCGAATTCAGAGCAGAAAAAGCCGTAGGGCGAAATCATGGTCTTCATGCCGGGGGTAATCTCGTGAGCCTTGGCCACAAGTTTGTTCACGGCCACGACCGACGTCTCGGGCAGCACGGGTCCGAGGCAATCCTCCACAGGCAGATACCAGCCGAAGGCAGCGGGGCTGTTACCGTAGAGCTTGGCCAACTCGTCCATAATCTGAAGCTGACGGTTGAGAATCTCGGGGCGCTTGAGGTTGTCGTCCTGATTTTCGGCCCAGCCGATGCTGAGGAATACCTTCTGGCCATTCTTCTCGGCCTGGCGAATGACAGCCTCGACGGGGCTTACGCAGCCATCGGGATATGTGTGGGGCATGATTTCCGATGGGTATGCTGCCAAGCCTTCGTTGGCCACGGCCATGAACACGATGTATTCGATGCCCATGCGGTGCATTTGGTCGACTTTGGCGCGCCACAAGTCGGCGTCGCTATTGTCGAGATACTGCGGATTGGTGTATTTGTTGCGCACGTCCTGGTAGAAGAGGTTGAGCCAGCTACCACTCACGGGCAACGAGGTCTGAGCCACGGCACCAAGCGCCATCGCCACGACAACTGCTAACGAAAAGAAGCGTTTCATATTTTAAAAGTCGGTTTCTGACAATTATTTCACAGAGATTTCATCGACAAAGACGAAAGCCGGCGAGCCGGGATAGTACTGGTGCCAGTCGGGCATAGCGTCGACGGGCGTGATGATTACGTTGATGTAGCGATACTTCTTGCCGTCGAGTGCGATTTCGTGAGTGATAGTGCCGAATTCCTTGTCCTTCTCGATTTCGCCAAACGATTCTTCTGCGATAGTCTTGAACTTCTTGCCGTCCTTCGACGCTTTCACTACGACTTTCGAAGCATCGACAACGCCGTCGCACTGGAAGACGCACGTGTTGAAACTGAGCGAGTTGACTTCGGTAGCCTTGCCGAGGTCGATGGTCACGTCGCAATCGTCGCCGTAGAAGCCGAGCCAGCGGCCGGTGCGGTAGTTGCCATTGCCGGCAATGCCGTCGACCAGTGTCGGAGCGCCCGCGAAGGTGTAGTTGGGCGCCGGCTTGGTGTTGAGGGTCACGGCCGTGAACGTTGCCTTGTTGACCGCGATAGTGTCGCACAGGGTGCGGCTCTTGACGCCATTGGCGTTGAACGCTGCAGCCTTGATGATGACGTCGCGGTCGATGCTGAACTTGCCGGTGTAGGGAGTCGACTCCATGGTGGGTTCTGTCTCGTCGAGGGTATAATAAATCTTGCTACCCTTCAGAGTCGAGAAGTCCACGTCGAGCGACTTGGTGGCGGTGTTAGGCGTGTAGGTGGCATTGATGTCGAACAGGTGCTTGGCATAGTTGTAGCCCAGGTTGTCGTAGATTGCGAACATTGCAGGCATGCGGTTCTTGAACGAGGCATAGTCCTTCTTCTCGGGCACTGTCCACTGCACTTCGCACAGGGCGGCCATGCGCGGCAGCTCCATGTATTGCACTTGGGCAAAGTTGAGGATATACTCGGTCCAGAGGTTGGCCTGGCAGCCGATGACGAGCTGCTTTTCAGCGTCGTTGAGCACCGAAGGTACGGGTTCGAACGAGTAGACAGTCTCCACCGGTAGATAGCCACCGATAGCGAACGGCTCGAGCTGAGTATCTTTCGACTGATAGAAGTCGAAGTACATGTGCGACATGGGGGTCAGCACTACTCTATTGCCACGACGAGCGCCTTCAATAGCGCCATCTGTACCACGCCACGACATCACGATAGCATCGCCGGGAATATCACTTTCGAGGATTTCGTCCCAGCCCAGCATCTGACGGCCACGAGCCGACACCACATCATAAGCATACTTGGTGATGAAGCCCTGCAGACGTTGCTCGGCGGTGAAGCCGTTCTTGGCAGTGATACCTTCGGCTTTGATACGGGCCTGGCACTTGGGACATTCTTCCCAACGGTCCTTCGGACATTCGTCGCCGCCGATATTGATATAGTTCGAGGGGAAGATGTCCATGATTTCGTTGAGCACGTCCTTGATGAAGGTGAGGGTGCTGTCGTTGCCGGCACAGAGCACCTCGGGAGTCACGCCCCACTCGGTCCACACGTCGTACGGACCTCCGGTGCAGCCCAGCTCGGGATAAGCGTGAAGAGCGGCGCGCATGTGGCCGGGCATATCGATTTCGGGGATGACGTTGATGTAGCGTTCGGCTGCGTATGCCACGATTTCTTTAGCTTCTTCCTGAGTGTAGAAGCCGCCGTGAGGCACACCGTCCCACTTGCCGGGCAGGCGGCCGATGACGGTCTCCTTGCGCATAGAGGCGCGCTCGGTGAGCAACGGATATTTCTTGATTTCGATGCGCCAGCCCTGGTCGTCGCTCAAGTGCCAGTGAAACTGGTTGAGGTTGTGCAGAGCCATCATATCGATGAAGGTTTTCACCTCATCGACATTGTAGAAGTGGCGGCTGACGTCGAAGTGAGCGCCGCGATAGTCGAAGCGCGGATAGTCGTAGACCTTGGCAGCGGGGAATTCAACTTGTGATTCGCCCGTGGGGATAGCCTTGCGGATAGTCTGCATGCCGTGGAATGTGCCGGCCGCCGACGCGCCGTTGATGACCATGCTGTCGGCCGACACGCTGATGGTGTAGGCCTCCGAGTGCTTGTCGCTGAGGTTGGCGACGAGGCGGATATAGCGAGCGGCAGAGGCGTCGTTGACCGACACGGTCACGCCGGTTGCTTCTTTGATGTATCCGGCCAGCACACCGGCATTGCGCTGCATCTCGGCGCCGTCGGCCAGAATGGTGACGTCGCTTCCGAGCACGAAGGCCGCACCTTGCTGCGCCTCGATGGTGTTGGGCTGCGGTATTACGTTATAGTCGGCTGTAGCTGCACCGGCAGCCAGTGGCACGAGGGCCAATAAAGTCGATAAGAGTTTCATTTGTATTGTGTTAGGTTAAAGAGCGACACACATCAAGTGCGCCAAACGCATTTTAGTTTCGTAAATACGACGGTGACAAGCACGGCCAGCGAGGTGAGGATGACGCCGTGGACGAAGCCCAGGAAGGGCGACGACCAGAACACGCCGAAGCACTTCATCAGCCCGGTCATCTGCAGCAGCGGGTAGATGAGCAAGTCGGCTGCCACGTAGGCCACCATCGGGTTGCGGCCCGACAGCACCAGGAATGCCGTGCTGCGGCTGCAGCGGTAGTAGTCGCAAACGATGCTGAAGAAAATCAGCGTCATGAACGACAGACCTCCGGTGGTGAAGAGGTATGTGAAGTTCACTGGGTCTTTCTTGATACCGCCTTCGTAGGCTTCCCAGCACAGGCCAAGCAGCAACATGAAGCTGCCGAAGGTGAAGAGCTTGCGCCACAGGGCCACGTAGCCATCGCCCTTGCGGAGCAAGAACGCACCGGCTGCGATGCAAGCCACACTGCAAGCCAAGTTGGCCAGCAACATGCGCGTATACAGGAAGTAGAGGTTCGACACCACGATGCCCAGGGTGAGTACAATCATGGCCGGAGCGATAAACTTCACGCACGAGCATTCGGGCGCAGGCGCAGCGGCCGAGCGCTCGTCGGTCCAGCGGCTGAGCACCTCGCCGGCATAGCATCCGCCCATGACGAGGAATAGATACTTCAGATACAGCGGATTGTAGAGCCACGGCAGCGGCGTATAGGTCATCACGGCGTGCTGCCACGAATCGGGCGCAGCATCCGACGCGATGAACAGGCCGGCAAGCATAGCCAGTACGCCGATGCGCCAGTAGGGCTTATCCATCGTGAAGATATAGAGCAGAGTGGCAAACACAGCCACCTCGGCCAGAATCAGGATGATGATATTGCTGGTGAAGAGGCTGAAGGTGTAGCCATGAGCATAGTCGATATTGAGCATCACCGCCACGCCGACTGCTGCCGCACCGAGCTGGATGGCCGCGCGGGCCCACGAGGGCATCTGCCACGGCAGTCGCATATAGATGGGGAACAGCAGCGCGAAGCAGAAGATGGCCAGCAGCCAAGCTCGCATATCCTGCGGCGCCGATATCATGTAGGGATAGAAATGTTGAATCAGTATGGCGAAGAAGGCCAACTTCACGCCGCG
This sequence comes from uncultured Bacteroides sp., assembly GCA_964433215.1. Lineage (GTDB taxonomy): Bacteria > Bacteroidota > Bacteroidia > Bacteroidales > Muribaculaceae > CAG-873. The sequence goes on from CAYSQI010000006.1 coordinate 16,832, forward strand.
CAGCAGCGCATTGCCGGTCAGGCGCAGCTTCGACGCGCCCTTGCGGAATTTGCGACCCACCGAGAAGGGCAGAGCCGCTCCCAGAGCAAAGAGGAAGCTCGGAAACACCATATCGATCCAGGTGATGCCGGGCAGATTGGGGTTGAACGCATGGGTGGGCGGAGGTGTCTGCGCGTGCGACATCCATCCGGGCAGTATCGACGTCAGTATCGTGGCGCTGAGCACCATCGTGATGATGGCGTAGCCGCGCAGGGCGTCAATCGAAAGGGCACGATTATTCATAGTAGTTCTTAAAGCCGTTTTCAACTTCTTTCCAGAGATTGCGAGCGATGATATGCACGATGTCGAACACCATCAGGCCGTCGCTGTCCTTGAGGTTCTCGGTGATGGTGCGGCTCAGGTCGGCCGGGTTTGTGTAGAATTGGTCGACGAGGATACCGCCCAGGAATTCGTTGTCGCCCATGATGTGGCGCAAGTTGTGGCACGAGCCTTCGACGCAGTACCAGATGCCCGACTGAGCCTTCGAGTCGGTTTCGTTCCAGATTTCGCTGCCGCCCTTGGCCACATATTCTTCGATGGTGATGTCGGTGTAGTAGTTGCCGGTGGCATAGATGTCGATGAGCTCGGCATAGCCGGTTTCCTTATAGGCCGGAGTAGCCCACTCATAGTCTTCAGCGGGGTCGTAGTTGCGGCTGGCGAAGTTCACACCTACTTCGTAGTACGACGGATACCACGCGCCGGTGTAGGTGCAGAAGGAGATGTCGGCACGCACGCCCTTGACGGCCTCGCGAGCGCGAGCGATGAAGTCGGTGATCACGCGCGCACGCCATTCAATCCACTGTTTGAATAGCTTGCCTTCGACGGGCATGGGGCGACGATGCGAAGTGTCCCACGACAGGATGTCCTCGGGGAAGTTCTTCACCTTCTTGCCGATGAACTGTTCGAAGCCCTTGCGGCTCAGGTCGGAGAAGTCGGCCTGGATGCCGTCGTAGCGCACGCGGTCGGTCATCAGACCGTCGAGTTCGGGATACTTGGCCACGATTTCTTTCATCACATTGATGATATATTCCTGATACTCGGCATTCAGCGGGTTGACCATGCCGCCGTATTTGTGCTTCTGCTCAGTGATGGGAATGAGGCCGTGACGGGGGTCATATACCACCGAAGCCCACTCGGGATGGTCGGAGTAGATGAGGCCGCGGTCGAAGTAGTTGTGACCGGCGCAGAACACGTTCATCGACGCGATGATTTTCACGCCGTGGCGCTTGCCGGCTTCGATGAATTTGCCAAGGTAGTCGTAGCCGATGCCTTCGATTTCGGGCATCTTGGGAGCGATGTCGCTATCGTAGAGCACCTCGCCGGTGATGGGGCGCACACACACCACAGCGTGTGTGAAGCCGATATCGGCGATTTTCTTGATGTAGTAGTCGATGCTGTCGGCATTGCTGAAGCGGCGATAGTTGGCTTCGGCGTCGACCCACATCAGCGACATTTTCTGCTTGCGGGGCACCTCGAGCTTGAAGGGTGCGGCCGGGATGCCGATGTTGTTGAAGAGCGAAGCCTCGTAGTAGTTGTGGTAGCCATAGCGCACTTCGGCGGGATATTTCACACCGGGGTTGATGATTTTGACCTTGCGGTCGCCGTTGAGAATGAAAGCCTTGGCCGGATGAGCCACGCCGCGGTCGTCGACGATTTCGAAGCCTTCGAGGGTGGCGTTTTCAGGAGTCAGACCATGCTGTCCGTGCTTGAACTGCACGATGTAGGCCGAGTCGCCTTCAGCCCACACCTTTTCGGCGATGGGAGCGCGGCTGTCGAGGCCTTTGTAGCCATAGTTATTCTCGAGTGCGAGGTAAGCGAAGCGCTTGCCCACAGCGATTTTCTTGGGGAAGTGGATGAAGGTGCTGTCGCCGCAGTCGCCGATGGTGACCATGCCGGTGCCGGGCACCTTGTCGAGCATCTGAGTCTGCACGTGGCGGAAGTCGGCCCAGAGAGTCTTCTCGCAGCCCATGTCGCGCCAAGGAGCGAGCTGGCAGTAGTAGAAGGGCAGCGAATCGTTCTTGAAGAGCGCACGCCAGTCTTCGACCATAGCGGGGAAGAGGCGGCCGTAGCGCTCGGCGTTGGGCGTATTGGCCTCACCCTGGAACCACAGCACGCCGGCGATGGGGAAGCCCTGCCAGGGCTTGAGCATGGCGTTCCAGAGGAGGGTCGGAGTGCCCTGAGTCCAGCCGAATTCGGTCTTAGCCACATCGGGCAGATGTATTTCGGGGAAAGATTTTTCGAAAGTAGTGCGGGGCATCCATGCCTCGATGGTCGACATGCTCCAGGCACACTGAATCAGGCCTACGGGGATATCGAGAGTCGACTCGAGCTGGTCGGCAAAGACGTAGCCCACGGCGCTGAAGCCGGCCACGTTCTGAGCGTCGGCCTTGGTCCATTCGGCGCCTTCGATTTCGTCAACGACAGTGGTCGACCAGGCGTTGGGCTGGCGATAGAGTCGAATCTTGCGAGCCGGGCTGGCAGCGGCGATCACGTCGGCCGAGCCTTGGACGGGCTGTCCGCGGAAGCCGCGCACCGGCATCTCCATGTTCGACTGGCCCGAGCAGAGCCACACTTCGCCAATGAGCACATCGGAGAGGGTTTTGGTATCTTTTTCTTTGTAGCCATCACCTTTGACAGTGATTTCGTACGGGCCGCCATACGAGGGCGTCGACAGGTCGCAGGTCCAGTGGCCGTCGGCTCCGACAGTGACGGTAGCGGCACGGCCGCCCCAGGTGGTTTTTACGGTCAGACGCGACGAGGGTGTGGCCTCGCCTCGCAGCGTGACTACGCTATTCTGCTGCAGCACCATTCCCGAGCCAAAGATGCTCGAAATGCTGATTTCGGCAAAGGCAGGCACGGCTGCGCAAAGTGCAATAATGGATAAGACAAATTTATTCAACATAAGGACAATATATTAAACAGAAGGTGATAGCTGATTGAAGGGGGAGAGAGACAGCGGCGGGCAAAGGTGAAGGAGCGCCCCACCCTTGCTCGGCTGTCGGAGTTTATTTTACATCGCTGATATATACGCGGCCAAAGCGGTCGGTGGCACGCACCTGGCGCTTCGAGCCCTCGATAGTCGGGGTAGCGCGGAACATGTGGTCGTTCGGCATAGCCGAAATCCACTCATAGAGCACTACTTCGCGGTCGCTGCAGTGAGCCTTCGAGATGGGGTCGTAGCCGGTGAACTGCACCATGTCGGCCGTCTTCTTGCCGTTTTCGAGCAGCTCTACTTTCCAAGCGCTGTCGTAGTTCCATACGTTGGCAACCACGTCGGTGGGGCATTCTTCGCACGAGCCGGGTGCGTAGGTGCGCATCTGGTAGTCGCAGTCGTAGCCCGACGACTTGTAGTACCACGTCAGGTCGGTACCATTGACTTCAAACACAGCATAGCCATGGGGAGTGCCGTCCTGGCATTCCTCGGTGCGCCACCAGGTGCCGCAGGCAGCTGCCACGTTGTGTTCGTAGAGGTTGTCGCGATATTCCATGTTCATATTCAGGTGAGTGTGACCCGAGATGAAGTGAGTGTTGTAGTCCTTGAAGACCTCGTGGAACTGGCGCACGTTCGACATCACGTCCATGTGGAAGGGGCTCTTGCTGATATCCGACACCATAGCCGAGGGGATGTGGAAGAGCACGACGACCAGCTTGTCCTTCGACACGCCTGCCAGGTCTTGTTCAATCCAGCGGAAGGTGCGTTCGGGCACGTAGCCGATGTAGTTGATGCCGTGGCCGGTGTAGAAGTTGTCGTTCAGCAGGATGTAGTGCACCTGACCGCAGTCGTACGAGAAGTGTTCGGGGCCGAAGAAGGTTTCGAACGTCGAGTACGACGTCTCGTAGGTGCGGCCGCCGTAGGTCTGGTCGTGGTTGCCGATAGCGCGGTAGACGGGCAGGTTGAGAGGAGCTACAGTTTCGACATAGCCGGGGAAGAGCCAGGGCGAGTCGCCTACGATGTCGCCGCAGTCGAAAGCAAACTGCTTCAGTCCGGCATATTTCTTAGCCAGCTCGATATTATCAGCCACCACGTGCGAGTACTGCTCGAGGTCGTCGTTGGATGTAACCTGCGCGTCGGTGTGCACGAAGAACACATGGCGGGTGGGGTCAACCGTCGACTTGGTCAGATGAAAATCGAAGTCGCTCGTCTCGGCGATTTCTTTATAGAACTGAGGGATGGTAGAGTCCTTCACTTCCACTTCGTAGCCCGAGGGGGTGGTGATGTACACGAAGCGCGTGTCGGCCAGTGTCAGTATCGAATAGCTGCCGTCCTTGGCTGTGCGTACGATGTTCATACCATCGGTGACGGCTACATTTTCTATACCTTTACCATCGGCGAGGACACGGCCTTCAATCAGGCGAGTCTGCAAGCCTTGGGCCGACATTGTGTAAGTCGAAGCAGCAGCTACGAGAGCCACGCCGGCGACTTTTCCAAGTGAAATGTTCATTTTCATAGTTACTCCTTTATTTCTAAGAGCCGAGCCTTGGCCCGCCCCTATTTTTTAATATTTATATTGGTTAGGTATTACGTCGGTGATAAATACGCGGCCGAAGCGGTCGGTGACGCGCACTTGGCGCTTTGAGCCTTCGATGGTGGGCGTGGCGTGGAACATGTGGCCGTTGGGGTGCGGCGAAATCCAGTCGTAGAGCACCACTTCGCGGTCGCTGCAATGTGCTTTCGAGATGGGGTCGTAGCCGGTGAACTGCTCCATGTCGGCTGTCTTGATGCCGTTTTCGAGCAGCTCTACCTTCCAGGCGCTGTCGTAGTTCCACACGTTGGCCACCACGTCGGCGGGATGCTCTTCGGTCTCGCCCGGAGCATAGACGCGCATCTGATAGTCGCGGTCGTAGCCGGACGACTTATAGTACCACGTCACGTCGGTGCCGTCGACTTCAAACACGGCATAGCCGCGCGGTGCGCCGTCCATGCACTCCTCGGTGCGCCACCAGGTGCCGCACGCTGCTGCCACGTTGTGCTCGTAGAGGCTGTCGGTGTACTCCATGTTGCGGTTGCTGTGCATGTGGCCCGAAATCAGATGGGTGTTATAGCCTTTGAAAAGCTCGTGGAACTGACGCACGTTCGACACTGGAGTGCGGCGCGAGGGATTTTCGGCGTAGTCCGACCGCATAGCTGTCGGGATGTGGAAGAAGACGAAGACGAGTTTGTCCTTCGACACGCCGGCCAAGTCTTGTTCGAGCCAGCGGAAAGTCTGCTCGGGCACGTAGCCTATGTAGTTGATGCCGTAGCCGGCATAGAATATGTCGTCGAGGACTATATAATGGGCTTGGCCACAATCATACGAAAAATGATTAGGACCAAAGAAAGTTTCGAAAGTTGAGTACGACGTCTCGTAGGTGCGGCCGCCGTAGGTCATGTCGTGGTTACCGATTGCGCGGTAAACCGGCAGGTTCAGAGGTTTGATGGTCTCGACATAGCCGGGGAAGAGCCATGGCGAGTCGCCCACTATGTCGCCACAGTCGAAGGCCAATTGCTTCAGGCCGGCATAGCTTTGGGATAGTTCGATATTGTCGGCAACGATGTCGGAGTACTGTCGGAGGTCGTCCTCCGAAGTGACTTGCGCATCGGCATGCACGAAAAATACGTGGTGATTCGAGTCGAGAGTCGAGCGGGTCAGATGAAAATCGTAGTTGTCGGTCTCGGCAATTTCTTTGTAGAATTGAGGAATGGTAGAGTCCTTCACCTCCACTTCGTAGCCCGAAGGCGTGGTGATGTACACGAAGCGAGTGTCGGCGTAGGTGAGAATAGAGTAACTGCCGTCGGCGGCTGTGCGCACGATGTTCAGCCCGTCGGTGACGGCTACGTTTTCTACGCCCTTGCCATCAGCAAGGACACGCCCTTCGATAAGGCGAGTTTGCAAGCCTTGGGCCGACATTGTGAAGTTGGCAGCGAGAGCCGCGAAGGCCACACCGGCGATTTTTACGAGAGAGTTGTTCATTGTCGTTACTCTAAGTTATAAAAAAAGCAGGGGCGCCGACTCGGTCAGCGCCTGGCGGCGCCCCTACTCTATGGTGGTGATTGATTTACTTCTTGGTGATGTATTGATAAACGCCGTTCTTGAGATAGTCCCAATAGTTGAACTTGCGCACGTGGCACATGTCGAAGAGGAAGTAGCCGTCGGCGTGGCGCATGCAAGCGTCGATTGAGTTCATCAGAGCCTGACCCTGGCCGCCATTTTCCCATCCGGTCGAGTTGCCTACGTCGGGACCTGCTGCAAAGGGCACGTCGCCGCAGAACTTATCCTTGCCGATAGCGGCAAAGCCTTCGCAGGTGTATTCGCCGGTGCCGTAGATGCTGCTTGTGCCGGCGTAGGCGCCGATGAGCATGAAGTCGGTGTGGTCGGCGTAGCCGTACTTATCCCAGTCGGCCGATACCCAGTCGGTCCACGAGTAGTCGCTCGAAGCGCTGTAGCGGGGGCTTGCCCAGTTCACACCCGAGCGATAGTAGGTGCTGTACCATGCGCCTACGTAAGCACCGAAGCGGACGTCGGGGTTGACCGATGCTATGCGCTGCTGAGCGGCTTCCATGAAGTCGTGGATAACCTTGGCGCGGAATGCAATCCACTTCTTGTACCACTTGGTGGGGTTGTCGGGATAGTTGGTGGTGCCGGGCTCCATGACGTCGGAAGGCCAGTTGGCAATCTCCTGGCCGATGAATGCTTCAAATTTCGCGCGGCTGTAGTCCGAGAAGTCGGCCTGCAGATTATAGTCGCCATAGCGGCAGCGGTCGAGCACGATGCCATCAACATCGTAAGCGGCGATATCGGCCAGCAGTTGGAGCAGGTATTCCACAACTTCGTCGTTGGCAGGGTTGAGGAACTTGGCGCCCCAATCACCCAGGTCGTACGAGCCGTCGGTGATGTCCATGGTGTTGGTGAGGCCGTCGGCGCGGTTGAGCACTTCGCCCCAGTCTTTCTTCGACGGGTCGCGGAAGAGCATACCGCCGGGTTCGAGGCCGTAGGGGCAGAGGTAGCCACCGGTGAAGGTGTCGATTGAGGCGTTGATGCGCAGACCGATTTCGTGGCCGGCATCGATAAACGCCTGAAGGTAGTCGAACGTAGCGGTGCGCTTAACCCACTTGTAGCCACTGCTGGTCCAAGCGTCAATTTCGGTCAGCGGGTCGCCTACAGTTGTTTTGAAGAGGCAGTCGCCGGTCGAGGGGCGCACTTGCACCACGATGTCGGTCACACCTGCGTTGAATGCTTTCTGCAGGTCTTCCTTGATGTTGGCTTCCGAGTTGGCGAAGCGTTCGAAGTTGCCCGAGAAGTCGACCCACATGAACACGGGCTTGCGGGTGGTGCCGTCGGCGTTGGTGTAGTCAAAGCCGGGCTTACCCTGAGGCTCGGGTTCGGGCTCCGGTTCCGGTTCCGGCTCCGGTTCTGGCTCCGGCTCCGGTTCTTCCTTATCCTGGCCGCCCCAGTTCCACAGCTGAGGGTCATCGTCGGAGCACGACGACGCTACAGCCATGAGGCCGAACGAGAGCACTGCAATCTTAAGAATTGATGAAATTTTCATTGATTATAGCTTTATCTTTTTTTAGATTGAAATTATATCTATTGGTTTAATTATTTAGTTCAGTGACACGCAATTGATTACGGTACGCTGCTTGCCATCCGACGGCTTGATGGTCTCCTTGCCGTTGATAAGCATGCACGACGAACCGCCGCCATCGAGGTTGAGTGCTTCGTTACAGCCAAGGTCGAGCAGCAACTCGGCCACGTCTTGCAGTGTCATGCCTGCAATGCCGGCAGTCTTACCGTCGCCTTCGCAAACGAAGAAAATGAGTTTATTGTGGTCCGAGTCGAGGCCGATAGCCGTGCGCGGACGATTTGATGTGGGGTTGATGAGGAGGTATTCGTCCTCGTGGCTGTTGACAATCGAGTCGTTGAGCACCAGCACCGGGCCACCGCCCACTGCCGTCTGTGCTTCAAACATACAACCGCCGGCCGGATAGTTCAGGCTGGGGATACGGTTGTTTTCGAGCGGCATTGATGTAGGATACCAATATGTCTGATTCGAGAGGGTGGTATAGGTCCAGCCGGTGAAATATGTGCCGTCGGCGCGTTGTGCGAATGTGCCGCGCGGCATATAGTACCAGGTTTCTGACCAGTCGGGGCTGTCGACCTGTACGTTGGGGCAAACGAGCTTGCCATCGCGCCAAACCAAGCTCAGCGAGCTGCCTGAATAGAAGAAGCCGCCGTTGATGATGATAGTTTGTGCTTGTTCGTCATAGAAATTTGAAGGTGTCTTATAACCTGTCTCTTCACCCAGGACATCGAACTTGGCAGTCGAAGCATCGGCCACGGCGATATAAGCCTTGATTTTCTTGTCGCCGAAAGTCGCGGGCGATGCGTACACCTTGATATGCTCGGGCAGGTCGCCGAATTCAGCGCCGACGTTGGTCCAGCCTTTGGGCTCGTAGAGGTCTTGCTCGGGTTCGGGTTCGGGTTCCGGCTCGGGTTCGGGTTCGGGAGTGGGTTCAGGTTCGGGGGTCGGGTCTTCTTTTTGTTCACCCTTCCAGTTCCAGTCGATATTGTGGTCTTCGTCGCACGCCATCATGCCACCGGCCAGCGATACGCATAATGCCGATACAGCGAGATACTTTACAAATTTCATAACGAGTTTTAGTTATTATAAATTATAAGAAGCAATCCCGTCCTCACTGTCAAGGACGAGATTGTTTCTTACGGATAATTCAGTTTTTAACGCTGGATACAGTCAACACGGTAGCCAACAAGCGACTGAGAGTTGTGATCTACGAAGTACATGTACATATAGAAACCGTCGGCCGAAGGAGCCAGAACGACGTCGCCCGATGCAATCGAATACGAAGCGACCTGAGACCATGAATCGAAAATTTCTGAATACATCAGACAAGGAACGTCGGCGAGTGCGCCGCCGGTCAGCTGAGCGGGATCTGTGATATTGAACAGGTAGAATTCAGGACCCATACCCCATGCCGGGAAGTGCGATACGACACCCAGAGCGGCATAGCGCTGGTTGTTGAAGGTCTTCGAGTCGAGGCAGTTGGCGTTCAGACCCCAGCCCGTGGTATCATTGCTGATATTGCCAAGGACGCCGGAAGTAGTAACATGGTTGAATGTGCCACCATACATCGACCACAGCAGACCGTCGGCCGGGTTGGTCGATACGGCGCAGATACCAGCAGTACCTACAGGAGCTGAATCCCAGTTCAAACCAAGTACTGAGAGATCCTGCTGCTGAACGTCGCTAACAACGCCGTCGGTGACGGTGATGTAGAGAACAATGCTTGCCGTAGTCACGCCCGCAACGCCTTCGGTAGGCATCACGATCAGAGCATCTTCTTCGATGTTACCCATAATCTTGAACTTCGAGCCTACGGGCAGAGTGGTCGGGTTGGTGAACGATACGAACAGCTCGGGAGCAACAGCATAGTCGGTGGTCGAGTAGATGTTGACCTGTTCGCCGCCGAGGGCCTTGTTCATGATGAGCAGGTGACCCTTTTCGTCGTTGGTTACTGAGCCGGCAGATGCTGCGCCGAGGTTGATTTCACCTTCCTTAGCACCGTTCAGACCGTTGACATAGATAGGAGTGGTGCCATCGCCTTCGCAGTAGATGAGTTTACCCTTAACGAATGCCAGTGTCGGGCCGGTAGGAGCTTCGAAGTTGCCTACGCCAAGCATAGCAGCCGGGTCGATTTTGAACAGAGTCTCAAACGAGTTGGGATCGTAGCCCTGTGCAATCTTCGGAGTCGACGACTTCACGACCTTGTACTCCTTGTAGGTAACGCCGTCGTGAGCGACAACCTTGATAATCGTAGAGTCATTGTAATCGCGGGGATTGACAGCGGGGTCGTTTTCGATTGTAGCGTGAGGCGACACCTGATATGTAGCCAGGCACGACGACAGATCTTCGTCGCTGCTGAGGGTTACAGTCATGGTAGCCTTGTTGATAACGCCATTCACTTCGGGTTCGTTCAGCGAGAATGCGAGCAGCTCGCAAGCCGACGATTTCACACGTTCGCCCTTGATGATAACGTCTTTGCTATTACCCTGGGCATCGGTGAATACGAAGTGGTTGTCCTTGGTAAGGTCCATGGTGGTCATACCCGGTGTGAGCGAGCAGTTGGGGGCAAGCTCGGCCTGAACACGTACGTTGGTCATATACTGTGCCGATTCGTCGTCGGAAGTCTCGGGATAGAAATAGGGGACGGGAATCACGATGACATCGGGTACTTCTTCGAGGTCACCGAGTTCGAAACGTGCCAGCTCAAGGCCGACATACGGGCCGTCGGCAAAGATTGCCGATACGCTGGTGAGGCCCTGGCGATTGACTGTCGCTGCTACATGTTCGGGGTCTTCACACGAAGATGTGAACACCATCATCACGAGAGCCAGAAGATATAATAATTTCTGTTTCATAATAGTTCGGATTGAGATTATTGCCAAACGTTAATTTGGGTGATGTTCTTATTGTTGTCCAGTTCCGACTGAGGAATCGGGCAGTAATACATCTTGGCGGGGAAGTTGCGATCTTGATCGTCGACGCTTACATACTGATAGAGCAGACCGTCGGCAGTGTCAGTGATTTTCAGACCGTGGGCACGTACGCCGGTGAAAGCTTCTTCAGCAAGTTTCCAGCGACGCATATCCCAGTAGTAGTGACCTTCGTAGGCGAGTTCCACCTTACGTTCCTGGCGGATAGCGTCCATGATACGGTCACCGCTCAGACCGGAAGCTGCGGGCAGACCGACAGCCTGACGAGTGCGAACAGCGTTGAGAGCTGCAACTGCGTCTGTCGAACGGCCGGCACGGAACAGAGCTTCGGCATAGTTGAGGTAAACTTCGGCGAGGCGGATGAAGGTGTAGGGCTTGGTGCTCTTGCCGTTATTTTCATAACGGAAGTTTTCGTCGAGCAGTTTGCGCAGGTAGTAGCCTGTGGTAGTGCGGCCGTTGCAGAGGTCATCCGAGGTCCATTCCATGAAGCCTTCGTTGCGCTTCTCGCTCTTGCCGATAACGGTAGTGTTGATTACGCGGCTATCTTCTTTCCAGGTAGCGCCGTTGTAGAGAACAGTGTTGGCAAAGCGGGGCTCGAGCAGAGCGTAGGGAGGTGTTTCGAGCGTACCATCTTCGGTGTGCCATGCACTCCAGTCGGGGATACCACCCGAAGCAAGTTCGAACGATTCAACCATTTCCTGAGTCGGGCAGCCATAACCGCCGCTGAGGGGGTTGTTGTAAGCAGCCTTGTCGCCGCCGGGTGCATAGTAGCTATCCATGCTGTGGGTGCGCTCGGCTTCGATGCTGAAGCAAATCTGGAAGATTGCGCCTTCGCCACCTTCGGTGAACGGAGTCTGCAGGTCGCTATAGCCCATGGTGTAGCCCATGCCCAGTACCTTTTCAGCACCTTCGATGGCCTTGTCCCAACGTTCGGCATAGAGCATCACACGCGACATCACGGCGTAAGCGGTGCCCGAGGTCAGGCGACCGTTAGGAGTAGTGCTCACGGGCAGATGTTCGCCGGCAAACTTCAGGTCTTCGTAGATGAAGTCGTAGATTTCTTCAACGCTCACGGGTGCTTTGTCCTTCTGATACTCGTCGAGGTTCTCGGTGTAGAGAATCAGAGTCGGATAGCGCTTGGCCAGAGTTGCATAGTAGTATGCACGGAAGAAGCGGAATTCGGCTTCGATTTCTGCTTTCTTGTCTTCGTCGAACGTACCGAACTGGCGGAGGTTGGCGATTGCCTGGTTGGCGGTAGCGATGTAGCCGTAGAGGGTGCCCCAGTTGCCCAGGTAGCTATCTACATAGCTGCGCGACAGGGTGATGGCGCTGCCGTACGACATTTCCGACGGCAGACGGTTGAGCGACGAATAGTTGTAGCCGCCGTATTTGAACAGCGGAGTCAGTGCTTCGGTCAAACCGATCCAGCAGTCGCGTGTACAGCCTGAACCGTCGCCGTAACCGCTGATGAGGTTCAAGTCCTCATACATGTAGTTGGCGTGAAGCTGTGCATACTCATACTTGCTCCATACGGTAAGGTCAGATACCTTATCGGTCGGAGTAGTGTCGAGAAAGTCACTACACGAAGCCAACGACATTGCTGCAGCCGAGATAATGATGCTGCTTAATATAGTCTTATTCATTGGTTGTCGAGAATTAGAAAGTTAGAGTTAAGCCGCCCATGAATGTGCGTTGCTGCGGATAATAACCATTGTTAACCTCGGGCGATTCGGGGTCGAAGCCGGTGGGGAGGTCGTCGATGGTAAAGAGGTTCGAACCTTCAACGTAGATGCGGAGGCGTTCGATACCGGCCTTCGACATCCACTTTGCGGGGAAGGTGTAGCCGATTTGAGCTGATTTCAGACGGATGTAGTCGCCCTTGCGGAACCAGAAGGTCGAAGCGAGGCCGTTGTTGCCACCGTCGCGGAGGTTACCGGTGGTCAGACGAGGCATTGTGCCATTGGGGTTGTCGAGCGACCATGCGTTTTCAACCAGGTACAGAGGTGAGTTCTGACCTTCCTTGAATGTCTGTGTCCATACGGTGTTGTCGTCGTAGCCGTTGTAGTACGTACCGGTCATCGACACGTCGAACTTGGCACCGCCGGTGAACTGTGCGTTGATGTCGAAGCCGTTCCAGTCAGCTGCCAGGTTCAAGCCGAAGGTGATTTCGGGGCGCAGGCCACGGCCGATGCGACCACGGTCCTGGCTGTCGATCTTACCGTCGCCATTGAGGTCGACATACTTGATGTCGCCCAGCTGAGGACGCGAACCGTACCATGCCGAGTTGTCGATTTCTTCGTCTGAGGTGTAGAGACCGTCAGCAACCCAGCCGTAGGTAGCCCAGAGGCTAGTGCCGGTCACCTTCTGCCATTCGGGGATGTTGGCAGCGTCGGGATATTTCAGCCAGCGGTTCTTTGCCCACGATACGTTACCCGAAATCGAGTAGTGGAAGGGCTTGCCGGCTACCATGAAGCGATTGTGGTGTGTTACCAGCACGTCGATACCCTTGGCATCGGTCTTGCCGATGTTGGCATACGAAGGATAGTATCCGCCCATCGATGGAGGATAGTCCGAGCCAATCGACTGAAGCAGGTCGTAGTTGTAGTTGTAGAATGCGTCGAATTCAACGCCGAGCATGCCGCCCCACAGGGTTGCATCGAAGCCGATGTTCCACGAGCGTGTCTTGCTCCAGGTCAGATTCGGGTTAGCCATAACGCTCTGATAGAGCGAGTTGGCGGTCGAACCATTGAGCACGAGCTGATTGCCGAATGCGTAGGTGTTGAGGAATGCGTAGGCCGATGAACCGGAGTCGTCGCCGATTACACCAATCGAAGCGCGTACCTTCAAGTCGTCGAGCCAGCCCTTGGTGCCTTCCATCCAGCTTTCAGAGCTCATGCGCCATGCGAGTGAGCCCGAGGGGAAGAAGCCCCAGCGCTTGCCTGATACGTTACCCGAGAATTTGTACGAACCGTCGTAGCGGCCGCTGAATTCTGCGAAGTACTTGTTGTCGTAGTTATAGCTTGCGCGGAATACGTAGCCGAGCACGCGAGTCTTGTCGCTCCAGCCGCCGATGGCGTCCATAGTGCCCAGGCCGAGTTCGGGAAGCTCAGCGAGGCTGAGGTCCTTAGCGTAAGCCGAGAGTGAGTTCGAGCGGTTTTCACGAAGTTCGGCAAGTGCAAGTACCGATACGTTGTGTACGCCGTCGAAGGTGTTGTCATAGTTCAACTGGAAGTTGCCCAGCAGCTGCTTGTAGTAAACGCTGCCTTCGCCAAGTTTGATTGAGGTACCCTTTTCCGACTGAACGAGGCTGAAGTTGCCGGTCGACTTGTCGTACTGCATGATTTGGTACGGGGTGTCGAGGTTCTTGTTGGTCGAGTTCGAGTAGTCGTATGCGCCGCTGACGCGAGCCGACAGACCCTTAACCCAAGGTACATCAAACTGCAAAGCTACGTTCGAGCGGAGTTCGAGGCCGTTGGTCTTCTTGTAACCCGACTGGTGGATAGCTGCCAGAGGGCTGTAGGGCATCGATTTGTTGTTGGGCTGAACGCCTGTGTAGTAGCCGTCCATCATCGGAGCGAGATAGGGGTGCATACCGATGGTCTGAGCGGCGATTGAGAAGTAACCTACTTCCGACGAGCCGTTGTCGGCACCACCTGAGATGTAACCCGGGGTCTTGTTGTCGGTCACGAAACCCGAAGCACCCATGGTCAGTGTCCAGTACTTGGCCAGCTTCGATTCGAGGTTGAAGCGCATCGAGTAGCGGTTGTACTTGAAGTTGTCGATGTTACCTTCCTGACCCAGATAGCCCAGCGATGCGTAGTAGGTGTGCTTGTCTGTACCACCCTGCATCGATACGGTGTGCTTGGTCGTCGTACCGGTACCGAATACTTTGCCTACGTAGTCGTAGTTGTCGTAGCCGTCGGTGGGGTCGCCGTTGGTCACCAGGTCATACATTTCCTGTGTGTACTTGGGTGAGTAGTCATTGCGAGTTGCAATCTTGCCGTTGGCCAGCTGGTCCATCATGTCGGCCATGTTGTAGTAGTGCATGAACTGCACGCCGTCCATGAACTTGGCAAAGTTCGAGTTCACCGAGATACCATACGAACCGTCGTAGGTCACCTTCGGAGCACCGTTGGTACCCTTCTTGGTGGTGACGATGATCACACCGCCCGATGCGTTCAGACCGTAAACGGCAGTTGCAGCGGCGTCCTTCAGTACCGAGAGACTTTCGATATCGTTGGGGTCGATTTCGTCGATCGAACGAGGCACACCGTCCACGATGTAAGTAACGGCATTGACCGAGCCACGGATGCGGAGCGATGCCTGGTCGGCACCGGGTTCGCCCGAAGTCTGGATCGAAGAAATACCGGCCACCTTACCACCGAGCATCTGAGTCAGCTGAGTCGAGGGAGCTTCGAGCAGCTCGTCGCCCTTGATGGCCGACACCGAACCGGTAATCGATGACTTCTTCTGCTTGCCATAACCAACGACAACGACGTCGGTGAGGCTTTCAACTGAAGATTTCAGTACTACGTTGATAACCTTCGAGGTACCAACAGTTACGGTTTGCGGGTCCATACCCACATACGAGAACACGAGTTGTGCTCCCTGGGCGGCATTAATGGTGTAGTTACCATCAATGTCGGTAGTGACGCCGGCGCCGGCGCCTTTCACTACGACTGATACACCGATCAGCGGTTCGTCCGCCTCATCGGTCACAGTGCCCGAAATCACATTCTGTGCAAAGCCATAGAATGGGAATGCAACAGTAAGCAGCAATGCAACTAACAGCTTGTGCATCGTGCTTGTAATTGTTGATTCTGACTTATTAGCCATAGAATAAATTGTTAATGATTAAATATAGGTTAGTTTAAGGTTTCGAGTATTTGCCATACCTGGAAGAGGCCGCGCGGAACGTGGAAGCAGCCTTTCCACTTGCCGCCCTTGAGCTCGAGCAGCACCTCGCCGCGACGGTTGAGGTAGCCGAACCATTCGGGGTTTTCGGGGTCTTTGAAGTGGCTCCAGGTGTAGTCGTGTACACGCTTGAACCATTCGAGGCAGCGTTCGTCGCCGGTGAGCTGATAGCCCTTGATCATGGTGATGAGGGTCTCGATGTGTACCCACCAGAGCTTCTGATCCCATTCGAGTTCCTGAGTGGGGTGGCCGTGCAGGTCCATGAAGTAGAAGATGCCGCCGTACTCCTTATCCCAGCCGTATTCGGCCATCTTCAGAGCGGTCTCCTTAGCGGCTTCGATCAGCTCGGGACGATTCAGGCGCTTGCCCAGGTCCATGATGAACCACATAGCCTCGATAGCGTGGCCGGGGTTCATGTGGCGACCATCCATGCAGTCGACGAGGCTGCCGTCTTCGGCTACGTTCTCTACGACCAGACCGCCAAGTTCGGGACGACGGAACACGTCCATCACCTCGTGGATGCAAACGTCGATTGACTTCTGCATGAATTCGGGGTCGAGCAGCGGCTCAATTTCGAGCGCCAGATTGCACAGAATCATCGGCAGAGCGAAGTTCTTGAGCGAACGAGTGCCGGCGTGGGCCTTGTTCCACTTGCCCTTCGGGTTGTCGACCTTCGAAAGGATGATGTCGAATGTCTTCTTTGCGATTTCAGCATACTCCTGATTGCCGGTGGCAATGCTGAGCTGGCCGAATGCCATCGTTGCAAAGGTGTACGAGAAGATGTTGTAGGGCTCTACAAGGGGCTGACCTTCGCGTGTGAGCGAGAAGTACCAGTTGTAGTTGCCGTCGTGGCCATACTTCTTGAGGAATTCGCCACCCTGGATAGCTGCGTCGAGCCATTCCTGACGCTTCTCTACCTTGTTGTAAAGCATAGAGAACATCCACACTTCACGGCCCTGGAGCCAGATGAATTTGTCGGTGTCGAATACCTCGCCCTTGCGGTCGAGGCAGGTGAAGTAACCTCCGCATTCTTTATCTTGAGATTTCTCAAGCCAGAAAGGAAGCACGGAGTCAAGCAGCTCGGTTTTATAGAGTTCTGCTAATTTTTTAAAATCCTCCATAGTTTGATTTTATAGTAATTCAGTTGTTCTATTATTTCTTAGACGAAGTCCAGTATTGTTCGATTTCTTCGAGGGTCTTGCCGGTGGTCTCGGGCACGAGCTTCCACATAATCAGCATGTAGGGCACACACATGGCGGCGAAGATGAAGAAGGTGCCGGCCGGAGTGGCGGCTTCGAGCAACCAGGGAGTCAGCTGGCCTACCAGGAAGGTAGCGATCCACAGAGCCAAGCCTGCAACCGACATAGCCATACCGCGGACTGCCAGCGGATACATTTCGCTCAAAATCACGAAGATGATAGCGCAAATCGAGCCGGCGCAGCACACGATGTAAGCGATGAAGAACACCAGCAGCCAGATGCTCGAGATGCCCAATGACTCGCTGAAGAGGAAGTAGCCGGCAATCAGCACCAGCGACACGATCATACCCGACACACCGTAGTAAACGAGTGCCTTGCGGCCTACGCGGTCGATGATGAACATGGCCAGCACGGTGGTAATCATATTGGCAAGGCCTACGATTACCTGATAGAAGAAGGCGTCGCCCTGGCCCAGACCGGCATCCTTGAAGATATCGGGACCGTAGTAGAGCACGGCATTCACGCCCATGAACTGGCCGAGCATGGCGATGCACACACCCACGATGACGGCGGTGCGGATGCCCGGGCGAAGCAGCGCCTTGTAGCTTTGCTTCTCTGCGCCTACGTCGCTGACCGACTTAGCCTCGGCTATCTGCTTTCTAACTTCGGTAATCGAAGTGAAAATGCGGCTGAACACGCCTTCGGCCTGGTATTCGCGACCCTTGAGCAGCAACCAACGCGGACTCTCGGGAATAGCCAGCACGGCAAAGAGGAAAATCAGCGACGGCACGATACCCACGCCAAGCATGCCGCGCCACCACTCTTCGACGAAGATGTAGTGACACCAGCCTTCGCCCGCGGGTGCGCTCTGTGCGTAGTGCAGCAGATAGTAGTTCGATACGTATGCACCTACGACGCCGATAGTTACGGCAAGCTGATACAGCGACACCATCATACCGCGCGACTTGGCAACGGAGATTTCGCTGATGTACATCGGGCACACAATCGAGGCAACACCGATGCCCATGCCACCAACGAGGCGGAAGAGTACGAGCGTCACAAACGAGGGTGCGATAGCGCAGCCGATCATCGACAAAGCGAAGAGCATAGCGGCGGTAATCATGGTCTGTTTACGGCCGAAATTGTCGCTCAGCTTGCCACCGATGAGCACACCGAAGATTGCGCCGAGCAGAGCGCTGCTGACAAACCAGCCTTTCATCATGGCGTCGAGATTGAATTGCTTCGACACCTCGTCGACCGTACCGGAAATCACGGCTTCATCGTAGCCGAAGAGGAAACCTCCCAGCGCTGCGATAATTGCTAAAGTCAGCAAATAGCCGAATCTATATTCTTTTTCCATTGTATTAGTATTATTTAATTCCAAAATATTCTTTGTAGCGATCGTAGAGATGGCCGGCCTGCAGATATGCCGACTGCGGGCTCATGAAGTGGCTGAATTCGAAGGTGATGGCCTTGTCGTAGCCGGCACGCTTGGCGGCTTCGAGCTTCAGGCGCAGCTTGTCGAACTTGATGGGGAAGAAGCGGATGGGCATGTCGCGGTCGAACGACTCGGCGTTGGTCCAGCACTGCATGCCGTACTTGTCGGCCAGGCGCTTGTTGACTTCGAAGAAGGCGTCGAGCTCGTCGTAGTCAATCTGGCCGTCCTGGAAGGCGCAAGCGTCGACCACGTCGTGGATACCGTCGAAGATTTCGTCCCACTCCTTCTCGTGCTGGCGCACCGACACGGCGTCGTCCTTGGTCAGGGCCGAGCCCGAAGCCATGACGGCCTTCTTGCCGTCGATCCAGGGCGAGATGAACGTGGGCAGGCCGCCCGACACGTCCTTGCACTGCTTGCCCAGGGCGTGGAATGCGCTGATAGCACCCTTGGTGGCACGGCTGATTTCGCCGCTGATGTACCAGCCCTGGAAGCTCTTGTGGCGGCTGCCGTAGCGCTCCCACACTTCGTCGATGACGTGGCGGTTGTCCTCAACCTCCCAAGTCATGTCGCCGGTGTCCCAGTAGCGGCCCGAGTCGTAGAGGCCGAAGTAGAATTTCATATTGTACTTGTCGGCCAGGGTCAGGAACATCTCCAGCAGGTCCTGCGACGGACGGTAGCAGCCCTTGCCAATCAGGTAGGGCGAATCGAAGGTGATGAACTTGCGATAGCCCGAGCGAATCATGATTACGGTGTCGATGCCGATCGCTTTCATGTGCTGAAAGTCTTGATCCCACTCTTTCACGCCCCAGTTCTGATGGGGGATATCGTGCGAAATCTCATCCAGGAAAGTACCGGTGATAGGAAGTGCATTGTTCTTGGCTACCATCCAGAAGTCGTCCGGGTCGGTTGTGATATCGTTCGAGGGGGTAACTATCTTATTGTCGCCGGCGCCAAATACGTATGGCGAAGCGAGCGATGCTGCGCCGAGCGCCGCGAGTCCTTTAAGAAATTCTCTGCGATCTGACATAGTTTTAGATATTTAGTTTAGTTTTTTGTTTGTCGTTTATATACGCCATCGATGGTCACGGAGTGAGTGTCGAAAGGCTTAAAGAGCGAGTCGATGAACACTGCGAACTGGCCGCGAGTCAGCCGGCTTTCTCTTCGTTGTTCGATTTGGGCAGCTTGAAATGCCGCCGACATGGCGAGCTCGAAATCGGCCACACCTACATTATTATTTATCGCGCGCGCGAGGGTCACCAGGTCGGCTGCGGTGATGGCGGCGTGGTCTGTGCGCAGCTTGGGCAGCGAGTACAGCGCCTTGAGGCCCTGCACCTCGTCGAAGTAGACCGTGTCGGCCACGCGTAGCCACGTCTGATTGGTCCAGCCTTCGTTGCGGCCTTCGCCTTGCAGAATACCCGTGGCGCCAATGCGCTGATAGGCTGCGAAGTGGGCATCATCCTGCGGCACGTCGAGATAAGGCAACAGATAGCCACCGGCCTTGAGGACGGCTCGCTGCACGTCGCGCACCTCGACTTTGCTCACATTCGTGTCGTGCTTGGCGGCCAAGGCGGCCAGAGCGCCGGCGGCCGTGCCGATTTGCAGCACGACGGGCTGCAAGCGGGTCGCACCATTGACAATATTGGATACCGAGATTGACTTCTCGGCCACGATGAAGTTATCGAGTTCGTCGGGAATCAGCGTGCCCAGCGGCAGGCCGAACGATGGCACCGGATGGAAATAGAGGCGCGGCAGCTCCTCGGCTCCCTGATAGCGAGCGTGGTGATGATCCACCGGATAATCGCCCACGGCGATAGCAGTGCGGTAGAGCGGCTGCTCGCAGGCGTAGGGCGTCGAAATGTGGGGCAGTGTGAAGCGCACCTTGCCATGAATGCGGCGGCTCTCGCGATGGTAGGGTATCAGCGGCAGGCGGTCGGCGGTCGGGAATTCGTCGTCGGCCAGGCCCAGGGTGTTCATTCCCAATTCGGTCTGCATGAAATACACAAAGCCGAGTGTGAAGTTCTTCGCTTTCTGAAGAGCTGCTTCACGCTCGTCGGCTGTCATTTCGATTACGTTCAGATAGTAGTCGTTGCCCTCAATCGGCCAGTTTATCATAAACTTGTTGCCGGGCAGGCGACCATAGCCAAGCATCATCTCGGGCGACCACATTCGGTCGGGCTCCGAGGGCGACTCGCATCGCTCGTTGATGCAACAACACAAATACGGCGCGGGGTCGTAACCCTCGGGCCGCACAGCCTGTTGGGGCGAGCCGTAATCCTTCAGCACCGCCACGTAGGTCAAATCTTGGATGATGCCGTTGGCCTCGGCCGGCGCTATATCCTCGCCGGTGACGC
Source organism: uncultured Bacteroides sp. (assembly GCA_964433215.1). Classification (GTDB taxonomy): domain Bacteria; phylum Bacteroidota; class Bacteroidia; order Bacteroidales; family Muribaculaceae; genus CAG-873. Next base: position 37,263 of record CAYSQI010000006.1, read on the forward strand.
TGCGCGACTCCATGCCTATATCGTAAGGAACACCCAACAAAGCGGCCACGTCGCCAAGCTCGGTGGCATCAATCAGGACTTCAGCTTTAGCGGTGAATTCGACACCGTCCTTAGCCAAAGTACAAACCCAGGCACCCCGCTTTTTCTTCACAGATACCAACGAGGTGCCTACGGTCAGTGTAACATTCTTTTCCCTATTAACAAAATTGTACATCAGTTCGTTACCAACATGGGGCTCGAAAAGCACATTGCTCACCCACCCTGTCTTCAGAGCTTGGGCCGAGCCGTAGTGTTCTTCCAATGCGCGGTAGAATTCGCCCCAGAATCCGGCCTTCAGATTGTAGTTGCCATCGATGGCACACACACCGGCCGACGTGAGCATTCCGCCGAGCCACTCGCCCGACTCGACAAGCAACACCGTGGCACCCAGCCGCGAAGCCTCCACAGCGGCTGCCACGCCCGACGCGCCGCCACCGATGATGGCAACGTCGTAGCGAGCCTCGTCATCGCGCGCACTCATCGGCAGAACCGATGCGACGAGCATCACGAGAGCTGTCAAGATATTCAAAAGTTGACTCTGAAACTTCATGGAACGTTAAGGTCTGCGCTTGTCGTTTTGTCTATTATACTTGGCGACCGAACTTGCGTTCGGCCAAAGATTTTTACAGGTTTTTTAATGAAAAAAAGCAGCGACTTTAGTTGATTTTTGAGTTTGGCCGCGCCATTTCTCTTATCAGCGTCAAAATTACTGCTTTTTTTTCAAACGCACAAGTAGTTAATAAAATAATTTATTAATCACATGCCTTAATTCCTTAAAAAATTTCAAAACACCCCTCTCAAAAGCGTACAAAGCGACATTGTTCCTTCCGGTCGAAAGGAACATTTAATAATATTTCACAATGTTAAATTAATTATTGTCAAAGAGGATACGGTGGCGGGCATATAGAGCCGCGCCGAGCACGCCGGCCTTTTCGCCGAGCTTCGACACCACAATCCGCGAATCCTGACTCACCAGACGCAGCGTGTACTTCTGCACCGACTGCTTGACCGGGCGCAGGAGATAGTCGCCCAGCGAGGCAAGCGTGCCGCCGACGATCACCAGCTCGGGATTGAACATATTGATCAAGCCGGCCAGCCAGCGACCCAGCTCCTTGGCCATGTTTTCGACGACTTCGATGCAGAGAATATCCTCGTTATCGACCGCCGCAATAATATCGGCAAGTGTCAGCGACTCAGCGCCTTCGGCTTGCATCTTCTCGCAGAGTAGCGACTGCTTGCCGGCATTGATGCTCGACACGACATCGCGCATGAGCGCCATACCCGAAACGCCCGTCTCGAGGCAGCCTTTTTTGCCACAGTGGCACATGATTTCGTTGTTGTAGGCCGGGAAATGTCCCAGCTCGCCGGCATAGCCCGAACGGCCTTTGACAATCTGCCCGTTGATGATAACACCCATGCCGAGGCCCCAGCTGAGGTTGACATACAGCACTTCCTTCTCGCTCTTGGCCAACTTGCCGCAGAGATATTCGCCGTAGGTCATCACACGCGAATCGTTGTCGATGCACATCGGGATGCGAAGGCGCTCGGTGAAGATATCGTTCAGCGCCTGTTCCGGCGACGACAACACACTGAAACTGAAGCCGGTATTCGCATTCACGCGGCCCGACAGAGCCACACATCCGTAGTAAATCTTATCACGCGGAATGACTGCCTCGTCGATAAATTCGTTGACAAAATTGCAAATCTCATCGATGGCTGCTTCGGCAGAGACATTGACCGTCAGCGGATGACCCATTTCGAAATCGACAATTTCGCCCATGAAATCGACAATCGCCACATTTATATACTCGCGCTTCACGTCAAGGCCCAGAAAATAACCCGACTGACGATTGAATCCGTAGAGCACCGGGCGGCGACCACTATGACCTTCGACCTGGCCGTACTCGGCAATCAGCCCCACTGCTGCAAGCTCATTCACGACTTTCGTGACCGTCGGCACGCTAAAACCCAATTCTTTTGCCAATTCGGGAATGGTCGATGCCGAGTTATTCACCAAGTACGAAATCAAGCTCTTCATTATCGAAGAGTTTTTGTCACCTTTCTCAATCTGAGCTAAAAACGAAGGGGCCATATCAATTATCAGGATTTATTCGAAGGCAAAGTTAATGAAAATTTGATATAAATATTTAAATAATTTGTTATTAACTCTTAATTTTTTAACTTATGCCGAATTAACTATCTGCAAATATGCCGCGCTCGGCGAGCTGCCGCCTTCGCCTCCTGACGTGCAAGCCGGCGGCGCGCCGCTCGGTTAAGCATCGGCGGCATCGGTGCCGACTGCATCGGCGACACTTGAGCCGAGGGCGAGGGCGAGGGCGAAGTTTGCGCCCGGGGAATTTGAACTTGCTCGGCCACAGCCGGCGTCGGTGCGGGAGACGCTTCCATGGGCGGCTCGTGGTCATCGCGTTGTCCGCCATCCGGCTGCTCGGGGCAGAAAGTGATGACAGCAAAGCACTTGTGGCGAACAAGTGTGATGCGTCCGGCCTCCACGAGTTGGTCGATACACTTCTTTACACGGTAGTACGACAGGCCGGTCGCGGTGGCTATAGTTTTCAGGCAAGTCACTGCCGTACCCGGCTCGACATCGACGCCGTCCCAGCAGTAGCCTCCGTGGGCTGCCGCGTCGGTTAGATACTCAATAATTTGATTGTTAGATACTTCGATTGTTTTAGTGTTTTTCATAGTGTATAGTTTTTAGATTTTGACGTTGCAAAGATACAATTATTATTTATTTTACACAACTATTTGTTGAAAGAATTTAATTTCGGAACAAAAAAAATCTTAAATGTGGGACAACGGCATACTAATTAATTTGCAAAACGCTGCCCACGGCCTGACGCGAAATGATTTACGGCTCGGATGTTGCGTATTTATCAAATTTTCACTTAATTTGCATAGTGAAAGCGTGTACGACGCCAGCCGGTGCAATACCTTAGACCCAACCTCAAGATTAATATGAAATATCTATCCGCCTTAATTCTCGCAACAACATTTTTGTGCAGCACATCGTCGGCTACGGCTGCTGTGGCTCAAAAACTATCAGGTTCAATACTCAGTTCGACATTCTACGACGGAAAAAATCCCGAAAATCTGTTCGACGGCAACCTCACGACGTGCTTTCAGGGCGTCCGCGAGGGCAACTACTCGCGCCCATGGGCGGGACTCGACCTCGGCCAAGCCCACGTCATCACGAAAATCGGCTTCGCCCCGTCGTCGGAAAGCAAGAGCTGCTCGCGCATGGCCATCTTCGAAGGTGCCAACTCGGCCGATTTCATCGACGCCATGCCCATAGCCATGGTACCGACATCGGGCGTCGCTCCGGGTGAGATGATCTACTTGACAGTCAACGTGTCGCGCGGATTTAGATACGTGCGCATGGTCGGTGCAGGCGGCGCTCAGATGCACGTGGCCGAGCTCGAATTCTACGGCACACCCGGCGCCGGCGACGACTCGCAATTCTTCCAGATTTCAAACCTGCCCACCATTGCCTTCAACACCCCCGGCATGGCCGAAATCAAAAGCAAGGACGACAAACACCCCGGCTCCACCGTCTACGTAATATCCAACGGCGGCGCGACGCTGCTCGCCGACTCAGAAGCCCAGATGAAAGGCCGCGGCAACGCATCGTGGGGCTTCGACAAAAAGCCCTTCCAAATCAAATTCAACAAGAAGCAACGCATCCTGGCCGACGCACCGGCCAAGGCCAAGAAGTGGACACTTATCAACAACTACGGCGACAAGACACTGATGCGCAACAAGTTGGCTTTCGACATGAGCCGCGCAGCCGGCATGGCTTACACTCCCTACTGCACCTTCGTCGACGTGGTCTACAACGGTGAATATCAGGGCTGCTACCAGCTTTGCGACCAAATCGAAGTCAACTCAGGCCGCGTCGACATCACCGAAATGAGCCCGAGCGACATCGACGAGCCGGCACTCACCGGCGGCTATTTCATCGAAATCGACGGCTATGCCTACCAAGAGCAATCGTGGTTCAACGCCGGACGCGACATCCCCGTCACCATCAAATCGCCCGATGAGGACGAAATCGTCACCACCCAAGCTAAATATATTGAGAACCACTTCAATAAGATGGCCAACTCGGTCTACGCCTCCACCTCGGCCGACCCCGAAAACGGCTTCCGCAAGTACCTCGACCTCGAAAGCTTCCTGCGCTACCTGATTGTCGAAGAACTGGCCGGCAACCCCGACGCCTATTGGAGCACCTACATGACCAAAGAGCGCGGTTCCGACCAATTCGTCACCGGCCCGGTCTGGGACTTCGACCTCGGTTTCAACAACGACTACCGCGTCTACGACGTCAACACGAAGAGCGACTTCCTCTTCCGCTCGGGAGCCTCGTCGGCCGGTACCATGACACAACTCGTGAGCCGCATCCTCAACCGCGACCCCGAAGCACGCAAACAGCTGAGCGTCATCTGGTCGACACTCCGCAAGACCGACACCTTCACCCCCGAATACTTCAACAGTCTGGCCGACGCATACGCCGAGCAAATCGCCACCTCGCAAGCGCTCAACTTCACCCGCTGGCCCATCCTCAGCACCACCGTGCACATGAATCCGCGCGCACTCGGCTCATTTGAGGCCGAAGTCGACGCAGTCAAGGACTACATCACCAAGCGCTTCGCCAAACTCGACCAGCTAATCGGCATCGTCGACGTGCCCGACGCCGGCGTCGACGACATCACCGACGACTCCGACGCGCCCGTCGAATACTACAACCTGCAAGGCATCCGCATCGAATCGCCCTCTGCCGGCATCTACATACGCCGCCAAGGCTCCACCGCCTCCAAAGTCCGCATCCCCTAACCCACTGCGAAGCTGTGCCGACATCCGACACAGCTTCGCCGTTTTTGCAAAAGAAAATGGCGATGCATTTGCCTTGTCAAATATTCTCGCTACATTTGCACACACTAAACCAAATCGAATGAATACTCCTGAAGAACTCTCAGCCCTCGTACCCGACTGGGCACGTGAAGTGAATTGCGCCATAACAGTCGTCGACACCGACTGCACTATCATCTACATGAACGACAAGGCTCGCGCCACATTTGCCTCGCACGGCGACCTAATCGGCAAAAATATGCTCGACTGCCACAGCGAACGCTCGAAGGAGATCATCCGGCAGCTATTGGCGACAGGTGGCGTCAACTGCTACACTATCGAAAAGCAAGGCCAGCGCAAAATGATTTACCAGACCGCGTGGAAGCGCGACGGCGTCGTAGCCGGCCTGGTCGAAATCTCGATGGTAATCCCCACCGAGATGCCCCACTACATCCGCTAATAAGATTGACTACCTAACCACAGGAATAGAGGGTAAGAATAATTACCTATTCAAATTTCTTGGATAAAGATTGCCTATCTATGAAAAAATGCGTTATTTTGCATCGTCATTTTACTGAAAGCCCAAAAGTGCGAAAGGTGAAAGGGCTATATATTTTATGAAGACGTAACTGTACGCTTTGGTTTTGACGTTTTAAGGACTTCGCAACTTCGGACAAATTGTCAAGAATAAAGCAACGTGAACACCCTTTGAAAAGTAATATATACATCATTAGTGTGGATTTTGTATCACTACATTTTTGTAGTATTATTTACATCTACGTGGGGTTTTCAGGGCGTGCTCTTATGACAGTTTTGGGTAATGCGAAGGGGTTCTTACACGTGCAACGAGCTGCAGAACCGGCTCCACGTTTTTCATACTTAAATACATATAAGCTGTTCGATAGGCCTTGGGAGTCGTGGCACAAAAAGTAATACTATTTAACTTCAATGACTTTTAATTCTTTCTCATTTCTGTGGCTCTTTCCACTAATTATTATCACCTATTATATTGTTCTAAAGGCTAATAAAAAAAGTAGACTTTCCAATTACACCCTTTTACTTATTAGTTATGCTTTATATGCAAAAAGTAATCCTGTTTGGTGTCTCTATCTATTAGCTATCACAGCTGTTACATACATATTTGCAAGAGTTATAGAAAAGAAGGAGGCCTATGGGAAACGACGATACATAATATGTAGTGCCATTTTAACGTTTCTTCCGTTAGGAATATTCAAATATTATAACTTCCTAATAGAGAATATAAATGAACTATTCAAAATCTTAGGTTTTACAGTAGGACTTCCAGGATTAAATTGGGCAATACCATTAGGCATAAGTTTCTTCTCATTTCAAGCCGTCGGTTATTTGTTTGATGTTTACTACAAGCGTATTCAAGCAGAGCACAATTGGTGGGATTACATGCTTTTTGTTGGTTTCTTCCCACAGATAGCATCCGGACCTATCAGCAAGGCAAAAGATTTATTGCCACAAATTAAAGCTAATCGTGCTTTTGATTATGACAAATGTGTACAAGGTCTGAAATGGCTACTTTGGGGTTTTTTTCTAAAAGCTGTAGTCGCTGATAGACTGGGACTTTATGTTGACACCATATTCAATAATTATGAGTATCAAACAGGTAGTAGTTGCCTCGTCGCCAGTATACTTTACGCTTTTCAAATCTATACAGATTTTGCAGGCTATTCATTGATGGCTATTGGAGTTGGTGGCATTATGGGCTTTGACCTTATTAACAACTTCCGCCGACCTTACTTATCAGTCAGTGTCACTGACTTCTGGAAACGATGGCATATATCTCTTTCCACATGGCTTAAAGATTACGTCTATATACCTATGGGCGGAAATAGATGTTCCAAAGCACGTAATTACTTCAATATCTTTATTACTTTCCTTGTAAGTGGCATTTGGCATGGAGCCAATTGGTCTTTTATTTTATGGGGCATTCTGCATGGAATGTTTCAAATTATCGAAAAGGCTTTAGGTATACAAAAACATGATTCTAAAGGATTTACACGCATTATAAGGATATTAACAACTTTCGTTCTTGTCACATTTGCATGGATATTCTTTAGAATGCCAACAATTGGTGATGCAATGAATGTTATAGCCAAAATCTTTACGGATATTTCCTCTACAATTTACACAGGCACCAATTCAAATACGGTTCTTTGCATAGCCGCTGTAGTAACTGTCTTGGCAAAAGATTGGATAGAAGAGTTCTCGACTTTCAGTTTATTCCACAATAGAAATACTATTGTTCGATGGACATCATACTTAGTCGTACTCTTTTCAATTCTTCTTTTTGGCGTACTCGATTCCAGTTCATTTATTTATGCAAGTTTTTAGATTATGAAGAAACTCTTTATAAAATTATCAATATTCGCTATTATTTTTATTGTTATTGACATAGCCATCGGGCAAGGGCTTTCAACTCTTATAGCCAAAACAAAAGGTGGTGAGACCGGCAAAAACAATGAAATCGTTGATCGAACGACTGCTGACATTTTATTGTTTGGCAGTTCGCGTTGCGACCACCATTATAACCCTCGAATAATTACCGATAGCTTGGGAATGAGCTGTTATAACGCTGGACGTGATGGAAATGGCATCTTGCTGATGTATCCTTATTACGCAATGTTATCAAAACGTTATCAACCCAAACTGATTATTTATGATTTGAGTGTGTTTGATGTTGCCGTTGATAACCATACCAAATATTTGGAATGTTTAAGACTTTTTTATGGTCGGCCAATTGTAAATAGTATGGTTTGCGCAATCAATCCAGACGAGAAATACAAAATGTTATGTCAGTCATATCGGTTTAACGGGAAGAGTCTACAGATAATAAGCGATGCCATTCACCCAATACAACAAGACATCTCCGGTTACAAGCCTCTTCATGGTACAATGTCTTATGAACCTAAAAAGGCAAATCCCATAGATACGGTACAAAAGCCTATTGACCCATTTAAGAAAATATATCTAATAAAGTTTATAAACGATTGTAAAAAGAACGGGACTAAACTCATATTCATGATAAGCCCATCTTATGGACAGAAATTACGTTCTCCTTATTACCATGCCATATCAGAGCTCTGTCATCAGTACAATGTCCCATTCCTTTACCATCAAACAGACTCAAACTTCGTTAATAACAAACAGTTTTTTATAGACTCATCACATCTTAATAGCCTTGGAGCTGAAGAATATACAAAAATGATAGTAGGAGAGATAAAATATCTACACGATTGAAATAGGCAATACTTATAACGCGAGTTCGGGATAATGACGGTCAAATCGACCGCCTCACAATGAGACATAAATCATCGGGCGAACCAACCGGAGCGCTTGTCATTTAACCGTTGATGTTCATTGCCGTAGGGATGCCCGCGGTAGAGACGTAGCTCATTGTTTATATCTTCAAGCTGCGTGTATCTTGTTTATAGCAAATTTACTCAAAGACCTGTAAACAAGCGCAATCAGAAGCCGGATAAAAATATTTAAAATTGAGCAAACTGACGTATTTCGCGAAAAATTTCGCTACTCAAAAGCGAAATACTGCGTCAGTCTGTTGATTCGCGCAGGAGCATGTCACCGCGCAAGACGACTTGCTCAGGCGCAATGCCCTCGCTACCCACATCGATAACCGGAAAGTGAAACTTATCTGCAGTAAAGACGAAAGAGGCAGCGCTGAAAGTATACGGCGCTGCCTCCTTGATCAGGAATTATTAAGACGGATTAATCAGGGAGCGTGGTCGAGGTGCGCTGGCGCGGGAATGCCGAGATGCGAAGGCGAGCAGCGCCCATAGGGATGAGAGTCAGCGGGGTCTCCACCGAGCTGCGGGGCACGAATTTGATTGGCAGCTGATCGGTCATACCGGTCTTATCGTAACCCCACGAAGGAATCTGCAAGCCAACAGCAGAGAATTCGAAGGGAACGTTTTCGAGAGTGAACGGCATATCGTCGGCAGGCCAAGCTTTCTTTGTGACGTTGAATTTGACGGGGAGGTTGTCTTGGTCAACGACAAGAGCGTAGTTCCAATCGGAGCCGGGTTTGAGCACGTAGCAAGGCCAGAGCGAAGCGTCGACACCGGCCTGCCAGTGAGAGTCGTCCTGCACGAAGTCCTTGTCGCGGCTATCGTGCTGCTCGACAACCTCGTCGATTTTGAGCGAAAGGGTGAAAGGACCGTAATCGACGCTAACGCTTGCTTTGTTGAGCTGCCAGACGTGTGAATTCACAGTCATAGGCAGGGTAAGCTCGACGACATCGCCATCGGCCCATTGACGCTGCAGGCAGATGTACTTGCCCTCGGCATTAGCGACGGCCTGGGCTTCGCCATTGACTTTGACGGAGCAATCGGCAGCCCACTGAGGGATGCGAAGGTAGAGAGGGAACGAGACATTGCTTTCGGTGCCGATGACGAGCGAGACGACCTCGTCGAAGGGATAGTTGGTCGTTTGTGTGATAGATACTTCGCGACCGTCGGCGACGCGAGCGGTAGTGACGTTGGCGGCATACAGCATGGTGGCGAGGCCGTTGTCGGCAGTAGCCATGACGAGGTGCTCGGCATAGTAAGGCCAACCCATGCCGTGGTTGTGCTGGCAGCAACGGCTACTAAACGGGCTCATGGAGAGCATACCGCGAAGATTGTTATCGATGCTGGGTCCATGCAACTTTTCATCACTGATGGCCATGTTGGGCGAAGTGATATAGCGAAGCGACTTCATGTCGGGCATCATAGCCGCGGTGAAGGAGTTGATAGCGACATATTCGCAATGGTCGGCCCAAAACGGGTCGCCGGTGATGCCCATGAGGATTTCGTCGCTGGCCATTTGCTCGACGATGGCGCAGGTCTCGGCCCCCTGGCGCGGGTCGAAGAAGCCGGCGCGAGCGTTTTCGTCGGCGCCATACATGCCGCCGGGCACTTGGCCGAATTTTTCGCGCATGAGGTTGAAGCAATTGTAAGTAGCCTTAAGCATATCGCTATCGCCGGTGTACATATAGTACGTGGCGGGTTCGCGAAAGCCTTGCGCTACGTTGACGCCATGTAGGTTGGGCAGATTTGTGGGGTTGGCCCAATCGGAGGTGTTGCGATGAAGCTTATCGATAAGCGGAAGGAGCGCTTCGTCGCCGGTGCGGTTGTAGAGCCAGAGGACGCTCCACATGTTGTCGCCGCCGCGCTTTTCCTGCCAAAGACCTTTGAGGAATTGCGAGTCGGGCACAGTCATTTCCCACTTGAAATAGTCGGTCAGAGCGGAGAGAACGCGCTCGTCGCCGGTGCTTTCGTAGTAGGTCTGCAGAGCCCAAATCATGACCATCTGAGCCCACAATTCGGGATTAGAGCCTTCGTAGTTGCGCGGGCCGAGAAAGCCATCGTCCTTGAGGTTGGCGAAGACGGCATCGAACCACAGTTGAGCTTCTTGCTTCATAGCTTCGTCGTCGAGGATATATGCCAGGCTTGCGTAGCCACGCAGCCAGTAAGGCACTTCTTCCCAGCCGTGGTCGCCGGCATCGCTGAGCCACTGATTATTATTCTTGTCGAGCCAAGCGCTGATAGTGCCGAGCTTGCCGTTGAGGCCCTCCTTCTGCAGTTCGAGGTATTTTCGGAGCCAACCTTTGGGCTGTACAGCGCCAACCGGGAGCTTCAGCAGCGGAGCTTGCTGCAGCGGAGCACGGAAGTTAGTGTAATTATTGTTAACTCCGGCCGCGGGTCGGTCGACAACAGTTGCCGAGGTCTGCGCCACAGATACAGCCGCGCCCAATAAGAAAGCAGCGACCGCCAATAACATTTTTTTAGACATAATCTTAGCTGGGATTATCGATTACAGACAACAACCTTCTTACCACCGACGATATAGATGCCGTTGGGAAGATTTTCGGTAGATTCACCTAAATACTGACCGAAAAGGTTGTAGACCTTGTTGTCAGCGGGACGCGGAGCGACAATCGAAGCGACCCCCGACACAGGGTTATATGGCATTTCGCCAATCAGGCCGTAGTCGATGTGACCGCCGCCACCACCCTGAGCGAGCGAAACGCAGAGCACGTTGTCGCCTTCGCGGAATAGCGCCTTGTGTTCGTCAGAGAGTATGTAGTCGGCATAATTATTATCGTTCCAGCCTTCGGCGCTCCATATCAGCGTGCCATTGAGCCACACTTTAGGATTCTCGTCGTAGCTGCAAGTCAGACGCACCGACATATCGCTGATGATACTTGCGAGGTCGGAAGCCGAAAGCTCGAAATGACGACGGATGAGGATAGGCTTTTCCTGGCTGGGCCACTCGGTGGTGTAAAACATATTGTCGTCGTTGCTGAAAGGACCGACACCCGAAATCCAGTCGGCTTCGTCCTCGTCGAGGGCATACCAGGCGGCTTCTTCGGCAATAGCGATGTCGTCGTTGTTGTTCAGCATATAGTAAACACAGGGCCAAGCGCCATCGGCTACGGTGCCGAGGAATGTGCGACGCATGGTCATATTAGCTTCGTAGAGGCCGCAGTCGGCGAAGGCGCCGCCCCAGTTCTGGTGCACGTGTACGGCCAGAACGTTTTCAGAGCCGTCGGTCTTGATGAGCGCTTTTTGCTCGTCGGTGAGGAGATAGACTTCGTCGTTGTTCCAACCGTCGTCGGCAGTATGCACGAGTGTACCATTGATGTACCATTCGGAAGGAGCGTCGTCGTGACCGCAAGAGAGGTAAACATCGCCGGCGGTGATAGAGTTGAGTGTGAAAGTGCGGCGGATGTAGATTTCAGCCATAATGTCAACGAGAGCCCAACGGAACGAGCGTTGGTCCTTATAGAACTCGTCGGAGCTGAAAGGAGCGGTGGCAGTCTCCCAGTCGGCACCTCCGCCATTAGTCAACTCATAATCGGGAGCGAACCATTCGCGGCCTTCGCCATCGACGAGGGGCGTAGCAAAAACGTGATTTTTGTAGGCTTCGTCGTAGCGACGATCTTCGTTAAAGACCCACACAGATGCGGAGTAAGGCTCTCCGGGAGTGTACTGCGACGACGGCAGAATCGGTTTGTCGGCCGTGAACGCGCTGTTGATTACGACTTGCGCCGAAGCGGCAAGCGGGCAAAGGGCTGCTAATAAAGCAACGGCTTTGCACATGCTAAAGACAGTTTTCATAACACTATTTATAAAAAGATAAGTTAGTTCATTGAAATACAGGCGCTCAGCGCGACAAAAATTTACCAACGCCAACCATCCAACCACAGTAAGGGATGAGCGAAATCAGCTTGGTGCAAATGGCCGAGGCGACAAATGTGGCAAGCGCGATAGCCGGAATGGCCACGACCGATGCGAGGCCGAGGTGGTCCTTAAAGACATCGACCCAAAAACCGAGCCAGAGGATGTGCATCAAGAAAATGCCGAAGCTGAGTTCGGAGAGTTCGCTAATGATGCGCGGCGGCTTCGGGCAGTTGATGCACGTGAACATCAAGAACGTGCCGGCAGTGAGTATCACACAATTGATTGTGCAGAAGCACCAACCAATCTCGATAACTGGCGTGGCGTGCAACACACCCGGGACGGCCTGAACGTAGAACGACAGGATAGTGGCGACGGCACCGACAAGCATCATGGCGAAGCCGACACGAAGACGCTTCGGGCGGCTCCATGTGAGATGCTCACGAATGTAATGAGCCAAAACCAGGTAGCCCAAGTAGCCCGAGAAGTACCAAAGCATGTGGTACTCGTTCCAGAAACACTGTCCCCAAATCTCGCCGGCAAAGCGCTGAATGAAGGGCATACAAGTCGAAATCAAAAACAAGATAACGAACAGGCGCTCCTCGCGAGCCGAAGCACGTTCGAGCCAGGGCGAAATTATGGGAATAAATAGGTAGAGGCTAATGAGTGGGTACATGAACCACAAATGCCCGGCCAAGGTGGGGAAATTGAGCGGTATGCGCAGGAGGTCGCGGACCGAGGTGGCCGAGTCGATTTGCCCCCAGAGCATAGGCAGGGTCGAGTAGACGACCATAAAAAACACAACCGGGGGCAGAATTCGGGCGAAGCGCCGCTTATAAAAGTCGAACATCGACTGTCCGGGCTTCATGGGTGCGAGCAGGAAGGCCGATACAATGATGAACAGCGGCACCGACATGCGCGAGAAGCCATCGTAGATCGAGACCCAGAGGCGATCGGCCTCGCACGACAAGAACGACTGCGGGCCGGCCATGTCGGTAGCACCGGGAGCAGGATAGAAGTTTTCGCTTGCATGCACAAACATCACAAGCAAGCAAGCGAAAACTCTGATAAAATCGAGAAAGACTATTCGTTTATTCACAAGAGAAGCGATATGTGCAGTAGCTGTGATAAGTCTGACCGGGACGCACTACGACCGAATCCCAATGCGGCTTATTGGGGCTATCGGGGAAGTGCTGAGTTTCGAGGCAGATAGCGGAGCGGCGCGGATAAGCGACGCCCTTCTTGCCCTTGACGGTGCCGTCGAGGAAATTGCCCACATAGAATTGAATACCGGGCTCGCAGGTGAAAACTTCCATCTTGATGCCGGATGTGGGGTCGCGGAGGACTGCCGCCGGCGACTCAACATTGCGCGACTTGCAGAGCACCATGTTGTGGTCGTAGCCAAGACCATTGTGAAGCTGCACATCGTCGGCCTCGATATCCTTACCGATAGCCTTGGGGGTTGAGAAATCGAAGGGCGTACCTTCGACGGGCTGAATTTCGCCCGAGGTCATGAAAGTAGAGTCGATAGGAGTGTAACCGTCGGCATCGAACCAGAGAATTTCGTCGAGGATATCATTGGCCGGGTTGCCGCTGAGATTGAAATATGAGTGATTAGTGAGGTTCAGGATGGTGGGCTTGTCGGTAGTAGCCGAATAAGCGATGTTGATAGCATTGTCCGAAGTGAGGGTGTAGACGACTTCGACGTTGACATTGCCGGGGAAGCCCCACTCGCCGTCGGGCGACGCCAAGGTCAGCGTCAGAGCCGAGTCGCAAGTCTGGTTGGCAGTCCAGACGGCATGGTGGAAGCCTTTCGGGCCGCCATGCAGGCAGTGGCCATAGTTGTTCTGAGGCAGCTGATATTCGACGCCATCGATAGCGAAACGGCCTTGATTGATACGATTGCCATAGCGGCCAATCAGAGCGCCGAAGTTGCCGTCGATGTTGATGTAGTCAGCGATAGAGTCGTGGCCGAGGACTACGTCGCGGAGCTCGCCGTCCTTATCGGGGACCATAAGCGACACCAAGCGGCCGCCATAGTTGGTGATGCAAGCTTCTACGCCGTTGTCGTTGACAAGGGTGTATAAAGCGACCGGCTTGCCGTCGACCTCTGTTTTGAATTTTTCAGGGTCAAGGCCCGACTTCGTATAGGACTCCTTCGGAGCTTGGCACGCAGCGAGCGCGATGCCAATCAATAATGCCACGGATAAGTTTTTGCTCATGGTGTATGTATTTATGGGTTTAATTCAAATATAAAACTAAAAACAATCTTTTCCTACCTTAGAAACGTATTAATAATTGTACGAATTGCAAACAGACCTAAAGGAAACTACTAACAATCCTAACGTGAAAAACTTTATTACCAAAACTATTTACCTTCTTACTACCTAATACTTTAAACAACTTATATATATTCACAATAATTTAAAATAGTTCGAACAATTATCGAACCAGTATTTTTTTACCATTCATTATATATATCCCTGCGGGTAAGGCTGATAAAGCCTCGCGACCTTCGCCGACGAGCACGCCGAACAGGTTGTAGATGCGGCAGTCGGATGCGCAGTCGATAGCGACATCGTCCACGCCTGAGGTGTCGGGGTCGACGGGTGTCTTCAAATAAGCGTTGTTGTTGATAATCGTTGCGAGCAAATCGTCGCCATAGACATTGGTTGATGATGTGCGATCTTCTCCGGCAAAATCCATCATAACGATGCCCGTGCGGCCCTCGACTTCGGACTGCGCCAAATAGTCGACAATAAATTTATTGGCAGCGGCAGCATTCTTGCGAATGTTGCTGTTGGTGCCTGTCGAGCCGGTGTAGCCGGAAGCGTGATTTATAACCCAGATGTCGTCGTCGGTATTATTGACCGAATAGTCGAGGAGGTTGCTGATAGCGGCAGTCTTGCGTTCAGCAGTCTGGCACTCGTAGAAATCTTGTACATAAAGCCTTGCCTTGCTACGTCCGAGCGCAATGGTAGCGTTTTTCTGGTCGTCGAAAGCTTCGCTGTGCGACCAATCGGCAATTACACCGGCCGCCTCGGATGTAAAGGCGTCGCGTGTAAGAATCAGCATCTTGCCGCGAGCGGCGCCAAGAGTAAGCGCCGGCGAGAAAGGCACGATGTAGTCGTCGAACTCGGCCAAGAGGGCAGACATAGCCCCGGGCCATTCAGCGCTATTATCGTCGGAATCGCTTTCGTGCCTAATGAGGATGACAGCAAACTCCTTAGGACAAGCAATCAGCTTATCCTTGATCGTCTGCAGAGCGTCTTTCAGAGTGATTTTGGTCTCAAGAACGCCATGATAAATCTTTAGCTTTCCGTCGACGTTGGACTTGTAAGTTGGACGCAAATCGAAAGCTCTGACACCGGCATCCCACTGCTCGGAGATGGTCAACGTCTGAGTCTCGCCGGCAAAGGCAGCTCCGACCGCCGAAAGGGAAGAAAATCCATTGCCGGTAGCCGCATCGTGAGTACCGGGAATCGACATGGCTCGCACACAGACATCGTCGGGGATAGCGTCCATCCATACAATGGACTCCCCGTAAGCGGCCAAGGCGAGGCAGAAAGAGACAATCGGAAGAAAGAGCTTTTTCAGATTCATAGTTTTAATGCGAAATGTAGACTTTGTGATTACCTACAATATAAAGGCCCGACGCCAAAGTCGATTTTACCTCGTCGAGAAAGCCCAAGCGCACACCCGTGAGGGTGTAGACGCTTGGATTGGAAGAGCTGTCGGCTATCACAGGAGCGACGGCAGCGCCCTTGTTGTCCTTGGTGAGGAGCCACACGGCTATAATAGCGTATTCGGAGGCGAAAGCGCACTGATGGAAACCTTTAGTGACTGTCTCGTCGCCCCATCCGTCGACAAGGTGAATAGGCAACAGATTTGAGCGATTGTGGTTAACGAACGCATAGTCGAGTGTGGCCTGCATACCATTGATAGCACTCTGAGGCGCAGTATTGTCGCAGTGAGGATAAGCATCGACATAGGCGCGAATGAGTACGTCGTTGAACCAGGTGTTAAACCCGCCGGTAGCACGCTCATCGGTGTAGAAATCGTATCCGCCGACTTTTCGTACATACTTGGCAAATTTGCTCAGGGCGGCTTTAGCAGTAGCATCGATGTCGGACTTGTAAGAGTCGTCGCCGGTGGCTTTGAAGAGCTCGACAGCGCCGGCAATCATGGTGCCGGTATTGTAGCTGATAAAGCTGCCGGTAGGAGCTCCGCAATCGACATGCTGTCGATAGCCGCGCTTGATTTGGATAGTGTTGTCGGCGCCCATCATATCCCAGTAGACGCCCGACGAATGGAGCAGATTGCGCTTCTGCCAGTCGTAAATTTTAGCGGCGAAGTCGAGGTAGTGCTCGGCGCGGGTACGTGTGACGCTCTTGACGGCGTTGTTCTCGTCGCGATAGTAATATTCGACCGTAGCGACCGAGTCCTTGTATATGTCGTAGAGCCAGACGAGGGGCTGAATGATAGGAGCATTGCTGCAAGCGTGCTTCGAGTTGTAACCGGGGCCCCAGGTGATGCCACCATACTCGTTGCCATCGTCGCCGCGCCAGCAATCCCAGCCATCGAGCG
Organism: uncultured Bacteroides sp.; assembly: GCA_964433215.1. Taxonomy (GTDB): domain Bacteria; phylum Bacteroidota; class Bacteroidia; order Bacteroidales; family Muribaculaceae; genus CAG-873. The sequence goes on from CAYSQI010000006.1 coordinate 53,963, forward strand.
AATAGTCGACAAGGTAAGTGGCTTCGTCGAGATACTCGGACTTGTTCGTAAGGCGATAGGCACGAACCAACTCGCGAGCGAGCCACATCTGGTCGTCGTAGACGTTTAGGATGCCCGACACATCGGCAGCGCCGCGCTGCGAGGCACGAGGCACGGCAAAGGGGCTCCACTGCTGCGAGCTTGTAGCATAAGACGGACGAGAGTATGTGCCACGATAGAACTCGAGGTTGTCGATAAGCACTTCGAGCTGTCCAAGATACTTATCGTAGTTGGCGGCATAAAGCTCGGGGGCGAGGTCCTTGACGAGTGCAAGGGCTTCGAGGAGCGAGCAGTGAGCTTCGATAGCAGCGGTATAAGGCCAGACGTCGGAGGGACCGGAGGCTGTATGATTCGACGTGTCGTAAGTATCGGCCATATAAAGATTGGCTTTGCCACCTTTGATAGAAGTAGACCACACGGCATCCAAGATATCCATCGAACGCTGAATGTTGGTCAACGCTTTCTGTTGGTCGGCATTGATATCTGACGCGGCGAATGCGGCAAGCCCGCCAATGAATAGAGCGACAAGGAGTAAAAATTTACGCATATTTACAAAAAGATATCCCCGGGGCTCGCATATCGGACAGCGAGCCCCCGGGACCGAGAGTTATTCAAAAATAATCTGATATTCTTCGGGCATCTGGGTGTTGAGCTTACGTTCCATAGTCATATTACCTTTGACATTGTAAGTAATCTCCGACCCGGCGGCCGTCATATAGTCGTTGAAGGTGTAGTCGATCTCGCTGATGATGAGAGTACGACGTAAGATGTAGGACTGCACTTCGTCTTCCTGCTCAATGATGTTGTAAGTAGCGACACCATTCTGCACGAATTCCATTTTCTCATTTTCGGCATAGAGCTCGACAGTGCCGAGTGTGCCGGATTCGTTAAGGGGATGGAACTTGGCAAAGACTTTGAAGTTAGCACGCAGAAGACTGTTCTCGTTGAAAGTGCCGGCATAGAAGAAAACAGTGTTTTCGTCGACAACGTAAGTCTGAACAGTGGTCAAAGCGCCGGGTTCTTCATCAGCCACGCCACCGGACATCAGGTAGAACTTGATGTTACCGGCCTGGAAAACGCCCGAGTAGTCGGTGTAAGGCAAGATGCGCAGCATGGCTGTAGCATAGTTCTTGCGAGGATTGCGGAAGCAACCGTCTTCGGGTTTTTCGACGATGGTGATCGGGAGTACATAGCGATCGTTGAGGTCGATGCCACGGAAATCGAGGGAGACGGGGAGCAAACCGATGTTTTGGCCCTTGGGAATAACGATCGATTCGGGATAAGAAGCGTAAGCCGACATATCGTTGTACCAAATCTCGCTACGGTTGCCGAAACGTTCGAAGTTGAGAAAATCGAGCGTATCAGAGTGAGCGACGTGAGCGGTGATGTCGCGAGCATTGTCGGTCGAACCGCTGACGATGAGCGGGAGGTTGTAGCTCGAGAGGCCCTGTTCGCCATAGACAGGCTGGCCTTCGTCGTTGACACGCGTGTACGGAACATAGATGGTAGTAACGCCGACGCTGGAGCCCTCAGTGTTGAGGGGAGCTTTAAAGCCCACGTACTGCGAGTACTGTTCGTCTTCCCAGTCGTCGTTGCAAGCGGCAGTGGAGAGCGTGAGCGCGCCTACGGTTCCGATTAAGACTGCTTTATATAATTTAGAGAAAGTCATAGTAATCAATAATTAAATATTAATCTTGGAGTTGCCAACCGGGGTTCTGTACGAGCTGGTCGTTGCGCTTGAGTTCAGAGAACGAGATGGGCCAGAAGTACATTTTTTCGGTGAAGACAGTGGGGAGATTGTAGATAGGCACGACCTTCTGGAATTCGTTCTGCTGCTTAGAAGTCATCATCACATTGCATCCGTAGACGGTCTTGGATTCTTCGATGGGAGCGTCCATCCAACGACGGAGGTCGTAGTAGCGCTTGCCTTCGCCGAGGAGCTCAATCATGCGTTCGCGCTTGATTTTGTCGCGGAGCACCATCGGGTCGCCATATTCGGCAGTAGTGTAGTCGGGAAGACCGGCACGGCAACGCACGGGGCGGATACCGCGCTTGATTTCGTTGACGTCGCGCGAGATGTTGTAAGTGGTAGAGCCATCCCAAGAAGCGACGGAATACGAGCCCGAGAGTTCGTTAAGTGCTTCGGCGTAGAGGAGCAGAATGTCGGCGTAGCGAATAGCGGGCTCCCACTTGTGGGTGAAGTTGTCGTAGTCGGTACCGTCGCGGACTTCGCGATAGTCCTGCGGATTGACCCACTTCTTGCAGCCGATGCCGGTGCGGAGGTAGTAAGAGCCATTGTTGTAGCCATTGTTGCTTCCGCGCCAGTAGAAGACCTGACCATAACGATTGCCTGTGCGCGTGGGGCAAGCGTCCCACCAGTACGAGCCGTTGAATGCGACGCAAGCGTAGAAACGCGGTTCGCGGCTGGCGTATTGCATCGAGACACCGGGGCCGAGCGGCGGGTAGTTGGTGTATGCCGTAGAGCCGCGGCTTGTAGTCCAGCCGGTGACACGTTCGGAGCCGTCGCCACCGTTGATTTCGCTATCCTTGCCGGGGACGTCGGAGCCATCGTTCATGTAGTAAGCATCGACCATCTTCTGAGTGAGGCCGTGGCTATTGAAGCCGAAGAGCGACGTCGGCAACTGGTGCGAAACGAAGCCGTCGATGTTGTCGTGCCAAGAGCCGGCAGCGTTGTAGCCGCGCGAGAAAATGATTTCGGGGTTGTCGAGACCAACGACACCGGTGAAGAGGTCGCGATACGACAGGTACGGGTCGATGTCGGCCCAGCCTTCGGGCCACGCCTTCGTGGAGAAGTCGCCATCGTCGGGCGGAGTAATCGTCTTGGGGTAGCCGGTGGTCTTGTTATCGACGGTATTGACGCCGGCGTGGTAGAGTTCGTAGTTGGCGGGGCACTCGATGACGTCGCGGCAAGCAGCAGCTGCGCGAGCCCATTTAGCTTCGTCGTAGGTCAGCGAGAGCAGTTGCTTGCCGTCCTTGTTGACGAGCTTGTGAGCGAAACCGTCGGTCACACCCTGGGGGTGATAGCCATTCTGAAGCTGGCCGTTGGCAAGAGGGCTGGCAGCGTAGATGTAAGCGAGAGCACGAGTAGCGAGAGCGGCGCCACGAGTCGGACGGATAATCGAAGTGACGTCGGTGTTGCCCTGGAAGCGGCTCCACGACTGGAGTTCGCCGGCAGCCTGAACCATCTCGGTAGCGATGTATTCGGCTACTTCTTCGTAAGAATTACGAGGATATGAGAGAGCAGAATACGACAGAGTGTAGTCGGCGCCATGTTCGGGCATGATAGGCACGGGACCATAGCGACGGAGCAATAGCCAGTAGTAGTAGGCACGGACGAAGCGGGCCTGACCTTTGAGGTCGAGACGCTCGGTGGGGGTGAGCTTGGTGTTCATATCGACATTGTCGATGAATACCGAAGCCTGGTAAATGCCTTTATAAGCGTTGAGCCAAGCGGCCTCGCCGAAGTTTTCGTCGTAATCGCCCTGCTTAATAGCATTATACGATTCCATGTAGGGGACGCCGTCGCCGAGATTAGAATCGCGGTCGCCATAGTACATATCATCGGCAAAGCAGTGGAAGAAAGCGCCACCCTTGGTGTGGCAGTCGGCCAAGTCGCCTTTTAAGAAGGAGAACGCCTGCGCCAGCCAACCGTTAGTCTGGTTGATATCAGTGAAGATAGTCTCGAGAGTGCGACGGTCCTCAAGATACTTGTCGGCATCGAGGGGGTTGTCGCTGCAAGAGGACAAAGTGCCGACCGAAGCGACAGCCGCCAGGAGCCAATATTTACAATATTTATTCATGAGATCGTAATTTTAGAAGTTAACTTGTAGGCCTAAGGTAATAGTCTTGGGCAGAGGATAGGCTTCGCCATTAGAGCTACCCATTTCGGGGTCCCAAAGTTTGAAGTTTGAGAATGTCATCAGGTTCGAACCCTGGAGGAAGATGCGGAAAGTCTCGAGGTGCATAGCCTGGAGGGCAGCTTCGGGCAGGTTGTAGCCGATTTCGAAGTTTTTCAGACGGAGGTAGCTGCAGTCGCGCATCCAGTAGCTCGAAGCGCGATAGTTGTTGTGGCTGGTGTAGCCCTGGAGGTAGACGAGACGCGGATACGAAGCGTTGGGGTCCTCGTTGGCCGGGATACCGATCTGAGCGGCAGTCTCGGCATCGACATAACGGTCGTCAACGAGGTCGCTCAAGATTTGGCCGTAGCGGTCCTGGCTGAAAGCCCAGACGGTCTTGCCTTCGAGCATGACGGTCGACTTACCACTACCCTGGAAGTGAACGTTGACGTCGAAGTTGCGCCACTGCACCGAAGCGCCGAAGCCGTAGATAAGGCTCGGGGTCGATGTAGAGCCGATGGCCACGATGTCGTTGTCGTCGACGATGCCGTCGCCGTTGACGTCCTTGTACTTGATGTCGCCGGGCTGTACGTCGCCGTACATCTGCTTGGGATGGTTGCGGATGTCGTCGTAGTCGGCGAAGAGGCCTTCAGCGATGAGGCCACGCTGCTGATTGATGCGGTAGCCGGTGATGTACTGGTAGGGATAGGTGTAGTTCTGCACGTCGTGGTCGAGGATGGTGTTCTTGGCGTAGGTAATATTGCCACGGAGTGTAACATTCACTTCGCCGAAGCGGTCGTTGAAGGCAAAGTTGCCATCGAAACCTTCCGACTTGACAGCGCCGACGTTGGCCCACGGTGCAGATTCCAGACCGAGAGTGCCGGGCAGGAAGTTGCGAAGCATGTAGATGCCGGTACGCTTTTCGTGGAAGTAGTCCATCGTGAGCGAGAACTTGTTATTGAAGATGTAGAGGTCGAAACCGATATCCTGCTTTTCAGCGACTTCCCATGTCACGTTCTTCGAAGCGAGCGAAGAGTAGTGCCAGCCTTGCTGATATTCGGGGCGGCTTGAGTTAAGGTTACCGAAGTTGTAGACATTGTCGCCGGTGGAGTCGATAGAATAGATGTAGGGGAAGCGAACGTCGCCCATCTTGTCGTTACCCACCTTACCCCACGAGTAGCGGATTTTGAACATATTGAGCCACGAAGAAGCTTTCTTGAGCCAAGGCTCGCCGGCAACGTTCCAGCCGAGCGAGAAAGCGGGGAAGAAGCCGAAGCGATGGTTGTCGGCGAAGTTTTCCGAGCCGTTGTAGCCGAAGTTGAAGTCGGCGAAGTAGCGCGAGCGGTAGTTGTAGGTCACCTGTCCGGCGAGGGCCATGTTCTTACGGGCGATACCGGTCTTGACGTCGGAAGTGACGTTGGTGGTCATGTCGGAGTCGTAGGTAAACTTGACCGTTGCGCCGACGTTGTTGCCATACTTAAAGTCGCGGTTCCACGAGAGGAGCAGGTCGACGAACGTACGGCGAGAACCCGACGAAACGGGATACTGATACATGTCGATTTTATCCTTAATCTTATCGTAGATAACTTCGCCGGTAGCTTTGTCGCGGCCATTGGCATACCAAAGGTCGGGGCGCTGCACGTGGTAGATTGCGTTATTATTATATGTGTCGTAGCCGAGGCGGCCGCTGAACTTAAGGCCTTCGGTGATGAACTTAAGGTCTTGTTCGATCGACACATTGTTCTGCAAGTTGTTGTTCCAGGTTTGGCTATAGCCGGTCTGGGTAGACATAACCCACGGGTTGAGGCGGTAGTCGTCGCGGCCCATGTTGACCATCGGCGAGTAGCCGTTGCTATACATGGTCGGGGTCAGGATGGCGTTGTAGCCGAAGAGGGCATTCCATACGTTGTTGTCAGAAGCGGCGGGATTGGTCGGGTCGATAGTGCCGGGAGCGTTTTCGAGGTGAAGGTCGCCCGAAGTGCCGATACGCAGCAAAGTAGTGGGAGTGAGGTCAATATCGAGGTTTACGCGATAGTTGAAGCGGTGATAGTTGGCATTGGTGTTGTAGCGGTCGCGGAGGTTGGAGTCGGTCTTGTACATACCTTCGTCTTCAACGTACGACACCGAGGCATAGTAGCGAGCAGCACGACCGCCACCGCTGATATTCAGGTTGGCGCGATAGCTCATAGCGCCGTCCTTAAGGATAAGATCCTTCCAATCGACGTTGGGATACAGGTCGGGGTCGAGTCCGTTGCCGAAGAGTTCGATTTCGGTAGGAGTGAAGTAAGTGCCGCGGCTGCGGGTGATGTTGGCTTCGTTCAGGAGCTTGGCATAGGTGACACCGTCGACGAATTCAGGTGTTTTCGTGCGCGTGTTGTACGAAGTCTCGACCTTGGCGTTAATCTTGACACGGCCTTCAGCGCCACGCTTAGTGGTAATGAGCACAACGCCGTTGGCGCCCTTCGAACCGTAGATAGCAGTGGCCGAAGCGTCCTTCAGGACGGTAAAGCTCTGGATATCTTCGATGTTGATATCGTCGATATTTTCGCGTTCGAAACCGTCGACAAGAATATAGGCCTTGTCGCCGGCACCGAAGGTGGAGATACCGCGAATCCAGAATTCAGATGTGCCGCGCTTGCCGGGCTGACCCGAAGTCTGCATTGCGATGATACCGGGGACGTTACCGGCCAGGGCATTAGAGAGGTTGGCCGTGCTCGAGCGAGTCAGGTCAGTGACGTCGACATTGGTCACGGCGCCGGTGAGGGTGATTTTCTTACGAGCGCCCATACCGGTAACGACAACTTCTTCGAGTTGATTGTCCGATACGAGGGCCACTTGAAGTTCGTCCTCTTTAATCTGGCTGATTTGAAATTCTTGCTGTTTCATACCGACATAGCTCACCAGAAGGATTTTACCACCTTTAGGTATGTCGATAGAGAAATTACCGTCGATATCGGTAACCACAGCGACGCGGGTGCCTTTGACCATGACGGTGGCACCAATCAGGGGTTCATTGTCAGCATTAGCATCCACAACAGTACCTGTAATAGTACGGGCAAACGCCGCACCGGTGAGGCACAGAAGGAATGCGAGCAACATTAATATTCTTTGTTTCATTTGAAATCAATTTTAAGATTGTGTTAATCGCTTATTCCTCGCTGCCCTCTTCGGGAGTATTGTTCGAAGGAGTCTCTATAGCCGATTCTTCGGTTTCTTTACCGATGGTGCGTATGCGGCGGTTGTTGTGGTCGAGGACGTAGAACATTTCTCTATTTACATCGTAAGTGAGACCGGTAACGTCGCGGAAACGGGCAGCCGTGCGGAGGGCTCCGTCCTCAGTGCCCCAGATGTTGCCATCGGTAGCGGGAGCATGGCCGGCGTATGTGCGCATGATGCCTTCGGGAGTGAGAGAGCGGATGCAGAAGTTGGTGCAGTCGGCGAAGTAGTAGTCGTAGACATCGGCACGACCTTCGGCTTCGTACTGAGGATTCTTAACGAAAACGCCTTGGTAGGGACGGCTCACACGAGCGTTCGTGCCGACAGCGTCGACCCAGCCGGCTTGGCCATTGCTACCGGCGATAGCATAAGGCGTGGTAAATTCCTTCTTGCTCCAGTTGTAGTCGGTGCGCAGGATATAGTTGCGGTTGATGACGGTGATGTAAGCGTAATCGCCCGAAGGATGGATTACCATCTGGAATTCGTACGATGGGTCCTGAATCTTAAAGAGCTCGCGGAATGCGCCGTCTTCTAGATAACCGGTCCACTCCAGCATGTCGCCTGTTTCGGGGTCGGGCTTCAGAGTGGCGAGGTAGTCGTCGAGTTCCATTCGGAAGAGTTCACCATTGGAAAAGCTGTTGAAATAAATCTCGCCATTGACAGGGTGCACGGCGACGGTATTGCACTGCTTGTACGACACGAGCGTCTGGCACAAGGAGCGGTCGTTGAATGTGCCGTCGGAGTTGCGCGTTACAATCCAGACAGAGGGCGAGTGAGTATCCTGGTCGGCGCGGTCGGTCGAGACGAACATGTATTTGCCGTCAAGCGAGAAGGCGACGTTGCGCAGACGCTCCTGCTGAAATTTGTTGGCCGACATCAAGAGGGAAACCTCGCGCTTTTCGAGGTCGAGCTGAGCGATTTTTCGCCCGCCGTCGTAGCAAATATACACACGATTGGGGTAGAGCGGGTCGATGGCGAGAGTACCTTCGTCGTTGAAGCCCGAGCATTCATCGAACGAGCCCCAAAGCTCGCCTTGGCTGTCATTGTCGTTTTGATAACCGCAAAGGGTACCGACGACAGCCTGAGCTACATAGTTGAATTTCTTTTCCGACACGGCAGTGTAGGTCTTGCCGCTGTCGTCGGTAATTGTCAACTCAATCTCGCCGGAGAAAGCCTGCGAGGGTACGATAGCATAAAGCATATCGGACTTAACGTTGACGATGACGGCATCTTTGCCGCCGATAGTGAGTTTAACACGGCTTTTGTCATTACCAAAGTTTTGCCCCTTGATAATGATTTGGTCCTGAGCGCCCCCGGATTCGGGGATGAACGAGGTCACCGCCACCGGCGAGGCCGGGTCAAACGGAACCGAGTTCGCTGTCTGCTGGTCATCGTCGCTACACGAGGCGATCAATAAGCCAAACAGTAGCCCGACAGCCAATCGACGGCTGTGGGACATCAGTTTTTTTAGACTTGAAAATTCCATTTTAATGATATGATGGTTAAAGATTATCATGTTGGTTCATGGCTATTTTTCCATGGCAAGGTATCAATCACAAATTTGCACATTTTAATATACTTTAAACAAAAGGCATTGTTCGAAAATTGCAATAATTTGTTCAACTCACCTAAAAAGCGAAGCCAAAACGGCTTATTTAGCCGATTTGAACAGATTTTTTCACGATTTGAACAAAAAATTTCGCGAGCGCCTCGGCAAAAAATGGCCAACCAAGCACCGCACAGCGGCCGGTAAAATTGTGTTAAGACACCGCGCTGCAGCCGTTGGCCGACTCGCACCATTTACGGGCATTTGCCGACTCCGCCAATGGCAAAAGCATTTGCGGTCGGGCATTTGCCGACTCCGCCAATGGCAAAAGCATTTGCGGTCGGGCATTTGCCGACACGCGAATATTTTTGTATATTTGCCGGACCATTCTTTTAACCATGAAAATTCGAGCATTTAACATTTTCGTAATCCTCATATCGGTCATGACCGGATGCCGAAGCGAGCAACCCGCAAAGGCCGAGTTAGATTTGATTTTTCCGGGTGGCAAATACCCCAACATAGCGGAATACAAGGGCACATACCACTATATCATGCAAGCGCCGCCGGCCGATAAGATTTCAATCTATTCGGCTACATCGTTCGATAGTCTGCGGACGAGCACTCCGACCGTGGTGTGGGACGGCAATGAAAAGGGGGTGACAAACATTTGGTCGCCATGCTTGCAACGCATAGATGATAGCTGGTACATCTACTTCGAAGCCGACAACGGCAACACTGACAATCATCAGATATATGTAATAGAAAACCGCAATGAGGACCCTGCGAAGGGCGAATGGACGCTCCACGGCCCCATCATTACTAATAGCGAATGGAACTTCGGCATCCACCCGTCGACGGTAATCGTCAACGGCCGACAGTACTTGCTCTGGTCGGGCTGGGAACATCGGCGCGTGGAGGCCGAGACTCAGTGCATATTCATCGCTGAGATGGAAAATCCGTGGACGCTGAAATCGGAGCGTGTGATGATATCGCAGCCCGAATACGAATGGGAGCGCCAATGGATAAACCCCGACGGTTCGCGCTCGGCTTATCCTATTTTTGTGAACGAAAATCCAGAAGCATTCGTGTCGCCCGACGGCAAAAATTTGGTCGTAGCCTACTCGGCCAGTGGCATTTGGACTCACTACAATTCGCTGGGAATAGTGTATGCCCCGACCACGAGCGACCTACTCGACCGAAAATCGTGGACAAAAATGGAGGAACCACAATTCCGGTCGGCACCGGACGATTCGACGATGTACGGCACGTCAAATATCGCGGTGCTGACATCCACGGGAGCCGCTACAGATTTGTTCTACCAAGCTAAAGAGGTAGTGAACGGCTACGAGGAGACCAACATTTACCACAAGACCATCAGCTGGAACGAACAATCACTGCCCATCTTCGGCCTGCCCCGCTGACGTGTTCGCACCTGCCGAAGGCAACGAATCGACGTAATCACTGGGAAGCACACCAAACTTTTCCTTAAAGCACTTGGCAAAATACGAAGACGACGCAAACCCCACGCGGTCGGAGACTTCCGACACTCGGCAACCATCGACGAGGAGCTCGGCAGCACGCGTGAGACGGAAGTGCTTGAGATACTCGCTGGGCGACATACCTACAACGACAGTGATTTTGCGATAGAAACTCGAACGGCTCATGTTCATCTTCTCGGCCAAAGTGTCGATAGAGAAATCTTCGTTGCGGATCGACTCGGAGATGAAGTCGTTCATTCGCTTCAAGAAGTCGCTATCCATGCGGTTGAGCACGGGCTTGGACTCGGTGCCGGTCGGGATAGAGGTTGACATGCTATTGCGCACAAGCTCGTAGAAATTCTGGCGGGTACGCAGCAAGTTATTGATTTGATAGATGAGTTGCTTGACCGAGAACGGCTTTTCGAGATAGACATCGGCGCCGCTCTTCATGCCGATTTCGTGTGCTTCGGCCCCGGTCTTTGCGGTGAGTATCAGGAATAAAATCTGAGAGTAGTAGACATCGCTCTTGACCTTGCGACAGAGTTCGACACCATCCATACGAGGCATCATCACGTCGCTGACGATGACATCGACATTGTTAGCAGCCAGCACATCGAGAGCTTTGAGGCCATCGACGGCAGTGAGGACTTTGCAGTATCCGCGCAAAGCCGCGCTAATCATGTCGCGCAGCTCCTTGTTATCTTCGACGAGCAGCACGGTCTTATCTTGCTTGAGGAGAATGTCGGACTCGGCCATATCGAGCGGCTCTGACTCGCTGAGAATTTCGATTGGCTCGACGTGCTTGACGTCGCCCATGGGTAACGTCAGGGAGAACAACGCCCCGCCAAACTCGCTTTCGCCTGCAGCGACGTGCCCTTTATGAGCTTCAGCGACCAACTTGGAGTAAGCTAAGCCGAGGCCTGTGCCAAGCGAAGCAGCCACGTTGTCGTTACCGATCTGATAATACGTATCGAAGATTTTTTCGCGTTCCTTTACCGGGACGCCGGGTCCGTCGTCGCCGACGGATATCAGCACGTCGCTGCCGTCGCCCACGAGAGCAAGGTGCAGCGAAATGCGGTGTGCGGCATACTTCATAGCGTTGCCCACGAAGTTCATCAAGATGCGCTCGATCTTGTCGGCATCGACAGCGATATATATATCTTCGTCAGGGATATCGGTCGTGATTTCGATATTCGAAATGCGTAGAGGCTCGTCAAAACGCCGGCAAATATTGCGCAAAGACTGCGACACATTGAAGCTCACAATGTTGAGCTTCACTTCGCTGTTATTCTCCACCTTACGGAAGTCGAGCAGCTGATTGGTGATACCGAGCAGATAGTCGATATTATGCTGCATCGAGCGAATATAATCCATGTTTTTGCTTTCGGCCACATGCTGAGCATCGGCCTTCATAGCCTCGGTGAGCTGTTCGAGCGGGAGGCTGATTAGCATCAGGGGAGTGCGAATTTCATGCACAAGGTCGACGAAGTAGCGAGTTTTAGCTTCGAAAAGTTCGCGTTCGGTCTGAATACGCAATTCGCTGACACGTCGCTGCATATTCTTGCGAAGCATCCGCCTTACGACCACGAAAGCGACATAGCAAACAATCAGAAGGACGACTGCATAGGTCACGATGGCCCACCTGGTCAGATACCACGGGGGCAAGATGGTGATAGCCAATTCGGTAGGTGCAACTCCATCGAGCCCGTGAGGCTTCATCAGCAAGCGATAGTCGCCAAACGAGATGTTGGAGTAGCCGATTTCGCTATTGTAGCTGCCGACGTGCCAGGCCTTGTCGAGGCCTTCAAGGAAATAGTCGAACTGAATATTCGGCTCGGCATAGGGGTGAATTGACGACAGGCTGATGCCAAAAGTATTATAGTCGTAGGGCAATTCGATGCTCTTGCGGGTATAAAGCAGGGCGTTCAGATCATAATCATTAATGACCTTCTCGTCGACCCGGATATTGGGGAAAGATATTGACTTAGGCAGCACCTTCACGCTGTTGTTGTAGTTGTAGACCTTGCCGGTGTCGAAGGTGTAAAAGCCGTTGCGGCTGCCGATTAAGATAAAAGCACGGCCGGCATCAGAGATGCTGACGGCCGGCATCATATCGGGATAGTGAACGAAATGGTAAATGCGCGACGCTAGTTTGTCGTCGATTTCGACGAGCATATTATTGACGCCGGCCCAAATCTTGTGATTGGTATCTTCAATGATAAAGGCGACATTCTTCTCGGCACTCAGAGGCAAGTCAATCGGAGTGAAATCGTTGAGATTTTCGTTGAGAATAAACAAGCCTTGGTTCTTGGTGACGGCCCACAAGCGGTCGGCTGAATCGCGATAGAGGTTCACGATAGGGAGGGAGACGATGTTGCGACACCAGTCGGCCTTTCGGAATTTTTCCGTCGGTCGTTCGCGATAATACAGTCCGTTGTTGAGTGTGGCAATCCATTGACCTCCACGATGATCCTCTTGCATGGCCGTGGCACGCGTATGCTGGCTGAACTCGGTGAGCGGCAAGAAGTTATCATCAGATTGATTATAATAGCAGATGCCCCAATCGGTCAAGAAATACATAACCCCATCGGAGGCCACATAAATATTATTGATTTTGTTGCTGAGAATAGAGTACGGCTTGCTCTCGTCCATTAGATAGTTTTGGACACGACGACCGGACTTGGTGTCGTAGACAAAAACGCCGTATAGATTAGTAGCAATCCACAATTTGTCGTCGACAAGTTTAAGAGCATTAATCGACATTTCCTTGAACTCCGGCACCTGCACGCCACTTTCGAGATCGGCTCGAGCCAAATCGAAATAATAGAGACCATTGTCAGTACCGGCCCAAAAGCCTTTCGAATCCTTGTCGACCTGCAGCGCCTTGATTTGATTGTAGCCGGTAGCGTTATCGGTCGGCAGCGAATAGAAATTCATCAGCTGCACTTGGGCCGAGAGCACATCAATCGGACCGGAAGGATGAATGACGATGACTTCGCCGCCGGGGTCGGCCGAGAGGCCTACGACGCGCACATCGTAGTCGTCGCTTACGTTATCGGCCGAAATAATGTGCCGGAAGTTGTCGCTAATAGTGTTGTAGCTCCACAAGCCACTATTTGTACCAATGAGCAGAGTGCCGTCGGGGCGCGCGAGCAAAGCATTGATATTATCGGCATATCCACGCGAGCCCAGACAGTGGATTTCATCAGTCGTGACATTGAGTCGATAAAAGCTGAGTCCGGTCGAAATCCAAATATCTCGATTGGAAACAGCCATCAGTATCGTGCTTTTGCGACCCGCGTAGTCGGGAATTTTTATGGTCTTGACATAGTTGCCTTTGGGTCCGAACGCCAGAATATCACCGGCGAGCGACGAGGTGTAGACCAGGCCGTTGAGCCCGACTGCCAGGTCGGATAAGAACGAGCCGTAGCGGCTATCTTGAAGCAACGTCTTATCGTGGATATCATAGACGAAAACGCCCTGACCCTCAGTACAAACCCATAGATACTTCTGACCGACTAAAACAATCTTCTCGACTTGCGAGCTGATTTCGACGCGATAGCGAGTCTTGACATCAAATTTATTCACGCTATTTTGAGCGCGACTGAAGACATAGAGGCCATCGTTGGTGCCGATGTAGATATCATCGCCACACTCGCACAAGGAGGTTATAGAAAGGTTGGCCATCGGCAACAGAGCGTTGCGACCATTGTCGTAGACAGGCGTACCATTGCTGTCGTAGCACTTCACGCCCAGGGTAGTACCAATCCACAGGAAGCCGTACTTATCGCGCAAAGCGCACTTAGTCTCATGACCCGACGCAATATCAGTCCTCACTAAATCCTGCAACAAAGAAGAGCTTGCAGCGGCACTTGAGCCATAGACGAGCAAGAGGACGGTAAGAATAGCAATGACAAATCGAGGCATGGACTTATTCATGGTATAATCTAAAATTATTCAATTATGTCTACTACGACAAAAATAGTAAAAGTATTTGAATTAACAAACCCCCATACCTATGTTTTTAGCATAGATATGGGGATTTGGACCTTATTTATGTATCGAACCTATTATCTTACGATAAACTTCTTGCCATTCTGGATGTAGATACCGGGAACGGTAGGATTGGTCACTTCGATACCCTGGAGATTGAAGATGCGGTTGTCTTCAACGCGGGTAGCGGGAGCGATGACGATGTCGTCGACACCTAAGAGATAGTCCTTAACGGCATCCTTAGTGGTCTGGTTGCCATAGTAGTAGAGACGGAAGTTGTCGATTACGACCCAGTCTTCAGCAGCGCCCTGAACTTCCTTCATAACACCAATGGGGAAGGCGTCGGTGCCAACTTTTTCGACTACAGTGTAGACCTTGTAGAGACCGAGCTTGAAGAAGTTGGTAGCCTGGATGCAGTTGTTGGGATACTGATAGGGAATACCATCTTCGGAGGTGATGTTATCGCCTTCGCCGGGAGCCATACCGCTTTCGGTGAGGATGTTGGGCAGAGGCATATCATCACTGGTATCATTACCTGCGTAAAGGACAGCGTTCGAAACCTCTTCGCCGTTGGCTTGGTCTTCGAATTTGCCATCGCGATAGTAACCCTGAACGGCAACTTGGTAAATGCCTTCAGGAAGGTCTTCAAGCATCTGGTTGATGTCGCAATTAGCGCTATTCCACGATTCGACTACGAAGTCGTAGTGGTTTGCACCGTATTCCCAGACAACAGCGTTGGTCAGAGTCCATACAGTAGGAGCATTTTCACGCTGGTTGAAGCCGGGGCTCTTGATGCGGTGGGTAAGGTCAACAGGATTTTCGAGAGAAGCAGTTTCGATCAGAGCTTCGCGGTCGGCAAGAGTGACAAGTTTCCACTGAGCGGCGGGGTCGTTCGGGTCGAGGTTGCGGCATTCGGTACCGACAGTCCATTCGTCGTTGTTGCGCTCATCGGTATTAGCAAACGGATCCCAAGCCATGTGTACATCGGTGTAGTCGCCTTGTACGATGTTGTAAACATTTTCTTTACCTTCAACGGGGATGAACGTGAAGCCATCGATAAGACCGGCATCCATATAGCCACGATAGTTGAGATAGTGTCTGTCATCGCCATTGTAAAGGCCGGTTTCGATGTAGAATTTCTGCTGACCGGCGCCATTCAAGCCTGCATCCTGAAGCTCGATTTCAACACCGGGAAGGCTGAGAGCTGCGTGTGCACCCCAGTCGGAGCCACCGCTGAGGAAGCGGCCCGAACCGATATTGTACAGATAGAAGCGACCGACGGCGGGAACGTTACCTGCAAACACGTCGGGATGACGGTCAGAGAGCTTGACGCGGCGAGCATAGCGGAGGCGTTTGAGAGCGTCCTCATACTGGCCACGTGAGGTAGCTTCGTTAAAGACAGCATCAGCTTCCGAGACATCAACACCTTCTTCGAGGGCAAACATCTGGGTTTCAAAATAGTTTTCGATAACATCTTGCGAAGCCTTGACGCCATCGACTGCAGCCTGAAGGTCGGAGATAGCGGCAAGAAGAGCGGTAGCCGAACCGGCCGAAGCAAGAGAAGCGCTTGCCTTGGCAATAGCATCAGCCAAAGCGGGCACCTGGGGCAGCTCTTCAGCCGAAGTGATAAGGCCCTGGAGCTTATCTTTCAGACCGGAGAGGTCTTCTGCGATAGGTGTAGTGCTGTCGTAGCGGAGGAAGAAACGCTTGGCGATGAACCAGTCGCGGTGAGCGGCGCCAGTCTTTTCATAGCCAATAGTAAGAGCACCATCGGTAACGGCAGCCTGAATGTAGTCGTTGATATAAGCGCCTGCATACATAGCGCGACCGGCTTCGTCCATACTATTGGGGACCCACTTGCCGATAACTTCATCATGGTAGCCATAGCCATCCTGCTGTTCAGCCTTGCCTTCGGCAAAAATCGACATTACAGCGGCCGAAGCGGCGCCGGCATAGTAACGTGCACGGAGGTTTTCAGTGCCGTCGAGCACACGCTGCTGATAATCGGGATCACCGATTTCGGTATCGCGATAGTATGCCTGAACAGTGAACGAATATGTACCGTTAGGCAGGTCGGTAAGGGTAATCGACTTGTTGACAGTCACCCAGTGCCAATATTCCTGCACGGGGTAGCCTCGCAGACCATCGAAATTAGCGCCACCGCCCTGTACATTAGTAACATTGTGATTCCAGAGGTCGTTACGTAAGTCCCAGCGGCCAAGGTCATTGCCGGGAATGAGCCAAGTAGCGTCAACGGGGCCGTTAGCGGCATCGGCAACCATCTTGTCGAGACGTTCCTGACGGCTTACGAGCTGCCAAGTGAAATCGGCAGGATTGTCCGACAGAACGCCGTCAGTAGCACCAATGTAAAAATCGGCAGCGATTTTACTACGATCGGGAGTACCTTCGGGCGTAGCTTTCGCCATAATCTTATAGGCATTCGTGACGCCATCGACAGTGACAGGTTCGAAAATCCAGTCAGTCGCGTTACGATCGTTCTGGTCAAGGAAGAAACGGTCCTCATCGGCGCCGTTAAGGCTACCATTGTTGGCAAAGTTACAGAAGATTTGATAGCCTTCGAAGCCATCAAGCTTGATAAGCTGCACGTCAATACCTTCGGTGTTGAGCGTTGCATAAGTTGTCCATTGATCAATGTTTGAACGATTGGGCTGAAGCCACGCACCGGTCTCAACTTGATAAAGGTAGTATGTACCTTCAGCTGCCACACTGCCTTGATAAGGCGATGTGACTGCCTGAGCTGAGAATCCTGCTACGAGGGCGAGCCCTAGGAGTAAATCTCTTTTCATGATAACGAATTTAAAATTAAACAATGCCCAAAATTAGAGAAACATATAATTATTAAAGGCGAAATATTATTCATTTAGGAAAAAATTCTGTTCAAAGTGGTCTGTAATTCATTTTATTATCGGCATGAACATTTAGTAGCAATTTTTGAGCAGAGTTTGCGGTCTTTATAATATATGTGTTGGTAAATTTGGGCAGAAAAACCAAATTATAACCTATCATGAATAAAACTAAACGAATCATTTCATCATTGTCGCTCACTGCATTTGCAGCATTCGCGATGGTGGCACAGACGGCCGCCGACTTCGAGCCGTATGCACAGACCGACTTGCGTCTGCCCTCTGTACCGCTGCTGGTGAATGACCCATATTTTTCAATATGGTCAAATTACGACGCCCTCAACGGCGGCCCCACTCGCATGTGGTGTGAACACGAAAAGGCCATTGACGGTCTTCTGCGTGTCGACGGCACAGCCTATCGCTTTATGGGCCAAGGCACCCAGAACATGCTGAACCCGATAGCCGGCATGACTGTCGACGGTTACAACTGGAGCGGCAAAGTCAGCTACACAGCTCAGCAAGGCACTCAGTGGGCAAGTTCGGGCTTCGACGACAGCGCGTGGAACACTGAAGAAGCCGCTTGGGGCACAAAGAATGAATATCCCAACGTCAAAAACGCATGGACCGACGAAAACTCGGATATTTACGTTCGCCGCACGATCACCCTTACATCAGAAGACCTCGAAAAAGACCTGTGGGTGAAATTCTCGCACGACGATGTCTTTGAACTCTACATCAACGGCGTTCAAATCGTAGCCACAGGCGAGACTTGGAAGCAAGGCGAAGAATTCAAGCTCACAGCCGAACAGAAAGCAGCGCTCAAGGCCGGCAACAACGTGATGGCAGCGCACTGCCACAACACCACCGGCGGCGCTTACATCGACTTCGGCATTTATGAAAATTTAAAGCAGGGCGACGACAACATCCAGATGGCTCAGCAGACATCGGTCGACGTGCTCGCCACCAGCTCGTACTACAAGTTCACTTGTGGACCCGTAGAACTCGACTTGGTGTTCACCGCTCCGATGCTGATCGACGACCTCGACCTGATTTCGACCCCGATCAACTACATCTCCTATCAGGTGAAATCGCTCGACGGACAGAAGCACGACGTGCAATTCTACATCGGCACCACCGCTCAGCTCACTGTCAACGAAATGAACCAGCCGACACTGACCGGCATTGTCAACGAAGGCGGCGTCACCTACGCCAAGGCCGGCTCGGAAGAGCAGAATATCCTCGGACGCTCGGGCGACATGATTTCGATTGACTGGGGCTACCTCTACATCCCCGCCATCAACGGCGAGGTGAGCGTATCGGCACCCGAAAGCACCGAAGCGACCTTCGTCAGCACCGGCAAGCTGCCGCAAAGCCTCAGCGGCAACGTGCGCAGCACCAACCTCGCCTCGATGCCTATAATCAGCTACATGAAGGACTTCGGCTCCGTGAAGGACGCTCGCAGCTATATGCTCATCGGCTACGATGAAGTTTACGATATGCAGTACATGGGCACCAACTACAAAGCCTACTACGCTCGCAACGGCAAGACCATCTTCGAAGCATTCAACGAGCTCAACGCCGACTACAGCAACATAATGAAGCGCTGCCGCGCACTCGACAAACTCATCTACGACGATGCACTCGCAGCCGGCAACATCAAGTATGCCGAGCTCCTCTCGGGCTGCTACCGCCACGTGATGGCTGCCCACAAGCTCTTCCAGGACAACACCGGCAAGGTGCTCTACTTCTCGAAAGAAAACAAATCGAACGGCTGTGTCAACACCGTCGACCTCACCTACCCCGAATGCCCCCTCTACCTCCTTTATAATCCCGAGTTGCAGAAGGGTATGATATTGTCGATACTCGACTACGCCCTCTCCGACGCACGCAAAGACAAAAATTGCGCCGCACACGACCTCGGCCAATATCCTTTGGCCAACGGTCAGGTATATGGCGACTCCATGCCACTTGAAGAATCGGCCAACATCCTCATCCTGGCCGACGCCATCTGCCGCATCACCGGCGACGGCGAATGGCTCAAACCCTACCGCAAAGTGCTCAAAACCTGGGCCGACTACTGCCGCGCCGAAGGTCAAAACCCCGGCAACCAGCTCTGCACCGACGACTTCAAAGGCCCGAGCGAGCAGAACACCAACCTCTCGATTAAGGCTATCATAGCCGTTGCCGCCTACGCCGACCTTATCCCCTACATCGGAGCCAATGTGCGCGACATCGAGAAATTCAAACAATACTCGAAGGAAATGGCCATCCTCTGGGAAGCTGACGCTCGCGACGGCGACCACTACCGCATGGAATTCCACAAAGCCGGCACCTGGAGCCAGAAGTACAACCTGATTTGGGATAAAATGTGGGGCCTCAACATCTTCCCCTACGAAGTCCTTGACCGCGAAATCAAGTTCTACCTCACCAAACAGGAAAAATACGGTCTGCCCCTCGACAGCCGCGACATGATGACCAAGAGCGACTGGATACTCTGGACCGCCGCTATGTCGCCCGACACCGAGACATTCCTCAAGTTCGCCGACCGCCACTACGACTACGTCAACGAAACACCCTCGCGCATACCGCTGAGCGACTTCTACCTTGCCAACACCGGCGTATCGTGCAACTTCAGCGCCCGCTCAGTAATCGGCGGCCTCTGGATGAAGATCCTCATGGATAAATACAAACCGGCCAAGCAGGAGACCGGCTGGGCTCCCCAAGGCAACCACATCAAGACCCGCTGGGCCGCTCAAGTCGACCCCAACTGCCCGCTGCCCGAATATCCCCGCCCCATCATGGTGCGCGACGACTGGCAGAACCTCAATGGCCTCTGGGACTATGCCATCACCGAGGCAAACAGCATCCCCACCGAATTCAACGACCAAATACTCGTTCCCTTCCCCATCGAATCGAGCCTCTCGGGCGTGATGCGTCCGCTGGAACCCGGCAAAGCCCTGTGGTACAAGCGTGAAATCTCCATTCCTAAAGACTGGAAAGGCAAGAAGGTGCTCCTGCACTTCGGCGCTGTCGACTACCAATCCGACATCTTCGTCAACGGCACCTCGGGCCGCAACAAAGTGGCATCTCACATCGGCGGTCACACCTCGTTCTCGGTCGATATCACCAACCGTATTAGCGACAACAAAGCCACTATCTACGTCAAAGTAATCGACACGACCGACGAAAATGCACAGCCCGTAGGCAAGCAGCGTCGCTACCCGGCCGGCGGCGGTGATATCTTCTACACCTCGACCTCCGGCATCTGGCAGACCGTGTGGCTCGAACCCGTAGAATACTCCTACATTGACAAGATTCACACTACCCCGAATATCGACGACAACACACTGACGTTCGACATCGCGCTCAAAGGCACCATCGGTGGCGAAGTCAAAGTCGCTGTCATGGATGGTGAAAACGTGGTAGCCGAAGGTTCAACAGCCGCTCAGACCAACACCAATATCGTGCTCAACATCCCCAATACCAAGCTCTGGAGCCCCGCATCACCGTTCCTCTACGACGTAAAAGTCACCTATACCAACGATAATAATGTCGATGTAGTCGACAGCTACGCTGCTATGCGCAAGATTTCGTACGCCACCGACGACAAAGGCTACGTACGCATGCAACTCAACAACAAGGACTACTTCCAGTTCGGCCCGCTCGACCAGGGTTACTGGCCCGACGGACTGCTGACCGCTCCGACCGACGAAGCACTCCGCTACGACCTCGAGAAGACCAAAGAATGGGGCTTCAACATGGTGCGCAAGCACATGAAGGTAGAACCCGCCCGTTGGTACTGGCACTGCGACAGCCTCGGCCTGCTCGTTTGGCAGGATATGCCCTCGGCTTATCGTACCGACGAAGGCGACTGGACCACAATGGAATGGTATCGCGCCCACAACTGCAGCCAAGACCCCACCCTTGAAAAGAATTTCAAGGCCGAATGGGCCGACATTATCGACCAACTCTACTCGTACCCCTGTATCGTAGTTTGGACCCCCTTCAACGAACGTTGGGGACAGTTCAAGACGGCTGAAATCGTCGACTACACCCGCCAGCTCGATGCTACACGTCTGATCAATCCCGCCAGCGGCGGCAACCACTACAAACTGGGCGAAGGCACATTCGTAGACCAACACAACTACAGCGACCACGTCGAAGTGTGGGAAGGCGTGTTCGACCCCGCTCGTCCCTACGCATTAGGCGAATACGGCGGCCTGGGTCGCAATATGCCCGGCCACCGTTGGTACGAACGCAACTCGCAGACCTACAGCACATATCCCACGGAAAGCGCTGTCACCGAGGCATACGTTAAGCTAATCGACCAAATCAAAAACATCGCTCTCGGCTACGAAAACAACGGAAACAAGATTGCTTACAGTGCGGCTGTCTATACTCAGACTACCGACATCGAGACCGAAGTCAACGGCATCATGACCTACGACCGCGAAGTCGTCAAATTCGACGAAGAGCGCATACGCGAAGCCGCCGAAAAGCTCACAACACTGTTCGGCAACGAAGCATCCGTTGTGGTCCCTTTCGTTGATGGCACCGGTGTGGAAGGTTATTATGACTTATTAGGAATTCGTCATAATTCACCGGTGCCTGGCGTGAATATCGTCCGTATGAATGACGGCACCGCGCGCAAAATCCTTTACTGATAATTACCTATTTCGATCGATGATTATCTAAGTTGCCTTAAAATACGCCGAGTCGGCTCGGACTCGGCTTGTTTTAGGGCAACTTTTTCCTTTAAAACCAAAAAATTCATCATGGCTAATACCAAATTTATCCAAAGACTAACTTTACTGGCAATCGCCTGCGTCGGCACAAACGCTGCAATTTACGCTCTTCCGACCGATAGCGAGCCGGTCGACTACGTCAGCACCTTAGTGGGCACCCAATCGAAACATTCACTCTCCACTGGCAACACGTACCCCGCTATTGCCCTACCCTGGGGCATGAATTTCTGGACTCCGCAGACCGGCAAGATGGGCGACGGCTGGGCTTATACGTACGACGCCGACAAAATCAGAGGTTTCAAACAGACCCACCAACCAAGTCCCTGGATAAATGATTATGGCCAGTTTGCTATCATGCCGGTAGTCGGCCGACCGGTTTTCAACGAAGACGAACGAGCCAGCTGGTTCTCGCACAAGGCCGAAATCGCCACCCCCTACTACTATCGCACCTACCTGGCCGACTACGACGTAGTGACTGAAATCACGCCTACCGAACGCGCGGCCATCCTGCGATTTACCTTCCCGGAGACCGACGACGCTTACATCGTAGTCGACGCTTTCGACAACGGTTCGTCAGTCACAGTCATCCCCGAACAGAACAAGATAATCGGCTACACGACCAAAAACAATGGTGGTGTGCCCGAGAATTTCCGCAATTATTTCGTTATCGAATTCGATAAACCGTTCACATACGTAGCCGGCGTCGCTGACGGCAACATCGACGCCGCCTCCACATCGGCCACATGCAACCATGCCGGCGCCATCGTCGGCTTCAAGACCTCATATCGAGGCGAACAAGTCCACGCGCGCGTCGCTTCATCGTTCATCAGCACAGAGCAAGCCCAATTCAACCTCTCAGAACTCGGCAACAACTCGTTCGAGCAAGTAAAGCAGGCCGGACGTGCCAAGTGGAACGAAGTGCTGGGCCGCATCGTCATCGAAGACAACGACATCGACCAGCTCCGCACATTCTATTCGTGCCTCTATCGCTCGGTGCTCTTCCCTCGCTCGTTCTACGAATACGACCGAGCAGGCAACCCCATCCACTACAGCCCGTACAATGGCGAAGTTCTCCCCGGATATATGTTCACCGACACCGGCTTCTGGGATACTTTCCGCTCGTTGTTCCCACTGCTCAACCTGGTCTATCCGTCGATGAACGCCAAGATGCAGGAAGGCCTCGCCAACACATATAAAGAAAGCGGCTTCCTGCCCGAATGGGCTAGCCCCGGACATCGCGGTTGCATGGTGGGCAACAATTCGGCATCGGTCGTAGCTGATGCTTACCTCAAAGGCGTCACCACGCACGACCCGGAAGTACTCTGGGAGGCAGTCGTTCACGGTGCCAATAGCGTACATCCGCACGTACCCTCGACCGGCCGTCTCGGCTACGAATACTACAACGAGCTCGGCTATGTGCCCTACGACGTGAACATAAACGAAAACGTGGCACGCACGCTCGAATACGCCTACGACGACTGGTGTATCTACAAATTCGGCCAAAAGCTGGGCAAGTCGGAACAGGAACTCGCACCCTTCGCCCGCCGTGCTCTCAACTATCGCAATGTCTTCGACCCCGAACACAATCTGATGCGCGGCAAAAATAAGGACGGCCACTTCCAATCGCCTTTCAACCCCTTCAAGTGGGGCGACGCCTTCACCGAAGGCAACAGCTGGCACTACTCGTGGTCGGTATTCCACGACCCGCAGGGGCTCATCGACCTAATGGGCGGCAAAGCCACATTCAATCAGATGCTCGACTCGGTATTCATCGTACCGCCGGTGTTCGACGACAGCTACTATGGCAGCGTCATACACGAAATTCGCGAAATGCAAATCATGAATATGGGCAACTATGCTCATGGCAACCAACCAATCCAGCACATGATTTACCTCTACGACTACGCCGGCGAGCCTTGGAAGGCACAGTACTGGGTGCGTGAGGTGATGAACCGCATGTACACCCCCGCCCCCGACGGCTACTGCGGCGATGAGGACAACGGACAGACGTCGGCTTGGTATGTATTCTCGGCGCTCGGATTCTATCCCGTATGCCCCGGCAGCGGACAATATGCCCTGGGTGCTCCGCTATTCAAGAACGCCAAACTGTATCTCGAAAACGGCAAAGTCGTGGAAATCACAGCCAAGAATAATAGCGACAGCAACCGCTACATCCATAAGTTGACCGTCAACGGCAAGACCTACGATTACAACTACTTCAACCACGACACGCTCCTGAAAGGCGCTAAAATCAACATCGACATGGCTGCCGAGCCCAACAAGTCGCGCGGCGTTGCCGATGAAGCCGCTCCTTACTCGTTCAGCAAAGAACTCGCTAAATAAATACGATAATGAAAAAATATCCAATCATCATATCGGCACTCCTTTGCTTCGGCGTTTGGAGCCAATCGGCTTCAGCCGCCGAGGTGTGTGCACCCGACAACACTGCCGTAGCTTCACGCTACGATGTCACCAACCGACCGGCAGTGGCCGACCGTCTGTTCAAATCGGCCGAGGTCGACAAACTCATTGCCCAAGTAAAGGCTCAGCTGAAAAATAAAAAGCTGGCGTGGATGTTCGAGAACTGCTTCCCCAACACCATCGACACCACCGTGCACTATCGTCTGGACGAAACAGGCGAGGACGACACCTTCGTCTACACCGGCGACATCGCCGCCATGTGGCTCCGCGACTCCGGTGCCCAAGTATGGCACTACCTGCGCTTGGCCAACGCTGACCCTCATGTACGCAACATGATCGAAGGCGTAATCCGCCGCCAAATCAAATCCATCAACCTCGACCCGTATGCAAATGCTTTCTACGACGGCCCGGTCGAAGGCGAATGGAAAACCGACATGACCGCAATGCAGCCCGGAGTCCACGAACGCAAGTGGGAAATCGACTCGCTTTGTTACCCTATCCGACTGGCCTACGAGTACTGGAAAATCACCGGCGACACCTCGATATTCGACGATAATTGGCTCGAAGCTGTCGTCAAAATCTTGGCAACTTTCCACGAACAGCAGCGCAAGGACGGCGTCGGCAGCTACAAATTCCAGCGCAAGACCGAACGGTCGTTTGACACCCTGAGCAACGAAGGCCTCGGCACGCCCGTGAAGCCTTGCGGTCTCATCGTATCGAGTTTCCGACCCTCCGACGATGCCACTACGCTGCAATACCTCATCCCGTCGAACTTCTTCGCTGTCTCAGCTCTGCGCAAAGCTGCCGAAATCCTCACAGAAGTAAACCGACAGACCACACTTGCCGGCCAATGCACAGCACTGGCAGCCGAAGTGGAAAGCGCACTGAAAGAACACGCCATTTACAATCACCCCGAATTCGGGCCTATCTACGCATTCGAAGTCGACGGCTTTGGCAACCATCTGCTCATGGACGATGCCAACGTGCCCAGCCTGCTGGCTCTACCCTACATCGCCGACGTTCCTGTTGACGACCCTATCTATCAAAACACCCGCAAGTTTGTGTGGAGCGATAGCAACCCCTACTTCTTCAAAGGCACAGCCGGCGAAGGCATCGGCGGCCCTCACATCGGCTACGATATGGCTTGGCCTATGAGCATCATGATGAAAGCTTTCACATCAACCGACGATGAAGAAATCAAATTCTGCCTCCGTATGCTCCTCGCTACCGACAACGAGACCGGCTTCATGCACGAATCGTTCGACGTCAACGACCCGGCTCACTTCACTCGCCCATGGTTCGCCTGGCAAAATTCGCTCTTCGGTGAGCTGATTTTGAAACTTATCGACAACGGCAAATTAGACCTCCTTAATTCCTTATAATATGTTCACCAACGACAACCGCATAGTCATCACCCTCGATGCCGGCGGCACCAACCTTGTGTTCGGCGCTATGCGCGGCTGCGAGTATATCACGGAACCCATCACATATCCGTCTAACGCCCACGACCTCGACATGTGCCTTGACACCATGGTGCGCGGCTTCCGCGAAGTCATTGACTCACTCGATGAAAAGCCGGTAGCAATCAGCTTTGCTTTCCCCGGCCCGGCCGACTACCCCAACGGTATTATCGGCGGCTATCTGCCAAATTTCCCATCGTTTCGCGACGGCGTAGCCTTGGGCCCGTTCTTGCAGCACGAGTTCGGCATCCCGGTCTTTATCAACAACGACGGCGACCTCTTCGCCTATGGTGAAGCCCTCTGCGGCGCCTTGCCCGAGCTCAACAAGCGTCTCGAAGCAGCCGGCAGCAACAAACGCTATAGTAATATGCTCGGCTACACGTTCGGCACCGGTTTCGGCGTTGGCATGGTCGTAAACGGCCGGCTCAACCGCGGCGACAATTCGTGCGTAGAGACCTTCTGCCTTCCGCACAAGACCAAACCCGGCATCATCGTCGAAGATGGCGTGGCCGTCCGCGCCATAAAGCGCGTCTACGCCGAAGCCTCGGGCGACATCAATCATAAATTCGAGCCGAAAGAAATCTGCGAAATCGCCGACGGCCGTCGCGAAGGCAATGTCGAAGCTGCTCGCCGGGCTTTTGCCGAATTCGGCCAAACTGCCGGCGACGCCATGGCCATAGCCGCGCAACTCGTCGACGGCATCATCGTCATCGGAGGCGGCATCACGGCGGCACGCCATTGGATACTGCCATCGCTCCTGAGCGAAATGCGCAGCGAGCTGGCCACCCTGAGCGGCGACGCTGTTAAGCGCGTACAAATGCAAGTCTTCAACCTCGACGACCCGGCTGAATTCGACGCCTTCGCTAAGGGCAATTCGAAAACTATCGCCGTACGCGGCACCGACCTCACCGTCGAATACGACGACATGAAGCGCATCGGCGTCACCTTCTCGAAACTCGGAGCCTCAAAAGCAATCTCGGCCGGAGCTTATGCCTTCGCCCTGTCAAAAATCGATGAATGCAATGATTGAACAAAACCCGATAGTATTTGCGCCCTACCTTAAAAGTGTGATTTGGGGCGGCAACAAAATCTGCGATTACAAGGGTATCATACAGACAGAGCCAAATGTCGGCGAAAGCTGGGAAATTTCAGCAGTTCCCGGCCACGAATCTGTCGTCGCCGAGGGTACCTACAAAGGCTTGACACTGACTGAGCTAATCGACCGCTTCGGTGCCGAGTTGCTCGGCGAAAAAGTCATGAAGCGCTACGGCGGCAAGTTTCCGCTACTCATCAAGTTTATCGACGCCGCCGACAACCTGTCGGTGCAAGTGCATCCCGACGATGCTCTGGCTCAAAAGCGCCACAACAGCCTCGGCAAGACCGAAATGTGGTATATCATCCGAGCTGACAAGGACGCCAAAATCTATGCCGGCCTTCGCACTGCCCTTACGCCCGACGACTATGTGAAGCGCGTAGCAGACGGCACGTTCGCCGACACACTTGCCGTGCACGACTCTATGGCAGGCGATGTATTCTTCCTCCCGGCCGGACGCGTTCACGCCATAGGTGCAGGCAACCTCTTGGCTGAAATTCAAGAGTCGAGCGACATCACCTACCGCATCTACGACTACGACCGACGCGATGCCGAAGGCAATCCGCGCGAACTCCATACCGAGTCGGCCAAAGACGCCATCGACTACACAGTCTACGACGAGTATAAGAACCCACCGGTACCGGCCGATGTAGCCGACTGCGAAATCGTCAGCTGCGAACACTTCACCACCGACAGCATCCTACTCGACGGCGAGCTAAACTTGCGACTCGACCACGAGTCTTTCGCCGTGCTGATCTGCCTCGAAGGTGTCGTTACCATCAAGACGGCAGCCGGAGAGATGCGATTTACAGCCGGCCACACTGTTCTAATCCCGGCCGCCGTCGAAGACGTCGTCCTGACTGGTCACGGCAAACTACTCAAAACTCAAGTCTAATTAACAAATACAAAAAACCTTAATCATGAAAAATAAGATTATCAACGAATTTAAGAATAGATTTAATGCCGAGCCGGCAG
>CAYSQI010000007.1:0-78129 GCA_964433215.1 uncultured Bacteroides sp.
ACGCAATTCTAAGTTCGCTTAGGACTCATATATGGTTTGCGGACCCGTAATTTTTTACGGGTCCGTTTTTTTTGACGAAGGCCAACCGCTACCGCGAAACGCCAGGCAATGGTAACTGCGGCGGCGGTGGGGACGGGGGCGACTTCTGGACCTTGCTCGCGCCGCGGGGGCGACTATCGCAAAAATTACCGTCGCCAGCTTCCTCTGCTTTGCAGAGCGACTGTCGGATGAACTTTTTTACCGAGCTTTTTACCAATTTCACTCGTTAAAGATTGATTTTATACGATTTTTTGTTCAAAAATTATGTATATTTGCAAAATAATTAGCTCGTTACAATAAAATCAAATCGTCTTTTTGGTATGAACGAATACTTGCTTATAAGGAATTTTGGCCCAATTGATGAGGTTATTCTGAACGATATAAGACCTTTAACTATCTTTATTGGCGAATCCGGCAGTGGAAAAAGTACAATTATGAAAGTCCTTTCGCTATTTCGATGGATGTACAAACGGGTCAATTTGCGTTCTTACCTTAAGCATGCCGGTATCAAAAAGACCGGTTTAAAGTTTAAGATTCAATCGCTTTTGAAAGTTTCCGGTATCTTGGAATATCTTAAACAAGATTCTATTATTATTTACAAACGAGGCGATTATGAGATAAAGATGCAGAACCGCTCAGTAAATGTTCGATTTACTATTTCTCCCGACGATTTATGTTTGGATAAGGTTTGTTTTATTTCCGATAAACGGTCAATGATCCCGGATTTTTTAGATAACAAGTTGGAACGCAGAATTGCAAACTATTATCTTCAAGATACAATGGACAATTTTCTGCTGGCTTGTAATGAGATAAAAAGTCTATCTTTGGATTATCTTGATATTAATTTTAAGGTAGAAAAGCCAAAGAATGCACCTATTCGATATCGTATCCAAGGCGCTGACAATGATTTCAGTATAGATATGAAAAATGCGTCATCCGGTATGCAGACAGTCACTCCTTTGAGCTTGATTGTGGAATATTTCGCTACTTGCTTTGATGCAGAATCTTCTATGAAATCCGCTCTGTTTAGTTTCATGAATGATACTGACAATCTCAAAAACTTTAGCGCCGCGCAAAACGTAGGCGACATAAAGCGCAGACACGTGCATATCTTTATCGAAGAACCGGAATTAAGCCTTTATCCTGAAAGTCAAATAGCCTTAGTGGATTTTCTTGTCAGTCGATGTTTCCATACTCCGAAAGGTTATGATATGACTTTGATGATGGCAACTCATAGCCCATATATAGTCAACTACCTGAACTTGCTTATTAAGCGGTTCGATAGAGGTGAAAATACAGCTAACAAATTGGCTTTTGAGGATATGAATGTCTATGAAATCATTGGTGGTTCGGCGACTTCGCTTCGTATGGAAGGCGAACATCGGATCATTAACGCCTCTAGTCTATCCGATCCTATTAGTATTATCTATTCTGAGTATAATGCAATATAGGCTATGGAAGAGTTAATGAAAACTGAATGGCTCGCCATAATCAATCGCAAAAGGAATAGTTCATATCCGGAATGGATCTCGGTGCCTGTGGTTATTACAGAAGATACGAATGATAAAGTTTTTGATATTGTTGACACCAAAGATGCCGGCGACCCAATAGTGCGGTCTATGAATACCGGTACTGCTACTTATTATAACGGCGATGAAACCAATCGGTATAGTCTCAGATTTATAAAAAATGAAGAGTTTTTCAACCAGTTCCAAATTTCGGATGCGAATGGATTAATTAAGGACTGGGCAAAAAACATGAGCCGCCCCGATTACATCGTTTACGACATTTCGGATAAAAAAGCTTATTTCATCATACATGAATTGTCGGAAGGGAGCATCCGAAACAAAAAATCAAAGGCGATGAAGCAATTATTGAATATGGTAAGAATGCTGCATGAAGCTCCTCGAAGTTGGCAGTTTTGTGAATCATTTCAGAATCGCTTTTGCTTTGTATCCGCAAATGGTTGCGTGACAGAATCGCCTTTCAATATGGCAGCGGGCTTTATGGAAGCATATAAAAATCTCCCGGAGCCATTGCCATTAAATAACAAATCCATAGAGAAGAATGGCTTCAAGGCCTTTCAATCCAATGTAGTAAAGTTGTAATTATTATCTTTGCAAATTGTAAATCTTTTGATTATGAAATTTGATATAGCGACATTCCGAAAAGCGCATCCGATCTGGACGGCTTGGATTATAATAGCAATTTGTAGCCTCATCCTGGCGTTCGTGGCCCTCGGGTTTCTCAGCGCCTGGACTCGACACGGCGACGTAGTAACCGTACCGGAAATCAAGCACATGACATACGCCGAAGCCGAGCAGACACTCGAGCGCAACGGCCTGCACATCGTCATCTCCGACTCTATCTACGACAAAAAGTACGAGCCGGGCACCGTCATAGAGTGTGTGCCTAAAGCCGGACAGGTGGTCAAGAACGGACGCGACGTCTACGTCACCATCACTTCGTTCTCGCCCAAGCACGTCACCATCTCGAGCCCGATTACCAACGTGTCGTCGCGTCAGGCCATTTCGTACCTCTCGGCTCTGGGCATCAACGGCATTCGCCTTGTCAGCGTGCCGTCGCAGTATCCCGACTTGGTCGAACGTGCCTTGGTCGACGGAAAGCCGCTCAACGTCGGCGCTGTAATTTCGGTCGACGCCACTGTCGTACTTGAAGTCGGCGCACACGTCGAACCCGAACCCATCGAAGGCGACGACCTCGAATCGCTGCCCGAAGCCGAGCAAGCCGTCATCGAAGACCTCGGTCAATCGCAATATCTCGATATATGATCGACGAAGATAGCTTCATGCCCGACGAGGAACTCGACGACTCGGCGGCAGCTGACGATAGCCGCGTCGTAATCATCGACGGCGACAACGAGCGCGAGCTCTACGAGCACTTCCGATTCGTGGCCGACAAGGGCCAAGAGCTGCTCCGCGTCGACAAATTCCTCGTCGCTCGCTTGCAAAAATCATCGCGCAATCGCGTGCAGCAAGCCGCCGAAGCCGGCTGCATCATCGTCAACGGACGCACCGTCAAAAGCAACTATCGCGTCAAGCCCGACGATGTGGTGCAGGTGGTCATGGACCGTCCGCGCTACGACTTCGAAGTCATCGCCGAAAACATACCGCTCGACATCGTCTACGAGGACGACACTGTGCTGGTGGTCAACAAGCCCGCCGGGTTGGTCGTTCATCCCGGCCACGGCAACTACTCCGGCACTCTGGTCAACGCCCTGGCCTGGCACTTCAAGGACAACCCCGACTACGATGTAAAAGACCCGCGCATGGGGCTCGTGCACCGAATCGACAAAGACACATCGGGCCTGCTCGTGGTAGCCAAAACGCCCGATGCCAAGACCGACCTCGGCCGACAGTTCTTCAACAAGACGACGCGCCGCGAGTATGTGGCCGTGGTGTGGGGCCGACCCGACCCGGCCGACGGGCGCATCGAAGGCAACATCGACCGCGACCCGCGCGACCGACTCCGCATGGCCGTATTCCCCGAAGGCGACCGCGGCAAGCACGCCGTCACACACTACTTCACGCTCGAAAACCTCGGACACGTCAGCGTGGTGAAATGCGTGCTCGAGACCGGCCGCACACACCAAATTCGCGTGCACATGCGCCACATCGGCCACCCGCTATTCAACGACGCCCGCTACGGTGGCGACCAAGTGCTACGAGGCGTGCCGTCGGCCACCTACAAGTCATTCGTCAAGAATTGCATGGACCTGTGTCCACGCCAGGCGCTCCACGCTCGCACCCTCGGCTTCCGCCACCCCGTCACCGGCCAAGAAATGGACTTCTCAGCCCCTATTCCGACCGACATGGAGGCCATGATAGAGCGCTGGCGAGCATACGCCACGTCAAACTGATCATCACCGACACACAGAAAACAAATCAGGCTCGCCACGATAGCGAGCCTGTATATTTTTTTATCAGTGTCAGTCGTAAGCCTTACGAGCCGAGTCGATTCGCAACAGGATGAACAGCAGCAGCGTGAAGCCCCATAGCGACGACCCGCCGTAGCTGAAGAACGGCAGCGGAATACCAATCACCGGACACAGGCCGATGACCATGCCGATATTGATGCAGAAGTGGAAAATAAGATACGACGCCACACAGTAGGCATACACGCGGCCAAACGGGCGCGGCTGGCGCTCGGCTATCGACAAAATTTTCAGTACCAACGCCAAAAACAATGCAATCACCACAAGCGAACCGACGAACCCTTCTTCCTCGCCAATGGTGCAGAAGATGAAGTCGGTGTGCTGCTCGGGCACATACTTCAGTTTGGTCTGTGTGCCGTTGAGGAAGCCCTTGCCCAGCAAACCGCCCGATCCGATGGCAATTTTCGACTGATTGACGTTGTATCCGGCACCGCGAAGGTCCTCCTCGATGCCAAGCACCACGCGGATGCGCTGCTGCTGGTGAGGCTGAAGCACACTCGTGAAAGCAAAGTTCACCGAGAACATAAACACTATGGCTATCAAGCCGGTAGCGGCCGGGATAAACAACTTCTTGCGATGACGCGCAAAGGCTATGACACATAAATATATGATAGCGACTGCCAATGTCGAAATCATGATAACACGATACGGCAAATTAAGCTCGAACGCCGAGTAAAGCAACCACTGCACAGCCAACGTGCCTACAAACCACAGCAGCAGGTTGCGCGGCAGCTCTACGCGCTTCTCATATATAAATGCCATGCCTATCATAATCAGCATCACCAGGCACATCACGGCAAATTCGCCCGTCGCCATCCCGAGAAAGCCTATCGACGTAAACTTCACCGTCACCACAAAGATAACGACTGAGAACAAGGCAGCGAACAATATCAATCCGCTCATACCCTCGCGATAGAGTACGAAGAACAGCGCTATGTAGACCAGCGCCGACCCGGTCTCGTTCTGATTGAGAATCAGCGCTATCGGCACGAGGATAATCAGCACGGCTTTCACATAATTCATCGGCTTGGCGTTGAGCACAAAGTTGTAGCCGCTGAACAGCTTCGCCATAGCCAGCGCCGTGGCCACCTTGGCAAACTCGGCCGGCTGCAAACTCATCGGCCCGAGAACCAGCCACGAGCGCGAACCTTTGATATCCGGCGCAATAAAAGGCGTCACGAGTAGCAATGCCAACATCGCAAAATAAATTGGATAGGCATACGTGTCATAAATTCGATGGTCGGTCATCAACACCACAAAGCCAAGCACCAAGCCCAGGCCTATCCAGCGCGCTTGCTTACCCGAGAACTCGTCGAATGATAGCATCGAGGCCTCGTCGAAGTCGTACGACGCTGCATAGATACTTACCACACCGGCTATAACCATCAGCAAATAGATGATCACCGTGGTCCAGTCGAGGTGACGAAACACCGATGGGCTCTTATCTCTTCGATTTATCGACATAGGTTACTCGAGTATTAAGCATTTGAGTTTCCATCGGCTTGCGCGATGGTGAAATCGAATCAGTCAGATATTTTTCCATCACCAGCGAGCCGATAGGCACGCCGATTGTTGCGCCGAAACCGCCATTTTCGACATACACAGCTACGGCAATCTTCGGGTCGTCGTATGGTGCAAAGCCCATGAAGGCCGAGTGATCGCGGCCGTGCGGGTTCTGAGCCGTACCGGTCTTGCCGGCCACGTCAACGCCGGGTATCGCCGCACGTCGGCAAGTGCCGCCGGTGACGGCCATGCGCATACCCTCGGCCACGTCGGCATACCAATGTTCGTCGATGGTCGGACGGCGACGCTCCAGTAGCTCAGCCGGCATCACTGTGTCTTGAATCTCTTTCACGATATGAGGCGTGACGAACCAGCCACGATTGGCAATCGTAGCCGCCAGATTGGCTATCTGAAGCGGCGTCGCCAAAATTTCGCCCTGGCCGATAGCAACCGAAATCACAGTATTCGCACTCCAGTGGCCTTCGCCATAGAATTTGCTGTAGAACTTCGCATTCGGCAAGAAGCCACGACTCTCGTGCGGCAAGTCGACACCCAGTCGGTAGCCATAGCCCATCGACACGAGATGGTTTTTCCACACCTCGAATGCCGTGGCCGGGTCGCCATACTTCGAACGCTTGTCAATCATCCCTTTGAAGCCCCAGCAGAAGAAGGCATTGCACGAGGTCTGAAGCGCCGGCTTCAGAGGCAGAGGCGAACCGTGGCCGTGACATCCCACGCGCAAGCCGCCATTGATATAACCACCGGAGCAAGGATAGACTGTCGAAGTCGTGATAATCCCTTCTTGCAGAAAAATCAGGCCCTGCGTCGGTTTGAACGTCGAGCCGGGAGGATAAGCACCGCCAAGGGCGCGGTCGAACAGCGGCAACGACCGGTCGGCTGTCAATTTTTTATAGTTGGCACCACGACTGCGGCCCACCAGCAGACGCGGGTCGTAGGTCGGCGACGACACCAAGCACAAAATTTCGCCGGTGTGTGGTTCGATGGCTACTACGGCTCCGCGCTTGCCCACCATCAGCGACTCGGCATACTGCTGGAGGCGCACATCGATGCTGAGCGTAAGGTCACGGCCCGAGATGGGCTCAATGTCGCGTGCGCCACCATCGTAGCGGCCCTGAATACGGCCTTGGGCGTCGCGCATCAACACCTCGACGCCCTTGACGCCTCGCAAGTACGACTCGTACGAGCGCTCGACGCCCAAGTCGCCGGTATAGTCGCCCGGATCGTAGTACGAATCGTTGTCGATATCCTTCTGCGACACCTCGCGCAGGTTACCGAGCACATTCGCCGCCGTGGCAAACGCATACTGACGCAAAATTCGCTTCTGTATGAAGAAACCCGGGAAGCGGTAGAGCTTCTCTTGCAAACGACCATAGTCCTGCGACGAAAGCTGTGTGATGAGGCGCTGAGGCGTGTACGACGAGTAGCCCGGATTGAGACGCTTGTCGCGCATATCTATGAAGCGCTGCTTCAGCTGGTCGGGAGTGATATGAATTGTGTTGCAGAAATCGGCAGTGTCGAACGGCTGCACGTCGCGCGGAATTATCATCACGTCGTAGGCCGGTTGGTTATACACCACAAGCTCGCCGTTGCGGTCGTACATCAAGCCGCGCGACGGAAACACGGTCTTCTCAAGAAAAGCATTCGAATCGGCGCTCTTCTTGTAGCGTTCGTCCTGTAGCTGCAAATCGAAGAGCCTTAGAGCATAGATTATCGCAATTACGATGAGAAACCCTCCGATTACGTACTTTCTCTTTTCGAGATTATAATCTTTTCTCATTTCGGCCTACAGTAAGACAAGCTAAAGCATAAATCATTATAAACGTGTAGACTGTCGACGACAGTGTCCGTAACACCAGCAACTTCAGATTGAAACATCCGATGCCTTCGATAAGGAAAACTGTCATACAATAAATCAGCGCCATCGTGACGGCATACTTCAAGAACGCAGCTACGCCCATGTTGCGCAGCGAGGGGCGCTGCTCGGCCAAGTCGTTATCGACCGGTATGTAGAGATGGAACACCGGCCGACGCACGAACGTGAGAATTGTCGAAGCCAGCGCGTTCACACCTGCCGTATCAGTCAGAATATCGACCGTCAAGCCGGTAATAAACCCGATAGTCATCGCCAAGTTGGCGCTGAACGTCACGGGCAACGTTATCAGCATATATATGAACGCGAGCGGCACGGCCACGTCGAAGAGCACAAGGTTGTTGAACACCAAGGCTTGCGCCGGTATCAGCACCAAAAATAGCACCAACAATGTCAGCGAGGTCTTGTTCATCGCGCTCCGGGATTTTTATTTGACTCTGTGTTGCCGGTCAGCGGAGTGTCTTCGACCTGCTTGATTTCGTCGCGATAGTTGTTGAGCACTACCTGCACGTTGCTCAAGCGCGAAAAATCGGCAAACAGTTTTATTTTTAATGTAAAGAAATTTTCTTTATGATTGTCGGCGTCATCGACAATGACGCCCACGGGCAAGCCGGCGGGGAACACAGCCGAGTAGCCCGACGTCACAATAGTGTCGCCTGTGGCAAAGACCGTGTGGCGCGGCAGCTCCTCGAGAAGGGCGGTCGTCGGGTCCTGGCCATCCCACACGAGCGAGCCGAAGTGCTCGCTATTCTTGATTTTGCACGAGAGGCGGAAGTTGGGATTCAGCAACGAGATGACACGCGCATAGTGCTCGCCGGCAACACTCACCGTACCGACGACACCCGAGTGGTCGATAACACCCTGCTCGGGACGCACGCCATCGGCCGTTCCCTTATTGATTGTCAGATAATTGTACGGATGGTGAGTCGAATTGTTGATTACGTTGGCCACGATGAATTCGAAGTGCGGCACACTCACCGAAGCCGGCATCGTATCGGTGAATGTCTGTAATTGCAAATTCTGCAACTGCTCGGTCAGGTTCACTACACGATTTTCAAGCTCGGCATTGCGCCGGTTGAGGTCTTCGTTAGCGGCCTTGAGATTGAAGTACGAACTGACACTATTGCCCATCTCATACACCGACCCCGAAACGGCCGAGGCCGAGGTCAGCCACAAATGATGGCGATAGGGGTCGCTACCCGACAGCAAAAGGCAGCTCACCACTACGTAAATGGCGAACACAAGCCACTTGCTGTAGTGGCGCAAAAACTCTATCAGATCTTTCATCTATATGGCAAATGGCGGCCGCCGTCACCATCCCACGACAGCGGCCTGCCTTTTATCAGCGGATAAGGAACGAGAACTTGTCGATATTCTTCAGCGCCAAGCCGGTACCGCGCGATACGGACAGCAGCGGATCTTCGGCTACGTGGAACTGAATACCGATCTTGTCGGTGAAGCGCTTGTCGAGACCACGCAGCAAAGCACCGCCACCGGCCAGGTAGATACCGTTGCGCACCAAGTCGGCATACAACTCGGGCGGAGTCTGCTCCAGTGCGCTCAACACGGCCGACTCAATCTTCGATATTGTCTTTTCGATGCAGTGGCTGACTTCCTGATAGCTAACAGGAATTTCCATAGGCAGCGCTGTCATCATGTTGGGACCGTGAACGATAAAATCTTCCGGTGCATCCTCCAGTTCGGTCAAGGCCGAGCCTACGTGCATCTTGATTTGTTCGGCTGTACGCAAGCCCACGCGCATGTTGTGTGCGCGACGCATGTGATTCTGAATATCTTCAGTGAGGTCATCACCGGCCACCGAAATACTCATATTGGCCACCAGACCGCCGAGCGAGATTACGGCGATCTCGGTCGTACCACCACCTATATCGACAATCATATTGCCTTCCGGAGCCTCTACGTCGATACCGATACCGAGAGCGGCAGCCATCGGCTCATAAATCATGTAGACATCGCGGCCGCCGGCATGCTCCGACGAGTCGCGCACTGCGCGGATTTCGACCTCAGTCGAACCCGACGGAATGCCTACCACCATGCGAAGCGAAGGCGAGAACCAATTCGAACGGCTGCTGGCCTTCTTCACGAAGCCGCGTATCATCAACTCGGCAGCGTTGAAGTCGGCGATAACACCCTGGCGCAGAGGACGCACGGTGCGAATACCGGGATGGTTCTTACCATCCATCAGATGAGCCTCCGTACCGACGGCTATCAGCTTATCGGTGCGATTGTCGAGAGCCACAATCGAAGGTTCGTTGATAACGATCTTGTCGTTATGAATTATTATAGTGTTGGCTGTACCAAGGTCAATGGCGATTTCCTTGGTTAGTGAAAACAGTCCCATTTATCTTTGTTTATAAATTGTTATTACTAATCTATCAATGACGGAAGTGGCGGAAGCCGGTCATAACCATCGTCATACCGTTGGCTTTGCAGTATTCCACTGAGTCGTTGTCGCGAATAGAGCCACCGGGCTGGATGATACTGTCGATACCTGCGGCATGAGCGATCTCCACACAGTCGGCGAAGGGGAAGAAGGCATCCGACGCCAAAGTCGCGCCGTGAGTGTCGAAGCCGAAACTTTCAGCCTTGGCAATCGCCTGCTTCAGAGCGTCGACGCGCGAAGTCTGGCCTACACCCGAGCCGAGCAGCATACCGTCGCGAGCAATCACGATAGCGTTGCTCTTCGAGTGCTTGACAAGCTTATTGGCGAAGAGCATATCAGCCACCTTCTTGTCTTCGAGTTCGCCCGACACTACTTTGAGGTCCTCGGCAGTTTCCACCTTGGTGTCGCGCTGCTGGCTGAGTACACCGTTCAGAATCGAGCGCACCACGCAAGCGGGGCGTTCGCACGGCTTGCGACGCAAGATGATGCGATTTTTCTTCTGCGTCAGCACAGCCATTGCCTCGTCGGAGTAGTCGGGCGCGATGATAACCTCGAAGAATATCTTGCCGATTTCGGCTGCCGCGTCAGCGTCGACAGCGTGGTCCATGACGATAACGCCGCCAAAGGCCGACACGGGGTCGCCGGCAAGCGCATCGCGCCAAGCCTCGGCAACACTGCCACGGCTTGCTACGCCACAAGCGTTGTTGTGCTTCAGAATAGCACAGGTCACGTTGTCGTCGTCGGCAAATTCATCAATCAGCGACACGGCCGAGTCAATGTCGAGCAGGTTGTTGTACGACACTTCCTTGCCATGAAGTTGCTCGAACATAGCGTCAAAGTCGCCGTAGAAACGAGCCTGCTGATGAGGATTTTCGCCGTAGCGCAGGTCCTTGGCGTGGTTGACAGCCATGCGGAAGGTGTCGGGAGTAGGCTCGGCAGTCACCGTAGCCATGTAGTTGAAAATAGCTGTATCGTAGCCCGACGACACGGCAAAAGCCTCGCGAGCGAGCAATGCACGCTCTTGGGCAGTGGTCGATGCGCCATGCTCCTTGAGCATCTCGAGCAGCAGCGAATACTGAGCCTTCGATGCCACGATAGCGACGTCGGCAAAATTTTTGGCAGCTGCGCGGATGAGCGAAATGCCGCCTATATCGATTTTTTCAATAATATCTTCGTGCGATGCACCCGAAGCGACAGTTGCTTCGAACGGATAGAGGTCGACAATGACGAGGTCGATAGCCGGGATAGCCATCTCGGCCATAGTAGCCACATCGCCTTCGTTGTCGCGGCGGCCGAGAATGCCACCGAACACTTTCGGATGCAATGTCTTGACACGTCCGCCGAGTATCGACGGATAGCCGGTCAAGTCCTCAACAGCCTCACAGGGATAGCCCAGTTGCTCGATGAAGGCGCGCGTACCGCCTGTAGATATGAATGTTACACCATCTGCGTCCAGACGCGACAAAATGTCGTCGAGGCCTTCCTTGTCGAAAACTGAAATAAGTGCTTTGCTGATTTTTTTTAACTGAGCCATGATTGTTTAGAGAATTATACTATTGGCTTGCAAAGTTAGTAAAAAAAAGCGAGTTACACCGACTAACACTGATATAAAATAAAAAAATTCAATTTTTTAGAATTTTAGAATCAGTCTTGCATAGTTAACCCATAAAATAATACATCAAGTATGCACGTTATTCTCCCATAGCTGATTTGCCGCAAAGAGGCTTGTCGTCGCTGATAAAAAAGCAGCGGCGACTATCTCAACTATTTACGACTAAAAATCAGACTTGGAGCAAGGGTGCTATGCGTAGCAAAGCAGCCACAAAACTGTCGATTTCTTCCAAAGTATTATATGCCGCAAACGACGCTCGTACAGTGCCTTCCACGCCCAAAGCGTGCATCAGCGGCTGAGCGCAGTGGTGACCGGTGCGCACCGCAAAGCCCATTTTATCGAGAAGCATGCCGGTGTCGTAGTGGTGAGCATTGCCGATGAGAAACGACACTACCGAGCACTTGTGCGGAGCAGTACCAAAAATGCGCATACCGGGAATTTCCATCATCCGCTCGGTCGCATACTCAAGCAGACGGGCTTCGTGAGCAGACAATTCGTCAATGCCGACCGACTGCATAAACTTCACAGCCTCGACAAAGGCCGCAGCGCCTACAAAATCGGGCGTGCCGGCTTCAAATTTATATGGCAAATCGGCCCACGTCGTACCCTCAAACGACACATGGCCAATCATCTCTCCACCACCCTGATAAGGTGGCATCTTTTCGAGCAACTCGCGACGGCCATAAAGCACGCCGACGCCGGTCGGACCATACATTTTGTGCGATGAAAAGGCATAAAAATCACATCCGAGTGCCTGCACATCGACAGGCAGATGCGACACTGCCTGAGCGCCATCAACACACACTACACAGCCATGACTGTGAGCGATTTCCGCGATTTCGGCAATGGGATTAATCGTACCGAGCACGTTCGACGCATGACACACCGACACCAATCGTGTACGCTCCGTGAACAGCGACCGATACACATCCAAGTCGAGGCAGCCGCGCTCGTCAATCGGCACAACTTTGATTTTCAAACCTCCGGCCTCGGCAGCCAGTTGCCAAGGCACGATATTGGAGTGGTGCTCCATCACGGTAAGTATGATTTCGTCGCCGGGCGCAAGCAGTTTGCAGTACGAAGCCGCCACGAGGTTGATAGCTTCCGTGGTACCTCGCGTGAAGATAATCTCGTCGGTCGAAGACGCATTGATAAATGCTCGGGCCGTCGCACGGCCAAGCTCCATAGCGTCAGTCGCTTCTTGCGACAAAGTATGCACTCCGCGGTGCACATTGGCTTTACGCATGGTATACGCCTGCTTGATTGCCTCGACTACACTGTCGGGCGTCTGCGAAGTGGCTGCGTTGTCGAAATACACCAGCGGCTTGCCGCACACGGTGCGCTCAAGAATCGGAAACTGTCGACGTATATCTTCAATAATCATAACTTACATCCTAATAATAGATTACGACTACCCGAACCAATTAGACAGGGCGACGGCGGAGCGGTTCGATACCGCAGCTCTCGCACCGCGCCGAACAGCCGTTCAGTCGGCGGTCGAGCAGCATGCGCAGAGTCTGCCGCAGCGGCTCATGATTGATTTTTTCCAAGCCGTCGGCCATAAATGCACTAATGAGCATCATACGCGCCTCGGCCAGCGGAATACCACGCGAACGCATATAGAACAAGGCTTCGCTATCGAGCTGACCGGTACCCGAGCCATGCGACGCCTTCACATCGTCGCAGTTGATAATCAACTGTGGCATGGCGTGCATACGAGCCTGGGGCGACACCAGCAAGTTGCGATTGCTCTGATGTGCATCAGTGAAGCGTGCATGAGGCGCCACGGTCACCAAGCCTTCGAAAGCGCCTTGTGCCGAGTCGAAAAGTACATATTTAAATAGTTGGTCGCTCGAGCCATGCTCTTGGTCATGCACCAAGAAAGTAGCGTTGTCGACCACTTGCTCGCCACCGGCTATGACGAGTCCGCCAAGCGCCGTCGAGCAACCGTCGCCGCAGTGAGCAGCGTGGTATTCGTTGCGCGTAACGCCACCGTCGAGCGTCACCGACATCACATTCAGGCGACTGCCGGCATCCTGTGTCGAAGCCATCACCGAAGCTCGGCGACAACGCGGAGTAGCTTCCTCCAAATCGTAGAAATCGAGCTGAGAATCAGCACCAAGCATCAAATCGACAGTGCGACACGACAAGTAGTCGACTTCAGCCGTGCGCGGATGGTCGCACGCAATCACCGACAGCGAAGCGCCGCGTTCGAGATGAACTACGATGCGGCGAGCAGCCATCAGCGGCTGCGACGCATTGAAGAGCGACAGTATCTGCACCGGACGGTCGACACGCATACCCGCTGCGACGTGGATATAGACACCATCCTGAACGAACAGATCATTAAGCGCCACAATCGGATTATCGTGATTGAGTGCCGTGCGGTCGGCCAGCTCGGGATGTTCTTTCAGAGCCTCAGCCAGCGACTTCACTTCGAGGCCTTCGGGCAGCGACAGGTGCGGCGCATTGAAAGCATCGTTGACCACAGTCACTGCATACGTGCCTACATTCGGGATGTCGCAACCATGTACACCACCGCGGCCATCGTCGCCGAAATGCACTCGCGCTATATTGATACCATAGTCGGGAGCAAACATATCGTTGACGGAGACCTTCTCGAAGCCTTCGTCGCCACGCTCGGGCAGGCGGCCGAGACTTTCAAGCCGACTATAAGCAGCCTCGCGTCGGCGATTTAAAGCCTCCGGAGCATGCCCGTCGATAGTCGCACGACTGTCGCGGTAAAGATTCAGATATTGAGTCAGCGCATTCATTGGTTGTCAACTTGTTCTTTAATCCAGTCGTAACCCTTTTCTTCGAGTTCGAGAGCCAGTTCGGGGCCGCCCGAGTAGACGATACGGCCCTTATAGAGTATGTGAACGAAGTCGGGCTTTATATAGTCGAGCAGACGCTGATAGTGCGTAATCACAATGGTAGCATTATCGGTGGTTTTCAATTTATTGACACCCGAAGCCACTACGCGCAGGGCGTCGATATCGAGGCCCGAGTCAGTCTCGTCGAGAATGGACAGGCGCGGCTCGAGCATCGCCATCTGGAAAATTTCGTTGCGCTTCTTTTCGCCGCCCGAGAAGCCCTCATTGACCGAACGCGACGCCAATTTGTTGTCGAGTTCTACGATAGCTCGCTTCTGGCGCATAAGCTTCAGGAAGTCACCGGCCGACAAAGGCGCTTCGTTGAAATATTTGCGCTTGGCGTTCAGCGCCGCACGCATGAAGTTAACCATCGACACGCCGGGAATTTCCACCGGATACTGGAACGAGAGGAACAAGCCCTCGTGGCTGCGGTTTTCGGGTTGCATAGCCAGCAGGTCAAGGCCATGAAATGTAGCAGAGCCGCCGGTGACGGTGTAGCGCGGATGGCCGGCCAACACCCCCGACAGCGTACTCTTGCCCGAGCCGTTGGGGCCCATGATTGCGTGCACCTCGCCCGGACGGATTGTCAGGTCGATGCCGCGAAGAATTTCTTTGCCGTCGATACCGGCGCGCAGGTCCTTGACTTGCAGTAATATATTATCCATTGTCGTATAGTATTCTTAGTCAGTTACGAAATTAATCATCCTACGCTTCCTTCGAGCGAAATCTGCAGCAGTTTTTGTGCCTCGACAGCAAATTCCATCGGCAGCTTATTCATCACTTCCTTAGCATAGCCATTCACAATCAAGCCGATAGCCTCCTCGGTAGGTATACCGCGCTGATTGCAGTAGAACAGCTGGTCTTCGGAAATTTTCGACGTAGTGGCTTCGTGCTCGACCACTGCCGAGTCGTTCATCACGTCGATGTAGGGGAAAGTGTGCGCGCCGCAGTCGGGGCCGAGCAGCAGCGAGTCGCACTGCGTATAGTTGCGGGCACCTTCGGCCGAAGGGAGTACCTTCACCAGGCCGCGATAAGCATTTTCGCTACGGCCGGCCGAAATGCCTTTCGACACGATGGTCGAGTGCGTGCTGCGGCCGACATGAATCATCTTCGTGCCCGTATCGGCTTGCTGGCGATTGCGAGTCACGGCCACGGAGTAGAATTCGCCCGTCGAATAGTTGCCCTTGAGCACACACGATGGATACTTCCACGTAATGGCCGAGCCGGTCTCGACCTGCGTCCACGAAAGCTTGGAGTAGTCGCCGCGACAGAGACCTCGCTTGGTCACAAAGTTATAGATACCGCCGCGACCTTCAGCGTCGCCGGCATACCAGTTCTGCACGGTCGAATACTTCACTTCGGCACGGTCTTCGACGATGATTTCTACGATAGCAGCGTGTAGCTGATTTTCATCGCGCATCGGCGCGGTGCAGCCTTCGAGGTAGCTCACGTAAGCATCGTCATCGGCCACGATGAGCGTGCGCTCGAACTGGCCGGTACCCGACGCATTGATACGGAAGTAGGTCGACAGCTCCATCGGACAGCGAACGCCTTTGGGAATATAGACAAACGAACCATCGGAGAACACAGCCGAGTTGAGCGCGGCGTAGAAGTTATCGCGATAGCTCACCACCGACCCGAGATATTTTTTCACAAGGTCGGGATAGTCCTTTACAGCTTCAGAAATCGAGCAGAAGATAATGCCGAGCTTTGCCAGCTTTTCGCGATGAGTGGTCTTGACCGACACCGAGTCCATCACGGCATCGACCGCCATACCCGAAAGCTGCTTCTGCTCTTCGAGCGGAATACCGAGGCGATTGAACGTATCGAGCAAGCCCGGGTCCACCTCATCGAGGCTCTTGGGGCCTTCCTTAGTTTTCGGTTCGGCATAGTAGCTGATATCCTGGAAGTCAATCTCCGGAATTTGCAGATGCGCCCACGTCGGCGGCTGCAGCGTCAGCCAGTAGCGGTAAGCTTCCAGACGAAATTCGAGCAACCACTCCGGCTCGCCCTTGCGCTCCGAGATGTGGCGCACGACGTCCTCCGAGAGGCCACGCTCCAAGATGTCCGTGTCGATATCGCTCACGAACCCATATTTGTAATCGCCGGTAGTCGCGTCGTGAATCACGTCGCGTTCGCGGCCTTTTTCTATTTCTTCATTCTCCTTCATTTTCGCAATGTTTCGAAGTATCAACGCCCGGCATCGCTTGATTGTTATGCAGATTGGTCAAATAACCCAACGTAGTCGGCGCCAAGTCGACAGCGACTTTACGCCAAGGCTTCGAAGGGTTGCACAACTCTGCATCGTCGCCGATAGCGAGCAAATAGACATTCAGGGCCAATGACAACACCAATCCCCACTCGAGAATCTTAAATGCTGCGCCGGCCAAGCGGTCGACTATGCCAAGGCATAGAGTATGTATTGTCAGCTTGAGTAATCGAGCAATCGCAAACACGGCCAAATAAGCCACGGCAAAGGCCAAGCCATATCCGGCCACGGTGCCAAAAATCGACGAGCCGTCAGAAATAAAGTCGACGACTGTCGGGCCAAGCAAACGCGCCGCAATCACACCGGCAATCAGAGCGGCAATCGACCCCAACTGGGCGACAATGCCCTTGCTGAAGCCCATGATGCCCCCTACGACTACCACGACTAATAGTATTATGTCAATCGCTTCCATTATTTCTCACTAATCAAGCACAAAGTTACAACATTTTTTGCAATTCATTTCCCGACTTGAAGCTTTTCGCGCAGGAAGCGGCCGGTGACGCTGTCTGGGTTGGCCATAATTTCCTCGGGTGTACCCGTCGCCACGATGTTGCCGCCCGCGTCGCCACCCTCCGGGCCGAGGTCGATAATGTGGTCGGCTGCTTTAATCACGTCGAGGTTGTGTTCGATAATCACAAGTGTGTGGCCCTTGGCAATCAAGCGGTCGAACGAACCCAGCAGCACGCTGATATCGTGGAAGTGCAAGCCGGTGGTCGGTTCGTCGAATATGAACATCGTGGGCTTCGGACGCTCATC
The DNA here is from genome assembly GCA_964433215.1 of uncultured Bacteroides sp. Classification (GTDB taxonomy): domain Bacteria; phylum Bacteroidota; class Bacteroidia; order Bacteroidales; family Muribaculaceae; genus CAG-873. The sequence goes on from CAYSQI010000007.1 coordinate 17,303, forward strand.
AGCCAAGAATGAAGCCAACTTCACACGCTGATTTTCGCCACCCGACAGTGTCGACGACGATTGGCCCAGTTTGATATAGCCCAAACCGACATCGCTCAGCGGTTGCAATCGGCGAACAATTCTTTGCTCGGTAGCGCCGTCGGATTCGCCGAAGAATTCGATGGCTCGGTTGACTGTCATGTCAAGTATTTCGTTGATATCAAGGCCGCGATACTTCACTTCGAGCACTTCGCGCTTGAAGCGCTTACCGCCACACGCCTCGCAGGGAATGGTCACGTCAGCCAAAAATTGCATCGGAATGGTAATAGTGCCGTCGCCCTTGCATTCTTCGCAGCGGCCGCCCACGGTGTTGAACGAGAAGTGCGCCGACGACAGACTCAGCTGACGAGCCGACTGTTGAGACGCCATCAGCATGCGAATTTCATCGTAGGCCTTCAGGTATGTAGCCGGATTTGAGCGGGTGGACTTTCCAATGGGATTTTGGTCGACAAACACTATGTCGCCCACCCTGCCAAGCGCGCCTTGCAACTTACCGAAGCGGCCGGGCTGCTCGGTAGTCACCTCGAGCTGGCGTCCCAATGCTCGGTACAAAATGTTGCCAACGAGGGTCGACTTGCCCGAGCCACTCACGCCGGTGACGGCTGTCATCACCCCGAGCGGGAAACGCGCAGTGACGTCCTTGAGGTTATTCTCCGTAGCGTGCGTCACCTCCACATAGTCTTTCCACTTGCGACGATGATGCGGCACGGGTATCGACAACTCACCGCTGAGGTACTTAGCTGTGTACGAACGTTCTGCCTTGCCAATTTCGGCCAAGGGGCCGGCGTAGACAATTTCGCCGCCAAGGCGCCCGGCATCGGGGCCGACGTCGACTATCATATCAGCCGCTCGCATGATTTCTTCGTCGTGCTCTACCACGACTACGGTATTACCCAGTTTTTGAAGTTTTTTCAACACTCCGATGAGGCGGTCGGTGTCGCGCGGATGCAAACCAATCGACGGCTCGTCGAGAATATACAGCGAACCTACCAGGCTGCTGCCGAGCGAGGTAGCAAGATTGATGCGCTGACTTTCGCCACCCGAGAGCGAATTGCTCAGTCGGTCGAGTGTCAGATAGCCAAGCCCCACTTCGTCGAGATAGCCGAGGCGGTTATTGATTTCGGTCAGCAGGCGAGCTGCGATCTTTGTATCGTGCTCGTCGAGCTGCAAGTCGGCAAACCGGCGGCGCAGCTCCTTCACCGGCATGCGCACCAAATCGGCAATCGTATAGCCGGCAACTTTCACATATAGAGCTTCTTGACGCAGACGCGAGCCATGACACTCGGGACATGTAGTCTTGGCGCGGAAGCGCGAATACATCACACGATACTGTATCTTGTGGCGCTGCGTCTCCATCCACTTGAAGAAGCCGTCGATACCCATCCACTCGCCAAATCCGCGCCACAGCAATTCCTTCTCGTGCGGCGTGAGTTTGAAATAGGGCCGATGAATCGGAAACTCAACCTTCGATGCGTGCCTGATAAACAGGCGCTTCCACTCGCTCATCGTGGGGCCACGCCATGGGGCAACGGCGTCGTCATAGATTGACAATTCCTGATTGGGCACCACGAGCGACTCATCAATACCAAGAGCTTTGCCGAATCCTTCGCAAGTCGGGCACGCCCCGTAGGGATTGTTGAAGTTGAACATCTGGTCCGAAGGCTCTATGAACGTCAGTCCGTCGGCCTCGAAACGCTTTGAGAAATCGTGGCGCACCGGGCGAGTCACACCCAACTCGAAAACCAGAAGAGCGCATCGGTCGTTACCTTCGTAGAATGCTGTCTCGGCTGATTCGGCCAAACGCGAAAGTTCGTCGCCCTCGTGAGCCACCGCCAAGCGGTCGACCAGCACATCAATCGTAGCTGCGCCTTTCACCTCAGCCGCAGCCTCCTCAATGTCGACAAAGCGTCCATCGACCACGATGCGCGTAAATCCTTCTTTGCTAAGAATATCGAGCTGTGTAGCCACGTCGCGGCCGGCAGGAATATCGACCGGAGCTACAACAGCCATGCGCGTCCCCTCGGGATACGACACAGCGGCAGCCAGCACATCCTCTACGGTGTGCTTCTTCACCACCTCGCCCGACACGGGCGAATAAGTGCGGCCGACGCGGCCGAAAAGCAGACGCAGGTAATCGTAAATCTCGGTCGACGTGCCGACAGTCGAACGCGGATTGCGCGTATTGACCTTCTGCTCGATGGCCACCGCCGGCGGCAGGCCGCGGATAAAGTCGCACTCGGGCTTGGTCATCTTGCCCAAGAACTGACGCGCGTAGGCCGACAAGCTCTCGACGTAGCGACGTCGACCCTCGGCATAGAGGGTATCAAATGCCAGCGACGATTTGCCCGAGCCCGACAAACCGGTAAACACTATAAATTGTCCTCGAGGGAGCGTCAAATCAATATTTTTCAGATTATTTACGCGAGCGCCCTTGATTGTGATATTCTTTTCCTGCATAACATACAAAGTTACGGCATTCTGCGCATTCTTGCAAGATTCTCAGACGTTTCAACAGTAAAAAAACACTAAAATGGCCCGCCGAAGCGAGCCATTCGAGTATTAGAGTCTAATCGAAATCGATTCTTATTATTCCATCAGCTTGCGATAGCGGCGGCGAGGCAGCTCCTTGCCACCATTCTGAGCCTTCTTGAATTCTTCGTAGTCGCTGTACGAACCTTCGTAGAACACGACTTTGCCATCGCCTTCGAACGACAAGATGTGCGTGCAGATACGGTCGAGGAACCAGCGGTCGTGGCTGACAACGACGGCGCAGCCTGCGAAGTCTTCGAGGCCTTCCTCGAGCGCGCGCAGTGTGTTCACGTCGATATCATTGGTAGGTTCGTCGAGCAGAATCACGTTGCCTTCTTCCTTCAGCGCCATAGCCAGGTGGAGGCGGTTGCGTTCACCACCCGACAGTACGCCGATTTTCTTCTCCTGGTCGGCACCGGTGAAGTTGAACTTCGACAGGTAAGCGCGAGCATTCACATCGCGGCCACCCATGCGGAAGCTTTCGACACCCTGCGAGATTACCTCATAGACGCTCTTTTCGGGAATGAGGTCGTGGTGACGCTGGTCCACGTAGGCCACCTTGACGGTCTCGCCCACTTCGAACGTACCGGCATCGGGAGTTTCCTGCTTCATAATCAGACGGAAGAGGGTCGTCTTACCGGCACCGTTCGGGCCAATCACGCCGACGATACCTGCAGGCGGCAGAGCGAAGTCGAGATCTTTGAACAGCTGGCGCTTGCCGAATGCCTTGGCGATACCCTTGGCTTCGATAACCTTGTTACCTAGACGCGGGCCGTTGGGGATAAAGATTTCGAGACGTTCTTCGCGCTGCTTCTGGTCTTCGTTGAGCAGCTTATCATACGAATTCAGACGAGCCTTACCCTTGGCCTGGCGGGCCTTCGGAGCCATGCGCACCCATTCGAGCTCGCGTTCGAGGGTCTTGCGACGCTTCGAGGCTTGCTTTTCTTCCTGAGCCATGCGCTTGGTCTTCTGGTCGAGCCACGACGAGTAGTTGCCCTTCCATGGAATACCTTCGCCACGGTCGAGTTCGAGAATCCAACCGGCCACGTGGTCGAGGAAGTAGCGGTCGTGGGTGATTGCGATGACCGTACCGGGATACTGCTGCAGGTGCTGTTCGAGCCAGTCGATCGACTCGGCATCGAGGTGGTTGGTAGGTTCGTCGAGCAGCAGGATGTCGGGTTGCTGAAGTAGCAGACGACACAGAGCCACGCGGCGACGTTCGCCACCCGACAGTGTGTCGACATTCTGGTCGTCGGGCGGACACTGCAGGGCGTCCATAGCGCGCTCGAGCTTCGAATCAATGTTCCAAGCATCGGCTGCGTCGAGTTTATCCTGAAGTTCTGCCTGGCGAGCGAGCAGAGCATCAAAGTCGGCATCCGGGTCACCGAATGCAGCGTTGACAGCGTCGAACTCGGCCAGCATATCCATGATAGGCTGCACACCTTCGCGCACCACCTCTATCACAGTCTTGCTGGGGTCGAGATGCGGCTCCTGCTCCAGATAGCCTACGCTGTAACCGGGCGAGAACACCACTTCGCCCTGGTAATCCTTATCAACACCGGCTATAATCTTGAGCAGCGATGATTTACCGGAGCCGTTCAGACCGATGATACCGATTTTGGCACCATAGAAGAACGACAGGTATATATTCTTTAAAACAGTCTTTTGGGGAGGGTAGGTCTTGCTGACACCTACCATCGAGAAAATTACTTTTTTATCGTCGGCCATATATGTCGAGTATTTATTTTGATTACTTATGACGGGGAGCAAAGCGCACGGGATAGTCGGGGCGCACCTTGCCGGCTACTATATTATTGAGTTTCGCACGAATCAGCTGTTTGCGGATACCCGAGACGTGATCGATGTAGACCTTGCCTTCGAGATGGTCGTACTCGTGCTGAATCACGCGGGCTCCGAAGCCGGTGAACACTTCGTCATGTTCCACGAAATTTTCGTCGAGCCAGCGCAGACGGATATTTTCCACGCGAGTTACATTCTCCGACAACCCGGGCAAGCTCAGGCAGCCTTCGCCACGAGTCACTTTCTCGCCTTCGAGTACCTCGAGCTGCGGATTGATCAGCACCTTCTTGAAGCCGTCGAGTTCGGGAAACGTATCGGCCAGCGGCGAAGCGTCAATCACAACAATGCGGTCGTTGCGACCAATCTGCGGCGCAGCCAGACCCACACCTTCCGAGTCGTACATCGTCTCGAACATATTATCGAGCAGTTCTTTCAGTCCTGGATAGTCTGCAGTGATATCCGTCGAGACTTTTCTCAGCACCGGATGACCATATAGATAAATAGGCAGTTTCATCTTTAATATATAATGTCAAATTTTTCGAATTATGAAAATGACGAATTCAAATAGTCGTTCAGCAGAATTACAGCCGACATTTCATCGACCAACGCTTTGTCGCGACGAGCCATCTTGCGCAAGCCACCATCGAGCATCGCGCGGTGTGCCAATACCGACGTAAATCGCTCGTCGTAGAATTCAATCGGTGTCGGAGCTATCTCCTTGCGCAGCCGATTGATGACCGGCGTCAGGTAGCGCATCGACTCCGACGGCTCGCCCTTCATCGTCGTAGGCAAGCCGACAATGATTTTGTCGACTTGTTCGCGGCTCAAATAGTCCTTTACGTAGTCGATTAAAGTCGAGGTAGCCACCGTGCACAGCCCGCCCGCCGATATTCGCAAAGCATCGGTCACAGCCAGGCCGCAACGCTTTCGTCCAAAGTCAATTGACAATAATCTCGCCATTTCGCTTGCAAAGTTACTACTTTTTTGGCGTTTTATCAAATCCACTATAATTAATAGATTTTCAATTATCAGAAGTCCGAAAAACAAAAAAGCCGCTCCGCTTTTTGACGTCTACCCTACAAAAAGATTGCATCTTTCACAGAAAATGCCTAACTTTGCACGCATATTAACCGGCTAACCCAACCGACTTTTATGCCCCAGAAAATCATCATTCTCGACTTTGGTTCGCAAACCACTCAGCTCATTGGCCGACGTGTGCGCGAACTGAACACGTACTGCGAAATTGTACCTTACAATAAATATCCCGCCGACGACAGCGATGTCATCGGCGTGATTGTTTCCGGCAGTCCCTTCTCAGTCTACGACGAAAAAGCCTTCAAGACCGACCTCGCCGCAATCAGCGCTCGCCACCCGATGCTCGGCATCTGCTACGGCGCACAACTGCTTGCCTATCAGAGCGGTGGCACAGTCGAAAGCGCGCCTTCGCGCGAATATGGCCGTGCTATCCTCGGCGCAGTCAATGCCGACGAGCCCCTGCTCAAAGGCGTCAACACAGGCGACACCGTTTGGATGAGCCACGGCGACACCATCACCAACCTGCCCGAAGGCTTCCGCATCATCGCATCGACCGACAGCGTTGCATGCGCCGCGTTCCGCGTCGAAGGCCGCGAAATCTGGGGCGTACAGTTCCACCCCGAAGTGTTCCACTCGACTTGCGGCACCACCCTGTTGGCCAACTTCGTCAACGACATCTGCGGCTCGCGACAAGACTGGGATGCCGGCTCGTACATCGAATCGACCGTTGCCGAGCTACGCGAAACTCTCGGCAACGACAAAGTAGTGCTCGGCCTCAGCGGCGGCGTTGACTCATCAGTTGCCGCCGTGCTGATCAACAAGGCCATCGGCGACCGACTCACCTGCATCTTCGTCGACCACGGCTTGCTGCGCAAAGACGAATTCCGCAAAGTACTCGACGACTACCGCTGCCTCGGACTCAATGTCAAAGGCGTCGACGCGTCGGCCGAATTCTTCGAAGCTCTCAAGGGCGTATCCGACCCCGAAAAGAAACGCAAAATCATCGGTAAAGGCTTCATCGACGTATTCGACCGCGAAGCACACAAAATCGAAGGCGTTCGCTGGCTCGCTCAAGGCACCATATACCCCGACCGCATCGAATCGCTCTCTATCACCGGCACCGTCATCAAGAGCCACCACAACGTAGGCGGCCTGCCCGAAAAGATGAACCTCAAACTCTGCGAACCACTCAAGTGGCTGTTCAAGGACGAAGTTCGCGGCGTCGGTCGCGCTCTGGGCATGCCCGCTCACCTCATTAATCGTCACCCATTCCCGGGCCCCGGCCTCGCCGTCCGCATCCTGGGCGACATCACTCCCGAGAAAGTCCGCATCCTGCAGGAGGCCGACGACATCTTCATCAGCGGCCTCATCAACCGCGGCCTCTACGACCAAGTGTGGCAGGCTGGCGTAATCCTGCTCCCCGTGCAGAGCGTAGGCGTCATGGGCGACGAACGCACATACGAAAATGCCGTCGCGCTGCGCGCCGTGACATCTACCGACGCCATGACAGCCGACTGGGCTCACCTACCCTACGACTTCCTGGCCGAAGTATCAAACGACATCATCAACAAAGTGCGCGGAGTCAACCGCGTAACCTACGACATCTCGTCGAAACCACCGGCAACTATCGAGTGGGAATAACCCCACCCGACCAACTCATATATGCGCCCGCTCGGTTGTGCAACCAAGCGGGCGCTTTTCTTAGCACATATTTCTTGATTAAACTCCACTACGACAATGAAAAGACTTATTAGCTTTATTCGCACCACACTTCCTATTATCGCATTAGTCTTATCGACAGCACAGATTAATGCTCGCACAATTAGCGGCGTCGTTTTATCATCGGCAGATTCCACTGCCGTAATTGGTGCGACTTGTCGCCTCGTATCAGACTCCACGCTCGTACAAGCATCCGTATCCGACAATCAAGGCGCGTTCACACTTGAGACCGAGAACAACTCATCGCTGAAATTCGAAGTTGAAATGGTGGGCTATTCAGCCACTGAGATTATCATCGCGACCGGCGACAAAACCATCGACTTAGGCACCGTGTACCTCGACGACGCTTTGGAATTGGATGGAATTACCGTGACTGCAAATTCAGCAATAAGCTCAAAAGGACGCACCATTATATATCCATCGACCACGGATATCAAGTCATCATCGTCGTCGATTAGCTTATTCCAAAAACTACCATTGGCAGGGCTACAAGCCAACCCTATCAATCGCACACTGACTGTTGATGGCACCGCCCCGTATATTCTCATCAATGGCGTGCCGGCAAGCATCGACGATGTCAATGCGCTGCAACCCAAAGACATAGCAAAAGTAGAGTTTTCGCGCATCACACCGGCCCGATATGCCGACAAAGGCACATCCGGCTTTCTAAGCATCACACTGAAAAAGCGCAACGACGGCGGCCAAGTATATGCGTGGGGCCGCAGCGCCGTCAACACAGCCTTCATGGATGGCAATTTCAAAGCATCGTATCACCAGGGACCTTCGCAATTCTCGATTTTCTATAGTCCATCGTGGCGCAATTATCAGCAAGTGTTCGACAATAAAATGCAAAGCTACATTGGCGACGACTTCAAAGTGAACCTCGAAGCACACGACCGCGATCCCTTCAACTATCACTACCACCAAATACGCACCAAGTACGACTACAGCCCTAACAGCAGCACCCTATTGTCTGTAACATTCACGGCCATGCCAAGCTTCGACAAACGCCGGACCATCGCACACACGATAGACTCGCAGCTGGGCGAATACGACAACTACAACTACAGCAAAAATAAGGATTTCGCGCCCTCGCTCGACGTCTTTTTCCGCCGCGATTTCGACAAAAAGAACTCGCTGGAAATGCAGGTGGTCGGGACGCTGAGCAATAGCGACTACCGCCGCGCCAACGACTACACATTCGCCGATGGAAGCTCGGAATCGTATGTAATGAATGCCGACAGCCGCCGTCGTTCGCTTATTTCTGAAATATGCTATATCCACAACTTTTCAGACAACACGCAGCTATCAGCCGGCTACCAAAACACCGTGTCGCGCAGCACCAACGAGTACCTGAATAGCGACTACAAACCGCGCCTCACCGAGAACAACAACTATGTCTATGCTCGATTAGGGCAGTCAATCGGCAACGTGTACTTATCACTGTCGACCGGTGCAAAGATGTTCTGGACTAAAAACGACTTGAACAACCGCCACTTCATTCGCAATCTTAGTTCTGCTCAAATCTCGTGGAACATAAACAACAAATGGAGCTTGCAAGGCGCTTTTCGCTACACGCCTTCAATACCATCTCTGACAGCTCTCACCGACTATCAGCAGCAGACCTCGCCTTATCTGGCTTCGAATGGCAACCCCGACTTGGATGTAGCCGAAAATCTCAACTACAGCATCAGCCTCAGATACTCGCATAAATTGTTTAACGCGACGTTCTATAGCGCTTACTACTCGACCAATAAATGCGTCGTAAACGATGTGGCGTATGTGGGCAACAAACTTTTCCTGCAGCAATATGTAAACACCGATTATCGCCGCGCCTTCGAAAATTCATTATCACTACAATCAAGTGATTTTCACGGCTTTGGTGCAAATTTGTATTTATGCCTGACACATTACGACACCGCCGGAGATGAGTGGAAACACAGCCTCACTTCTTTCGACGCCAGCCTGTCGGTCTGGTGGAACAAAGGCCCTGTCACTGTCGCTTATTGGAGAAAACTTCCGGGCAAATACCTTTTCGGACAGACCGTTGGCAAAGACGAGAACGGCGATGCTCTTCAATTTGAGTACAAGCCCGACAACCACTGGACTCTCGGGGTCAACTGGATGTATATGTTCGACAAAAAAGGCACGCGCTACCCATCGCAAAGCCTCTCGGCTGTCAATCCTTTTACCGCCGAGCGCTACATCAAGAACAACGGCAATATGATTGTACTCACAGTCAGCTATAGCGCCGACTTCGGCTCAATATTCCGCACCGCACGTCGCTCGCTCAACAACAGCGACCAAGGCTCATCGCTACTCAAACTCTAACGCGAACCGGCCGACGTCTCTTCAGGTAAAAAACACAAAATCTTCGTTCGATTTTGTGTTTTTTCTTTCGGCAACTGACTTTTGTCTTAAAATAAGCCTCGTTTACATAAATTAATACTTGTTATTCTTTTATATTCAATCATTTTTTACGAAATTTGCACTATAATATACTAAAGTATAATTTTACAAAACAAAAACACTATATAAACCCCTGCAATGAAAAAAAGTCCCCTGCAGAAAGCCCGCGCGGCTTATCAGCCCAAACTCCCTATCGTTCTTCAGGGAGCAGTGAAAGCTGTCGAGGGCAAACCGACCGAATCGGTTGCCAATCAGAACGAGATCAAGCAGCTCTTCCCCAACACCTACGGTCTGCCTGAGCTCAAGTTTGAAAAGAACACCACTCCCACCGCAGGCCGTCCTATCAATGTCGGCGTAATCCTTTCGGGTGGCCAGGCTCCCGGCGGTCACAACGTCATCAGCGGCCTCTTCGACGGCATCAAGAAGATTCACCGCGACAGCCGCCTCTTCGGCTTCCTCATGGGCCCCGGCGGTCTCGTTGACCACAAATACATCGAACTCACCGCTGCCATCATCGACGAATATCGCAACACCGGCGGCTTCGACATCATCGGCTCGGGCCGTACAAAACTCGAAGAAAAATCACAATTCGACAAAGGCCTCGAAATCATTCGCGAACTCGGCATCAGCGCCCTCGTTATCATCGGTGGCGACGACTCAAACACCAACGCTGCCGTGCTCGCCGAATACTACAAGTCGATCAACGCCGGCGTGCAGGTTATCGGCTGCCCCAAGACCATCGACGGTGACCTCAAGAACGAATGCATCGAAACTTCGTTCGGCTTCGACACCGCCACAAAGGTATACTCGGAAGTTATCGGCAACATCCAGCGCGACTGCAACTCGGCTAAGAAATACTGGCACTTCATCAAACTGATGGGCCGCTCGGCCAGCCACATCGCCCTCGAATGCGCTCTGCAGACCCAGCCCAACGTCTGCATCATCTCCGAGGAAGTTGAAGCTAAGAACATGACCCTCCAGGATGTCGTAAACCAGATTGCCGACATCGTTGCTGCACGCGCTTCGTACGGCAACAACTTCGGTACAGTCCTCATCCCCGAAGGCCTCATCGAATTCATCCCCGCTATCAAGAAGCTTATCAAGGAGCTCAACAACGTACTCGCTACCGACGAAGCTGCCGCTGTAAGCGCCGACCAGCTCGAAGACTATATCAAGTCGCACATCTGCGCTGAAAACGCTGCAACCCTGGCTTCGCTGCCCGCTACCGTCGCTCGCCAGCTCATGCTCGACCGCGACCCCCACGGCAACGTGCAGGTTTCGCTCATCGAGACCGAAAAGCTCCTCAGCGAAATGGTGGGCAACCGCCTCAAAGAAATGGCCGCAGAAGGCAAATTCGTCGGCAAGTTCTCGGCTCTCCACCACTTCTTCGGCTACGAAGGCCGCTGCGCCGACCCCTCGAACTTCGACGCTGACTACTGCTACGCTCTCGGCTACAACGCCGCTTGCCTGATCAACGCAGGCGTTACCGGCTACATGTCGTCGATTCGCAACCTCGTTAAACCCAGCGTTCAGTGGGTTGCCGGTGGTATTCCAATCACCATGATGATGAACATCGAGCACCGCAACGGCGCCGACAAGCCCGTTATCCAAAAGGCTCTCGTTCGCCTCGACGACGCTCCCTTCCAGAAGTTCGCTTCGAAGCGCGACGACTGGGCTCTCAACACCTGCTACGTATATCCCGGCCCGATCCAGTACTTCGGCCCGGCAGAAGTGTGCGACCAGCCCTCGCTCACCCTTTCTTACGAGCACAAAGGTAAGTAATCAATACCGCCACGACGAGCCGGGCCCCTCAGCGAGCCCGGCCGTATAGCGGTCAACGATAAAGATCCCGAATCTCAGCTTGCAGAAAGGCCTGCCTGGGAGAGCAATTCAGCTCTTGGCAGGCCTTTCTTATTTTTCTCTCGACTATTTTCAACTCAATCCTTTTACGCCCGGTTTGATATGATGTTCCTTTATCGTATTTATCAGTGCCTGATTATGATTCCATTAGCAATCATAATCACAATACTTACAGCTACGCTGACTATCATTTGCACATTCCTCGGCCTTGGCCGGCAGATGGGCTACTGGCTACCGATGCTCTGGGCGCGTGCGTTCTGCGCCATAACTTTGGTCAGACTTGAAGTGCGCGGTCGCGAACACTTATCAAAAGGTCGTTCTTACGTATTCGTAGCCAACCATCAAGGCGCCTACGACATCTTCGCCGTATACGGATATCTCGGACACAACTTCCGCTGGATGATGAAAAAATCGCTCGAGAAAATTCCTTTCGTAGGTCTATCGTGCAAAGTGTCAGGCCACATATTTGTCGACAACTCCTCGCCCGGAGCCATCCGCCACACCATGCAGGAAGCCGAAAAGCGTCTCGCAGGAGGCATGTCGGTAGTCGTATTCCCCGAAGGCTCACGAACACCCGACGGACGAATGCACCGCTTCAAACGCGGCGCCTACACATTAGCCACAGAATTCAACCTCCCCGTCGTACCGCTCACCATCGACGGAGCCTACGACGTGATGCCGCGCAGCGCTCGGCTGCCACGCCCCGGTCGCATCATCCTCACAATTCACCAACCTATCATGCCTCCGGCCGAAGGCTACGACCTTCCCGCCCTGATGGAGCAAAGTCGCCAAGCCATCGCTTCCGCTCTTCCGGAGTCGATGCGCGGTGAGTAAAGCGCCGCGCTACCAACCGAGTGCGCGAAGGCGCTGGAAAAGCGCATGGACCGGGAGGCCCATCACATTGTAAAAGCTACCATCGATTCCTTTGATTGCAGCTGCGCCAATCCATTCTTGAATACCATAGGCGCCTGCTTTGTCGTACGGTCGATAGACGTCGACATAGTGCTCGATGTCGGTCATCGCCACGTCATCGAAATGCACATCCGTCGATTGGCCAAACGACTCGGTCGTCGAAAGCGTGGTAATCGTCACGCCGGTCACGACATGATGCGTGCGACCGCTCAGACGCTGAAGCATCGCGATAGCTTCGTCGCGCGACGACGGCTTGCCAAGTATGTCGCCATCAACTATAACAACAGTATCGGCCGTGACTAGCACATCGTCGGCAGTCTTCACAAATCCGGCATAAGCCTTCGCTTTCAGGCTCGAAAGATACACAGCCACATCATCGGCCGGCATATCGGCCGGATACGTCTCGTCGACTTCGATGCCGGTGGCAATTTCGAAGTCCGGACTAATCATTTTCAGCAACTCGCGACGCCGCGGCGATGCCGATGCAAGGATGATATGCTTCATGACCCGAATGCTTCTGCCTGAGTAGGCCAGATGCCGCGAGCGCGCATCACCTCCTCGATTAATTCACGACCAACGCCCTGACCGCCACAAGCATCAGTCACATAATCGGCCGCTTCGAGCGCATCGCGCGACGCATCGGCCGGGGCTACGGCCAGCCCGACATAGCGCATCGGCTCCACGTCGGGCACATCGTCGCCGGCATACGCCACTTCGTCGGGCGTGAGTTCGTTATCAGCCATCCACTGCTTCAGCACGGCAAGCTTTTCGAGCTTACCGCTAAAAAAATCCGTCACACCGCAAAGGGCAAAGCGCTCGGCAAGGCCCGGAGCTACAGCGCCGGTGATAATAGCAATTTTTAGTCCTTGCTTCACAGCTTGCACTATAGCGTAACCATCCTTAAGATTGGCCATGCGGCGAGGAATTCCATCATCGCCAAGAGGAATAACTGTGGGCGAAAGCACCCCGTCGACATCAAAAACGATGCCTCGAATTTTGTGCAGCGGATAGTTGAATTTACTCATGATAATCTTTGAAAATTGCCTGGGTAATAGCTTCATAGATAGCTCGGTGCGTCGGAGGCAGCGACCGCGCCTGCAATTCGGTGACGGCCACGTCGCCGCGGCGAGCCGGACCGGTCAGCGCATCGTGTGGACCGACGGCAAATGCCTTCTCGATACTCACGCGAGCCAACGGTGCCACCACGTCGAGGGGATAACCGGCCTTGGCCAGCGCTTGCCGAGCGATTTCAAGTAGGTAAATCGGAAAATTACTTGTCAGCACACCGGCCACATGCAGCGACTTGCGCTGTTCGGAGTCAGCATGATAGACATGTCGGCTCAGAAGGTGAGCCAAATCGTCGACCGACGCAAGCACGTCGGCATCGGTCGCTTCGGTAAAGAAGGACACATCGGCCACGTTCACTTCAACGTCGCGCGAAAAAGTCTGTAGCGGATACAGCACACCGGCCGAGCTGAAACGCTGCGCAAGCGTCTGCATCGGGACACTGCCCGACGTGTGAACGACCACCGCTCGCGTGTCGGGCATCGCTTCAGCCACATCGGCCACAGCCTTATCGCTCACGGCAATGACCACATAGTCGACGTCGGCCGCGATTTGCGACACCGGCTTTGCCTCAGCTTCTACAAGCTCGGCAAGTCGCTTGGCCGACTCCTCATGAGCAGCCGAGACCGACACCACCTTTGCGCCGGCATCATGAAAAGCCAGCGCGAGCCGGGTAGCCACATTTCCGGCCCCGACTATCGCTATTGTTGGCACTTGCGATTTCAATCTTCTTGCGACGGCTTCCAACGTTCGACGTGTACTTTCTCCCAAAGCAGCTTCGAGGTGTCAACGGGCCGACGCTCTTCATCGGGATGGCCGACAGTCAAGATACATTCCACAATCATATCTGCCGGAATGCCCAGCAGTTCGCGCACGATGTCTTCAGCCGGCTCATCATCAGCCGTAAAGCGGTTGCGTATCTGAATCCAGCACGAACCGAGGCCCAAAGCGGCCGCCTGCAGGTGCATATAAGCAGCTGCAATCGACATATCTTCGACATACATATCTGTCTTCTCGGGCGAGGCTACCACCACGATGGCAAGTGCGCATCCGGCTATGGGACGTGCGCCGGCCGCCTTGCACTCGGCCAGCCTAGCAAGCATATCTTTGTCATCGACAAGTACGAACTGCCAGGGGCGGCTGCTCTTCGACGAGGGCGAAAGCAGACCGGCCTCGAGGATAGTTTTCACATCTTCGGGGCTGATTTCTTGGTCGGTATAGCGGCGTATGCTATGCCGGCGGATAAATAAGTCGTGTAGTGTTTCCATAAGCGACGGCTTCATCGGCGGCATACCCACGAATCGGGATATTGCCGAGCAATGTTGCCTCGCTTGGCGGCCAAAGCTGCCGCCGACGATTGACCTGTGGCGACGTAGACTCTGAACCGTCCGTCCACGGTGAGTATGCCGAGGTTAAAATTATTATGCTGTTTGACGTAATCTTCAGCCTCGCTCTGCGAAGCCAGCGAAGCTACAATCAGAAAATATCTATCGTTTTCGTTGAGGCGCACTTCAACATCACTCTCCGCCACATCTGCCGCTGCAACTGTCGATTCAGCGACTTCTTCGACCACGGGTGCTACCTGCTCCACGTCAACAGACTCGGCAGGAGTCGACTCGACAGCCTCAACAACCTCAACAGGCTCGTTCGCAAGCGTAGTGCTCTCAACCGGCTGACTGCGATCGCTGTCGGCAAGTTCAATTACTGACAACTCCGGAACCGGGACCACCGAAGCATATTGCTCGGTGGGAGCGGAAGGCATCGCCGTGCGAACCACCCATGCCAACGCCAGCACACCGCCGACTATCGAGGCGGCAACCGACACGCGGCGCAACGCCGTGCGCCAGCGGTTGTGGCGAATTTCCGCGCGTGCCACCTCGCGAGCCAATGTCGAGGCCGATACCGTTTCGTCCAGCCGGAAGCTCGGCAGCCACAACATCGCGGGCGACAGCCAAGCAGCCGTGCCGGGCACATAGTTGAGCATTCCATCGGGAGTGCGCATCAGTTCGCCGGCCGAGCCAAGCGACAACCGACCCGTCGATTCAAGTTCCGAACGCATTGCTGCCGTAGCAGTCGACACTCGCGCAGCTGCTGCTTCGACAGAGATACCGTCGCGACGCGACACCGACATAGCCAACAGGCCATCCGTGCGCGAGAGCTCGGGATTGAACGACAAGACACGACGAGGAGCTTTCCAAAAGTCGGTCGCCGCATCGTAAACCGCTGACTCGCTATGACATAGCACAGCGCCAAGACCAGGTATTATCACACAGTCGTAGCTTTGCAGCAAGTATTCGATATGTCGTACTAATTCTTTCACTCCGCAAATTTACTACTTTTATTTTATATGCCCCAACTTTTTTTAATTCTTTTTATCGACGAACTTTGTACGAAAATCTTTAACTTTGTCACCCACAAAAAGATGTGATGATGAAGAAAATTTTTCTACCGATTATACTTCTCGCGGCGCTAATCGGCGCGGCCTACGCTTCGGCCTACACCACCGAAACGCAAGCCGCCATTCCGCCGTTGATCTATGAATCCGACTCCGCTCGCGTCGACACTCTTTTCGAAGAAGACCCCTATTTCATCTTGATGGGCGAAGCCGACAGCGCCATCGTGCATCAGCGTTGGAGCGAAGCCGTCCTGCGCCTGAGCGACGTGCTGGCCGTCCGCCCCAACGACCCGTCGAACGCACTCATACTATATAATATGGGCATCTGCCACGGCCATTTGGGCAACGATTCGCTCGCTCTCGACTGCTTCGACCGCTCGCTCGAGTTGGCTCCGAACATGCTGGTAACTTTGCTCGCTCGCGGCCGACAACTTCTGGCCATGAATCGCGACTACGAAGCCTTCGACACCTTCACACACGCCATCGAAGTCGATTCTATCTCGACCGAAGCTCGCTTCTACCACGGCATGATGGCCCTGTTTGGCGGCAAGAGCGCCTTGGCCGAGCAAGATTTCATGGTACTGAAACGCATAGCGCCCTACTCCGCCGACACCGCCACAGCTCTTGGCACGCTATACTCACTCACAGGTCGCGAACGCGAGGCTCTGCCATACTTGCGCCAACTGGTCGAGGAAGACCCGCAACCCGAAACATTCGCCTCGCTGGCCGGCTGCTACCTCGCCTTGGAACAGCTGTCCGACGCATCGACCATCATCGCCGACGGGCTCGGCCGATACCCCGACGACCCCGAACTATACTACTACCGCGCATGGCTGCGGCGCGACCAATATCTGCTCGACGAAGCGCATGCCGACGCCGCCCGAGCCATACGCTTGGGTGCCTCGCCGACGCGAGTCAACGCTCTGTTTGCTCGTTAATCAACGAATACCGCGACGATTGAGCTCGGCTCGATAGCGCTGCGCGTTGCGCACGTGCGTATCGTAGTCGGCCGCGAAATTGTGGTAGCCCGAGAAGTCCTCCTTGGCACACATATACAAGTAATTGTGCTCAGGCGCGTTGAGCACCGCGTCGATAGTCGACTTACGCGCGATGCGAATAGGTCCCGGCGGCAAACCCGTATTCTTATATGTATTGTACGGCGAATCGATCTGCAGATGCCTGCCGGTGATGCGGCGCAGCGAAAAGTCGCCCACGGCAAATTTCACCGTCGGGTCGGCCTGCAGCTTCATACCTTTTTTCACACGATTCATATACAGACGCGCTATCATCGGCAATTCCTTCTCCTTGTTGCTTTCCTCCTCGACTATCGAAGCAATAGTCGCCACCTCCACCGGAGTCAATCCCAAGCGCTCGGCCTTCGACAGCCGCTCCGGAGTCCAAAACTTATCGCGGTCGGCGACTAACTTTTCGATTACACGCTCCGGACTATCGGTCCAATAGAACTCGTACGTGTCAGGCACGAAGGCTGCTGCAAATTCCTGCGGCTTATGGTAGTTTGAATCGGCAGCGAGCACCTTGTCAGCCGCAGCGCGAAGCTCTTGAGGGGTCGCCTCGACCTTCGCCGCTATTTTGCGATACAGGTCGTCGAGGGTGCGCATATTGTTGAGCGTGACGCGCACCGGCGTCTGATAGCCCTTGGCCACCGCATTTGCCGTTGAGGTCGCCGACGCCCCCGGCTCTACGACATACGAGCCATGCGAGCGCGACGGGTCGCCGGAAGCGACTGCCCAGAGGCGATACACCAACGAGCCATATTCATCGCCCAGCGATGTCACCATCGAATCGCGCACACTTTCCTTCGAAGCATCCTTCGGTATATATAGGCGTGCGGCCACTTCGCTTTCGAATTCCTTGGATATCATCCACAGACCGGCAAGAGCCACAGCCACCGTCAGCGCGACCACGACAACCACCCAGCGCATTATCTTCTTCATATTTGTATCTTATTTTTTTGCAAAGATAACATTTTTCCGCCTAATATAGTTGCTACACCCCTCTTTCTCCACACACCAACCTAACACGGTGTCGAAATAAGCACGTATACCGACGTAGTTTACGCCTGAGCGATTTCTTCTTTAAGATAACTATAGATATATCCGGGACTTTCAAGATACAGTCCGGTCTTGGTGTTTAACAACTTTTGATAAATATCGGAATTATACACCTTGTCAAACGCGTCTATTATTGAATAGCCATAATCTTCTTGCAGATAGGCTACTATTTCTTCGACGTCGCAATTAATAATGAATTGAAATTGTTCCTTATTCAGTCTCATACCTTTCTTAATCTTGATATCGCAAGCAGCGTCCCGAAAAAATACTGCCTATTCAGCTTTCTATAAGTCAAGTTTTCGACAAGCTGTTCCACTGTAATAATTTTCTGCGAAAATAGATTCATTTGATAAACTACTCCATCATCAGCTACCGGTCCCACGACAATGTCATAATCATGTACTATATTTTTTCTCGCTTTTCTATTTTGCATAATAAACAAAGCCCATTCAACACTGACGTCCTCAAAAATTTTAACTTTCAAACTTCCGTCGTGCAGATGGTTTTCATCAAATTCATATTTTTGAACAACCGGAGTACCACTACCTGAAAATTCACAACGACGGATTGCCATATACTCAGCCTGCCTTTTAATATCCGTCAAATAGAATCCTCGGCCAAAATCTTTTTCCGGCCGACACTTCTTTAAATCAATTTTATCGAAGTCTATATTCGTTCCGTGATATAGTATCATTAGAGAGTTCCACCGTTTCGTTTACATATAATAGCCAAGTCATTCAACGAATTCCGGAGCGACAATTGATGCTCCGCCTCATAGCACTTGTTCAAGAATTCCATACCTTTATACATACGCAAATAGTTGAACGCTATTTTGGCAGACATATCGTATTTCTTTCCGAATTCGACAATACACATATTTATAAACTTAATCTTATTCATAACAAACATCATTGCGACTTTTGCAAAATTACGAAATTAATTAATATCAGCTGAAAGAATACATGAAAAAATAAACAAAGCCGAAAGAAAAGTTTCATGCAATTTTTCTCATTTTTTGCATCACTGATTAGTCAATTTCGGAGATTTGTATTAACTTTGCGATAGAGAAATCTCAAAACAGTTAATAAACCGTACAACCAATTATTTATGAGCAAAAAATACATTTGCACCGTATGTGGCTATGTTCACGAAGGTGATGCAGCCCCCGAAAAGTGCCCCCAGTGCGGCGTTCCCGCCAGCAAATTCAAAGAAGTCGATGAAACTGCAGCTGTGAAGTTCGTGACCGAACACGAAATCGGCGTAGCCAAAGGTTGCGACGAGCAGATGATTGCCGACCTCAACGCCCACTTCGCCGGCGAATGCAGCGAAGTAGGCCAGTACCTGGCTATGGCTCGCCAGGCCGACCGCGAAGGCTATCCCGAAATCGCCGAAGCCTTCAAGCGCTACGCTTGGGAAGAAGCAGAGCACGCTGCCAAGTTTGCCGAGCTCCTCGGCGACGTAGTGTGGGACACCAAGACCAACCTCTACAAGCGTATGCTGGCCGAAGCCGGTGCCAACGCCGACAAGATGCGCATCGCCGCTCGCGCCAAGCAGCTCAACCTCGACGCCATCCACGACACCGTTCACGAAATGGCTAAGGACGAAGCTCGCCACGGCAAGGGCTTCGAGGGTCTCTACAACCGCTACTTCGGCAAATAATCAGCCGCTGGCTTGACCCGACATAAAGCGACTTCCGCTGCTACGACGTGGCGGAAGTCGCCCTTTTTTTTGCCCTTATGGCAGTATTTTTCTCGCTATTCGGCGTTTATATAGCAAAAACAGTCTCGCGACTCTCATTGTTCCCTGTTTTTTTCTTAACTTTGTCAGAAATTTAGCAGTAATGTCAAAGACCGCACTTAAAAAAGAACTCGCCAACATGTCGCGCGAGCAACTCGAGCAGATAATCCTCGACGCCTACGATTCTTCGAAGGAAACAAAAGCCTATTTTGATTTCTTTCTGAACCCCGACATCAAAAAGCTGCGCGAGAAGATGTTCGAAATTGTATGCAAAGAGCTACGGCGCCAAAAGTGGGGTTACTGCAAAGGTCGCGTTTCGGTCCTGAAAAAGGCCATCAAAGACTTCGCCGGCTACAAGCCCGGGGCTCAAGAGGTGCTCATTTTCATGTTCAATGTGCTGATGCAACTGGGCATCGCCGAACGTTTCTACAACCTATCTGACGCACAGGTGCGATATATCAGCACTTTGACCGCCGAAATATTGACCTACGCCAATAGCAATCAGTGTGCCGACTACGCCATCGAACTTCTCAACAAAATCATCAACTCCACCAATTTCCGCGAATATTTCCGCAAGTTAGTGGACGATGTCCTCAACCAATAACCACCCCCCCACCTTCCGGCCCCAAGCATGAAACGCCTACTGTCAATCATCATAATCCTCGTGTGCGCCGCATCGGTCGCATCGGTATATGCCAAGCGCAAGACGCAGCTCGCTCCGTCGTACGCCTGGCGCATCGAGCCCCCGCTGGGCCTGCAAGTCCCCGCCGACATCGACACCCTACCCGACAACTACGCTCAGCGCTCCGTACCTTCGGAAGTGTCCGACGCTTGGGCCACGACCGGCAACCTCGGCGGCGCCGGCATGAACATGATTTTCAGCGAGCGCCCGGCCATCAGCCGTTTCTTCCTCGAAGACGCTTACAGCCACTGGCTGCCGTCGTACGACAAACAGCGGTTCTACAATACGCGCATCCCTATGACGCTGCTGAGCTACAACACCGGCGGCGGTCGCGAAAACGGACAGGACCGACTGCAGACCACATTCTCGGGCAACATCAACAAGCGCGCTCAGTTCGGCGCCTTCCTCGACTATCTCTACTCCAAAGGCTCATACGCCAACCAAGCCGCCAAAGACCTGGCGTGGGGGCTGTCGGGCTCGTATATGGGTGAACGCTACGAGATGCAATCGTTCTTCTACCACTACAACCTGGTCGCAAAGGAAAACGGCGGCATTTCCGACCCGCTTTACATCACCGATCCCGCTCTGGTACAGGGCGGCGTCACCAGCGTCGATGCAAAGAACATCCCGACGAACTTATCTGACGCACACACTCGCCTTACCGGGCAGCAATTCTACCTCAATCAGCGCTACAAAGTAGGCTTTTGGCAAGAGCAGCGCGACTCGGTCACCGACTCCGTCACGAGCCGCACTTACATCCCCGTCACATCATTCATCTGGACTCTGGCCTACCGCGATGGCCGGCACACTTTCCGCGACGATGCTTCGGGCGAGCTCCGCAACTTCTTCACCAACACCTACCTCGACCCGACGCGCACCAACGACCGCACTTCATATTGGAGCCTATCGAACACCTTCGGCATCTCACTTCTCGAAGGTTTCAACCGCTACGCCAAATTCGGCCTTGCGGCATTCCTCACCTACGACATCGTAAAATACAAGCAAACTGCCGACACGCTCGACCGCTCCGGCCTCGAACTGACACCTTTTCCCGAAGGCATCGCCGGTATTGAACCGCAACACTCCGAAAACAACATCACAGTCGGCGGTCAGCTCACAAAGCAACATGGCTCGATACTGACCTACGATGCGACAGCCCGATTCGGCATCACCGGACAAGTGGTCGGCGACATCGACATCGAAGGACATGTACGCACCCGATTTCCGCTCCTGGGCGACACCGTTGCCATCACCGGATTCGGCTCGTTCTCGAACAAGACGGCGCCCTATCTGATGAAAAACTATCTTTCGAACCACTTCATTTGGCAAAACGACTTCGGCAAAGAACGGCGAGTGGCCTTCGGCGGCAACCTCGACCTCGACCATACCGACTCGCACATTCAAGTCATGGTCGAAAACATACAGAACCATCTGTACTTCAACTCCGACTTCATGCCTGAGCAGCACGGTGGCAGCGTGCAAGTGCTTTCGGCCCGACTGCAACAGAACCTCAATGCCGGCATCTTGCATTGGGACAACTCGGTCACAGTTCAGACATCGACCGACGAGGACATTATTTCTCTGCCGAAGGTCGCTGTGTATTCGAACCTATATCTAAAATTCCGAATCGCAACTCTATTCGTGCAACTGGGCGTCGACTGCGACTACTACACCAAGTACTATGCGCCCAAATATCAACCCGCTACAGCCACATTCGCTAATCAGCACGAAGTGAAACTGGGCAACTACCCCTTCATGAACGCCTACGCCAACTTCAAGCTCAGCAAGGCTCGCTTCTACGTGCTTTTCAGCCACATCAACCAGGGTTGGTTCAGCAAAGACTACTTCTCCGTGGTCGACTATCCGCTCAACCCGCGCCGCTTCCAAATCGGCATCTCGGTCGACTTCGCCAACTAAACATTATTTAACATAGCAGTACGCATTCCTTACACCGGGCGTACTGTAACTTTGGGGTCAGAAACAATAAAAGTCCTCGCCTAATGTCACTACTGAGCATTTTGGGTGAAATCACCCTCTTCAACTACATTCGCAAGCTGCTGAGTCACAAGCACGACTCCGAGTCGACCACCTATAGCGACCCGAACCCCATAATCATCGATGAGACAGACAACCTGGCGGCGTACGACGATGCTTCGGGCGAGTCGCACGACTTGTACGACTCATACGACTACGAAGCGGCCGAAGATTTCGATACAATGGACACATACGATGAACTCGAGGATTTCTAAACATTCTCCCCCAACTCCTCCTAATGCGTTCTCCTTCTGAATGCAATAAGGCTGCGCCGGACACTCCCGACGCAGCCTTAATTTCTATTATATGCGGATAAGTATTACTTCACGACCACCTTGGTAGCCTCCGAACCTTGCAGGCGAACGTAAACGCCGGGCACGAGGTTCTGTTCTTCGACACGACGGCCGTTGAGGTCATAGTAAACCACGGGGGCGTAAGTGTTATCGACCGATACGTTTGCCACGCCCGACGGGCCGGGAGCGTAGAAACGGCTAATCTTATTGTCGCGGAGAACCATCACATGGAAGTTGCCGCCACCCTTGCCATCGGCTACGGGGAAACCGGTGGTGAGTACATGCTGAGCTTCGCCGGTGAATTCGATGCCGGTCATTGATACTTGTTCAGGAGCAGAGATGCCGCGGCTGACGTCATAGAGTTGGCAGCTGAGCGAGCCTTCGCCGGCCGTAGCAAACGTCATCAGTGCATGATCGGAGAAGCGGAAGAAGCCGGCGCCACGAGTATCCAAGGGCAAGTTGCTATTTTCAGCATTGCAAGGAGTGCTCAGGGCATGCTGGAATTCGTATTCGCGCATGTGTTTCTTCACACCATTGCCAATCAGGAAGAACTGGTGGCGGTTGGTGGGCGACAGCACAAAGCGATATTCACCATCAAAATCAGGAGCGAACGTCGAAGCCGGACGATGAACTTTAAAGTTGGCCGTGTCGCCATTGACAAGCGAGCGCACTTCGGTATACATCACACCGCTCTTAGCAGTTGACACTGCACTCACGGCTACTTCGCCATCGTCGAGGTTGCCACGGAGCACGAATGTGCGACCGATATAAGCGCGACGCTGTTGGCCGGCAGTCTGCGAGCTGAACAATTCGTGAGCCGAGCCGGTGGGCAGGCCGTTTTCGTCGCGGTCCCAATAGTACATTGTGAATGTGCCACGCACGTCGCCTTCGTCCACATATTTATCTTCATGCTGATTCTTGCTCATATTTGAAGCCACCAGAGTACCGTCGCCGGTCACCTGAATATCGGCCACGCCGAGAATCGGAGCAGCACAGCCGCTAAGGTCAACTTCGGTAAGCACCTTACCGTCGTTGCCGTCGAGGACTACCACCGTAGCTTCTTGATTCAGAGTGTCGCGAGCGAGGACATACACGTGATTTTTGTTCCAAATCAGACGTTCGGGCGTCAGGCCGGCCAGCTGTTCGATTTCGACGTCGGTATAAGCAGCCGTCATGGCATAGTTATCTTCCAGGGGCAGACCATCGGGAATCGGGCAGATGTAGTTGAGTTCTTCACCCGGACGACCATTATAGTAGCGGTCGGTCAAATACACCTTCGGATAGCTGGTCACACCGGCAGTAACTTCTACATCCATCGGCTCGGTATCAGAGTAGTCGGGGTGAGTAGCTACCAGCTGATATGTACCGGGTTCGAGGTTGTAGAATACGAAAGCACCATTGTAGAACTCATCGGTGGTATAAGTTTGAATCTCATTGCCATCCTTATAAAGGTGAATGGTGGCACCATTGAGCGGCTTGAGCTCATCGTCAGAACCGTTAGCCGCCACGTAGAGTTTGTGCTTGAACGTAGTGTGAGCGTCGCGAGCAATACCATAGATTTCGCCGGTAGTCTCCAGTTCGCCCATTTCGAAATAATCGGCTACACCGCGAGCGTACTGGAAACCTTCAATCATGTCGGCATCCCAGTTCATAGCGCGATGCATAGCCGGGGTATATGTATGGAAATAGCCTTCCACCAGATAACCGGGGGTGCCATGCTTGAGCACACCTAAGTAGCCACTATAGCCGAGCACATTTGATGAGCTCGAGCCGTGCCCCATGAAGTCAATATCGCCATAGATATACGTATAATCTTCCGACCAGCGCATGTGCTCGATAGCATACGAATACTTCGACGATACCTCGCAGAGGTCATACGAGCCTTCGACAGCGTCGTTGCCATTGCCATTGCGGCCGCGATACATATATAAGTGATAGTTGCAGAGCGCATTATCCGATGCGTTTGAGTGAATCGAGATAAACACGTCAAATTCGTTTTCTTCAACCTCGCAGCAGATTTCAGTCAAGCCGCGATTGAAGTCGGCGCAATCAGGATTGTCGCTAGGGTCCGAATTGTTAATTACCGGGTTGTAAGGACCATTCTTCACACGGCTCATGACGATGTTCTGCTCCAGATCGCGTGCGGCGCCGATGGTGTTGAGCGGGCCGGTCTGGTTGCGTGTACGATCAAAGGGCACACCCATGTCGATTAACTTCTCGAGCACGCCGAAGCCTTTAATAAGGTCGGTGTTCGATTCAAAAAAGCCGGTGGTGTCGGTGCCCGACGAGGTGTAGGGTTCCTTGCCAATAATCTGACGGGGTCGGTCGTTTGCAGTCCACGAGCCATGACCGGGATTGATGTAAACGCGAATATCTTCGGGTGTCTGCGCAGCTGCAGTCGAACCCATAAGCAATAACGCTGCGGTAAAAATCTTAAAATTCATAGCGATTGATTTATGGGTTATTTGAGGTTAATAACGTAGAGGTCGCCTTCAGCAGTAGAGAAGGTGATTTGCTTGCCATCGGCCGATGCCCAGGGGTTGAAAGCCTTGACAGTGCTATCGGTTAGCGTCTGCACTGTGCCATCGAGCGAAAGGGCCACAATCGACGAAGACACAACTTCGTTGCCGTCGAAGATATCATTCATAGCCACTACGGCGTCGTTGCCCAGCCAAGCAGGAGCATGGAAGTAACCGAGGCTGCGCACATTTGAGCCATCGAGGTCGCATACATAGCAGCCATGACCTACTAAGAAGTAAGCAACTTTGGTGCCATCAGGCGACAGGTTGGGCCACAGGTACGATCCATTACCCTGCGGGTCGAGGTTCTTTACAGTACCGTCGGGCAAGGTAAGTTCGAGATGTCCATAGTGGATATTTACGACGGCCTGGCCCTCAACAGCCGAGGTCGTAGCGTTGCCGCGAAGTTGGCGAGCGCTGAAGCGTCCGTTTTCGCTCAGCGACAGGACACCGGCGGGCGACACGGTAAATCCGGCGCAGTGGCGTGCCGGGCGACTCAGATTGCGCGAATAGCCCGTGCCGATTTCCACCAGCTTTACCGCATGATAGCGGCGACGATCGGTAGCGACCGTCGAGCTTTTGAACACGATGTTTGTACCGTCGGGTGTGAACGACAGGTGCAGAGCCGAGCCATTGTCGGCTACCTTTTCAGTAGCGCCGGTCGTGAGATCAACACGGTGCAACGTGTTGTCTTCAAACGTCGAAACTATGGCGAAGCTGCCATCGGGGCTGATGCGCGGGATGTTCACGTCGAGCCCGCTTTGCACAGGCACTTGAACCACCGACTGCACCTCGACCACCTGGGCACCCGCCAGCATCGACGCTGCACAAAATACCAAAGTAAGTAAAGATTTCTTCATGGTCAGAATTGTTATTATAGGTTTTATAGAATCTTCAACGGCTTATAAGTCTTCCAAAGTTACAATATTATATTTTATGCACAAAATCGTTAATATATCTAAACACATTTTATAATTCGTTAACTAAACTTCATAAAACGTCGCTCTTATATATGAGGGCCGCCCAGTAAATCGAAAAATGGAAGCTTTGGGTCACGAACGGGTCGTGGCGCGATAATGTTCGGGAGTGCAACCGACAAATTTGCTAAAAATTCGATAAAACGACGGGCGCGAAGCAAATCCCGACATATCGGCGATTACATCAAGCTTTTCCGAAGAATTAGCGAGCAAGTTTTTGGCATACTCTACGCGATACTCATTGACGAACTCGTAGAACGTCTTACCATAATGGGTGTTGAAAATGCGGCTCACATAGGTGCGGTTCGACCGCGCCAAGGTCGCTAAGTCCGAAAGTTTCAGATGCGGATTTAGGAAAACCTGCTGTTCGTCGAACAGACGGTGAATAATCTTGGTGAGCCGCAATTCGTCATCGGTAAGCATTACGGGTTCCTCGGCGAGAGGGCAATCGTTCAGCTCGTCGATAACCGACTCATGCCGATAGATGAAATAACAATTCGCCATCCACAGGGCTAAAGTTCCGGCCAAATATACGATATCGACGACGATATCGGTTATGGCTGAGGCGAGCATCCACATAGCGTAAATCGCGAAAAAGGAGATCAATATCGTCTTGAGCCAATTCAAGTTGATATTTTCGTCGTACGAAAAGCGTTGACTAAGTAGTCGATGATACTTAGGCAATGCAACGACCGCCCATATAGCGTAGTAGAAGCCGTAAAGGCCGCACAACGTCACGTTGATATAATAGAATAACGGAACTTTTGTGATAACGAAAACAATCGGAAGGACAATAAAAGGCAGCTCGTGATATAACAACGATTTCAACTTAACGCCCGGACGGCATAATTCTCTGAGAATAAAAGAATACAGCGGCACAGCTATCATGTCGACGCAGGTCATCACTCGCCAAAAGAATTGCTCATAAACGACATCGGTCCAGATGAAAGATAAATCTTTGACACATTGCAGACCGAGAACAATCATAGTTATAGCTACCAGACGCGATAGCGTATCGCTGTTTTTACGCCAAAACGACCACGACATCATGCCGAAAAACATGAAGCACATCCCGTAAAGAAAATTGATAATATAGATAGCCATCAGCGATAGATATTAGAATGGATAACCGATAGCGAGGTGAAAAGCAAGCGACTTGCCGAACGACTCCATGTTGTAGTAGCCGCTGCGGCCGGTGTCGTACGGAGCGTGGATGCCGATACCGAGGTCGGCACGCACCACGAGCATCTCTATGTCGAAGCGGAGGCCTGCGCCGGTGCCGGTGGCGAGGTCGCGCAGGAAGTTGCGGCCTGTGAGTGTGCCGCCGGGACGAGCGGGGTCGTCCTTGAGGAGCCACACGTTGCCGGCATCAAAGAACACGGCGCCATGCAGCGCACCGGCTATCGGAAAGCGATATTCAAGGTTGGCTTCGAATTTGAAAGTACCGGTCTTGTCGAAATAATCCTCGGGGGTGTCGGCGGGCGCTTTGTAGCTGCCGGGACCTATCGAGCGGACAGTGAAGGCACGCACCGAGTTGGCACCGCCGACATAGAATTGCTCGGCGTAGGGCACCGCCGACGAGTTGCCGTAGGCGTGTTCGGCGCCCACAGCCACGCGGCCCACCAAGTGACTATTCAGTCCGATGGTATGGTTCCAAACGACCTGCAGCTGACCCTTGATAAACTGCGAGAACGGCGTGCCGAAAAGCTCCTTCTCGCCCTTGACGCCGGCAGCGCGCCACAGGCCCCAGAAAATGTTGCCGGCCTCCGACACGGTCAGCTGCACATTGACGGCGTTGCGCCGATTGAGTTGACGGTCGTAGGTGTAACTGTAAATCATCTGCGGTATGAACTGATTCTGGAAGCTCTGTGCCACAGCCGGGTTAGCGACCATGATTGAGTCGAAATCGGCCGTCGTGTTAATTAGCTTGGTATAGGTCAGCTTCAGCGGAGTGAACGTGTTGCTCACATGGCGGCGCCAGCGCCAGTCGTAGTTGACCGAGGCGTTGAACTGTGCCATCTTGAAGTAGTGCGGACGATTGAGCAAGTCCATATTTAGCTGAAAGCGAGTCCAGTTGAGCTCGCGATGTGTGCGACGAATGAAACGCGGTGCTAACAGACGCGGAAAGGCCAGCGAGGCCGTCAAGCCGGCTTCGTAGGAGTTGAACACACCTCGCCCGCTGCCATGGCCTGTCTGCCACTCGTAGGCACCGGTGAGCTGCACCGATAGTTGCTCGCCGCCACCGAAGATATTGCGGTTGGTGATTCCCAACGTCAGGCCCGGGCCGATGTAACTATTGCTCTTCGACGAGGCATTTACTTCGATTGAGGCTTCGAGCGGAGCGTCGAAGCGGCAGTTGACCTGCACGTTGAGCGTCGGCTCGGCAGCTGTGGTGTCGGGTATTGCGGAAATGTCGATTGATCGGAAAATTCCCAGGCGCGCCAGGTAGGTCTGCGTACGGTTCATGTTGCGCACCGAGAACACGCGGCCCTCGCGGAAGGTGACACACTCGGGAATCAGAGCCTGGCGCAGGCGCGTAGGCTGCATCTGCACCAGCGTCATGTCGGGACGCAGCTCTATGGTGTCGGGACTTTGGTCGCCTTCGTAGCGGTTTACGACCACAGTCGTGTGGCCGGTGACATATCGTTTGCGAGCAAATGGCGGCACGTTCGTGGCCAAGTCGAGCCGCAAGGCAATGTTGCCGGGATTAGCCACGGAGTCTGCCAAATATTCGATGTAGTCGGGCTGGAAAAAGTAGTAGCCGCGATTGCGCAGCTCATTGGTGATGCGCATACGGGCCACCGTGAGCGAGTCGGTCGAGAAACGGCTACCGGGGCGCAGATACGTATCCTTAGCAGCAATCGAATCAATCAGATGCAGCAGATGAGTGGTATCAGCCGGCAATTCGACTCGCTCAATGGGGAAGGCGCGACCGGGATTGACGGTGTATATCACCTTGGCTTTGCGCTTGTTGCGCGGATGCACCAACTCGTAAGTGGCCGTGCCGCGGAAGAAGCCGTTGTTGTCGAGAATCTGCTCAATCATGCGGGCGCGCACCTGCGGACGCACATCCGACACCAGCACCGGCTCCTCGACAAAGGTCTCGTAGAGCCAGTGGCGAAAGCCGCTCTCGGGGTTGGGCCAGTGGTTGTAGGCCCACAGGCCGATAGGGAACGGATAGCGCCATCGCATGATTTTCAGATAGTTGTTGGGGGCCACATCGACAGTCGCGAGTATCGACTCTTTCAGTTCGTCGGACACCTCATAGAGCGAATCGGTGCCCACTACGTCGTACTTGATAGAGCCGGTGCCGATGTAGAGCAATTCGCCCTCGGGAATTTTCGAAGTCGTGGAGCAAGCCGCCGACACTATGGCCAGCAGAGCTGCGATTATCCGTATGAGAGTCTTATTCTTCATTAGTCGTGGTTGTAGCCGGCGCGGCATTCGAACGACGCTCGCGACGGAAAAGTTCGCGGAGCGACGTCAGCTTACGTTTGTAGACGTAGCCCACACCGGTGCGGATGATTTCGCCCTCGAGGATGCTTTCGTAGCCCGTGTGGCGGAACAAGCGCAGATACATCGTGCGCGCATCGTTGAGGAAGTATTCGAATGATATGTCTTTGATGAGATTTTGCGAGAAGTTTTCGTCGGCATTGGCATCGGTGGAGTAGTTGCCTCCGACCACGATTTTAAATCGGTCGTTGAATAGCGACTTCGACACCTGATAACTGTAGCTGGTGGTAGTCGATTTCGAGCCGTTGACGGTGCTATCGTACTGATCGACTCCGAAACTAAGGTCGACACCCTTGATGGTGCGCGCGGCCCACGAATTTAATTGCGACGACAGGAACGAGTAGAGTGCATTGCCCGACAGATTTCCCGAGCCCGACGTGCCCGGACCGGTGTACATGCCGTAGAGCAGCATATTCATCGCTTGGTTGGCGCGCTGCTCGGCGCTCATCGACTGCAGCTCGTTGGCCACGGTGACATCGTCGTCGGTGGCGAGGTCGAATACGACATTCATATTGTTGAGCGTGCCGGTCACGGCCAGCGACACGTCGAAGTTGACCAGTCGCGAATTTTGCCCGGTCTGTGTCACGTTGGCCTTCACCACGTCGATGGCTTGAATATTGAGCGTCGGGTCGAGCATATCGCCGTTGAAGGCTATGTACGAACCTTCCTGGAAGTTGAATAGTTTTTCGCCCATGAACGGCGGCGTGTAGCGAGCAAATCCGCTCGTGATGTTGATGCGGCCGGTGAGGCGCGGGTCGCTGAAGGGCAGCATCGACATGTTCACAGTGCCTTCGGGCAGCAACCGCACCTTGTTGTGACCGTCCGACGACAAATCGACGTTGATAGTCGAGCCGGTGTTGATAGTCAGCGAGGCCTGCATTATCATAGCCATGGAGCCGTCAACGATAGAGTCGGCAGCGGCTACGGCCAGCGTGTCCGCAAAGTTGACAAATTTCA
The DNA here is from genome assembly GCA_964433215.1 of uncultured Bacteroides sp. GTDB lineage: Bacteria > Bacteroidota > Bacteroidia > Bacteroidales > Muribaculaceae > CAG-873. Next base: position 47,850 of record CAYSQI010000007.1, read on the forward strand.
CCAAGTCGGCTGTCGATTGGCTTTGAATAACCGCCTCGGCATCAGACATCACGTAGGTGATATTCGTACCGGGCAGCACACTCAGCGCAGCATTCACTCGCATAAAGTTCATATTACCTTTAACCGAGGCGTCGACGTCGACCAACCCACGGCCATAGACCGAGGCTCCGCGCGAGGCCTTCTTGGTGTCGCACAGCAAGAACTCGTCGGCGCCAAGCGTAAGGTCAATCTCGGGCGACGACATATCTTTGAGGTTGACCGTACCATTGAGGGCCAGCGGATTGCCATTGACTCCGGCAATTGCGAAGTCGCGGAAGGTAACCACGTTGTCGACGACCGGCACTTCGACACCACTCACCGGGTAAGTCGTGCCGGTCATGGCCAGCTTCACTTCCGCAGAGTCGAAACGTAGCCAGCCGTTCATGTCGGGTCGCGCGCCCGTGCCGGTGATGTCCATGCGGCCATTCAGAGTGCCGCTCAGCGTGGCCACTCCGGCTGGGAGGAAGGGGTTGACCGACTTGAGCGGGAAGTGTATCATCGAAAAATCGAGCGCTAAGGGCGAGCCGGAGGTTGAATCGTTCAGCGCACCGGCCAGTGTGATGGTGCGAACGCCGTCGATCGACATATCGGCGCTAGCTCGGATGCGTCCGGCCAAGTCGGTATTGACTTTGAGGTCGGCACCGATGGTACCTACGCGCTGACGGTCGTACATAAAGTCGGCGAGCGTCACCGCGCCGTCGCCATTGACATTACCATGGTCGGTCGATACCACCATATTAGCGCTCAGCTTGCCCTCCATAGGCGGCGCGAAGGGGTTGAGCTTAATCCAGTCGGCAATATTGATGTCGACGATGTCGACTACGAGGTCTTCCTGATGTTCATCCTCGCCCTCGACGTGATTTGTATAGACGGCGAGCGACGAGCCGGCACCCTGCATGTGTAGGTTTGCGTCGATGTGATTGTGTTCGAACGACCATTTGATGTAGTTGTCCTCATTGGCCACCCAAGGCTGATAGGCGATAGTCGGGTCAGTGGGGTCGATGCAGAGCACCAAAGTCGAGTCGTTGAGACTCAAGTCGAGGCCCACGTCGTAGCCGGTGCGGCCGGCGATATTCTGCTGCGCGATGGTCATGCCCAGGCGATTGTCGGCCACATAACCATCGAGCTGCACATGGGCCCACTCGTCGAACGTGCCTGGGCGATTGTCGACCTTACCGGCGAGAATCATTCGAGGCCCGTACTGCGCTATGTCGAGGCCGATAGTGTCGAGGCGCATCGTCTCGGTGTGGAATTCTATGACGTTGGCATTGAACGATAGCGACGAGTCATTGGCCGCCGTCATCGATAGTGCTCGCAGCCCCATCTTCGACTGACCCAGAATGTCGGTGATGAAATTGTTAGAGCCGGCGTTCACGTCGAGCACAAAGGGCGGCAACACACGCTGCACACGCTCGATGTCGACCACGCGGCGAGCGATTTCATCATCAATTACTGGCGAGAGCTGAGCCATACGCTCCACGATTGTGTCGAGCGAGGCTTCCGAGCTGAAGAATGCGTAGAGGTCGCGGTTGTGCAACATGGCATTCGTAGTCGAATCGGTAGCGTTCAGAGTGGCCGTGACGTTGTTGAGGTTGATGCGACCCAGCGAATCGGTGTATGCCATGTCGTGCAGCACCAGGCGTGCAGCTATATCACCGGACTCCGGTTCAATCGTGGCATTGGCCGACAGGTTGGCGTCGATAATAGTCTGCGACGGCGACAAGCCCAGCGCACGCAGATCGGTATGGAGGTCGGACAGGTCGGCGGTCCACGTGTAGGCATCGCCGACGAGGTTGCCCGCGGCATTCAGGTCGAAACGCGCGGCAGGGTCAGCCGATTTGAGCACTACGTCGGCTTGGCCGTCGGCAAGCGACACCTGACCGGCTATGCCACTATAAATATGCCCCATATACTCGGCTCGCGCCACATCGAGCGTGGCATCGAGCGTGGTGGTGGGTGCGAAAAAGTCGAGCCCGCTGCCATCGGCCACCACATTAGCCGAGATAGAGCCGACACCGAGCGTGGGCATAAAGGCGCCCACCGGGAACGCATCGGCCGACAAATCGAGCTGATAGCCCTCGGCATTACCATCCCACAGAGCCACGAGGCTGACGAGGCCCTCGTCGGTGTGGGCTTCGAGGTGGCCGTCGACGACGCCATTGGTCATAGTCATAGCGCCATCGAGCGTAGTATGCGGTATGGCGATTGTGGCTGCCATGGCCGAGTCGAGTACGGCGTTCTTGATGGGGTTCAAATCGATTAAAGCGCCCGACAGAGCCAAGTCACCACACATGTGGTCGGGGTCGAAGACGCGGTGCAGGCGTCCGTCGGCTTTGAGCTTCGCGCAGCCGTTGATTGCCACGCCGAGTGTGCGGATATCGAGGTCGCCGGCCGTGCCCTTGATGTCGGCTTCGGCATAGAGGCGGCCATCGGCGGGCATCCCGGCCAGATATGGCTTGGCCACAGGGAACATCAAAGCCAAGTCGGACATAGCCACATAGCCATCGGCGTCGAGGCTGAGCGGTGTCGAAGGCTCGGTGGTGAGATCACCCATGCCCAAAAGGCCCGACACTGAGAGGTCGGTCCGAGCATCCGACGCGATGACGAAGTCGCTGAACGCAAGGCCGGTCGAATCAATAGCCAGAGTGCCGGCGGCACTAAGATTCACGCCGCAGCGCTCGCGGGCGCTGAAAGTCAGCGGCACTCTGATGCACTCGGCGCGGTTGTAGAAATGACTGATGCCGAGTTCGAGCGAGTCGGCTTCGATATATGCGAAATCAAGTCCCGGCAGCGGTGTCACCCCACGGGTTGTGTACAGCGCGCGGCCTCCGGAGAAGCCTATGGTGTCGAGGCTCAGCGTCCAGGGCTCCGACGCAGATTCCGACGGGGGTATCACGGGCGTAGCCGCCACAGTGGCCGAGTCGGGTGCGATGTATGCGACCTGCAAGCCGCGGCCGGTGAACGACTCAACGTCGATAGTCTGCGCGGCCATGTCGATAGCACCGCCGCACATCAGACCGTCGGGGATTGCAGCGCTCAGCGAATCGATGGTCGGTAGCATCCGCATATCGAAGGCGAAATCAGCAAGGCGCATCTGCCGGATGTTGATTTTCATCGTCGACGGCTCGGCGGAGGCCGTGTCGGCCACTTCGGGCGTCGGCACCGGGTTCATGGTCATCGACACACGGCCACGAGCGATGAGGCCGTCGTCGACATTGATATTCATATTACTAAGCACGATGGCTGCATCGGCAAGAGCAATCGAGTCGGCATTGATAGTCATATACATGGCCGAGTCGGGCCCGCCGATACTCAGCCGGGCTCCGCCGAGAGTCGCATCGGTGATACTTGCCCGACCATCGAGCAGCGGCCACACCTCCACCGAGGCTGTCAGGCGCTCGGCTTCGATAGCCTGCGGACCGGGCATAGCGAGACGAAGTCCGCGGACTTCGACATCGAGCGGAAAATGCAAGCGTAAAGCATCGAGCGACACACGCAAGTCGCCCTCGGCCATCGTGGCATTGACATAGCGGCAAAGCAAATCCTGGCTCCACGATGAATAAAGCAGCACGCCGACAGCACACACAGCTAACACTACGACCATGAGCGTCTTAACTGCCGTCTTGCCTACTTTTTTTATTATGGCTGTTGCTTTCACTTGGTGTGATGAATCTTGATTGTGCTTCTCCTTTTTAACCAAAAACGTGGCATTTTAGTTCATACCGCTGATTTTGAATTTCAAAGATAGGCATTTTTTTACAAACCCGCACAATTTCGCACCACTTTTTCCACCCTTGGAGCGCTTGGAGCGGTGGCGCAAACCACAAAACGCAAATAATTCAGACCGCACTATTGCTAATCACTAAACATTTTTGCAACTTTGCACTGATAAAGAATGATTAAAATGCTACCATTTTGTTGATTTAAGTTAATAATGCGGCGAGTGGTGGGCTGCACATGATGGAAAATCGCACATTTTTGCGTAACTTTGCTGACGGAAAAACGCTATCGTCAAAAAATGAACACGCAAACGCAAACTATCGCCATCAGCAAAGACACCGTCAGCGAGATGCCTACGGTGACTTACGACGGCGGTATCACTGTGGTAGATACGCCTGAAATGGCCCGCGTGGCGCTGCGCGAACTCACTCGCGCCCGCGTCGTAGGGTTCGACACCGAGACGCGCCCATCGTTCCACCGTGGCCGCCTCCACAATGTGGCCTTGCTCCAGCTGTCGACCGACGACCATTGCTTCCTGTTCCGCCTCAATATTCTTGGCATTTCCGACGGGCTGCGCCGATTCCTCGAGAATCCGGAAATTATCAAAATCGGGCTGTCGGTCCACGACGACTTCTCCGTGATGCGTCGTCTGTCGCCCGAGCTCGACCCCCAAGGATTCATCGACTTGCAAGAATACGTCAAATACTTCAACATCAGCGATATATCACTTCAGAAAATCTACGCCATCATCTTCGGCGAACGCATCTCCAAGACGCAGCGACTCACCAACTGGGAAGCCGAGGAGCTCACCATCGCGCAGCAGACCTACGCCGCCATCGACGCCTGGGCTTGTCTGAGGCTATATCGCCGCCTGCGCTCCGGCGCCTTCGACCCCGACGAATCGCCTTACATCGTCGACCGCTCGATTCTCAACTGCAATGGCCAAATTCCCTCGCACAAAGATGAAAACCACTAAGCGACATATCATCATACCGGCAGCGCTGCTCATCTACTTGGGCGCCATGGCCTACATCGGACTCGACGGCGTACGCTCGGGCCAAACGTCGGTCGCACAATATGTCGGCACGATTGTTATTACCTTAGCCATCATCGTGATTCTGTACTTCGTAATCAAGAAACGCGACAGGCTGCGCGATCAAAGGCGACGCGACATCGAAAATTCAAACAACAACATAAAACATTGAACTACAATGGCTAAAAAAGCTCTTCTGATCATCCTCGACGGATGGGGCATCGGCGACCACAAGCACGACGATGCAATTTTCAACACCCCCACCCCCTACTGGGACTATCTGCTCAACACATATCCCCACTCGCAGCTCCAGGCTTCGGGCGAAAACGTCGGACTGCCCGACGGCCAGATGGGCAACTCGGAAGTCGGCCACCTCAACATCGGCGCCGGCCGCATCGTGTACCAGGACCTAGTAAAAATCAACAAGTCGATTCAGTCGGGTTCGATTCTCGAAAACCCGCAGATTAAAGCTGCCTACGAATACGCAGCTCGCACCGGCAAGGGTCTCCACCTGATGGGCCTGACCTCGAACGGCGGCGTACACTCGTCGCTCGACCACGTATTCGCCCTGTGCGACATCGCCAAGAAATACGACCTCAAGAACGTATACCTCCACTGCTTCATGGACGGCCGCGACACCGACCCCCGCAGCGGCAAGGGCTTCATCGAGCAGCTCCAGAACCACTGCGCAGCATCGGCCGGCCAGATTGCATCAATCGTAGGCCGCTACTACGCCATGGACCGCGACAAGCGCTGGGAACGCGTCAAGAAAGCCTACGACCTGCTCATCGAAGGCAAGGGCGCGCAGGCCACCGACATGGTCAAGGCCATGCAGGATAGCTACGACAACGGCGTGACCGACGAGTTCATCGAACCCATCAACAACGCCAACGTTGACGGCACTATCAAGGAAGGCGACGTGGTAATCTTCTTCAACTACCGCAACGACCGCGCCAAGGAACTCACCGTGGTGCTCACCCAGCAGGATATGCCCGAACAGGGAATGCACACCATCCCCGGCCTGCAGTACTACTGCATGACTCCGTACGACTCGTCGTTCAAGGGCGTGCACATCATCTTCGACAAGGAAGACGTCAGCAACACCTTGGCCGAATACCTCTCGAACCTGGGCAAGAAGCAGCTCCACATCGCCGAGACCGAAAAGTATGCCCACGTGACATTCTTCTTCAACGGTGGCCGCGAACAACCCTTCGACGGCGAAGACCGCACACTGGTGCCCTCGCCCAAGGTTGCTACCTACGACCTCAAGCCCGAAATGAGCGCCTACGAAGTGAAGGATAAACTCACCGACGCCATCAAGGAATGCAAGTACGACTTCATCGTCGTGAACTTCGCAAACGGTGACATGGTGGGCCACACCGGCATCTATCCCGCTATCCAGAAGGCTGTCGAAACTCTCGACAACTGCCTCCACGACGTAGTCGAAACCGCCAAGGCCAATGACTACGAAGCTATCATCATCGCTGACCACGGCAATGCCGACCGCGCCGAAAACGCCGACGGTACCCCCAACACCGCCCACTCGCTCAACCCCGTGCCCTTCGTTTACATCACCGAAAACAAGGAAGCACACACCGAGGACGGCATCCTGGCCGACGTAGCTCCCTCAATTCTCCACATCATGGGTCTCGAACAACCCAAGGAGATGACCGGCAACGACCTGATTAAGTAATCCCCCACCCTTTGGATACACGCCGCGGGGCATATCGACAATTGATATGCCCCGCGCTGCATTTAGTCTACTCGGCTTACTCTTGCAGGAAGCGGTAAGCGCGAAGATACTTGTTGTAGCGGGCGGCCATGCGCTCGTCGAGCTCGCGTAGACGGAAGACGTCGAGGTTGTCCTCAAGGTCGTGGAGCTTAACGACGCGACCGAGCGGATTTTGCTTAGCACGCGCCACAAAGTCCTCGTAGCTCTCGCCCTCGCGGTTGGTCACCGAGAGCACGCCATCGACCACCGACTGCGGAAACCCCTCGGCAAGGAGATATTCAGGCGTGACGTCCGTATCTTCGATAGTGTCGTGAAGCAGCGCCACCATCTTCTCTTCATCGGTGGTGCAACGCATAGCCACGCGCATCGGATGCTGAAAATAGGCGCATCCCATCTTGTCGCGCTGGCCGGCATGCTTCGTCACACAAATCAGCGCTGCCTTGTCGAGCAACGCCGCATTCATCTTTGTCAAATCATCGAGCTGTCCCATAGAAAAAACTTAATTAAAAAGCCTCAGTGATTCTCGAGAAACTCTTGATACAGGGCTACGGGGCCGTAATGCCATAGTTTTGTACTCTCGTCCTCAAGTTGTCGATAAGTATTCGAGGCGTAAATCTGTTGAAGGGCAAAGTTAATGAAAATTTCAGAAAAGTTAATCGCTCGGCTACAATTATGTACTAAAAAAGTGCCGCACCTCATAAGCAAGGGCGGCACTTCGGCTATGTTGGTTTAAGGTTTGGTCAGAAGAAGTAAGTGACGCGGACCGACCAGTTGCGGTTGCGAGCCGAGAAGTCGTCGAGCAGCCGAGTCTTCAGCGCGTATGTCATGCCCCAAGTATATGAGCCGGTCACTTGCCAGCGGCGCAGGATTTCGAAGCCAATACCGGCGGTCAGACCAAGTTCGCCACCGGCGTAGTCGATAGCTTTGCAATTACCGTGTGCGGCAAGAATAGTGAAGTCGGGGCCACCGTAGACGAACGGAGCAACCTTTTCCTCGAGGCCGTTCATGCGAGTCCACTTGAAACGCAGATGCAGCGGTATCTGAATGTAGTGAAGGTATAAGCGTTCGTCGCCGTAGCCTTCGTAGCTCCAAACGGGCTTTTCGCCGAGATTAACCTTCGCACCAAGCTGGTTGTACTGAAAGCCAAGGTCGATACCGAAACCGATACCGGGGAACATAAGTTCGCCGACAACACCGGCTCCATATCCGACGCCACCGGAGACGCCGACGAGGTCCTGCTTAAAATTAAGATTGGAGAAATTCAAGCCGGCCGTTGCGCCGTAACGGAATTGAGCATTGGCAGTCGTGGGAGCGACAGCGGCCACGATGGCCAGTATAGCGAGGATTACGATTTTCTTCATCAGCTGTAGTTCGTTTTGCAAAGTTTGGGGCAAAGTTAGTCAATTTTCGCGCCGGGTCGACGTCAATCGGTGTTAAAAACCTATAAATTGCTTAACCGCCGAAATTGTCGTAGTGAATATTCTCGGGGTCGACGCCGAGGCTATCGAGCATCTTGTTGACAGCGGCGCTCATCGGGCCGGGGCCACACATGTAGTATTCGATATCTTCGGGTTCAGGATGGTCCTTGAGGTATGTCTCATAGATTACCTGATGAACAAATCCGGGAGTGTACTTCACGCCGGCAGCATCGGCAGCGGGGTCGGGATGGTCGAGAGCGAGGTGGAACTTGAAGTTGGGGAAGTCCTTTTCGAGCTGCAGGAAATCGTCGAGATAGAACACTTCGTTCAGAGCGCGAGCGCCGTAGAAGTAGTTCATGACGCGGTCGGTGGTGTGAAGCGTCTTTGTGAGGTGCATGATTTGAGCGCGCAGAGGAGCCATACCGGCGCCGCCACCAATCCACATCATCTCGTTCTTGGTGTTGTAGATGGGGTGGAAATCGCCATAAGGGCCACTCATGAGCACCTTGTCGCCGGGCTTGAGGGTAAAGATATACGACGAAGCGATACCGGGGTTGACGTCCATGAAGCCAACCTGAGGTTTCGGCTTGAAGGGCGGAGTAGCGATACGCACGGTGAGCATGATGCGGTCGCCCTCGGCCGGATAGTTGGCCATAGAGTAAGCGCGCACGGTGGTTTCCTTGTTGACGCAGTGAAGGCCGAAGAGGCCGAATTTCTCCCAAGCGGGCAGGTATTCGTCGCCAATCGAAGCCTTGTCGATGTCGCGGTCGTAGTCGATGTCGAATGTCGGAATCTTAATCTGGGCATACGAGCCGGGCTCGAAGTTCATGTGTTCGCCGGCCGGGAGAGCCACGATGAATTCCTTGATGAACGTAGCGACATTCTTGTTCGAAATGACGGTACATTCCCATTCCTTGACTTCGAGAGCCGAAGCGGGGACTTCGATGTCCATATTTTCCTTAACCTTCACCTGGCAAGCGAGGCGCCAGTTGTCCTTGATCTCCTTGCGGCTGAGGTGGACGGCCTCGGTGGGGAGAATTTCGCCACCACCGGTCTCAACCTGCACGCGGCATTGTCCGCACGAGCCCTTGCCACCGCAAGCCGAGGGCAAGAACACGTCACACGAAGCCATAGTGGTCAGCAGCGAGCCGCCGGCCGGAGCGTTGAAGGTCTTCGAGTTGTTGACATTGATGGCCACATCGCCGCTATGCACCAGAAATTTCTTTGCCACCAGCAGGATAGCCACCAGCAGCAAGGTGATAACCAAGAAAATGCCTACGCCGGCAATGAGCGTCGATGACATCAGCGAGGCTGTTATATATAAACTGTTCATAGTGATATGACCGATCAAAGTTTAATACCGAGGAAGCTCATGAAGGCGATACCCATCAGAGCGGTAATAATAAATGTGATGCCGATGCCACGGAGCGGAGCCGGCACCTTGGAGTACGAAGCGACGCGCTCGCGGATAGCAGCCACAGCGACGATGGCGAGGAGCCAGCCGAGGCCCCAACCGGCGCCGGAGCTAAAAGCGGTCCACACCGAGGGGAAGTCGCGCTGCTGCATGAAAAGCGAGCCACCCAGGATGGCGCAGTTCACCGCAATCAGCGGCAGGAAGATACCGAGCGAGGCGTAGAGCGAGGGGCTGAACTTCTCGACCGCCATTTCGACCAGCTGAGTCATCGAAGCGACAACGGCTATGAAGAGAATGAGCGACAGGAAGCTGAGGTCGACATCGGCATATTCGGGGCCGAGCCACGCCAGCGCACCCGGCTGCAGCACGTAGGTGTTGAGCAGATAGTTGATAGGCAGCGTTATCACGAGCATGAACGTGACGGCGATGCCAAGCCCGAAGGCTGTCTTGACATTTTTGCTCACTGCCAGGAACGAGCACATGCCCAGGAAGTAAGCGAAAATCATGTTGTCGATGAAAATCGACCGGATGAAAATATTGAGGTTTTCCATAATGTCAGCGAATTAGCGAGCTTATCATTCCTGGAGATCTTTGTTGATAGAACGGTGCACCCAGATGATGCAGGCCACCACAATCAGAGCCATCGGCGGCATAATCATCAGGCCGTTGTTGGCATAGCCGGCTTCGTAGAACGACGGCGGAATCACCTGGCAGCCGAAGAGAGTGCCACTGCCGAGCAGTTCGCGGAAGAAGGCCACGATAATGAGAATCAGCGCGTAGCCGACACCATTGCCGATACCGTCGAGGAACGACGGCCAGGGGCGGTTGGCCATCGCGAAGGCTTCGAGGCGGCCCATCAGAATACAGTTGGTGATAATCAGGCCGATGAACACCGAGAGCTGCACGCTCACGTCGTAGGCATAGGCCTTGAGGAGCTCGCTGACGATGATTACCAGACCGGCCACCACTACGAGCTGGACGATGATACGAATTGACGTCGGGATAGTGTTGCGAATCAGCGAGATGATGACGTTGCTGAACGCGAGCACGGCAATTACCGACAAGCCCATGACAATGGCAGGCTCAAGCTTGGCCGTAACAGCCAGAGCCGAGCAAATGCCCAAAATCTGGACTATGACCGGATTATTTTTCGAAAACGGGTTGAAAAACACCGATTTATTTGATACTTTCTCTGCCATGGCTTACTTACTAAGAGATTGGAGGAATGCAGCATAGGGTCGGAGGCAGTCGTCGATCATCGAGCCGACAGCCTTGGAGGTGATAGTGCCGCCCGAGATACCGTCGACGTAGTCTTCGTCGCCGGTCGGTTTCTGGCCGGGCTTCACGACAGCGATGGGCACGAACTGCTCACCCTTGAAGATATGCTTGTTGAGAAATTTGTCACTAAACTCGGGCTTGGCGATTTCGGCGCCGAGGCCGGGTGTCTCGCTGGCGTGTGCGAAATATGCGCCGAAGACAGTCGAGCCATCGGTGTCGAGGGCAACATAACCCCAAATCGGGCCCCAAAGGCCGGCACCGTAGACGGGCAGGATGTATTTAACACCGGCTTCGGGCATAGTAGCCACGTAGACGGGCAAACGACGCTCGGCAGCGGGGAGCTTGACCTGTGCAGCGACGTCGATGTCGAACGCATTACCTTCGACACGCTCGCCGGCTTCGTTGACGATAAAGCTGTCGGTGATATACTGTTGATAATCGGCTTTCACTTGGTCGGCTTCGGGCACCACGTGCACTGAAGCAAGGATTTGACGCATCTTATCGGCCGCGATGTTGTCGTTCTGGCGGTCCTTGAGCGAAATAGAAGTAAAGGCCAGGGCAGCGCCCACTACCACCACCAATACGATGATGTAGATTACCGTGTAGAGATTACTCTGCCTGTTCATGACTGTGTTGACTTAGAGGTTAGACGGGCCAGGCGACGACGCTTGTTGGCGTTGACCACGCACCAGTCGATCAGCGGAGCGAATACGTTCATCAGCAGCACTGCGAGCATGGCGCCTTCGGGGTAGCCGTTGTTATATGTGCGAATCAGTACGGCAACCACACCGATGAGGAAGCCGTAGATATACTTGCCGGTAGTGGTGCGAGCGGCAGTCACCGGGTCGGTAGCCATGAACACGATGGCGAAAGCGAAGCCGCCGAAGAGCAGATGGTCGATCGGGTTCAGGAACGAAGCCGGATAAGTCGGAGTGGCAAATGTGTGAGCAATCCAACCCATGGCCAGCGCGCCGACGACGCCCGAGAGCATGATGCGCCACGATGCGATGCCGGTCAGCAACAGGATGGCAGCGCCAATCAGGATGCAGATAACGGAAGTCTCGCCGAACGAGCCGGGAATCAGACCTACGAAAGCATCCCAAGCCGAAATCACATTGCCTGCGATGCCGGTAATCTCGGGAGCAGCGTTGCCGGAGGCCGTAGCGACCTGTCCGAGCGGAGTAGCGCACGTGAAGCCATCGGCTACCGTGGGGCCGAAGCCGAACATCTGACCGGTAGCTACGAATACGCTATCGCCCGACATCTTGGCCGGATAGGCGAAGAAGAGGAATGCACGCGCCGTGAGCGCCACATTAACTATATTATAACCTGTGCCGCCGAACACTTCCTTAGCGAAGATTACCGCGAAGGCGGTAGCCACGGCGAGCATCCACAGGGGCACGTCGACGGGGCAAATCATCGGCAGGATGATACCGGTGACGAGGAATCCTTCCTGAATTTCTTCGTGGCGCATCTGCGCTACGATAAATTCGATGCCCAGACCTACCACATAGGTGACAATCACCTTGGGCAAGATGGCCAGGAAGCCGTACAGCATCAGCGACCAGAAGGGGAAGTCGGTCGCTTCGGCAGCCAGCCAGTGCTGATAGCCGGTGTTGTACATACCAAACAGGAAACAGGGCAGCAGGGCCAAGATCACGATAATCATCGTGCGCTTGGAGTCAACGCTGTCGTGGATGTGTGTTGTTAGTTTACGCGCCGAGGTCGTACGGGGCGTGTACAAGAAAGTCTCGAAGCCGTCGAACACCGACTGCAGAGCGGCAAAACGTCCACCGGGTCGGAAATTCGGTTCGATGCGGTCGAGGAATTTACGCAACTTACTCATTGCCAATTGTTTATATATTACTCTAACTCTTTACGCAAATAATCGAGGCCATCGCGCACAATCTGCTGCACGGGCAACTTCGAAGTGTCGACAAATTCACAGAGAGCCAAATCCTCGGGAGCTACCTCATAGATGCCCAGGGCTTCCATGTCGTCGATATTCTGCGACAGGATGGCTTTAAGCAGGTATTCGGCCATCACGTCCATCGGCAGCACCTTGTCGTACTCGCCGCTCATAATCATGGCGCGACGACCGCCGTTGAGGCGAGCATCGGGGCTGAAGAGGCGGCGCAGACCGCGCAGGGGCAGCGAACTGTGTACGCTGAGTTTCGACGGAGCGATAGAGGCCCAGCCCATGAATTCGGCCACGTCGTCGCCCTCGGCGATGACAGACACTTGGCGATAGGGATATTGCAGGTAGCCTTCGGCTTCGCTGACAGCGATGCCTGTGAGCACGTTGCCGCTGATGATGCGCTGGTGGCGGTTGTCTTCCTTGAGGCGACCGGCCGTCAGAGCCTTCATGTCGGCACCGACTACAGTCGAGACCACAGCGGGCGCTGCGACTTCGGAGCCGGTCACGGCCACAACCACCGTGGGGTCGTACTCGCCGGTAAGCATCAGTCGGCCAATCTTATAGAGAGTCGTGACGTCGAGCGCCCAGACAGTCTCGCCTTTGTTTACAGGCGCGATATTGGCAATCTGAATACCAACATTGCCGGCCGGGTGCGGACCGCTGACTTCGACCATCTCGGCGCCGGCCACTGCACCATACTTCCAATCAGCATCATGGCTGACGTAGACCTTACCGGTAGTCAGCGATGCAAGGGCTTTGACACCGGCAGCGAGCGCTTTTGCAGCGTCGTCGCCGAGCGTAGCAGCGGGCGACACGGCCAGGGGCGCGGTATCCATGGCGGTCACAAAAATATCACGAGGCGACTGTGCCGGCGTGGCCACTACATCAAAGGGGCGGCGACGAATCATCGCCATCAGACCCGACTGAGCCAACAACTCGGCCACGGGGCGCGATGTGTCGAATTTAGCGACATCGCCCTTTTGATTGTTTTCAACCACGACGCGGAGAATTTTGCGACGTTCGCCACGAACGATCGCCTTGACTTTACCACTGACGGGCGACACCAAGTGTAAATCGGTACATACCTTGTCGTGCATCAGTGGCGAGCCAATCTCTACGGCATCACCTTCTTTAACATCAAGTTTCGGCGTAAAGCCTGGGAAATCGTCGGGCACTACGGCACACGTCACCGGCACGACATTTTTCACAATACGATCGGACTCAACCGCGCCTTCGAGCGCCAGATTCAGACCTTTTTTCAGCTTTAATATCATCTGATTTTCGGAATTTGTAAAATTCGGCACAAAATTAGCAAATTATCCCTAAATCAGCAAACAAAACGCAGCCAAACAGCGGAATTAAAAACAAAAACACACAAATTTGAGCGAGGCTCACACTGCGACCAGCATAGCCATCAAAAATAAACAATCGAAGTCGCCAGATTGCTCCGAGGACTCCGATTGATATATAGTAACTTCAAAAAAATTAGCGGATGCGGTCGGCTGAGGCTAGCAAATTTTTATCGTGCTTCATGCCGCGGTAGGCACGCCAGCCGCAGATAAGAGCGATAAGCAACATACATAAACCACCGGAGATTAAAGGAGTAGCACCTTCGTAAGCGCGGAAAAGTACAAGCAGCGCCGTAACGGCCGAGGCAGCAATCAGTACCATCGACAAGATGGTCAGACGCATCTGGCGACGCAAATCACGGAACATAAAGATGGTGATAATCAGCAGCAAGGCTGTGGCGATGTTGAGCACGAGCAGTGCAGGGGCGTCGGCGACATAAATCGGCGCAGGAGCCTCGCCGGAGGTAACACCGTAAGGAATAAAACAGTTGACAGCGACCAGGATAGCCGCAATCAGAAGCATAAGCGATTGTATTCGTTGAATTTGCATAACTAATTCAGATTATAACAGGTTAGTAATAAGTTAATTCGTAGAAGAGTCGGTAGCGTAGCGGATGGCTTCGAGGATGAGGGTGTCGTCGGCTACCTCGATGCCGGCAGCAGTCAATTCGGCAGCGTCGGCCACGAGGTCAGCGGCCAAGTCGGTCGGCGTCTTGCCCGAAGTCTGAATCGACAGGATGTAGTAGTTGATAGCGTCGCGCATCTGTCGGCGCGCGCGAGCCACATGGCCGGCGTTGAGATAATCTTCGGCCGACGGATTGTCGGCAATCAGATTGTCGTAGTTTGCAGCAGCCGCGTCGAGCTTGCCGTTGAGCAGCTGAGTCCAAGCCAATCCTCGCCGCGCGGCCTTGCTGGCCGTGTCGAGATACAAAGCTTTGTGAAATAGCGGCTCGGCCTCGTCGGGGCGGCGAGCTTCGACGAGCGTATTGCCCAGCGCGAGAGCAGTGCGCACATCATCGGGGTTGAGTTCTTCGAGCCGACGATACACGCCGATGGCACGGCGAGCCTCGCCCAAGGCTCGATAAGTGCGAGCCAATCGGCCAAGCAACCAAGCACTTGAGCTACCGAGCATGTCGGCTTCCTCATAGAACGACAATGCACCGGCAAAATTTCCGGTCATCTCCAGGCAGTAGCCAATCTTCTGAGCGCGCTCAGCGTCGGGCGCCTCAGCAGCATCGATTTTCTTAAAAATCTGAGCAGCTTCGGCCCAGAAGCCGTGCTTGAGATTGAATTCGGCGATGACAGATAGGGTATCCGTGTCGTCGAAACCGCCGGCCAGCGAGTCGATACTCATCAGGTCGATGCCGTTGGCAAACGGGTTGAAAAAGTCGGCCTTACGGCGGAAGAGGTTGTAGAAGCGATACATATCGCGCAGGTAGCTGTTGACGACCGCAACACGGCGCGTAGCCTCATCGGCTTTTTCGAGCTCGGAGAGCATATCGTGCATCTGCGAGGCCTGATTTTCCATGGCCGAAAAGATAGTGTCGCGATGCCCTGTGGGCGCAGCAGCCATGGCCATCATCACCGAGAATTTGTCGCTATCGCAGAGGAAAGGCAGGCGAGCGAGCTGCGTCGACGCCGTTCCCTCGAAATTGTCGGCCGATGCCACCTCAGAATGTCCGGTCGAGAAAGGCAAGAACCAGTTGGCGGCTTCGCGGAAGAAGGGGAAATATTTGAGAGCACGGAAGGTGGTCATGTAGACATCGCCGCCTTCGGCTTGAATTTCAGTCATTTCGCGGAGCTTATCGCCCAAGCCGTCGCGGCCGAGCAGGTCGTTCCACTCCGGGTTGCCACCCTCGGCGATTTCAGTCGGGTCGAAGCCGTCAGAGAATTTATCCTTGATTTCGGGTGCGAGTTTGGTGAGTGTCGGTATGATATCGTTGCTAAGTCGGTCGCTGATGCGCGCGGTGTCGCGAGTGCGCATGAATTCGATAGCAGCGATTTTGAGGTCGGACGTCCATCGTGGCGAGTCCTTTGCGGCGGCCAGCACATCAGCCAGGCGGCGCGACATGGGGCGCCGACGATAGCGAAAAGCGAACACGCAGAAACCAATCAAAGCGCGCAGAGCGACCACGTCGGAGTCGGCATCAATGTATATGCGGAGCAGCGCCTCGGCGCGACGGTCGTCGTAATATTCGAGAGCGCCAAGCGACAGAGCCGCGACGGCCAGGGCTCGCGGCGGCTCGGGAAGGCCCGGTTCGAGGACAAATTCGCGCACGGCGGCAACGTCCTCGGCAGTCAGCGGATGAGTCGTCCACAGACGGTCGAATAGCTCGATTGCCAAGTTTTCGGCAGCGACTGAGCGTCGCGAGTCGGCAATCGAAGAAATGTCGGCATCGAGTCGGCGCAATTCAGAGCGGAGAGCGGCGACAGCCGTAGCCGGCGACTGACCCGGACGAGCCGACAGGCGTCGTAATGTACTGAAATAAAGCGACGAACCCTCGGCAATCAGGGCATGACGAGCAAGCACCTCGGCAATCGAACGAGCCTCGGCCACGATTGAGGCGTAAACTTGGTCGCGCGCGGGGTCGTCGGCGCCGGTCGAGAGATACGACAGCATGGCTCGATAGTTGCCCTCGAGTCGGTCGATTTCGGTAGTGATTTCCCACGTCAAGCCGCCCTCGCTGAACGAGCGCATCGCCGCAAAAGCGTCGTGCAACTCACCGCGACTGATACACAAGGCCACATCGCTCTGGAACTTACGTATTTCTTTTTCTTTCAATTTCGTATAGGGTCGATTTTCGACTTCAAGTCAGTGACACAGAAGTCAATAAAACTTTCGGTAATGCGACGGCGACGCTCATCGGAGAGCTTCGGCGCAGCGGCCATCGGCATATCAATCAGCTCAATCACGCGTTCGATGAAAGTGGCAAACAATCGGCACCGCTCGGGGTCGAAGACACCCGAGCGACACCCCTCTTGCAACAAGTCGGACAAGAGCGCCGATTCCTTCTCGGCGGCCATGCGATGGATGCGTTCCAAACGGCGAATATCGAACATCAGCCAATTTTTCAGAGTCGCAGTCGACTGATTTCTCGAATGATAGATGCGACAACGCAGGAACTCGACAAGCCGGTCGTCGACCGGGCCGCTGCCAGTAGCAATTTCGCGAAGCGAAGCCACCAGTTGCTCGCTCTCGGCTTCGAGTACGGCGTTGTATATTTCTTTCTTGTTGCGGAAATAGGTGTAGATAGTGCGCCGGCCACGATCCGACGCATTAGCTATGTCGTTCATCGTGGTCTTTTCCACACCTTTGTGGGCGAAAAGCTGTCGCGCCACCTCTATGAGTCTATCTCGTGTTTTTAATACCATTGCAATGCAAAGTTACTTTTTTTTCAAGATTTTTCCTAATAAACGAGTACAATTTGTTAAATTTGCAGCGACATGGGCCGCTTTGAAGCCACAACGACCATAAGACTCTCATAAACGACATGAAACAAATAATAGCAACCCTGGCCGCTTTGGTACTGATGACTATATCCGTGCGAGCACAAGCCAATATCCTCGACATCGAAAATGGCGAAGCAACCACCGTCGGCATCTACGTGAAGGACCTCGCGACCGGCAAAGTGCTGGCCGACCATAACGGCCGCCTGGCCATGACTCCGGCCAGCATCACCAAGACGCTGACATCGGCCACCGCCCTACAGCTGCTTGGGGCCGACTTCCGCTTCCGCACCACCGTGGGGCTGACGGGCCGACGCTCGGCCACCGATAGCAGCTGCTGGGAAGGCGACATAGTGATCAAATCGTGTGGCGATCCGACGCTCGAAAGTCGCGAGCTCGAATCGGCACAAGGGTTCACCGACTCGATTGTAGCAGCCGTCAAGCGCCTGGGTATCACTTCCTTCACCGGTGCCGTAACTATCGTCGACGACATGAAAGACAGCGGACCGCACTCGAAGTGGGAGTGCGAGGACATCCCTTGGTACTACGGCGTGGGACTCTACGGCTTCAACTATCGCGACAACTACGTGCGCGCCTACCCCGACAGCGGCGTGACTACCCCGCCGAGTGTCCTCGACTTCGACGTGCGCACCTGGGCCGAGCGCTCCACCGACCAGATGCGCGGCATCACCGACCACACCCTCACGGTGTGGGCACCGGCCACCACTCGCCAGAAGAACAACTGGAGTATTCAGACATCAAACCCCGACCCCGCCTACACCTACGCCAACGTGCTGAGCGACGCCCTGATGGCCGCCGGCATTGAGAATGGAGCCGCCACCGTCGGCGACAGCTGCGACTCACTCTTCACCGTGGTCTACACCCATGAGTCGCCTGCCGCTACCGAGATTATGAAGAGCCTGATGAAGCGCTCCGACAACCTCTTCGCTGAAGGAATGCTCCGCGCACTCGTGCCCGGTGGTAGCCGCGACGATTGCCTCGCTGCCGAGCTCGATTACTGGCGCGGCAACGGACTGAACGTCAAGGCCACTACAATCCTCGACGGCAGCGGTCTGTCGCGTGCCGACCGTTTTTCGCCCCGCTTCATGAGCGGCTTGCTCGAATACATGGCCAAGGACGACGACATCGACACCTTCATCACCTTCTTCCCCATAGCCGGTGTCGATGGCGGCCTCGAAAACTTCGGCAACAAATCAGCGCTCAAGGATCGCCTGGTAGTCAAGACCGGCAGCATGAGCGGCGTGCAGTGCTATGCCGGCTACTACCTCGACCGCAGCGGCAAGCCCACCCATACGGTCGTGGTGATGGTCAACGGCTTCTTCTGCCCCCGCGCTACACTAAAAAAACAAATTGAAAAGTACTTGCTGACTATATTAAAATAATGACTTCAACTGACACGAATATGACTAACCTGGAACAACTAATCAGACTGAATGTCGAGCTTGAAGGCATACTGCGCGTGCTCCAAGCACGTCAATCCGACGAAGCTCTGACCGCCGCTCGCGAAAAATTCGCTGAATTTTCAACACTCTTCGGCAGCCTGACCGACGAAGCTGATGAGACGGATGAGACGGATGAGACTAATGAGAGTTATAAATCTTATAAGTCTTATAAATCTTATAAATCTTATACAACCGACGAGCCTGCCGAGCCTACCGAGCCTGCCGAGCCTGCCGAGGCACCTGCGACAGACGAGTGTATCATGGTCGAAGATGATTATCCAGCAGCGCAAACAGCCATGCAAGCCGACAGCTACCGCGACATCCGCCGCAACCTGACGCTGAACGACAAGTTCATGTTCAAGCGCGAGCTCTTCAACGACTCAATCGAGGAATTCAACGACACGCTCGACCTGATTTCGGCCATGAACTCCTACGACGAGGCTCTCGAATACCTCTGCGACGACTTAGCCTGGGACCCCGAAAACCCGGCCGTGAAGGAGTTTCTCAACCTGGCCGCCAACTACTTTAATGTAAAGCACTAAGCCATGGCCGGAAAGCTATACATCGTGCCCACACCGGTGGGAAATATGTCGGACATGACACAGCGCGCCGTCTGGGTACTCCGCGAGGCTGATTTGATACTGGCCGAGGACACGCGCACGAGCGCCGTGCTGATGCAGCACTTCGAAATCGGCACGCCAATGCAGAGCTACCATAAATTCAACGAGCACGCCACGAGCGAAGCGCTGGCAAGTCGCATCGCCGCCGGCGAAAACATAGCATTGGTATCCGACGCCGGCACCCCGGGCATCTCCGACCCCGGCTTCATGCTCTCGCGCGAATGTCGCCGACTGGGCGTCGAAGTCATCACCCTCCCCGGGCCTACGGCATTCGTGCCGGCGCTGGTATCGTCGGGCCTGCCGTGCGACCGCTTCGTGTTCGAAGGCTTTCTGCCGCCCAAGAAGGGCCGCGCCACCCGCATTGCCGCCCTGGCCGAGGACCCGCGCACATTCATCATCTACGAATCGCCTCTGCGCTTGGTCAAGACCCTCGAGCAACTCGCCGAAGCCTGCGGCGCCGACCGCCCCGCCTCGGTCAGCCGCGAGATTTCGAAGCTCCACGAATCAACCATGCGCGGCACCCTGGCCGAGCTGGCCGACCACTACCGCACGAACGCCCCACGCGGCGAAATCGTCGTAATCGTTCAAGGCTACACCGCCCCGGAAGCAAAAGTTCACAAAAACAAATATCGACCTGATTCAGAATAACTAAACACGTTACGAATATGAAAAAATTAGTAATGCTGCTGGCCGTTGCCGCTCTGGTGACCTCCTGCGCCAAGAAAACCGATAACACGACTTCCGAGCAAGCCATACAGGAAGCCACACGCGCCGAACTCGAATCGGCCATTGCCGACCGCGACCAACTACTCGGGCTGGTCAACGAAATATCGTCGAACATGGACCAAATCAAGCGCCTCGAGAACATACTCACCGTAGGCGAAGGCTCATCGAGCGAGGTGGGATCGCAACGTTCGCAAATCGAAGCCGACATAGCCGCTATCCAAGCCACACTGCAGCAGCGCCGCGAACAGCTCGCTCAGCTCGAAGAACGACTCAACCGCTCGAACCTCAACAACAAAAACCTACAGGCCACTATCACCGCCCTGAACAACCAAATCAAAAATCAGGAAGACGAGATTGCGTCGCTAACCAATAACCTCACCGAAGCTCGCCGTCAAATCGGCTCACTCACCGAGACTGTCGACTCGCTCAACACCACCGTCAGCACTGTCACCGACGAGCGCAACATAGCCCAACAGGAAGTCGAGGACGTCACCGCCGAGCTCAACACCTGCTACTACGTAGCCGCCAATAAATCAGAACTCAAGGAGCACAAAATCATCGAAACCGGCTTCCTGCGCAAGACCAAGCTGCTCAAGGGCGACTTCGACCAAAGCTTCTTCCAGACCGCCAACAAGCAGACACTGACCACGCTCAACTTGCACTCGAATAAGGCAGAAGTGAAAACCAACCACCCGGCCGACTCATACCGCCTCGACGACGTCAATGGCAGCAAGGTGCTGCGCATTCTCGACCCGGGCAAGTTCTGGAGCCTCACCAACTATCTGGTAATCCAAATCGACTAAACGAACCGGCCGCCTCGAGCGACACCGACCCTAAATAATCAGCGCGGATACCCCGAACCACCGGAGTATCCGCGCTGTTGTTACATATCGACAAGGCTCGTGCAGCCTGTCGCGATTATAGAATATTGACGCAGCCAAGCATCACGGCAGCGCCGGTCGCCGTGTGGCGAATGGCGAAGTAGAAGGGGTGGTCGAACGAATCCACGGAAATTAAAAAAATACTTTTACTCCAATCAAAACGACATTTTGACCAATATTTCACACAAACACCACGGGGAAGCAGGATGAAACATAATTACAAATATTTGTAATTAAATTTAAAATAATGTTAAGTATATGCGTATTTTATCAAATAAACGGTAAAAAAACTTGCAAAAAAACTAAAATGACACTAACTTTGCGACAGATAACTGAATCACCTATCCGCTTAGTCTTAGACCAAATTATTTACGCATTTACTTCAATCCGATTAGAATCTAAGCTAAGGCATATCCCCAAGGCGCACTCGCGAGACGTTAGTCACGGATAAAAAATAGGTGTTGTGATAAGTAAGTATGATATAATCTCTGCACATTAAGATGCTATAAGACAACTAAATTCTAATCACCAATTATGCCTATCGGCTTAGGTCCTTATCATTGTTGAAATGACGGGGACTTTTTTTTATGCTAATTTCCGTTTTTAAAAACAATTGAGTAACTTTGTAGAATAATTAACAAACACATAACTATGCTCCTATCAATGACCGGCTTCGGCAAAGCTACAGCCGAGGTTAATTGCAAAAAAATAACCGTCGAGGTAAAATCGCTTAATTCCAAGCAGATGGACCTCTCAGCCCGCGTTCCGTCGTCGCTTCGTAGCCACGAGATAGAGCTGCGCAATATAGTGGCACACGAACTTCAGCGCGGCAAAGCCGACCTGACAGTCAACTGCGAGGCGCTGGCCGGCGCGGCAGCCCCGGTAAAGCTCAACGTTACAGCCCTGGCCCAGTATAAGAAAAATCTCGACGAGACAGCCGCCGCGCTGGGCATCGAACTGTCGTCGTCGGACATCATGCCGCTGCTGATGCGCTTTCCCGACGTTATGATAACCGACGACAACGAGGACAACTCGCCCGAAATCGAGGCCGCGCTCACCGCGACTTGCCGCAAAGCCGTCGAAGAGCTCAACGCACACCGCCGCGCCGAAGGCGAGCGTCTGGAAGTGTTCTTCGCCGAGCGCATCAAGGCCATCGGCGAGCTGCTCGAAGCTATAGCGCCCTACGAGGCCGAGCGCGTGCCGCGCATCCGCGAACGCATCGAAGAAGGCTTGGCTCGCATCCCCGTGGCCGAATACGACAAGGGCCGCCTCGAGCAGGAGATGATCTTCTACATCGAAAAGCTCGACGTCAACGAAGAACGCCAGCGTCTGGGCCAGCACCTGCGCTACTTCATCGAGACCATGGACGGCGAACCCGGCCAAGGCAAGAAATTAGGCTTTATCGCCCAGGAAATGGGCCGCGAAATCAACACCCTCGGCTCGAAAAGCAACCATGCCGACATGCAGCGTATCGTCGTGAAGATGAAGGACATCCTCGAGCAAATCAAGGAGCAAGTACTCAACGTGCTCTAAGACACCACTAACCACACACCGATGAGCGCCGCACGCAAAATATGCATCGCCACAAGCACCCGCGCCGACTGGGGGCTGCTGCAGCCGCTAGCTGAGCGCCTGAAAGCCGAGCCGGGCATAGACCTGCGCATACTCGCCACGAATATGCACCTGATGGAGAAATACGGCGCCACGGCTTCGGAAATCGAGGCGGCCGGATTTGCCATCGACGAACGCGTGCCGATGCCCGACGCCGGCAGCGACTCGCCGGCAGCGTGCGCTCTGGCCGCCGCAGCCTGCCTCGAAGGCACGGCTCGCGCACTGGAGCGAATGCGCCCCGACGCCATCGTCATCTTGGGCGACCGCTACGAGATGCTGGCCGTGGCCACGGCCGCCGCGCTGATGCACACGCCGATTGTGCACATCTCGGGCGGCGAAGTCACCGAAGGGGCCATTGACGACTCGCTGCGCCACGCCATCACCAAGCTGGCAACGCTGCATCTGACCGCCACCGAGCCCTATCGTCGCCGCGTCGTACAGATGGGCGAGCAACCCGAGCGAGTGGTCAACGTAGGCTCCTTGGGCGTGTGGAACGCCTTCAACCGGCAGCTACCCACGCCGGCCGAAGTGCTCGAAAGCCTCGGCATCGTCGGCTCGCCCGACATCGCTTTGGTGACCTACCACCCCGCCACACTCGACCCCGAAGACCCCGGTGTGCGTTTCGACGCACTCACCGAGGCCCTCGACCGCTTTCCGCAGCTCCACGTCATAGTCACCTACCCCAACAGCGACCCTCGCTCGGCCGTAGTCATCGACCGCATCGCAGCTTGGTGCCGGCGACTGCCCGAGCGCGTGACAGCCATCAAATCGCTGGGCATGAAGCGCTATCTGACCGCCTCGGCCATGGCTCGCGTAGTGATAGGCAACTCGTCGAGCGGCGTGATAGAAGTACCCTCGGCCGGCACGCCGACCGTCGATATCGGCATCCGCCAGAAAGGGCGCCTCGCCGCGCGCTCAGTGATACACTGCGGCGACTCGGCCGACGACATCGCCGCCGCCATAGCCGAAGCGCTATCGCCTGAGATGCAGCAGCTGGCCGCCAAGCGCGACAACCCCTACGCACGACCCGACACCGTGGAGCTGGCCGCCCGCGCCATCATCGAATTCGTCAACTCATCAGACCACGCGCCCAAGCGCTTCTACGACCTGCCATGCTGACGCCACTCTACATCATACCTGCCCGCGGAGGCAGCAAAGGCATCCCGCGCAAGAACATCAAGCCGCTCGGGGGCCGTCCGCTGATACACTACTCCATCGACGCCGCGCGCCGCGCCGGAGCCGACGACCGCCACATCATCCTCTCGACCGACGACGAGGAAATTGCCGCCACCGGTCGCCTGGCCGGCCTGCCTGTCGACTATATGCGCCCGGCCGAGCTGGCTACCGACACCGCCGGCAGCCGCGAAGTGATAATCGACGCCATGGACTATGCCGACCGCACCGGCATCGACTACGACTGCGTGGTGCTGCTGCAGCCGACATCGCCGCTGCGCACCGCCGCCGACATCCGAGCCGCCCTCGACCGATACCGTGCCGACATCGACATGGTGGTGACCGTGGTGGAAGCCGCCTCGAACCCCTACTACAACTGCTTCGAGACCGACGCAGCCACCGGATTTCTGCACATATCCAAGGGCGACGGCCTCTACACCCGCCGCCAGGACGCCCCGGCTGCCTGGGAGTACAACGGAGCCGTGTACGTCATCAATCCGGCCTCGATTCGTGCCATGGCCATGGGCGCCTTCCCGCGCCGCGTGGCCTCGCCGATGCCTCGCGAGCGCAGCATCGACCTCGACACGCCGCTCGACTGGCTCGTGGCCGAAGAAATGCTCAAAAATCAATCGCCAAAATAAGTATCCGAGTATGCGCAACCTTATCAACGAACAATCGACACTGCTCGAGGCGCTGGCACTGCTCAACTCGCTGCCGGCAAGCGCCATGACCCTGTTTGTGACCGACAGCCGCGGAGCCGTCACCGGCTCGCTCACCGACGGCGACATACGCCGCGCACTGCTGTCGGGCCACAGCCTCGAAAGCCCCGTAGTCGACGCTGCCTGCCACTCGTTCAAGGCGCTGCGCGGCGACGAATCCGACGTCGAACTCATCCGCGACTGCCGCAGCATGGGCATCAAGCTGCTGCCGCGCCTCAACGCCGACGGCACTCCGGCCGAAATCGTCGACCTGAGCACCGTGCGCTCGCGCCTGCCGCTCTCGGCTATACTGATGGCCGGCGGAAAGGGCGAACGCCTGCGCCCGATGACGCTCACCACGCCCAAGCCACTGCTCACCATCGAGGGCAAAGCTATCATCGACTACAACATCGAAGCGCTGGCCGCCGTCGGCGTGACGAACATCACCGTCACCACCCGCTATCTGGCCGACCAGCTCGACGAGCACTTCGCCCGCCCCGTGGCCGGCGTCGACGTGCGCACCGTGCGCGAGGATATGCCCCTGGGCACCATCGGCTCGGCCCGCCTGGCCGACATACCGGCCGAGGGCAACACGCTGGTGATGAATTCCGACCTGATCACGACCATATCGTTCGAAGAGCTATACTTGAAGCACCGCGACTCGGAGGCCGACGCCACCATCGCCGTCGTCCCCTACCAGGTGTCGGTGCCCTACGCCATACTGACCCTCGACGGCGACCGCGTCACGGGTATCGCCGAAAAGCCGGCCTACTCGTACTACGCCAACGCCGGCATATACATTTTCCGCAATCGGCTGCTGCGCGGGCTGACGCCCGACAAGCGCACCGACGCCACCGACCTCATCGACGAAATCATAGCGTCGGGCGGCAAAGTGGCCTACTACCCCATCAAAGGCACGTGGATCGACGTGGGCTCGCCCACCGACTTCCGCCAAGCTGCCGAGCTGATGCGGCATCACAACAATCTATCACGCTAACACCACACCGACATGGCAGATTCGAATTTCATTGACTACGTAAAGATACTTTGCCGCTCGGGCAAAGGCGGCGCAGGCTCGCGCCACTTCTACCGCGCTAAATATGTACCCAAAGGGGGCCCCGACGGCGGCGACGGCGGCCGTGGCGGCCACATCATCCTGCGCGGCAACGCCCACATGTGGACCCTGTTGCCGCTGAAATATCGCCGACACATCTTCGCCGGCGACGGCGAGAGCGGCTCGGGCGGCCGCAGCTTCGGCAAGGACGGCGAGGACGTCATCGTCGACGTGCCCTGCGGCACCGTCGTCTACGACGCCGAGTCGGGCGAATACCTGGCCGAGGTGACTCGCGACGGCCAAGAAGTGAAACTGCTGCGCGGCGGCCGCGGCGGCTTGGGCAACTGGCACTTCAAATCGGCCACCAACCGCACTCCGCGCTACGCTCAGCCGGGCGAGCCCGCTATCGAGCGTAGCATCGTGCTGGAGCTGAAGGTGCTGGCCGACGTGGGCCTCGTAGGCTTCCCGAACGCCGGCAAGTCGACCCTGCTGTCGGCCGTGTCGGCAGCTCGCCCCAAGATTGCCGACTACCCCTTCACCACCATGGAGCCGCAGCTGGGCATCGTGGCCTATCGCGACAACCGCTCGTTCGTCATGGCCGACATCCCCGGCATCATCGAGGGCGCCAGCGAAGGCAAGGGCCTGGGCCTGCGCTTCCTGCGCCACATCGAGCGCAACGCAGTGCTGCTGTTCATGGTTCCGGCCGACGCCGATGACATCACCGAGCAGTACAACATCCTGCTCGAGGAGCTGCGCAAGTTCAACCCGCAGCTGCTCGACAAGCACCGCCTGCTGGCCGTGACCAAGAGCGATATGCTCGACGACGAGCTCATGGACGAAATGCGCAAGACGCTGCCGACCGACATCCCGTCGGTGTTCATCTCGTCGGTGGCCGGACTTGGCATCACCGAGCTGAAGGATATGCTCTGGCGCGCCGTCACCGACGACTCCAACCGCCTGGCCACCATCGACATAGTGCAGCAGCCGCTCGACGACCAGCACCGCGTCGGCGAGGAGGATGACTTCATCTTCCAATATACGCCCGGCGAAAGCGACGACGAAGACATCTACGACGAGGACTTCGAAGGCGAAGACCTGCAGCACATCAGCAGCGAAAGCTGGGGCGAAGACATCGACTTCGAAGATGCCGAGTGGGAATACTCCGACGACGACAACCCCGAAGCCGACCCGGAAAAGCATCCCGGCAAATGACGCTCGAGCAGCTCAACCGACATATCGCACAAAGCCTGGCCGACGCACTGGGTGCCGGCGAGGCCAAGGCCACCGCACGCCTGCTGATGGAGGACGTGCTCGGCGCCACACCCACGAAAATCTTCACCGACGGCCACCGCGCCGTAGAGCCCGAGACCGAAGCGCGCATGCAGGCGCTCGTCGACCGCATCGCTGCCGGCGAGCCGCCGCAGTATGTGGTGGGTCAGGCGCAGTTCATGGGCATGACACTGAAGGTAAGCCCGGCCGTGCTGATTCCGCGCCCCGAGACCGCGCAGCTGGTCGACATGATTACCGACGACTACGCAGGCCGCGCCGACCTGCGCATCATCGACTGCGGCACCGGCTCGGGCTGCATAGCCATAGCCCTGGCGCGCGCCCTACCCTTCGCTCAGATTGAGGCCATCGACATATCGGACCAGGCGCTAGCCGTGGCCGAAGACAACGCCCGTCGCCTGGGGGTGCGCATCGACTTCGTGCACGCCGACCTGCTGGCCATGCCCGAGCGCGCGAGCCACGACCTCGACATCATCGTGTCGAACCCGCCCTACATCGCCGACAGCGAAGAAGCCGACATGGAGCGGCGCGTCGTCGACTACGAGCCGCACACCGCCCTATTCGTCCCCGACGACGACCCGCTGCGCTTCTACCGTGCCATAGCTCAAACGGGCCGAGGCCGACTTCGCAGCGGTGGCCGCCTCTACATCGAAATCAATCCGCTCTACGCCGAGCCGCTCGCCCGCATGCTCGCCGACATGGGCTACACCGACATCGACATCGCGCCCGACTACCTGGGCCGCAAACGCTTTGCCAGCGCCACTTCGCTATGATACAACGCCGACCCATCACAGCCGAAACAGCATACACACGCCTCGAAACGCTGTGCAACCGCGCCGAGCACTCATCGGGCGAGCTGCGCAAGCGCCTGCACACCTGGGGCATCGCACCGAGCGCTGCCGAGGGTATCATCGAGCGGCTGCAAGCGCATCGCCTGGTCGACGACACACGATTTGCCCGAATGTTCGTGCGCGAAAAGATTGAATACTGCGGCTGGGGTCGCCGCAAGATAGCCGTGGCACTCTACGCCAAAGGCGTCGACCGAGACACCGCCGCCGAAGCCCTCGACGACATCGACCTCGAAAGCTACGACCGGCACCTACTCGGCATCGTCGGTCGCAAGCTGCGCTCGCTCCCCGAGCCCGACTCCTACGAATCGCGCACCAAGGCATTTCGCTTCGCCGTGGGTCGCGGATTCGAACCCGACCGCGTCATCAAAGCATTAGAATCTCTCAAATCTCAAAATAAAGACTAACCGGCAATGGACAGCATCAAGCAACAAATCGACCAACTACGCGCCGAAATCGAACGCCACAATCACAACTACTACGTGGACAACTCGCCCACGATTTCCGACTACGACTACGACATGATGATGAAGGAACTGGAAGCCCTCGAGAAGGCGCATCCGGAGTACGACGACCCACTGTCGCCCACACATCGCGTCGGCTCGGACATCAGCGACGGCTTCAGCCAAGTGGCGCACGTGTACCCGATGCTGTCGCTGGCCAACACCTACTCGATGGACGACGTAGACCAGTGGGTGAGCCGCATGCTCGAAGCGCTGCCAGGCCAGAAAGTCGACATCGTGGGCGAACTGAAGTTTGACGGCACCGGCATATCACTCATCTACGAGCATGGCCGCCTGCTGCGAGCCGTAACCCGCGGCGACGGCACACAGGGCGACGACGTCACCGACAACGTCAAGACCATCCGCTCGATACCGCTGCAACTCACCGGCGAAGGCTGGCCCGATTTCTTCGAAATCCGCGGCGAGATAGTGCTGCCCTACAAGTCATTCGAACGCATCAACGCTGAGCGCGCCTTCAACGAAGAACCGCTCTTCGCCAACCCGCGCAACGCTGCCGCCGGCACCCTGAAGCTGCTCAACCCGGCCGAAGTGGCCCGCCGCGGCCTCGACGCATACCTCTACTACTTGCTGGGCGACAATCTGCCCTGCGACAATCACTACGACAACATGATGATGGCTCGCAGTTGGGGCTTCAAAGTGTCCGACGCCATGACCTGCCTCGACAGCCTCGAAGCTGTAGACCAATACATCCGCCACTGGGACACGGCGCGCCGCGAGCTGCCCGTAGCCACCGACGGCTTGGTATTCAAAGTGAACTCGCGCCGCCAGCAGCTCAACCTGGGCTTCACGGCCAAGTCTCCGCGCTGGGCCGTGGCATATAAATTCCCGGCCGAACGCGCGCTGACACGCCTGCGCTTCGTGTCGTTCGACGTGGGCCGCATGGGCATCATCACGCCTGTAGCCAATCTGGAGCCCGTGCTGCTGTCGGGCACCATCGTCAAGCGCGCCTCGCTCCACAACGAGGACATCATGCGCCAGCTCGACATCCGCCACGACGATATGCTCTACGTGGAAAAAGGCGGCGAAATCATACCAAAAATCACCGGCGTCGACACCGACGCGCGCAGCGAAGGCGCGGCTCCGGTAGAATTCGTGAGCCACTGCCCAGCGTGCGGCACACAACTGATACGCATCGAAGGCGAAGCCGCCTGGCAGTGCCCCAACAAATACGGCTGTCCGCCTCAGATTATCGGGCGCATCGAGCACTTCGTGGGCCGCCGCATGATGAACATCGACGGCATCGGCGAAGAAACCGCAGCCGCACTCTACAACGCCGGCTTGGTCAACGACTTCAGCGACCTCTACGACTTGCGTCCCAACGACCTGATGCTCATCGAAGGCTTCGCCACCAAGAGCGCCGAGCGCGTCGTGGCCGGCATTGAAGCCAGCAAAGAAGTGCCCTTCGAGCGCGTGGTATTCGCCCTGTCGATTCCCTACGTCGGCGAGACCACTGCACGCAAGATAGCTCGCGCCACCGGCAACATCGACGAGCTGATGACGTGGCCGGCCGAGCGACTCGAAGCCATCGAGGACGTAGGCCCGCGCATCGCAGCCTCGATTATCGACTACTTCAGCCGCGACGTCAACCGCCGCGCAGTCGAGCGCCTGCGTGCTGCCGGCGTCACCATGTCAATGCCTGAGGGCTCCGATGAGGGGCGCACCGACCTGCTCGGCGGCAAGGCTTTCGTCATCAGTGGTGTCTTTGCACTACACAGCCGCGACGAATACAAAGCCATGATTGAGGCCAACGGCGGACGCAACGTCGGCTCTATCTCCAAAAAGACCGACTACGTGCTTGCCGGCGAAAACATGGGACCGGCCAAGCTGGAGAAGGCCTCGAAGCTCGGCATTCCAATCATCGACGAGCAGACTTTCCTGCAAATGCTTGCTCCACAGGCATAACGATATTCGACACACAGTCATTCGATTGACGAAAAAAAATCAGACGGAGAACCATCATCGGGTCCTCCGTCTAATTTTTTATCCTGTCACTCGCGAAAATTAGAAGAGCGAGTCGGGGTATTCGCCTGAGGCGTGGAGTGCGGCG
>CAYSQI010000008.1:0-74988 GCA_964433215.1 uncultured Bacteroides sp.
AAAAAAAATCGAGTTACCGACGCACAATCCGCACTTTTTTTGGCTTGCTCACAAAAAATTGATGAATTAATCTCATCGTTCGCTATTGGCCGACTCGCTATTATTTACGAAATTTGCAAAGTTGAATAACTCTACACCTCGATTGATGCCAATGTCTCTAAAAACACGGTTGTTAGCTCTGCTGTTCATGCTGCTCATAGCAGCGGGAAGCGGCCATACTGCACCGCGCCAAATATCTGAAATACTCCGACTTGACAAAGCATCAGGCTTAGGGAGCCAAAAAGCGTACTCAATCTTAGAAGATAACAACGGCGCTATATGGATAGGCACCAAAGCCGGAGTCGACCGCTACAACGGACGCAAGCTGACCAATTACAGCCTGAGCG
This sequence comes from uncultured Bacteroides sp., assembly GCA_964433215.1. Classification (GTDB taxonomy): domain Bacteria; phylum Bacteroidota; class Bacteroidia; order Bacteroidales; family Muribaculaceae; genus CAG-873. The sequence continues at coordinate 387 of CAYSQI010000008.1, forward strand.
ACGAGCACATTTACGAAGATATGGCCGGCCGTATCATAAGGCTTTACTACTCCGAGGACACTCTCTACGCATACGACACCAGCGGAAAAGTTTACAAATACTCCGACACATACGACAATTTTGAGCTATACCTCAGACTTTCAGAACACGTAAACAAAAGCGTAACTCTGAACAAATTCGTACATACATCCGACGGTTTAGACCTTTTTGCATCAGACGACGGCCTGTTTCTACGAAAAGCCGACGAGGCAATCCAACCGATTATTCCAAACGTGACGGTCAACGACATACTTTTGACCGACAAGGGACTGTTTGTCGGAACGTCATCGGGCATGAGAATTCTCAACAACGACCAGAATATCAACGACGTAAATTCGCTTCAGGGATTAAACATCATCAGCCTTTGCTACGACGCCATAGCCGACAAGCTCTATATAGGCACATTCGACCGCGGACTATGGATGCTCGATGTAACAAACCTGAGCGCGCAGCAAATTCACCCCGAGAGCAGCCTCCTGGCTAAGCCCATTCGCTCAATTATCGAAATATCGCCCGCCGACCTCGCTATCGGCGTCGACGGTAATGGCGTCCTAAATCTCGACCGAAGCAACGGCCGACTCTCGCCTTTGGTAAACACTGATTTAAATCCCGATTTTGCCTTTGTCGGAAACGGCATTTACGCTCTGAGCACCGACCGTAACGGCAATTTATGGATTGGTAGCTACACCGGAGGAGTCACCATGATTGACTTCTCGGCATACCCCATTCAGATTTTAACAAAGCGCACCGACGACTCCTACACTCTGTCGAACAACAACGTCAACTCAATAATCGAGAACACCGACGGAGCCATCTGGTATGCGACCGACCGCGGAATCAGCATCGCCGACGCAAACGCAAAATCATGGAAACACGTGCTTAAAGACGACGTCGTTGTCACCATGTGCCGGATGAACGACGGCGACATCTTGGCCGGTTGTTATGGCGAAGGACTCTATCAGCTCGACAAAACGGGCTCCATCAAAAAACATTGGACACAAAAAGCGGGCGACTTACCTTTCGACTACATTTTCACTATCAAAGTCGACTATGACGGCAACATCTGGTTGGGTTCGCCCCACGGACCGCTCACCGTATTCAACCCGACGAACAAGGCCACGCGCCAGTACGAGATTGACAAAGTGCTATCAATCAGCATCCCCGATGATAAGCACATCTGCGCTTGCACCGTCAACGGCTTCTACATCATCGACCCGTCGACCGATAGCTACAAATGGTATGCTAACCAGCGCGAACACGAAGGGCAGGACTACAATTCGTACATCATTCCCGCCCTATTCAACAACGACTCTACAGTGTGGCTCGGCTCGGAAGGCGGCGGCTTGATTCTTTACGATATTCCACACCGCAAAATCATTCGCTCGGCAAAAGTCGAAAACGGTCTTCCATCAAACGACATCTACTGCCTACAGAAAGACCTCTGCGGACGTCTGTGGGTCGGTACCGGCGCCGGCATCGCAATCGTTAGCGACAGCATCATTACAAGCCTAAACTACATCAACGGCACAACTCAAGAATACAACAAACTCTCGAGCACACGTCTGAAATCCGGCAATTTAGTTTTCGGCAGCACGGCCGGCGCCATTCTCATCGACCCCGAAAAAATCAGCATCGACAACTATACAGCCAACTTACGAATAACCGGACTGACCATCGTAGGCGCTACCGACGAGCAAAACCACAACTTACTGCCCGAGCTTAAGCAAATGATTGCACAACGTGCCATAACACTATCGCACGACCACAACTCATTCCAGCTGGATTTCGAAGCCATAAACATTCGCTTCCGCGACGACATTTCGTACCGCCACTTTTTGGAAGGATACGACAAAGAGTGGAGCGAAGTGTCGCCCGACGGTATGGCGCGATTTCGCAATCTGCCGCCCGGCGACTACACCTTGAATATCATAGCCCTGCGCAATAGCAACAACAAAGTGCTGGATGCCGACTCAATCACAATCTCGGTAAAAAAGCCCTGGTGGAACACCGTCTGGGCTTGGTTGATTTACATACTCGTCGCCGGCTTATTAACATACTTCTTAGTCCGGTATAAATGGTATCAACTCAGCAAGCGACACGACGAAGACAAGATTAGCTTCTTCATCAACACCGCTCACGATATTCGCACACCGCTTTCGCTCGTGATGGCTCCGCTCGAGGAATTATTCAACGAAAAAGACTTACCTGAAAAAGCTAAATATCTACTCGGAGTAGCAAGTAGCAACATTCGCAAACTCAATGCCGTGATTTCGCAACTGATGGACTTCGAGAAAATCGACTCCAAGAAAGTAAAAGCGCAGCTCGAGCCGGTCAACCTCAACTATTTACTATCCGAAGAAGTCAGTTGCTTTAAAAACATTTGCGACAAAAAGGGCATAGACCTGAGCCTAAATATTCCGGATAAAAATGTAGTGATTTCGGCCGACAAACATCTGATAGAGCTGATGCTCGACAACTTGCTGTCGAACGCTTGTAAATACACACCCCAACACGGGTCGATTGTAGTAAACCTACAAGGCAACAAAAACAAGGCTTTCATCTCCGTCGCTGACACCGGCATCGGCATACCCGAAAAAGATCATAAGAATATTTTCTCTAACGTGTATCGAGCCGCCAACGCTCGCGCTACTCAAGAGACCGGCAACGGCTTCGGCTTGCTTCAAGTCAAAAGCATCATCGACTTGCTCGGTGGCAACATCTCGTTTACCTCGAAAGAAGGCCGAGGCACTACGTTCTCCATCGTTTTCAAGCGTATCTACGACGAACCGGCCATTCAGTGGAACACTACAGGCCACACCTCATCTGTCGACGAAATAAATACGCCCACAGCTGCATTGGTTGGCGGCTCAAGCGACAAAGACGAGACTCTGCTCATCGTAGAGGACAACGACGACCTGCGCAACTACCTCGTAGCGACGTTCCGGTCCGACTACAACGTTGTCTCGACAAACACTGCCGACGACGCGCTACAATTCTTGGCCAGCCACTACCCCGACATCATTCTTTCGGACGTCATGATGCCAGGCATCCAAGGCGACGAATTCTGCAAAATTGTAAAAAACAATCCGGACACGGCCGGCATACCGATAATACTCCTGACGGCTAAATCAAACCACGACGCCATCGTCGACGGTCTCGACAAAGGAGCCGACGATTACATTCCAAAGCCCTTCAGCCTCGATATTCTGAAATCAAAAATACGAGGTATGCTGGCCAATCGCAAACGCATTCGCGACTATCTGCTCGGCCACGCCGTCCGCAAAGCCGAAGCCTTTGACGACGCAGCTGCAGCCGAGTGCACCTCGTCGATATGCGACGACGCACCCACCGCCAACGGCGGTGCCATGTCCGAGGCCGACTGTGAATTTGTGGCCAAAGCCACCAATATCGTCATCGCAAATATCAGCAACACCGATTTCGATATCGAATCACTCTGTCGCGAAATGGCCATGAGCCGCACCTTGTTCTATAGTCGACTAAAATCGCTTACCGGTAAAGGCCCGCAGGAATTCATCCGCATTTTGCGCTTGGAAAGAGCGGCCGAGCTGCTCCGACGCGGCCTCGCCGTAAACGAAGTCGCAGAGAAGACCGGCTTTGCCAATTCAAAGTACTTTAGCACCATATTTAAGAAGCATTTCGACATATCGCCAAGCAAATATCACGACAATCAACAATAATATCTATCACGCTGATATTCCACACATTGCAACTAATTGTCAGCAATCAAACCTCAAAAATGTCAGCAATCAAACCATGAGTTAAAAAGTCTGTATTATTTTTGCATCATAAAACGCGCGCAAGTATATATTGCCTTAAACTCTTGCCCTAAGCAAAATAAACCTCAGACCTAATAGACTCATGAAATTCATCCTCCCATTAGCTGCATCGCTGGCTATATGTAGTTCGATTAATCTTTCTGCCCAGACTTCCGCCGATGTCGTATTCTTCGACTCATTCGACACATTCGACGAATCGGTATGGACAAAAGAAACGCACGAGCCCGGATGGGTAAATCAAGAACTGCAGTCGTACCGCCCCGACCATGTGACTGTCGGCACAGACGGCGACAAGAGCGTGCTGATTATTACCGCAAGCCGCACCGGCGACAAGATTGTATCGGGACGCATCAACTCCAAAGGTAAGAAAAGTTTTCCCTACGGCACCGTGCAGGCCAGCATTAAACTGCCACCCTGCGCCGACGGCCTGTGGCCGGCATTCTGGATGATGGGCGACAATGGTCGCGGATGGCCCGCTTGTGGCGAAATCGACATCATGGAAATCGGTGATGCCGCCGGCATTGCCGAAGGCACCGTAGCGAGCCGAGTAAACACTGCCATACACTACGGCCCGAATCCAATAGCACACGAGCAACAATATTTTGCCACAAGCACCGGCATCAACCTGCAGGATGGTCGCTACCACACATACACACTGCACCGCGATAAAGACTCGCTCGTGATAACGGTCGACGACTTCCACCTCATGACATTCGACATATCAGACAATCCGTATTTTCACGATAACTTCTACATCTTGTTCAATATGGCCGTTGGTGGCGCATTCACCGGCATTTTAGAGCCGGCAGGCATCACAGCCCTGCAAGATGGCGAAGAAGTGCAAATGCTTGTTGATTGGGTAAAAGTTACAAACTAAATAATCTATACACATGAAATCAAGTTCATTTTCAAGCAAAGTGCTACTCGGTGTGATGTTGGTAGGCGCCACTTCGTTGGCTACTCCTATGCTGACTTATGCCGCAGCCGCACCTGAGCAAGCCTCCGCGTCGCAGCGAATTACGGTGACCGGAGTCGTTGAAGATGCCGAAGGCCCGATAATCGGAGCTTCGGTTGTAGAAAAAGGCGCATCGAACGGCATCGTGACCGACATCGATGGCAAATTCTCGATACGTGTCGCCGCCGGTGCCACGCTCTCGATCAGCTGCGTCGGGTATCAAACCATCGAAGTGGCTGCTTCGACATCGCCCATGACCATCATGATGGAGCAAGACTCGCAAGTCCTCAGCGAAGTCGTAGTGACAGCCCTCGGCATCAAGCGCGACCGCAAAGCGCTCGGCTACGGCCTCGACGAAGTCAGCGGCGCTTCTTTTGAGAAAGCTAAAGAAACCAACGTCATCAACTCGATGGCCGGTCGCGTGGCCGGTTTGGTCGTTTCGCAGACTGCCGGCGGCCCCTCGGGCTCGACTCGCGTAATCCTGCGCGGTAGCACCGAAATGACCGGCAACAACCAACCCCTCTACGTCGTCGACGGCGTACCTTTGGACAACACCAACTTCGGCAGCGCCGGCACCTCCGGCGGCTACGACTTGGGCGATGGCATCTCAAGCATTAACCCCGACGATATCGAAAGCATGACCGTCCTCAAAGGCCCGTCGGCTTCTGCACTCTATGGTAGCCGCGCCAGCCATGGTGTGATCCTTATTACTACCAAGAAAGCCAACGCCGAACGCTACTCGGTGGAGTACAACGGCACACTGACCGTAGACCAACAGCTCTCGAAGTGGAACGACGTGCAGCAAATCTACGGCATGGGTAGCAACGGCATCTACAGCATCGACGCCGTATCGAATACTAACAAAAGCTGGGGCCCGAAAGCCGACGGCTCTAACATGCTGACATACTTCGACGGCGTGCAACGCCCCTACCTTATAATCCCGGATAACATGTCGGGCTTCTTCCGCACCGGTCTTACAGCCAACAACACCGTGACCGTATCCTCAAATACCGGCACCACGGGCCTCCGATTCACACTGACCGATATGCGCAACAAAGATATCGTGCCGCAAACGCACATGAGCCGCGACATCTTCAACCTCCGCGCCAACTCCACTCTCGGCCAGGTCGACCTCGACTTCTCGGTCAACTACACACACGAGAGTGTAAAAAATCGTCCCGCACTGGGCGATAGCAAGTCGAACATCGGCAAAAACCTGATGACACTGGCCACTACCTACGACCAAAACTGGCTTCGCACCTATCAGGACGAAAACGGCGAGTACTCCAATTGGAACGGCATGGACCCCTACAACGTGAACCCCTACTGGGACGTTTACAAGAACTCGAATGACTCGAAGAAGGACCTTTTCCGCCTCCACGCCTCGGCCACTTACAACATCAACTCGCACATTAAAATTAAAGGTACGGCCGGTGCCGAACTCAACTGGTTCGATTTCCAAGACTTCAAGGCGCCGACAACTCCAGGCTTCGAAGCCGGCTACTTGCAGCAAAGCGCCTTCAAAAATAAAATGTACAACTTCGAGCTGCTCGCCATGTACAACAACCGCTGGGGCGACTTCGACTTCTCGGCTACAGCCGGCGGCAACATCTACAAAGTAGATAACTCAACTGTCATCACCACTGCTCAGGACATGCAGATTCGCAATGTCGTAGCATTGATGAGCTTCAACGAGACGAGCTTGCAGGAAAATAGCTATCGCAAGCAAATCAACTCGCTCTTTGCAGCCGTAAACGTAGGCTGGAAGAACCTCCTTTACCTCGACGCTACAATTCGCGGCGACAAATCATCAACCCTGCCGACCGGCAACAACACATACGTATATCCGTCGGTTTCGGGTAGCTTCGTATTCTCCGAGCTCATCAAGCGCGGCGACATACTCCCCTACGGCAAACTGCGCTTGTCGTTCGCTCAAGTTGGTAGCGACACCGACCCATATCAGCTCGGACTAGTCTACTCGAAGTCGAAATTCACCTACCCCGGCTACACCATCGGTTATATCGACAACGAGACTATACCTAACAAAAACTTAAAACCGACTCGTACAAATTCGTTTGAAATCGGCTTTGAAACCAAATTCCTCAACAATCGCATCGGTCTCGACTTCACTTACTATAATCAGACCTCAAAAGATCAGATTATGGGCATGGCATCGAGCTGGACAAATGGCTACACCCGACGCCTGATCAACGCCGGTAAGATTCAGAACCAAGGTATCGAAATCGCGCTGAACACCCGTCCGCTGCAGATTGGCGACTTCGCATGGGATTTAAATATCAACTTCTCGAAGAATAACAACAAGGTCAAGAGCCTCGTCGACGACATGGATATGTTTGAACTCGAGAAAGCTACTTGGCTCGACGTGCAAATCGCCGCTAAGGTTGGCGAAGACTTCGGCTCTATCATCGGCCCCGACTTCCAGCGCAACGACAAGGGCGAAATCCTCATCGACCCCGCCACCGGTCTGCCGCTTTACGACAAGAGCAACCACGTGCTGGGCAATGCTTCTTGGGACTGGACCGGCGGTCTGTCCACAACCTTCAGCTACAAGAACTTCGCTCTGTCGGCTCTGTTCGACGTGAAAGTGGGCGGCGACCTCTACTCTATGTCGGCTCGCGCTTCGTACGAGTCGGGCAAGAACCCCGCTACTCTCGTCGGCCGCGAAGAATGGTACAAATCCGAAGAACAACGCATGGCGGCCGGCATCGCCAAGGGCGCCGATACGTGGACTCCTACCGGCGGTTTCGTTGCTCCCGGTGTGATTGACAACGGCGACGGCACTTACCGCCCCAACGACATCAAAATCAACCCCGAAGACTACTGGATGAGCGTCTGCCGCAATGCGCCGTCTATGTTCATCTACGACAACTCATACGTGAAGTGTCGCGAAATCACACTCACCTACCAATTCCCCAAGAAATGGCTCGGTAAGGTCGTTCAAGACATGTCTATCTCGTTCGTTACTCGCAACCCGTTCATCGTCTGGAAGAACATCCCCGACATCGACCCCGACTCAAACTACAACAACACTACCGGCATGGGTCTTGAATACGGCTCGCTGCCCTCGCGCAAAAGCTACGGCGTCAACCTGTATGTGAAATTCTAATCCATCGAAACAATGAAATTCCTATCTAAATATACATCGATGCTGCTCGTAGCCATTGGCCTTGCCTTCTCCTCGTGCAGCGACAGCTATATGGAAGACCTCAACACGGACCCTTCCAAAGTCAGCGACATTGACCCCAACGCTCAGCTCACCACAGCGCAGCTGCAAACCTATGGCGACCTGGGCATGGTTGAAATCTATCGCAACTACCACTACGCTTTCAATCAGCAACTTATGGGCTGCTGGAACACAACCAACTACGGCGGCCGCCACACCGTTGACAACAACGAGATGTGCCGCATCTGGACCTCGTTCTATCCCAACGCCATCAAAAACCTCGTCGACGGCATCTACAAAAGTGCCGACGACGCCGACAAGGCCAACATCAATGCCGCACTTCGCATCTATCGCGTATACATCATGTCGATTATCACCGACGTTTATGGCGATGCGCCTTGCAGCGAGGCCGGCCTCGGCTTTATCGACGAAAAATACAACCCGCGCTACGACAAGCAGGAGGACATCTACTCGTGGTTCTTCACCGAGCTCAAGGACGCTGCCTCAGCACTCGACCCGACCGGCGACCGCATCACCGGCGACGTTGTTTACAGCGGCGACGTTGCGAAATGGAAGAAATTCGCCAACTCGCTTCGCCTACGCTTCGCTATGCGCATCTCGGGCGTCGCTCCCGACAAGGCTCGCGCCGAATTTGAGGACGCTCTGACCTCGGATGGCGGTGTGTTTGCAAGCGCTGCCGACGACGCTTTGGTTAAGTACATGTCCGTTGCTTTCAGCTTCGGCTCCGACTCTTACTCTGACTATCGCGGCAATGCTCTGTCGAAACTTCTCTTCGGCAACGACCCCGCCAACAACCCGAGCTACCTATGCTCTACATTCTTCAATCAGCTCTACAACTCGGGCGACCCACGCACATTCCTTTACGCTCGTTTCTACTACGACGGACTGATGAGCGCCACCAGCCCCGACAATCGCATCGACCTCACCGACGAAATCCTCTCGAAAGGCGTGACCATCAATTCGCGCGAGCCCGGCGCTTACTCTTGGGAACCCTGGCCCGCTTCGTACGATAGCGACTTGATGAAAGAAATCGCACTGACCAACCCCTCGGTAGCTACCACCCTCGACCGCGAGACCGAGCCCAAGCTGGCCAACAACTTCCTCAAGAGCGACAACCCCGGCGTGCTGATGACTTATGCCGAAGTCAACTTCCTGCTGGCCGAAGCTGCTGTCAACGGCTGGAACGTAGCCGGATCTGTCGACGACTACTACAAAGCTGGCGTTCGCGCTTCTATGGACTTCCTGGCCGACAACTATGGCTGCGACAAAATCTCGAACGACGATTTCGAAGCGTTCATCGCCAACAACGGCACCGGCTACACCAACGAACAGCGCAAACAGGCTATCAACACTCAGGCGTGGATTCTGCACTTCAACAACCCCGCCGAATGCTGGTCGAACATTCGTCGCTCAGGCTTCCCCCGCCTGAAATCTCCGGCTGAATATGGCTTCGGACAGTTCCTCACCGGCGGACAAGAAATTCCCGTGCGCCTGTGCTATCCGGTGCTCGAATCTTCGTACAACAAAGAGAGCTACAACGAAGCATTAGACCGCATGGGCGGCCAAAACAGCTGGTACACACCGATGTGGTGGGACGTAGAATAATAACAACCTCATATACAGACTATTATGAAATCAATATATAAATTTTTACTCGCGTTGCTACCCATGGGCGCTATGCTCGTGTCGTGCGACGATGACAAACCTTTCTCTGTGGCCGGTGCCGACGACGAGCCTCGCATCCTCGACCCCACATTCCCCGACCGCAATAACGGAGCCCTGCCGGTAGTCGCCAATATCACGCGCGACGCCAACTTCAGCATGGAGCTGACCGTCACCCCGGCCGACTTCACGACCGTCACTTGGTTCTTCGACGGCAAAGAAGTCGCTACCGGCAAGAGCATCGACATCCCGCTACTGGCCGGCACTTACGAACTCAAAGTCGTAGCCGCTACTGCCCAAGGCAAATCGACCTCGCGCGAAGGACTCGTGCAAGTCAATCCGCTCGACGGCGACCCCGTCGCTACCGAGCTGAGTTTCGAGCGCGTAGTTGCCCCCGGCAATTCTGCGGTCATCTATGGCTATAATCTTGAGAGCGTTGCCGGTATGAGCATCGGCGGCGTAGAAGTTGGTGCTATCGAATTAGCATCGACCGACGAAGGCGCCACTTATCTCAACTACGTCGTTCCGGAAGCTATCGCTGAAGGACAGCACCGCGTAGTTCTCCACGACAACAACGGCAATGAATTTGGCGGCGGCCTTGTCACCGTAAGCTCTGCCGCCCTTATCACTTCGGGCGCCGACCGCGTCACGGCCAACTCTACCTGGAGCATGACCGGCATCAACCTCGACAAAATTGCATCGTTCGACTTAGCCGGAACAGCCATTACCGAATTCACCACCCAGACGCCCGAGCTGATTGAATTTACTTGCCCGGCTCTCGAAGATGGCGAATACACTCTCACCGGCAGCATGACCGACGGCCGCGAAGTCTCATTCTTCATCAATTCGAAAATCGTAGCCAGCGCCAACGTCACCATCTCATCCGAACAAACCCTCTGGAGCGGACACCACTACGTATCGTGGGAACTGCCCGACGGCGACCCCAACAAGACATTCAACTTCATCGGCATGGATGTATTCGCAGGCATCAAAGCCGGCGCCACGCTGGTGCTGCACTACTCGATTGAGCCCTCAGCCGAATACCACCAAATCCAGACCACAACCGGCTGGTGGACGCCTCTGCCCGGAACCGGAACCGTTGAGACCAATGCCGATGGCGTAGTCGAAGTGCTCCTCACCCAGGAAGCCCTCGACATGATTCAAGAACAAGCCGGCTTCCTCTGTGTCGGCCACGGCTATTACGTTGACCTTATCACCTTACGTTAATTATGAAACGCAAAGCTTTATTCCTTTTACCACTCGCTCTGGTAGCCTGCACAAAGCAGGCTACAGAGCCTGTCATTCCCTCCGACCCCGAAATCGAAGCAAAGGTCGAGGAGACTCTCTCGAAAATGACACTCGACGAAAAAGTCGGCCAAATGCTCGAACTGTCAATCGACATGCTCGGCAGCTGGAAAGATGGCGAATTCTTCCTCGACTCGGCTAAGCTCCACGAGGCCATCGCTGTCTACAAAGTCGGCTCCGTACTGAACGCCCCCGGCGGCCCCACAGCTCAGACGCCCGAAAAGTGGCTCGAAATCATCGGCCAGATTCAAGACCTGTCGATGAAGGAAATCGGCATCCCCTGCATCTATGGCCTCGACCAAAACCACGGCACCACCTACACCCTGGGCGGCGTTCTCTTCCCACAGAACATCAACGTAGGCGCTTCGTTCAACCCCGAGATGGCTCGCAAAGCCGCCGAAATCACCGCCTACGAAACCCGCACCGCCAACTGCCCCTGGACCTACTCGCCCACCGTCGACCTCACTCGCGACCCGCGCTGGAGCCGCGTTTGGGAAAACTTCGGCGAAGACCCGCTGGTCAATGCCGTCATGGGCGCCAGCCAAGTCAAAGGTTTCCAAGGCGATAACCCCAACAACATCGGCCCGCGCAACATCGCCGTATCCGTGAAGCACTACCTGGGCTACGGCGCCGCTCGCACCGGCCGCGACCGCACCCCGGCCTACATCTCGCCCTCCGACCTGCGCGAAAAGTTCTTCGAACCCTACCGCGCTTGCATCGAAGCCGGCGCGCTGACCGTCATGGTCAATAGCGGCTCTATCAACGGCCGACCCGTCCACGCCGACTACGAACTGCTCACCAAGTGGCTCAAAGAAGACCTGCAGTGGGACGGCATGATCGTCACCGACTGGGCCGACATCAACAACCTCTTCACTCGCGAATACGTTGCCGCCGACAAGAAAGAAGCTATCGAAATAGCCATCAACGCCGGCGTCGACATGTCGATGGACCCCTACGACCTCAACTTCTGCACGCTGCTCAAGGAACTCGTCGACGAAGGCCGCGTATCGATGGACCGCATCGACGACGCCGTGCGCCGCATCCTACGCCTCAAATACCGCCTCGGCCTATTCGACGCTCCCAACACCTACCACAAGGATTATCCCGAATTCTCATCTGACGAACACCGCCAGCTCGCGCTCAAAGCCGCTGAAGAGTCGGAAGTGCTGCTGAAAAACGTCGACGGCATCCTCCCGCTGAAAGCCGGTGCCAAGATTCTCGTGACCGGTCCCAATGCCAACTCGATGCGCTGCCTCAACGGCGGCTGGAGCTACTCATGGCAAGGCCACCTCACCGACCGCTTCGCCGGCGAGTACAACACCATCTACGAAGCTATCGCCAACAAGTTCGGTAAAGAAAACGTAGTGCTCGAACAGGGCATCACCTACCCCGCCGAAGGCGCATACTACGAAGAAAACGAGCCCGAAATCGAAAAGGCAGTCGCTGCCGCTCGCGGCGTCGACGTCATCGTTGCCTGCATCGGCGAAAACTCCTACTGCGAGACCCCCGGCAACCTCTCCGACCTCGCCCTGTCGGAGAACCAGCGCAATCTGGTCAAAGCCCTCGCCAAGACCGGCAAGCCCATCGTACTCATTCTCAACGAAGGCCGTCCGCGCATCATCAACGACATCGAACCGCTGGCCACCGCCATCATCAACGTGCTGCTGCCCGGCAACTTCGGCGGCGACGCACTGGCCAACATCCTCGCCGGCGACGCCAACCCCAGCGCCAAGATGCCCTACACCTATCCCAAATACTCGGCTGAGCTGATGACCTACGACTACCGCGTCAGCGAAGAAATGGATAAGATGGAAGGCGCCTACGACTACGACGCCGTCGTATCCGTGCAGTGGCCCTTCGGCTTCGGCTTGAGCTACACCACATTCAAATACGACAACTTCAAGGCCGCTGCCACCAACTTCAAGGCCGGCGACGACCTCGAATTCACCATCGACGTCACCAACACAGGCGACGTCGTCGGCAAAGAAGTCGTAATGCTCTTCAGCCGCGACATGATTGCCTCGCTCACGCCCGAAAACCGCCGCCTACGCGCATTCGAGAAAGTAGAGCTGCAGCCCGGACAGACCACCACCGTCACACTCAAGATCAAAGCCTCCGACCTCGCATTCGTAGGCCACGACGGCAAGTGGGTGCTCGAAAAGGGCGACTTCCGCATGCAAGCCGGCACCGAAGTGCTAACCCTCACCTGCGACGAGACCCACCAATGGGACACCCCCAACAAATAATTTCTTAAGGTAAAAAAACACCTCCCCCACCGACCGGAGGGTTGCCCAAAAGCAACCCTCCGGTCTCATTTTTTCAACACAAAGACAAAGAACAACCAAGAGAACTGGTAAACGCTGCGCAGCCTGGAGCGCAGGCGTCTCGCCTGCGAAACGTCAGTCGTTGGTAATCTTCTCTGACGAAGTAAAATCAATAGCTATCTCCTTTGTACGTGACAGCTATAGATTTTTTATAAACATCTAATTATTTGTAAAGCATGTCATAGTTGGTGAAAATATTGTACCTAAATGAGAACCAAATATACCCATTTTGTTAAAAATCTATTCACATAATGAAAGGATTAGAAATTTTGATTATTACTACATTTGCAAATCTCAAGTATCTCTTAAAAAAGATGATACTTTTACATCAACCAATTTAACTTTACATAAATGGCAAAAAGTGATTTCATTTGCAATAATTGCAAACAAGTAACGACATTTGGCATGTTCAGTAGCAAAGTTCGCTACGAATGTCCAAATCACGGCATTATATGCAAAGAATGTGTTGAAAAACATTTACTTAGAAGAACCACTTGTAAAGAATGTGGCAGCAAAGTACTAGAATATAGATTTAATAATGGCAGATGGATGAAGGTCTGATATAACATCATAGAACAACTATGTGCCTTAAAAGCCTCTAAATCTAAGTCTTAAAATATTACCATGAGCACAGAATATCTCAAAAAAAAATTGGTAGACCTGCGAGCAAATGTAGCTCGCGAACGTGAGCTTAAAAAAAAGGACAACGCTCACTATGCCTCTATTATAAAAAGCGCAACTTCAACTTCTACAAAAGCGACTTACCGTAAACTTAAAATTGATAAAGCAGCTGCTCATGACCGCAAAATTGAAAATTACAAACGCGAGATTGAGAACACCCGAGCTGCTATCAAAAGGTCCAAATAATCCATGAAATTCGGTTTTTCATTTTCACTAAAGCGCGCTGTCGGCATTACAGCCGCTAAACAAAAAATATCAAGGAAGACAGGTATTCCAACCACAAAACAAGGTTTGGAACGCAAAGTCGGAGCCTCAATTTTAAGGTTATTCAAAAATTAATAAAAAACGATGAAAAAGATAATTCTTATCATCACCCTCTTGCTTGTCGCATTGGCAGCCATATCCTCTTGTTCGTATGACAACAAAAAAGAATACAAAGAACTTGACGAAGCTATTAGCTCCGGCAATCTGTCAGAGGCTGAAAAACGTCTTAAAGATGTCGACGAGGGCTGGGCTAGTCGCCACTATGGCGGTATGTTGATTGATGAATACCTCGCCATTGATAAGCTCGACAAAGCAATATTTGTGTTTGAAAAAATCACCGGACATGTTTCGATGTACGACATGAAATGGAGCTCTGCTAGCGCTGATTACGCAAAAGAATACTCAAAAAAGATATATGATGCGCTACTCAAAAAAGGCAGATACGACGAAGCGTGGAACTATCACGCAATCAGTTATCATGACGAAGATTACCCAGGCAATGCTCCAGACTATTTTGCCTATATGAGCGATGTGATTATTTCGATGTGTACTTCGGGTCGTTCAGCTGAAGCACAGGAATTTATAAAACAAAAGAGCATCTGGTTCCTGAAAAATGTCGATAATCACGAATGGGGAAAAGATTACCCTAATTATCAATACAACATCATGTTCAGCGAGCTAAGCAAAGTATATAATAATTGCCAATCAACGGCCTATGAAAGCGAGTAAGCTAATTATATCTTTAGCATTTATAAGCATTTTATGCAGCTGCAGCAACTCTGCAAAAGAGGAAAATGTCGACAAAGTGGGCAACGCCGACATTAAGCTCTCGGAACGAGAATCATATCGTTACGAACAAGCTCTTAACACTGTCGAACAAGCCGAAAAATTATGCGAGCAAATTGAAGCTACACAATCGCAAGAAGATATACAAAGTTTGTTATCGCTCAGTACAAATCTAACGTATGAATATAACGAGTATGGAATGAGCCAAGCAACAATCGTCCATTGCGACTCGTTGAAGGCGCGTGTGGAGAGATGTCGAACACGCGCAGAAGCGTTGTTAGCCGGGAAAATATCAAATGCCACAAACGATAGCACTAATAATCTAACAGCTACAACCATAAGAGCAGTCGATGAGGATGACATTCTTCTATCAGATATAAAAAGCATTCCGATTTATCTATATAATGGAGAGACACTACTCTACACAATATCGACTGAGGGAGCATCGGTAAAGCTATATAATGCCGACGCTGAACGATTGCTAAAATCGTACAGCAAAAAAGAAATTACAGACTCTCTAATTGTCAAAAACTCCGGCATATATCAATTGGTAATAACGCCTAAAAACAAACAGTACGTTAGCATTACTCTTGACATACGTGTCGGAGAGTTAGGCAACACTGTCCGTCCTAGAATCAAAACCAAAAAAGTAGAATGTAGCAGGGGGGATATTGGCGCCGTAGCTGTAACCGGCGTCAATATGGTTAAATGCTTTGAAGAGCCACGAAAATTCACCTTGCGTGGTCAAATTAAAGCCGCCTTTTCAGGTAGCGCAAAAGCGTTAGTTCCGGTCAAAGTACCTGCCGGTGCTACGGATATCCTATACTCCTTACGAATTGCCACAAGCGAGAGCAATCGTGCCGAGGACGGTAAATTCCACGACAACTTAACTCGCTCTTATACACAAGTAAAATTTCTCGGCCTTCCACTTTACGAGAAAAGCAAAAGTAATGGTTTGCTGAATACTCTTCTTGACGACAATCGTCCTATTCGCGAAGAAGACGCATACTGCAACATGTTTGTATTCCGCTCTCAATCACAGGCTAAGAAATTTCAGGATGGCACAAGCAATACGTCTGCGCTAAATTACGACGTCGATTATTCGACCATCGGAACCCAATCGTGCAACGGCCGCATCCCCACCAATGGAAGCACGACAATATACCTCGGTTTTGAAAACGAGCGCATGCGCTACACCAATTATATCTGGGTGGAAGTCGAAGCCGTCATCCCCCAAACAATATATTATAAATCAAGCTTCAGTATAGAATAATTCATTAACTAAAAATAAAATAATTATGGCAAAGAAAAGCGCCACTTATGGAGAATATGCAATCTCTGTGCTGGAATCAGGCACCATCAAAGTATATCGAGAATACGACAACGTAAAAGACGCATTACGCGAAGTAGCTAAAAAGGTTGGCTTTGAGTTTGACGAAACGTGGGCCACTCGCCAATTTGGCAACAAGCTCATCGACTTCCTCAACGAAAACCAGATACAAGAGTAATCTAAACAAGCAAATAAATATATCTGTAGGACAAACACAACGCGACAAAACAAATGATAAATAAGATAAGAGTACATGGTAAGGCTCAAAACCGCACTGCCTTAGGTATCGTGCATGCTTATTTGGTGATGAAGCCGAATACAACAATCGACGATATTAGAAAAGCATTCCCTAACGAGTTGTGTCCGGACAAAGGGGTTGCTGAAAACTTCCTTCCACTTGAAGACGCTTCAGCGATAAACACTCAGCACAACATAAGTCTGTACTTCACCAATGAAGATGAGATTTTAGAGTTGAACGATGGCTCTAAAGTGGCTTTTAACCAAATTTGGACAAAGGCTTCGTTCGAACGTATCGCAAAACATGCCGAACAATTTGGCATCGAAATTGCCGAATTCGAAAAGACTAAAGTACCGAGGCAAAAAGGCGGATACCGTTTGGAGTATCTAAATGGCTATGTCCCCCAAAAAACAGCAGACAAGACAATCGATACGAAAGTAATCGGCGAGCGACCATCTAACAAACGAATATACAAGGCATTGATAGCAATACTTGGAATCGCTTTGATAATTCTCATTTGTCTCTTAGGTTATAAGTCGTGTTCTAAGCCGGAGCCTGTAGAGCCCAAGGAGATTGTCAAGGAAGTTGTAAAAGAGGTTGTGGTTCGCGACACCGTATATATAGAGAGTGTGGCAAAACTTGAAACACGCTTTAACGAATGTCAGTTTGATTACGACAAAGCTGTTTTAAGCGAAGACGCCAAATTTGTTCTTCATGACCTCGCTACAATTCTCAAGTCAAACGAGAATTTACGCCTCCAGATTGCAGGGCACACCTCGTCAGAAGGTGATCCGAAACACAATCAAAAACTCTCGGAAGAGCGCGCAGCAGCTGTAGTTGACTTCTTGGTAAATCGCGAAGGGATCGACCCATCTCGCCTGGAATCTTGCGGCTATGGCTCATCAATGCCTAAAGATTCTACCAACATAGAAGTAAATCGCAGAACCGAATTTATAATCATTGAATAATAAACACTTCTCACAATAAATTTAATAAAATGGCAGAATTCAAATTGGATGGCCGCATGAAGGTCAAATCTCTTAAAGAGACATTTAAAAACTGTTTCGGCGCAAGCCTACGCGTATATAAAAGCCCCTCATGTCGTGGAGCTTTTGCCGACGATGATGCAACTCTCGCATCTATTCGCGCCGAGGACAAGAAAGGTGGTGCTCTTACTGTTGGCGGCAACTTACGCGTCGGTAACTTCGAGAAAAAAATCGTCGAAATGTATGGTATCGGTGTTAAAGTAGCTAACTCAACGGACACAAAGCTTGCCAATGACGACGACACCCTCGTCGCTGCCGGCAAAAAATAACTATTAAACACTTCGTTGCTTGTTGGCAAGTACGCGCCGACAAGCAACGATTTTATTAAAAAGCTCAATAGATATGGCCACAATCAAAAAGAATAAAGATGGGTCGGTAGACAAACGCACAAAAGAATACAAAGAGATGTGCGAAAATTTAGCAAAAGCCCGTAAAGCAAAAAAACCGGCTATCAAAAAGACAAAAGATGGGGCAGTAGACAAACGCACAAAAGAATATAAAGAGATGTGCGAGAATCTGGCAAAAGCCCGTAAAGCAAAAAATAGCTTGAAAAATAGAATAAAAAGACTATTTAAATAACACGCGCTTATGAAAACAGAACTTAGACACATTGCAGCACTGATTGCAACATCAATCTGGGCCGATGGCGAATATAACGAAGCTGAAAAGATCGCTGTATCTGAAATAGCAGAAGCCTTTGAAATCAACGAGAACGACCTTAATACTGCCATTGACACCGAACTTGCCGTTATCGAGCGAATGGATGAGAGCCAAGTAAATTCTTATATATTGGAACACTCTGCCGAAATCGATGACGAAGAAGCTGAAATAATCCTAGAAGCTGTTCTTCAAATCGTTATTATTGACGGAGTCCTCGACGAAGAAGAGGTTGATAATATATTATCTATTGCATCGGCACTTGGCATAGATGATGCTCGCGCCGTACTGATGCTTGCTGACTTAGTCAAAGAGGAACCGGAACTACAGGTAAACCTTTAATTAATAGCGCCTCGTAAGAACGTATTCCTTCACGAGGCACTATTTACAGACAAAATTATTTCCTATGCACCAACAATAGCTCTTTTTGATAATATTCAAAAAAAGCTATAAAAGCCACACTATCCGTTTCTATTTCTTATGATAGCGTTGCCGAGGTTATAGCAAAAGTTGGAAAGATCACCAATGCCGGTATTATCAGAAGCCTAAATCTATTCACATAATCTCAGATAGATATGAAATTAATAGAGAAAGTAGAAAAAGACATTAGGGATTTTTTTGCTGCAAGAACCGAAATATTTGCCGGTGAAAGCGACCTACAAATGGCATTGGCCGTTTGGTTAAGCACGACTAACAACTACGACCATATTCACACTGAATACTTTATTCCGGTGTCCATTCTTCCTAATTACTATTGGGGCAACAAAGACCGTCTACATATTGATATAGTCGTAGAAAAAGATGGTAAATACCTACCCATCGAATTAAAATACCACACAAATTCTCTTGACAATAAAAATGCCGATACGACTCGCTTCGGACAATCTATTGGACCTGTTGAAATAATAAAAACTCAAAATGCGACCAACTTATCTATGTACAATAGCTGGAAAGACGTTTGTCGCCTTGAATTATTAGAGAAAAAGTTTAAAAATGTCGTTGGCGGTATTGCTCTAACTGTGACCAATACGCCCCTTTATTGGCAAAAGCCCAAAAACAGCACAGCCGCATACCTTCCATTCACAATGACAGAAGGTGCTACTCGCCATGGAATAATGAATTGGGATGGAAAAATCAGTAAAAATAATCTAAAAAAACATCCAGATGGTTTTCTCCTAATTGGCTCCTACACTTGCAATTGGGTTAAGACAGCTATAAATGCCGATGATTTTCGCTATTGCCTCTTAAAAATTAATGACAATTTATAAATCGCGCTGACGATTGACCACCGAAGCAAATAATATAACAATATCATCTGCCGACAACACATCGCTATTGTAATATTTTCCATCGGGAGCCTCGAATTTGAACCCGTGAGTAGGACTCACGAGTTGAACACCGCTCTGTTTTAACTTACGCTTTAGCCAACGCCAAGGAGAGTCAAGGTTGGGTCACTGGCGGATGGCGAGGTGGCCGAGGTAGACGGCGGCGAGGCCGACGGCAAGGCTCAGCACGGCGTAGAGGGCGGTCTCGATGAAGCGGCCTGTGGTGAGTCCGGCATAGCTCTCGTGGGCGAATGTCGAGAAGGTGGTGAAGCCGCCGCAAAAGCCGACGGTCAGGAAAAGCCGCCAATGCTCGGCGACGTTGCCGACGCGGTCAAACAGTCCATAGAGCAAACCAATCAGAAAACAGCCGACGACGTTGGCTGCGAAGGTGCCCCAGACGGTCGGCTGACCGCACAAGGCAGCCATAAGTCGGCCCACGCCGTAGCGCGCCACACCGCCCAGGAAGCTGCCCATACCGATAAACATCAGAATCTTCATCGTCTCTTCAATTTTATCACAAATTTAGCAAATTCGAGCGACACGGCCAACTCCGCCACGCCATGAAAAAAGCGCCCGGCTCGGAGAGCGAAGCGGGCGCTTTTGACGGATTGTCAAACAAATCCTAAATCAAAGATCGAGAAATATATAACTACACATTATTTGTCGAAAGGATTGCCTTTGGGGTCGAGACTCACGATGTAGCGGAAGGCTTGCAGCGTGAGCAAGTTTTGAGTGGCGTCGGTGAATTCACGGTCGCCGTGGCCATAGTTGAGGTAGACCATACGATAGTTTTTGTTGCGCCACACGATGGGGAAATCGCCGCTGCTGATTACATCCTTGATGCCCAGCGGATAATTTTTGGGCGAGATGCTCACGAGGACTTCGACGTCGGGATTTTCGCGAGGCGAGGGGCTCCACATGTACCATTCGCTTTCGGGCATTACGAACGACTCGGGGATGTTGCGAGTGATGTCGCTATCAGTGGTTTCAACGTCGACGAGTACGCACTGCGGCGGCCAGTTGTTGCAGTAGAACTTGCCGCAACCGAGGAATTTATTGTACCACGGCCAGTTGGTGTTGCCGTCGTTGTAACCGGCAGCGTGGAAGCCTACCCAGCCGCCACCATTTTCCATATACTTCTCAAAGGCAGCGCGCTCCGCCGGGCTGTGGGGTGCTGCATTGATAGCGATAACGACGCTATATTCCGACAGCTTTTCGTAGGTGTAGCCTGCCAGGGTGGTAGTGGTCTCGAAGTGGAATCCACGGCCATAGTTGAGGCGATTGAAGAAATCGATAGCCTGCTCGGCAAACTGTACATGAGCCTCTTCCGCTGTGTCGGAATAGTACAGAAGAGCCTTGAAGCGAGGGAAGCGAGCGTAGTTGGCCGGATAGTTGTCTTGAGCCGTCATCGGGAGAGCAAAGAGAATTGCCAGCGTCAGTAATAAGCCTTTTAGAAGTTTCATTGTATTTCGATTTTAGTGTTAGTTTTCAAAAGTTTCAGCCACGAGCGAGAACCACTTTCCGGCCGAGGTCGTCCACACTTCCTTGTAGCAAGCGTTGTTGATCTGCGGCCAATAAGGCTCGTCGGTGTCGCCGAGCGAGCGGATGCCTACGGGCATTGCTCCGACAATCTCGCCCGAGGAGAAATTGTTGAGCGACGGGTAGCGGGCTCCCTCTCCATATATTAACGACTGAGCAAACGGATTCTTGCCCACGGTCCAATAAAGTTGTTCGCGAGCGATGTTGCGAAGCTCGTCGTCGCCAAGCACGTTGGCACAAATGCCGGCTGCCTTGCCCATCGACATGTGCACGGCCAAGTTGCCATTGAAGATATTGAACCACACCGGGAAGCGCTTCACGAAGAAGCCCGGAGCCACAGCCTCGCCCTTGGCCGCCTGAGCCTGGAATTGACGGTCGGCATCGGCCGGCGGAAAGAGGTGCAGAGCGTAGAAGGCATCGGTGTCGAGGTGTTCGTCGGCGCGATAGATGCCCGAAGGAATCATGCCGTATGGAGCCGTGTAGCGCATCAGGCTCTTGATATAGTCGCCGTAGAGTTCGATTGAGCGCTGCCAGCGGCAACAATCGGCATGGCCGGGCTGCGTGCGGCACAGAGCGGCCATTGCGGTCATGAACAGCTGCTCGCGACTCTGATGTATGAAGTGCACCACCGAGCGTCGCTGACTGTTGCGATAGAAAAATCCTTTGATACCCGAAGTGCCCACCGGCTCGGTATTCTGGCAGTTGAGCACATAGTCGGCATATCGGCGCGCAGCCCCGGCATACTCCTCGTCGGCCGTGAGGGCAAACAACTCCGAGGCAGCCCACGAAGCCGTGGCCATAAATTGGCTTTCGCTCGTGTTAAAAGTATGCTCCCAGGGGGTGAGCCAGCCGTCGAAGCCTTTTTCTGCAAAGCCTTGCACGGCAAATTCATAGTCCTCGCACGCGGCACGGCGAAGATATTCGATGAGGGCATCGTCGGTGCCATCGTCGAGCACTCGGGCAGCGTATGCCTCGTACGCGGCATACAAGAAATTGTCGTAAGGCAGATTCTGCTTGCGCACCGTGGTGATGTCGTCGTGGCTGTCGACGACACCATCCTGCCACAGAAGCAGGCCCATGCTGCTGGCATGGTAGCCGTCGTCGAGGCGGCAACGCAGCACGAAGTCGAGACCCCAGAGAGCTTCCTCGCGCAGGCGAGCAGCTAAGGCCGGATTCGACTCGCGGCAACGGTCGTAAAGTTCGAGCAGCGAATAGACCACATCGGCCGACTGGAGTGTCTGCTGCGACAGGTCGCCGGCATCGTGCCAGCCGCCGCTGTAGGGGTAGCGTCGGCCTTCGTGCACACAGAACAAATCCGTGTGACAGCGAGCGTGTACGTCGGGCACAGAGTAGCCACACCGCTGACAGAAAAGGAAATTGAGCACTCGCCAGCATGAGCTGTCCCACAAATCGGTACAACTTATAGAGAAAGTATCCGTCGCGAGCTTGTCGACCAAGAGCTTATAGCGACCCTGTGTGGTGACTTTGCTGAAATCAACGACGCCGAAATCGCCGATTGTAGTGCGGCTGGCGGCTACTTTATCGCGAAGGACAGTCTTGTTGTTATCAACATTCACCAGACTGAACTGCTTGCCAACAAGCGAAGCCGCACAGACCGCCGTCTTTGCGCCAGCGGCCGCATAGCCGGTCTGCGAATACGAGATGCGTGCTTCGTCGGGCTGCCAACCACTGACCTTCTCGGTGTGTGCTACACGTTGAGCCTCAACGGCATGAATACGAAACAGCGCCTGCTTGGCCACGGGAAGGTCGCGGCCATTGACCGACACGCTGAGCGATATGGCGTCGACGCAATCGCGCCGCAGGTCGGCAATTTCGAGATAGCAGCGATTGAGTTCTCCGTTTTTCAGCTGAATAAGGTGCGAGCCTGTGGGCGCATTGAAGCCCGAGCCAGCGGCATGACGATTGCGAAACGCAAGATTGATGTTCACCACACGGATGCCGGGGCATTGCGGCTCAATAAGTATGTAGAGGCGGTTGTATTCGGCGAGCGAGACACCCCCAAGTGCCAGCGATGCCGATGCGTGGCCATAGACTGCATAGTCGGGGTCGTCGGGCGAGCCTTTGGCACGACGCTCACCGGTATCGTAATTGACGCACAGCGTAGTCGTGTCGCAATCAAGCAGCGAGGCCAACTCGCCGTGCGCACTCCATCGGCCTTGCAAAGGCATAGCCGCCTCGACAGGCTTGGCGGCGGCTTCCGATTCAAGCGAAGTGCCGGCCGTGTGGCGCAGTGGCTCGTGGATATATCCCGAACGAGTCAAAGCCTCGTCGAAATCAGCGCTGTCGCCGACGCGCGTCGCCGGTTGCGATGCGGCCGTAGCGAGTGCGAATAATGAAGTCAGTAATGCAAGTCCGATTTTCATGCTATTGAATTAGGTTTGCGAAAGGGTGCTACCTTTTCGATAGCAAAATTACGTGGATACTGCACCACTCAGGTAGAAAAAAGTTCAAAATCGGTTAATTCTTTATCAAAAGCTGACATAAAGTAAAGGGCCCGCGACAACGCGAGCCTATTACCTACCAATCCTTAAATTTTACCTTATGTAAAAAACCATCTATTTTATTTATCATTAACATTTCAATCTTGTTCGAGAGCCCATGCTATTGCATTGGCAAACATGCGGCAAAAATCTTTCGATTCGAAGAGCTTCGGGCTGTGACCGGGCTGGAAGTAGACGTTGCGCGCCTTCACCTTGTCGTTGACCCACACCACGGGATGGTCGCCCATGCGCACGTCCGATGCCGGGCTGTAGCTATTCTCGTCGACACTGGCCAGCACGGTGACATTGGGCCGCGGGCTGGTCGGATATGTGTACCATTCGTCGTCCTCAAGTACGAAAGTCGACTCAACGCCCTTCATTATAGGATGTTCGGGAGCTTCGACAGTGACAGTACCATCGGCCAAACCGGGAATGTAGCTGCGGAAAGTGATGTCGCCCATGAATTGCGAGAACCATTTCCACAGCGGATAGCCGTCGAATTCGCCCAGCAGCGTAGCGTGGTGGAAACCAATCCAGCCACCGCGGCCGTTTTCGATGTAGTCGACGAAAGCCTTTTCAGCTTCAGCAGGCCATGTGTAGGGAGGAAAGTCGAGCTGAATGACCAAGTCGTAGTCGGCCAGGAATGTTTCAGTGATGGGCTTGGCATTGCGTATCTCGGTGATAGCCAGATTGTGCGTGTCGGCATAGCCTTTGAGCCAAGTCATAGCGCGAGCTGTGAAGGGGCCGTGCTGGCCGCCGCCTTCGCTGATAACAAGAATCTTACGCTTATCGACTTGGTGTAAAATACGATTAGCCAACGTGTTGCGAAGCGTACCCGCCTCGTCGTCGCCGCTATAGTCCCAGTACATCACACCGTGAAGGTCGTGTTCGAGGATATAGTCGCACTTGATATTGAGCGAGCGGGCATCGTCGTAGCCCAGCACAGGCACGCCGTCGGCATTGACCATGAAAGGAGCCTTAGCCACATTGTCGAAGATGAGGGTGTATCCATCGCCGGCTTTAATGTCGCGGAAACTGCGACCGCGCATTTCCTTGCCACCTCGGCCATAGAACGGCACACCCATGACGAGCTTGCCGGCCGGCACACCGGCGGCAATATGGGCCTTGATAGCGCCATCGCAACTCAGCGCGGGCGTATTTTCCGAATTGTATAGCGCCGAGTGATGCAAAGGCGCATTGTCAATGTCGTAGGTCATGGTGTTGACGAAGTCGAGATATGGCACCACGGCGCGGAAGTCGATGTACTCGCCGCTGGCCACGGTGGCTATAGTGAGCAGACGGTCGGCACCGAGTGTCTCGCGCAGCTGCTTCATGAGTAGCGTGAAGTTGTCCGTATCGTCGGGGCTGGCCGAAATGCCGGCCGCGCGGCTGGTGGGATATTCCCAGTCGATGTCGATGCCATCGAGGTTGAATTCCTTCACGATATCGAGACATTCCTTGGCAAATTTGCAGCGATTGTCGGCCGAAGCCGCCATTTCGCTGAAATTGCCGGCGCCCCAGCCTCCAACCGAAAGCAGCACTTTCAGATGCGGATAGTCCTGTTTGAGAGCTGCGATAGCGCGTAGGCGCTCGGGATTATTGACCGTTACACCGTCAAACGAGTCTTTGACAAGACCAAAAGCATAGTTGATGTGAGTTAGGGTCGATGGGTCGGGCATCACACTGCTCCACGAGGTGACGTAGCCCACGATTACCTTTTCAGAAGCCTGAAGGCCGAAAACGGCACAGAGGCACACAAGCAGAGCGACAAGCGCTTTATATATCGATTTCATAGCTGATTTTTATTTGGTTTCAGATTCAACATCACGGTCATTTTCACGCACGCGCGAGCCCCACAAGGCATACGCAAGCATAATTAGTTCACAGGCTACCACAAGCCACCACGTGGCGCTCCACGAGCCCAAGAGGTCGGCGCAAACACCTTGCAGCAGTGGCAAAATAGCTCCGCCCACGACGCCAATCATGAACACGCCCGAAGCGATAGTCGTATAGCGACCCAAGTCCTTGACTGCGAGGGTGAAAATAGCGCCCCACATGATTGAGTGGCACAGGCCGACAGCTGCCAGCGTCCACGCGCTGCCAAGCACGATACCCAGAATGGTGAGTATGGTCGCTCCGACAGTAGTGCAAATCAGCTGCACACGCGGAGGCACGGTGCTGAGCGTGCTGCCCACGAGGCGACCTACGAGGATACCGCCCCAGTAGATAGTGGCAATCAGCGCAGTCGATGGCATATCCAGCTCGACAGCGTACATATTGATATTGGCTCCGATGCAGACTTCGGCTCCGACATAGAAGAAGATGGCGACCACACCGAGCGTCAAGTGGCGGAACGACCACACGCTGCGGGGCAGCTTTGTGCCTTCCGAGGCGCGGGTACCGCTAATATCGGGCAGCGACACACGCAGAAGGCCGACGCCAAGCAGCAGTATCACACAGGCCAGAGCAAAAAACGGCACCATGAGCATATCGACGCGCACCGACTCTATGGCTACGCCTCCGAATACGATACCCGACACGAAATAAGGTGCGATAGTAGTACCGATAGAGTTGGCCGAGCCTCCGATAGCCAAGCGCTGAACACTCTGCGTGCCACGCACTTCGCAAGCCGCCAGATAGGGATTGAGCACCACCTGAAGAACCGTAGCACTACCGCCTACGACGAACGAGCCAAGCAGAAACACCAAGAATGCCGGTGGTAGCGACAGGCCGCCAAACGTAAGTGCGGCCTCGGGCCAGCGAGCGGCGCTCCATGCTGAAACGAAGAAGAGCAACAAGCCGAAGCCCATCATCATCAGACCGCGAACCAGGGTCGAACGATAGCCGTAGCCATTGACCCACTTTGAGCCGAGACCTCCGCAGATAGGATAAGCCAGGAACCACGAGAATGTAATCAGCGTGGCAAATGTATTTTGAAGAGAGCCCATGCCGTTAAGAAAGGCCTCCTTCAGCGGTGCCTGAAATTGTGTGTTGACAGTGGTCAGAAAGCCTACTACAAAGAATAGCACCACCATCGTGATAAAAGCCATCAGATAATTGGCCGATTGTGTTGTATTTGAGTTATTCATGGTCTTTAAGGTTTTCGAAGCAGTTCTAAATCAACAGCTTGCGCCGCCGCGGCATCGAGCAAGAATTCGCAGTCGGGGTGCAATTGCAAAATCGAGGCCGGGACGTCCGAGCTAATCGGGCCGCAGAGCATCCGGCGCACGATGTCGGTCTTGTTGGCCCCCTTGGCTACCAACACGATGCGTTTGGCGTGCATGATGTCGCGCAGACCGAGGGTCACGCCGCCGAGGTGTGCGTCGGCCGCCGAGCCTGTCTCGCGACGAATGCGAGCTTCGAGGCGCTCGTCCATCGACGCAAGGCCGCAAGTGCTGTTGAGCGGCGTACCCGGCTGGTTGAAACCGAGGTGACCGTTCTCGCCCAAGCCAAGAATCAGCAAGTCGATGCCTCCGCGGCGGTCGAGTTCGTCGGTGAAGATGCTACACTCGGTAGCAAAGTCGGCCGAACGCGTTGGCAACATCAGAAAGTGTTCGGAATCCACGCCAAGGTCATCGATTATTTCTGTACGAAGCATCTTGTAGCAAGCGCCGGAATATTCGCGGTCGACACCGGTCACTTCGTCGAGGCCAAAGAACGTAATCTTCGATACGTCGAAGTTGATGGCACGATGCAAGTCGCACACGTGGCGATGAATATTGCCGGTAGTGCGGCCCGTCGACAAGCCGATGACGGCCTGCGGACGCTCCGCAATCATATTGACAATGCGCCAAGCGGCCGCAAGGTCGAATTGCTGTTCTGTCTGAGCTACAGTTATCTTCATGATTTAGCTAATTCTATGGAATTCAGAGCAATAGCAGCCGCTCCGAGCAAACCTATGTTCGACGGATCGAGGCGTGTCAGTACCACGCCGTTGGTGACGAAGCGCATAGTGTGCTGATGCAGGCGCTGCAGAATGTTGTTGAACATCATCGGGTCGCTGACTATGCCTCCGCCAAGCACTACGGCATCGGGGTCGGTGACGCGCACCAGGTTCATAATCAAGTTGGCGATACCGGTGGCTGCGTTCTCTACAAGGACAGTGCAGAGGCTATCACCCTTGCGAGCCAGCTCGTAGACACGACGCACGTCGAGGCGCTCGCCAAATTCAGGCAGTTCGAGGGCGCTATCCGGATAGTGAGGCCGCAGCATACGGGCGCAGGCATCTATGCCGCTACCCGACGCAATAGCTTCGACACAGTCGGTGCGGCCGCAGCAACACTTGACGCCCGTACGGACACCAACCTGCGTGTGCCCCACCTCGCCGGCGTTGAAATGACTGCCGCGAGTGATGACTCCGTTGATGACCGTGCCGGCAGCGATGCCCGTACCGATATTTATGTAAATGAAATTGTTGCTGAAGCGGCCATAGCCCCACAGCTGTTCGGCGGCTGTGGCGCTCTTGACATCATTACCAAGAAAACAAGGAAGGCCGAACGCCGATGTCATCTCGTACGCAAGGTCGACAGCCTGCGAACGATCAAGGTCGATTTGTAGCCAACGCCCCGCATCGCTGTCGACGCGGCCTATCATACCTATGCCTATTGCAACGGGGTGGCGCTCGCCGGTCCCGACTGTGCGCAGATAGTCGCCAAGCGACGATTTTATGATATCGACTGCCGACTGCTGATTTACATAGCCGGTGGTATAGCGTTTGCTCGCCAGGATATTTCCTTCGCGATCAACTTCGCCGATGAGCAATTTTGTGCCACCAAAGTCCAGTCCTAAATAAGTTTCCATGTTTCGATTATCGGTACTGTTCGTTTTCAATGGCAACAAAATTACACGCTTTCTACGCTCTTATGGTTTATTTTCTATCAAAATGGGTTTGAATTTTCAACAATAAACTATATTTTGCTCGGACTGAACCCAAATTGCTTTTTAAAACAAGTGCTGAAATACTTCGGGTCGGAAAAGCCGACCATGTAGGCAACTTCGCTAATGTTATATGTATGAGTCGACAGTAGTTCCTTGGCGCGGTTCAGGCGCATGATGCGCATAAATTCGTTGGGCGACTGGCCGCTGAGCGATTTGATTTTGTTATAGACCGACGTGCGGCTCATGCCCAGTTCCGAGCAGAATTCATTGACCGAAAATTCCGAGTCGGCCATGTGCTCGTCGATGATTTCCATAGTGCGAGTCATAAATCGGCGGTCGAGTTCGTTGGTAAATTCTTCTTGTGCCGGCTTGCAATCCTCCGACAAGACTCGGCGCCCCAGTTCGAGTCGGCTCTTAAGTATATTGCGAATGCGCGCTTTGAGCACCACGATGTCGAACGGCTTCACGATGTAGTCGTCGGCATTGGCTTCCAGACCGGCTACGACGTCCTCGCGGCCGGCCAAGCCGGTGAGGAGTATTACCGGAATGTGGCTCGTGTCGATATTGGTCTTAAGCATTCGGCACATCTCGTCGCCGCGCAGTCGGGGCATCATCACGTCGAGGATTACCAAGTCGGGGTTGCTCGCATGGATTTCTTCAAGCGCAGCAGTCGGATTGTCGGACGTGACGACATTATAATCCTCGCCAAGCTGAGCTTTGAGGTAAGCACACATATCGAGGTCATCGTCGACCACATATATAGTACTACGCGAGTCGACTTGCGCCTCACCGCTCTCGCCTTCGGCCCGTAAGTTGGTTTTCGAATCAGTATTTACCACACTATCGGCATGGAAACGAGCGGGGAATGCCAACGGCAAAGTCAACGTGAATGTCGAGCCGCGACCTTGCTCGCTGGTGAAGGTGATGGTGCCACGATGGTCGCGTACCAACCGGCCGGTTATGAGCAGCCCCAGCCCGGTACCCGACTCGTCGCAGCCGGCTGCTTCGTGCGAGCGGTGGCGACGCTTGAACACGTAGCGTGCATCGGCCCTGGTCATGCCGATACCGGTATCAGTCACCGACAGAGTCCAATGCTTCCGTCCGCTGCGACTGACGGTTATCGTCACCTTACCTTCGTTGGTGTACTTTATGGCATTTGACATTAGATTATCGACAATATGGTCAAATTTTTCGATATCGACCATCACCTTCGGCATATCAGGCGCCACGGCACACTCTATGGCGATACCCTTGAAAATCGCAATCGACGAATACTCCTCCACCTTAACTTGCAAATATTTAAGAATATCAACGAGCTGAACCTGTAACTTCTTCACACCGTGCATTTCGCGGCGAAGGCCCAGCATCTCATCAAGCATACCCATAGTCTTGTCGATGCCGCTGCGAGCCTGCAGCAAGTTGGCGCGGGCGCTGTCGCTGAGGCCGCCTTCGAGCTCCACATTGAGCAGCGGAGCCTTAATCATCGACATAGGCGTGCGGATATCGTGGGCTATAGCGGCATACGACTGTAGCTGCGACTCGATGCGCCGCTCGCGGCGGACACGTCGCAAAGCCGAAACCACGAAATAGAGCAAACCTCCCAACAGAATGATATACAACGCAATAGCCCACGTCGAGAAGAGTACGTGCGGACTTACTTCCACCGCCAGACGACGCTCGGCTATCGGCTTGCCGCTATAGAGGTCGATTGCTCGCACTATCAGCGTATAGCCTCCCGGCGGCAGCTCGCTATACCGAGCTCGTGCATCGGCCGGAGCCGACGCGAACTGAGTGTCGTAGCCTTCGAGCATATATTCGTAGCCGATTCGCTGCGGCGACGCATAATTGATGAGTGAAAAACCAACCTCGAATGTGTTCTGATTATAGCGCAGCTTCACTCTCTCGGTAAGATTGACATTTTGCGACAACGGCGAAGCCGATGCCTCAGGCTGCACGCTATGGCCGTGAATTCGAAAGTCGGTCAGCTGTATATCACCGACAAGTTCGCTGCTTAGCTGCTCGGCCGGATTAAACATGACGCAGCCCTCGGCTGTGCCAAAGAGTATATCGCCGGAGCGAGTTGCCAAGCCTCCGCCGGCATTGAATACGCCTCGATTGATACCTAAAAATCCGGTAAAACTTTTCAAACTATTGTCGACCGGGTCAATTCGATACAGGTCGGCTTCGGTACAAGCCCACACGCAGCCGGTCTTGTCCTGCACCAGCGAGTAGATGGAGTTGGAGCTGAGACCGTCGGCTGTGGTAAACAGGTGTGTCTGTCCGGTAGTGCGGTTGTAGCGCACGATGCCGTCGCCCTGAGTGCCTATCCAAAGTTCGTTGCGAACCGTATCGGCCAGCAAAGTTCGTACGGGATACTGCAACTTGACATCTCCGAAGGTTTGAGTCCACGTAAACGAATCAGCCGACGACGAGTAGCGCCCCACCCCCTTGTTCCCGCCAAAAAGCGAACCTCCGATATCATTGACAATCACAGCAATACAATCCTCGTGGTAATAGCGATAACTATTATCGTTGACATTATAGCAAGTGAGCGGACCATTGATGCCGCCAATCCACACGCTGCCGTCGGGCAAGCCATACCCGGTAAAGACATAGTCGGTGCCTACACCC
Organism: uncultured Bacteroides sp.; assembly: GCA_964433215.1. GTDB lineage: Bacteria > Bacteroidota > Bacteroidia > Bacteroidales > Muribaculaceae > CAG-873. Next base: position 31,550 of record CAYSQI010000008.1, read on the forward strand.
GCGGCCGAACGATGCGTCAGCACGGGCAGTCGAGTCACCGAACCGGTGGATTTATCAATGATATTCAACCCATTACCGTATGTGCCGACAAGAATACGACCTCGGCAGTCTTCGCCAAACGAAAGAACAACTCCGGCTACATGATCGGCACACGACATATATCGCCACCAGCGATTTTCGGCCGGACTGTAGCGACTGACACCCTTGTCGGTACCGAACCACAAATCGCCGTCGCGATCTTCGTACACGACATTCACGTAGTCGGAAATCAGCGAGTTGGCATTACCCGGCTTTGCTCGGAACACATTGACTGTGTGGCTGAAAGGCGGTATATAATTCAAGCCGTTGTGGCTGGTCGCAATCCAAATTCCTTTGTTGCGGTCGATATGCACGTCTGTGACTGTGTTGCCCGACAGGCCGTCTTCATCGCCATCGACGTCGCAATAGTGGTGGAGCAAGCGCCCGGTTCGGGAGTCAACCAAATATGCGCCTCCCCCGTCGACACCTATCAGCACACTCGACTCGTCGTAGGGCTTCATCGAGTTGACCGGTAATTCCGGTATCTTGAAAGCCAACTGACCTATGCGACCATCGCGGTCGAGAGTATAAACGCCATCGGCAAACGAGCCTATAAACAGCCTATCGGCCGACATTTGCAACGTCAGCACATAGACGCCTTCGGTGCCGCGCACGAACTTGGCTGAATAAGTCCCGGCTGCTTTCTCGACATGATAAAGCCCCTCGTCGGTGCCGGCATAGTAGCCGCCGACGCCATCAGGCACAACCGTGCGCACCAACTTACCGCTCAGCGCTATCTGCTCTATTTCATGGCATTCGACAAAGCGATACAGGCCGTGACCGGTACAGACGACAAGGCTGTCGCTCCCTTCGATAGCGAAATTATAGATTTGTATCGACGCATCGGCAAATTTGTACACATTGTCGAATCGGTCGAGCTGACGGTTGTAGCGATATATCGCACCCGACTTCACGGCTATACGGATTGTGCCGTCTGAAGCCGTTTCCATAGTCGTCGCTTGCTGTATATGATCGCTCTGCACGTCTTGAGTATCAACGTGATAGTGTTTCATCGAGTAGCCATCGTAGCGGTCGAGTCCCGAATTGGTGCATATCCACATGAAGCCGTCGCGGTCCTCGGCGATTTCGTAGACCTGACGACTCGAGAGGCCGTCGCGAACGTTGATATGCCGCACCGCTGCCGTCGCCGACATCGCTACGACTGATAGAAGTAATATAAGGAGCTTGATTCTTTTCATAGAATTATCTTGCAATCACATCATCATTGAAATGTGGTGGTCTATAGTTTTCTAATTTTAATCGCAGCCAGCGAGGCTATGCCTCCGCCTGCCGGGGCAAACTGCACCACGATGCCGCTGTCGGCCGTTGCCGCGACTGTATAGCGACGCCGCACCATGGTCTTAACTCCCGACAACCGAGCCGGGGCAAAGTCCGTCTCGACGCGCCGACCATTGATAGTAATATCCATTACAGACAGGCGTCTATCGGCATCTCCGACTTCGCGACCTAACATATAGGCCGACAAGGCCGAGGGCGAAGCGAGGTCGGCAAAAGTCAATTCTACTTCGTAGCTACCGGGGAGCACGTCGACACGGTATTCGCTCAGCTCGGCTCGGCTGCGCTGAAGCAAAGGCTGGTCGTCGGTGAGGCTGATTTCATCGGTAGTACTTGCATCGCGACCGCCTACATAGCCATAGACTCCTCCGACGGTATATTCATTGTCCGGTAGCCATGTAAGGCCACTGGCCGCAGAGGTGTAATAACAGTTTGAACCTACATTAACTGCAAACTCCGCAGTGCCGAGGTCGAGGCGACCGTCAGTGCTACGGATAGCCGAGAGGTCGATTGTGGTCGCATCGAGCACCTTGGCACAATCATCGGTGCTGAGCAAGCGCAGTATGTTCACGCCCGGCTTCAATAGGACATCGAAGATGGCCGTATGATTGTGTACGTCGGCTACGACGGCAGAGCCGCCATTTACTTCCAAAGCCACAGCAGGCAAGTTGGTATAGACCTTTATGGGTCGAACGACAAAACCGCGCTCGTCAACAATCTCGGTGCGGGCACTCCAATCGCGCGTAGCAATGTAGGCCACGGTGTCGACCGCAAGCTCGTGCCACGCTGCCTTATAGAAGTAATATACATCCTTCTTCCGGCGAGAGTTTGTCACCAGGCCCTTGTTGTTGATATGCGGCATCGACTCGGCGCGGTTGGCCGATGAGAAGTCTATAAAATTCCAATGCGAAGCGCCGGCGACAAAAGTAGAATCCTCAATTATAGGAAGATAGTGTTCCAGATAGAGCTGCTGATACTCCATGCTAAAATCAAACGTCTGCGGCCTGAGCGAATGTATGCGCAAGTCCGACCCTGCGCCGTACTCGCTTACGATAATTGCGCGCGAGGGATGGTCGCGATGCTGTCGCGAAAGGAAGGCCTCGAAATCAGAAAAACGACCGCCATACCAACCTTGATACAAATTCCAACCCTTTAGCTGTGCCACTTCGGCAAGACCACACTCGTTGTAGACGTTACTGCCATGAAAAGCCATAGCGCTCAGGCGCGTAGCATCTTCTTCGTGCAACACATTCTCGAGCCGACGGGCCAAGTCGAGGGTGCGAACAATCGTCGAATCGCGGTGCTCGGCCGGGACACGCAGCAAGATTTCGTTCATATATCCCCAGAAAGCCACCGACGGATGATTGTAATGGCTACGAATCATATCGCGAAGCATCGTCTCGCAGTTGGCTGCAAAAGCATCGCCCTCGGGCACGAAGTCGATAACCGGAATTTCTTCCCACACGATAATCCCGAGGCGGTCGCACATCTCCAGGATTGCATCGTCCTGCGGATAGTGGCTTATGCGGATGAAGTTTGCACCCAATTCTTTGATGAGCTGAATATCGCGACGATGCTGCTCGTCGGTGAGGGCTATACCCATGGGCCACTGGTCCTGGTGGCGACACATACCGCGCAACTTACACGGACGGCCGTTGAGCATGAATCGGCCATTGTCGTCGAAACCATAGGTGCGGAAAGCTGTACTGCACCACGCCTCGTCGAGAGTATCATCTCCATCAACTATACTGCCTACAACTTGGTAAAGAGACGGCGAGACGGGACTCCACAGGTCCACTTCGGCCAAGTCTCCGAATTCGATTTCTACGGGCGCAGTACCTTCGGCAGGTATGGTTACGCGCTCTGATTTCTCTGCCACAAGGACGCCCGACGTATTATAAATTTTGAACTCAACTCGAGGCTTCGCTTTCTGCGCCGAATGATTGACCACCCGTGCCGCTACGCTGATGCGCCCCGTAGTGCCATCGAGCTGAGGCGTCACCTTGAAACCCTCGGCCGGGCCACCGACAATATCAAAATGCAAATCCGACATGGCTATGAGCCACGCGTCGCGATACAAGCCCCCCATGAAGGTGTAATCGGCCGAATATGGTGGCACGTCTTTGTCTGAATTATCAACAGACACACGAAGCTGAACGACAGAATCGACACCTACGTGCTCAGTGATATCTACCAAGTGCGGTGAATAGGCGCCGACGTGGCTTCCGACGAGCGCACCATTGACCGACACCTGCGACTTCGAAGCCGCTCCATCAAATTTCAAGAAAAGACGGTTACCTCTGAGCGAATCAGGAACGACCAGCTCGCGCTCATAAATTCCCTCGCCGCGAAAGTAATCGCGCGTCGAATACGCATCGACATTCCACGAATGTGGCAAGTGCACAGCCTCGCTTACGCCTCTCGACGAGAACGTCCATCCATCGTTGAGCGAGTGCACACTGCGACGAGCTGAGCCATCGACAAGCGGCACGACTGATAAAAGAACAATTAAGCAAAGGCGGAATAGTCGTATCATGGTCTTTGAGGTCAATTCATACAATTGTCACGCAAAGTTAACAAAAAATCGGAATTAACCCGCCTCCGCGAACATGAGTAGTAACCGACTACCGAGCCTAACACGCCTTACTACACGCGTTTATATTTTCACAATTCGCCCTAATCGGTAAACCAAGTTGAAATCTACATGACAATTTTTACACCTTGCCGACTCTATTGGCAAGCTACAATCGCCATTTAAGTGCCTTGGCTTTACTCGATAGCAAAGCCAAGTTCGTCGACGACTTCGCGGACGGCTGCAATGTCGGGCGTGCCGACGATTGTAGTGCAGCCCGTAGCGAGGTCGACGGCAACGGCCGTCACGCCCGGCAGCTTCGAAAGATTTTTCTCGACCATAGCCTTGCAGTGGCCGCAAGTCATACCTTTGACAATAATCGTCGTTGTCTGTGCGTTTTCCATATCCTTTACTTTATTAGGTAAGCATTTTTGTATAAGAGCATTAATCAGCAGTACGACGAGCACCGCCGAACAAACGCCCGAGAAAAGATCCACGTGAAGATGACAATGAGCCTCCGTAGCAGTCTGCGAGGCGGCAAACCAATCGGCAGGCATCAAATAATCAATACACATACCTATGGCGATAGAACCTACAACAATGACGCTCAAATAAATAGCAGCCGACAATCGTCCCAGCGACTTGCCGACAATAATGATTGATGCCAAATTAGCTGCCGGCCCGGCCATCAGCAGCACAAACGCAGCGCCCGGGCTGAGGCCCTTGAGCATTAGCGACATAGCTATAGGTATCGAACCGGTCGAACAAACGTACATAGGCACCGCCACCACAACCACCGCAAGCATCGACAGCAGCGGATACTCGGCAAATATCGTGAAAAAGTCGTCGGGCACGAACACTGTGATAGCCGCAGCTATCACCAGCCCGATAATCAGCCACTTGCCTATATTCTGCACCATCTCTACAAAGCCATAACGCAGCGCCGCCACGATGCGAGCAAAGAAGCCCGCCGGAGCCGGAGCATCGAGCGTATCGACTTCGTCGCAACAGCCGTCAGCACTCGACCGGTCGAATCGGTTGACCAGCGCACCGCCCACTACGGCCGTCAGCAGCGCCGCCACCGGGCGAATAACGGCAAATGCCGGCCCCAGCAGCGAATATGTAGCCGCGATTGAATCAACTCCCGTCTGCGGCGTCGCAATCAAAAACGACGTAGCCGCTCCGCGCGAAGCGCCATTGCGACGCAGCGACACCGCCGTGGGCAGCACTCCACACGAACATAGCGGCAGCGGCACTCCCACCAACGCCGCCTTTATCACCGACCCGAGTCCCGGATGCGAAAGATGACGACGGTAGAACGAGCCCGGCACGAAAGCATAAAGCACGCCGGCGACGGCAAAGCCCAAAAGCAAATAAGGCGCCATCTCAGCCAACATATTTATCAATGAATAAACAAATTGCATACTATTTCAAATCACGCTTAACAATTACTGCCTCAACGGGCAACGAAAACAAATGTTCAAAACTATTGCTACAAATATACGATTTTTCATCCAAAATAGAACAATTCCGCACACCAAAATCGTAAAAAAACACCAAAAAAGTTTTGTATTTCAGAAAATAGACGTAACTTTGCAGTCGCTAACGCGACCTCGGGGTGTAGCACAGTTGGTTAGCGCGCCACGTTCGGGACGTGGAGGTCGGAAGTTCGAGTCTTCTCACCCCGACTGAAAAATGAGGATCAGCATCATCGCCGACCCTCATTTTTCTTTCTATATATCAACATCTTACAGCGGTATCAAGGCGGTGATAAGGGCGCGAAATCAGGCGGGTGCACAAATATTTCGGCTTTGATAATTGTGCTGTAATTGTTTTCAATCCCCCATGTCGTCAAGAGACAGAGCGGCATATCCGATGTGCCAGCCTTTGCGCTTTGATACAATGTTATGCGATTTTTGCTCCAGTCCATGCAGGTCGATACGTCGTGGATTACGCTTGACTTCACCGATTAATATTTCACGGTCGGCCTCGTTGACGGCAATAAGGTCAATCTCATTGCTGCCGCCCTTTTCCCAATAGTTTGTCACAATATTATAAAGACCCGTCTCACGGTACATCTGCCTGAAATAGCGTTCAAGAATCCACCCGGAGAATGTCGAATAATCGGCAAGTACCTTTTCCTTGACATAGGCAAGATTTCCAATTTCCACTGCACTCCGGTATTTATATATGAATCTGAACCAGAAATTTAGGAAGTTGTCCTTGAGTCCGTATCTTACATTGCGGCTATTCTCACTCGCGAGATAGGGACGATAGCGATACACAAGATCGTAAGTATTCTCCAGCTTGTCAAGATAGCCTCCCGCTTCTACTCCGGTGTAGGATTTGATTTCTCCGCGTTCATTGAATCCTCCGGCGATTGCCGACAGAATGGAAAAGTAATTCCCATAATCTTTGCCGAACTCATCGGACAAGAGTTCCTTTCCCTCGTCGATAAAATAGGAACCGAATGACAGTACTGCCCCGATTATCCTGTCTTTTGTGAATGCCTTTTGCATGTGGAGCTGTTCCACATATTTTGCGACTCCGCCGGTTATCATATACATTGCAAGCAGGTCATCGGGGGTGTAATCCGGGTTGTTGTCCTGCATTATTTCACGAAGTGTAGCCAGTGGAAATTCACGAAGACGGATTCTGGAAGTGGCACGGCCATAGAGTGGTTCTTTTTTGTCATCGAATATCTTCGTCATCATTGAGTACAGCGAGCCACACACCACTAGATTTATCCGGGCCTCATTCTTATTGCTGTCCCAGATATTCTGCATTTCGCTGAAAAATGCTTCATTGACATATTTGAAATTCTGGAATTCGTCAAAAACGAGTGTGAAATGCTGTCGCTTTGCTATCTGCATAATCGACGTAAACAGTCGGCTCATACTTGAAAAGTAACCCAAGTCTTCGCCAAGCACATCACGCATTGTGTCGGATAGTTCCTGACACAACAGCGCCTCACTCTTACGCGCCACAAAGAAATATATCATCTTTTTGCCTTCGTAAGCGTGTTTTATAAGCGTTGTTTTACCGATACGTCTCCGTCCGGTAATGACCGTCATCTGGGCGTACTCCCTGGAGGTGGATTCGATGCGTCGTAATGTCTCGGTTTCTATCTCTCTGTCGTAGAATTTCATATTATAGTAACGGCTGTTACTGTAACCGCTGTTGCAAAGATAGCCGTTTTATTCGGAATGTGCAACAGTTGCAATCTTTTTTAATATTTCTATCGGAGCGTAGAACGGAATGGCACTGTATCGGCCCTGCAAATTTTGTCTTTTAGCGACCGCCTTTTAACTCGTAGCTTTGTGGAAAAGCAACGGATCAGGTAGCACAAAACTCACCACCCAACCCATTGTCTATCAACCCACAACCTCTTACAACTATCAAAAAAACTCGTATTATTTGGGCAAATGGAACACGGTTGAGATTTCTTGCATCTGCTGCTGCGACATTCCATCCGGAGTAAAGCCCATAGCTCGTGCATCCATATAGATTATTGCACTTTTGGTGAGTGTGTCGACCATGTCGAAAGCTTCCATGATGTCGTCACCGACAGCGAAGACACCATGCTTCTCCCACAAGACTACATCATAGTTGTCGTCGATAGCCTTGATTGTCGCTTCTGCGAGTTCATTGGAACTCGGGAGCATATAGGGGACGATACCTAATCCGCGAGGACAGAAAGCCTTCGTTTCCGGTATCATACTCCACAGTAGCTTAGTCAACACATCCTTCTTGAGGAACTCCGCATTGTGGCTCATAGCCACCAGCTCGATTGGATGTGTATGGAGCGAAGCCTTGTATTTGGAGCCTTTGCCGATAAGATAGTCGTGTACGGCGAGATGTGACGGGAGCTCGGAGGTCGGTTTGACCGGATTGTCGGCCACTATCTCATAATGGGCGCAATCGTCGGTTATACGGATAACGGCGCCGTTGTCCATCGGACGGCGGGCGAGATCTCGCATACGTTTGTTGGTACCTTTACAGTAGAACCAGCATCCTTTAAGATTGGGCAATGTGAGCCCGATTGCGGTCGGACAGCTTATAGCGGGGAGAGCTTTCAATTCGTCGTCAATGAGTTCGGTGATATTGATGGTTATGTTGCCGCCGTTACGCTCCGCCCAGCCTTTTTGCCAAAGATAACCGGCGATTTCGGCAACTTTCTCCACCTCGACAGCAAGAGCGGGGCGGCTCGTTAGTATTGATGTCATATTATTTGCGGTAAGAATGATGAAATGATTAGAACGATAAGGCCGATGACCAAAATTGCTTTTGTCTTGACGGTTGTTCCTTGCCACTCTTTCAGTATTATGCCCCAGACATTTGAGAATGTCACATTGAGCGACATAAGTATGCACCACGAGAATGTCAGTAGCGTCGCAGAGCTTACCAAAAAGCCTTTGCCGAGGGCAAGTCCGAAGAACTGGCTGTACCAAAGCAGACCGGCGAGGGCGCAGAACAGGACATTGTTTAAGTACAGCGAAGTCTTGCCATAGTCACCGAAAGTCTTATTTTTGCGGTTCTGACAGAGGCAATAGGCGGCATTTGTGAAGAATCCGCCAAGTGTGACAAGAAAAGTCGCAGGCAGAGTTCGATAAATTTCGGGGGTGTCTTCGAAGCAAAGTGTCGAGCCGAACCCGAGACCGATGCTGAAGCAAGCGCTCATCAGGCCTGCTATAAGTGCAACGATTATACCTTTTCCGAAGTTGAAGTCTTTAACAGTCTCTCCGGTGGTCTTTGCCTTCATACTTCCGGCCACACCTATAATGGCAATGCCGAGTAGTGTTACAATCACGCCGACAATGACCGAAATGGAGAGTACTCCCGGGCATCCCATAAAAAGTGGCGTGAGTATGGTGCCGAGGCCCGCACAGGTGCCGAGTGAGATTGACTGCCCGAGAGCTACACCGAGGTAACGCATCGAGAGTCCGAACGTCAGTCCTCCGACGCCCCATAGCACACCGAAAAGTACTGCAAGAGCGGCGTCCGTCGGGTTCGCGCTGTAAGTTTCTATCAGATTATGGCCTGACGGAACTGCCAGCATCGCACCGAGCAGTGGAAACACCAGCCACGCGAAAACGCCCTGAATGAGCCAAAAGCTTTCCCAGCTCCAGTCGCGCACCTTTTTGATGGGTACATAAGAACTGGACTGGCAGAAACTTCCGGCTGCAATTATTAGTAGTCCAAGTATGATTTCCATCAGCGTTTTGATGTTACGTGAGCTTCGTATTTCTCAACCTCGGCGATGAAGGCTTCGCCGACGGGTACATCGTTCACAAGGCAGAACATATCATAGATTGCATTCCACGGCAAGTTCTTACACTCTTCGAGAAGGGCAAGGCGTTGGAACTTTCGGTCGGCGAGTTCATGCTCGCGAAGAGTCGCAAGCGGTTCAAGTAGTGCGCGGAGCATACATTTCTGGGCAGCACGGCTACCGATGACGTATGCGCCGATACGGTTGAGTGTCCCATCGAAGTAGTCAAGACCATAATGCACCCGGTTCAAGGCTCCGGCACGTACAATCTCACTAAACAAATCCATTGTCGGGTCGTCCATGATGGTGACATGATCCGAATCCCAACGTACGGGGCGCGAAACGTGCAGCATCAGTTCAGGCACGAAAAGCAACATGGCCGAGACCTTGTCGGCAACACTCTCTGTAGGGTGAAAATGACCGGTGTCGAGAGTTATCATCATGTCGTGCTTGGAAGCGTAGGCGGTATAGAAATCATTGCTGCCTACGGTATAGCTTTCCAGGCCGATGCCGAAGACCTTGCTCTCTACGCAATCCTTCATCCAATCATAGCGTTGTTCGAAAATCTGATCGAGCGAGTCTTTGAGCAATTCGCGATACATATAGCGGTTGACGCTGATATCCTTGCTGCCATCGTGCACCCAAGTATTCATGATACAAGGGTCTTGCTGAGCCTCGCCGATGGCTTGAGAAATAGCGCGGCAACGCTTCGAGTGTTCAATCCAGAAATCTCGAATACCCTTATCGGGGTTCGAAAGGCTCAGGTCGCCACTCTTGGCGTGGGAAAACGATGTGGAGTTAAAGTCGAGCTTGATGTCGTTTTCTTTGCCCCACTGTATCCAACTTTCGAAATATTCGGGAGTCACCTCGTCGCGATCGACGAACTTGCCATGGAAGTCGCCATATATCTCGTGAAGATTGAGGCGGTGTTTGCCCGGGATGAGCGACATGGCATAGAGAATGTCGTCGCGCAACTCATTGATATTACGGGCTTTGCCCGGATAGTCACCGTTGACTTGTATTCCACCGGTGAGACCACCTTCGCGAGCTTCGAAACCGGCTACGTCGTCCGCTTGCCAACAGTGCATACTTAGGTGGAAATCCTGCATCTGGGCAAGTACTTTGTCGGTATCGACACCGACAGCCGCGTAGCGTTCCTTCGCTATTTCATACGCTTTGCGGATTGATGCTTCTTTCATATTTTTTTATTTTTAGGGTAATAAGTTTCGGTTTTAATATTATTGGCAATGATCATGCGCATTTCTGCGAGATTTCTGACAGAACCAGATGCAATTGCCTGAATCATAATATTGCCAAGAGCTGTCGCTTCGGCCGGACCCGCTATAACAGGTATGCCACAGGCATCAGCAGTAAGCTGGTTGAGGAAGGCATTGCGTGAGCCGCCGCCGATTACATGGAGCCGCTCGATCGGATATTCCGACAGACCACGGAATACATCAAGCGTCGTGGCATATTTTCGGGCAAGGCTCTCAAAAATCGAGCGAATGTATTCGCCGTGTGTAACCGGGATGCGCTGATTTGTCGTACGGCAATAATCATCAATGGCAGCAACCATATTTACCGGAGCCGTGAAGGCCCCGTCGTCCGGATCAATTAAGCAGACAGCATCGGATTTTTCAGCCAGTTCTACCATCTGCGAATAGGTATACATAGTACCTTCTGATTTCCATTGCTTGAGACATTGCTCAATAATCCACATTCCCGTGATATTTTTGAGCAATCTTACAGTTCCTTCCACACCACCTTCGTTGGTGATATTGTGGCTTTCGGTTGTCGCGTTGATAACCGGAGCATTCGTCTCGATGCCCATTAGCGACCAAGTACCGCTACTGAGATACGCAAAGTTGCGGTCGGTAGCGGGAATGGCAGCTACGGCTGAGGCTGTGTCATGTCCGGCAACCGCAACAACGGGAATTGATTTCAAGCCCACTTCGTTGGCCAACTCCGGTCTCAGAGAGCCGATAACTTGGCCGGGCGTTATGAGTTGGCCGAACCGCGAGGCGTTGCAGCCGATTGCGTTGAGTATTTCGTCGTCAAAGCGCTTGGAGTGTGCGTTGAGTAATGCTCCGGTCGACGCAATGGTATATTCCGCTACAATTTTGCCGGTAAGAATATAACTTAACGCGTCAGGCAGGAACACGAACTTCGCCGCGTTCAAGTGTGAGAAATCATTGCGATGCTCGTAAAGCTGGAATACGGTATTAAAATCAAGATGCTGAATGCCTGTGTGCTCGTAGAGTAAGGATGCCGACATAGCGTCCTTGAAAAAACGCCTTGAAGCTCCTATTGTCTGCGAGTCGCGATAGGCATAAGGCAAGTTTATGACTGAACCGTCCGAGGCAATACACACATAATCGACACCCCACGTATCAATGCCGATTGATGACGGCTCGATGTCCAGACGAGCGACTTCGCGCAGCCCACGCTTTAATTCCTCGTAGAGCGTAAAGATATTCCAATGAAGATGACTACACATCGACATCATCTGATTAGGAAAGCGAGTCAACTCTTTTGTCATAATGCGGCCGTCGGCAGTCAGTTCGCCTAATACGCAACGGCCACTGGTGGCTCCTAAGTCGAAAGCAACAAAGTATTGTGATTTCATGCTATTATTTTTTTGCAAAATTAAGTAGCGTGTGCATCTGTCGTGGGCGTAAGATGTGTTTTCCAAGGTGTTGACATGTGTCGCGATACATTTGAATACCTCTTGCGATACGCCAAAGCCCCATCGTGCTTCTCGAAATCCCCGAAATTTGCAACAAATAATTAACATCATTAAACCCATGAAAAAATTTTTACTTTTAATTACATTGGGGCTCTCGGTATCTTTGGCTGAAGCCGCCGACAACCTTGTACTCGACCCGGCCGAACTCATTGCGGGCTGGAATCCCGATACGCCCGGTCTTAACTACGATGCTACAACCGGCAAGCTCACGCTCAACAACTGGGAGGGCAACGCCTGGAATTTCAATCCCGGCATCAGCACCACCGACTACGAAGGTGTGAAAATCGAACTGACTGAAGGAGTCGGTCAAGGCTACACCTCTATGACTATTTCATACGAGAATGGGAGCAGTCAGAACGTAGCTATGCCTGAAGGTGAAACTACGGTACAGACTGATTTCATCTTCGACAGCCCGGTGACGTCAATTTCATTTTCATACGGCAACTGGACAGGTAGCGGACCTGACACCGGCGCGCTTTACTTCAAACAATGCCTTGTGATTGCTAAGGGCGAAAGCACTGCCGGCTATACCGACCTGCTCGAAAAAGGCACCTTCTCGGCCGGTTGGTCGAGCTTTGATGCAACATCGAGCGTACTTAACATTGGTGGTTGGGACCATGTGAAGTGGACCTTCTCTCCGGCACTTGAAGGCGCGAAATATGAAAAGGCTGTGTTCACATTTGCCGAGCCCATACCGAACGATGCCGCTCAGATTGAGCTCATTTACGAGGGTAACGACAATGCGGTAAGTTGTGGCTCGCTTGTGAAAGGCGCTTCGAAAGTTGTGGCTTATTTCCCGACAAATAAGAATATAAGTGGCGTTGGTTTTACGGCCACAGACGGCACCGCGTTGACGATTGCTTCGGCTGTTGCCGTAGAACGTGCCGACTTAAGCGGCGTGAATACTGCAATCATTGATACTACCGCCGCAATGACCGACGTTTATAATCTTCAGGGAGTCCGTATACGGTCGAATGTCGCTGTTGAGAATGCGACTGAAAATCTTCCGGCTGGTTTATATATTATAAATGGTAAAAAGGTTTCGGTCAAATAAATGGCCATAGGGGAATCCAATAGGTTTGCATATTAACGATAGCGAGCCGAAGTGTCCGTGCACTTCGGTTTGCTATTTAGTTTCAAGAAATTGTAGTAACTTTGTGGTACAACCATTGAAAAACATGACTACACTCAGATACTTCATATTCTTTCTGCTGAGTATTTGCACCCTTGTGGCGGATGCAAACGACGGCTATACTTTTCATCATTTTTCAACGGCCGATGGTCTTCTGAATAATGAAGTCAAATCGCTATATCGTGATAGCGAAGGCTATCTATGGGTCGGTACAGTTGTAGGTCTTAATCGCTACGATGGTTATAGCTTTAAACACTATATCCATAGCGCTGCCGACAGTCTTTCGCTGGCCGACGACGACGTGGTGTCAATTCGCGAAGACGCTCGTCAGAATTTGTGGATTGAGGGCCGCGAACGACATTCTTTCTACGACCGCGATAAGGATTGCTTCCGAAATGCGGCTCAAGAATTGCAACAAATGGGTATGCCAAGCAATGACGTCCGACAACTTTTGACCGACGAAAACGGCAATCTCTGGGTTGTGACAGACCATTCGATTGTGAAATGTGATTTCTCGACCGGCAAAATTTCCAAGATTGAACTACCGAGACAAGTCGTCAAGGCAACAACGACAGGCAAAAGCATTGCTGCAATTTGGAGTGATGCCACACTGGGCGTTTACGACCCGGTCGCCTCGCAATGGATTAATCGACCTTTGCCCAATGAAATGAAGAATGCCAATGGGTTGTTTGTTGATTCGGAATACTCAATTTGGGTATATTCGAACCAAAACGATTGCTTGGCCTACTGTAAGAAGGATAATGACCGCTGGCACACCGTGACTCTCTCGAAAGGTGATGATGATTGCTCGAGCAACTTTATCAGAGCTATGCACGACGATGGCGAACGCAAAATATGGATTGCGACTGACCACCGCGGCCTTTTTGTCTACGACAAGCGCACGGCGACAGTCGAACGAATTGCAACCGAACCCGGCCGGCCTCAGTCGATCAAAGACAATAGTGTGGCCAGTGTGTGGATCGATAAGGACCGGACAGTCTACATCGGCTATCAGAAGAGTGGTCTAAGCTACTACAACGATTCATTTCAGCGATTTGTCAACTATAAGAGCGATGAATACCGCAACGTCAGCACCATTATCGAAGACCGCGATGGCAACATCTGGATTGGCACTGACGGCTACGGACTCTTCTATAAGAATCCACGCAGTTCTGAAATAATCAGACACATTGATATTCCCGGCAACATCGTAGTGTCGCTGCACGAAGATGCCCAAGGTCGCATCTGGATTGGCACCTATCTAAACGGCTTGCTTTGCTACGACAATGGCTCGCTGACACAATATACCACCGCCAATAGTGGCATTTCGGATAATAGCGTCTATTCTATCCAGTCCGACCGTACAGGCAAAGTGTGGATCGGGACCCTCTGGGGCTATCTTCAGCGCTTTGACCCTGCAACTTGCCGCTTCGAGAGTCGGTTTAGCAAATGCTACGACGGCAGTGTAGCGACCTGTATGAGTTATGATGGAGGCTCTGTTCTATATGCCGGAATGATGTCGGGGCTTGCTCTAATCAACGTAGCCTCCGGCGAACTTGAAATACGATACACAAACGAAAAAGGTGACCAACCCTTCAGTCAGCGATTTATACAGACTGTGTTCAAAGATTCCAAGGGTAATTTGTGGCTGGGTCACAATCAGGGTGTTACAGTGTGGCATAGAGAAGCCGACACGTTTACGTACCTCACTCGGGCCAATGGATTAGTCGATAATGTAATCCGCGGCATTGCCGAAGACGACCTCGGGCGCGTGTGGATAGCGACAAGCAATGGTTGCTCTGTCGTGTCATTCGACCGCACGATGGCGACCGGTGATTACCATCCGAAAATTATCAACTATAGCGTGCGCGACGGTCTGCTTGCCGACAATCTTAGCCGACATGCCATTCTAAATCTACGCGATGGCAGTATACTCATCGGAAGCATCGATGGCTACAGCATAATGGAGCCGGAAGAGTTAACGCGAGCGATATCAGCGTCGGCTGTGGTTCGCTTTACCGACCTATCCATTGGCGGCAAGGTAATAAAAGTCGATACCGACTACGACGGCCGCAAAATTTTGAGCCGTTCGCTCGACTCTCAGCGTGATATTTGCCTTAGCTACTACGACCGTATGATAGGAGTTGAATTTTCGGCTATGGATATGTTGAGTCCCGACAAGATTCGATATGAATATCGATTAAAAGGTGTCGACAACGAGTGGATAGAAGCCGACGGCAACAAGGTGATGTTCACGCAGTTGCCATCGGGCGCACACATACTGTGCGTACGCTGTATCGATAGCGAAGGTAATCCTAACGGCAACGAGGCGCAGCTGAAAATCACAGTTGCACCACCGTTCTGGGCATCGTGGTATGCCTACACGGTTTATGCACTGATAGTTGCGGCTATTATTTACTTCTATCGTCGCCGTTTGGTGAAAGCCAACAAACGCAAACTCGAAGAGCAACGTCTGCACATGGAGCAACAGCAAGCCGTGCAGATGAACGAGATGAAACTACGATTTTTTACGAATATTAGTCATGACTTCCGTACGCCACTCACGCTGATAATCACGCCTCTGCAAGTAATGATCAGCGAGGTTAAAGATGAGTCGCTGCTCAAGAAACTCATGTCAATACAGAAAAATGCCGAACAGCTATTGGCATTAGTAAATCAGTTACTTGACTTTCGCAAGCTCGACGTGGGTGCCGAGACCGTGAAGCTGACAATGGGCAACTTCGGCCACTTTGTCAAAGAAGTTGCTGTGTCGTTTGCCGACTATGCGGCCGAGCGTAATATCAAATTAAATATCGAAGAGCAAGTTGGCCAATGCTTTTGCCAGTTCGACCGCGACAAGATTCGAAAGATACTCACTAATCTCTTGTCGAACGCATTCAAGTACTCGCCCGATGGAGGCAAAGTAACCTTAGTGATTTTTAAGGATGACAATAGTATTGGTGTCAGCGTTAAGGATACCGGCATCGGCATTTCCGACGCTGACAAAAAGCATATTTTCGAACGCTTCTTCCAGACGGGTCAAGATTTCGACAAGACCGGCAGTGGCGTAGGACTACACATTGTGAATGAGTACGTCAGGCTACATGGTGGCAAAATCGACGTTGCCGACAACACGCCCGTCGGCTCAGTGTTCACTTTTACAATTCCTTATAAGAAGGTCGATGCCGACTCAGCGACTAATGAAGTGGATATTTCCGAAACTGAAAGCGTGGAGGCTCAGCAATCGGCCACAGAGCCATCGCCGGAAACCGACCGCAAGCCGACAGTCCTGATTGTTGACGACCTTAAGGATATGTGCGAATTCTTGGCCGACAACCTTAATGATGAATTCGACGTACTGACCGCCGCCAATGGCGTCGAAGCTCTTAGTCTCATGAAAAATAGCGACGTCGACCTTATAGTCAGCGACGTAATGATGCCCGAAATGGATGGTATGGAGCTATGCCGCAGAGTTAAGACTGACATTAAATACTCACATATACCCGTAATCTTGTTGACGGCTCGAGCCGCCGAGGATTCCAAAGTCGAAGGACTTGAACTCGGCGCCGACGACTATATCACCAAGCCATTCAACTACAACGTACTTAAATTACGAATCAAAAAATTCCTCGAGTGGACACAGCGCAGTCATCGCAATTTTGTTCAGAAACTCGATGTAGCTCCGAGCGAAATCACTATCACCAAGCTCGACGAGCAGTTTATTTCAAAAGCTATTAAGATTGTTGAAGACCATATCGACAACTCCGAATTTACGGTGGAGGACCTCAGCCGCGAAGTCGGACTCACACGCGGCCACCTTTACAAGAAATTAATGAGTATCACCGGCAAGGGGCCGAGCGACTTTATCAGAATCATTCGCCTCAAGCGCGCAAAGCAATATCTCGAAGAAAGCCAGTATCAAGTCTCGGAAATTGCTTACATGGTCGGATTCAACTCTCCCAAGATTTTTACCAAAAATTTCAAGGCCGAATTCGGCATATTGCCCTCGGAATATGCAAAGCAAAAGAACAACGAATAGACTAATTACCATTATATTAGCCTTTATCACAATGTCGGCTATCGGGCAGATGCGTACTGCTCCGGAAATTGCCGCTGACATCTCCGCAGGTTGGAATCTGGGTAATTCACTTGAAGCCTATTCCGACTCTTGTGTGGATGCAGAGACGGCATGGCACAACCCTCGAGTGAATTTCGATATTTTGGACTCGGTGGCGGCTGCCGGCTTCGATGCTATCCGCATTCCGGTGCGATGGTATCCTCATTTCGACGATGATGGCCATGTCATTACAATCGATGATGATTGGCTCGCTCGTGTGAAGGAGATTGTTGACCACTGCATTTTTGTTAACGATATGTATGTGATTCTGAATACTCATCACGAACATTGGCTTGAAAACCATCCTTTTTACTGCGATTCGGCCGAAGTCTTTGCCAAGGAGGCACGGTTGTGGACGGCAATCGCAAATGCGTTTGCCGACTACGACGACCGCTTGCTTTTTGCAGGAACCAATGAAGTGCATGTAACCGACGACTGGAACGAGCCTTGCCAAGAATATGCCGACGTGCAGAATGGCTTCAATCGTGTATTTATCGAAACTGTCAGAACGACCGGCGGGAAGAATAGCGAGCGCGTACTTATCGTGCAGACTTACGGTTGTAATTCCTACTATGGCCCTAAGTATCTCATTGTCCCTGATGACTCGGCAGTAGGTCGACTTATGGTTGAGGTCCATTTTTACGACCCCTACCAGTATTGTGCAGCGGGCACTGACCTCTATTTCGGCAAGCCGTTCAAGCAATATGGTATTTCGAGTAGCTTGCAAGAAAATTACATTGACTATATATTCAATCGCCTCAAATCTCTCTACACCGACATCGGTCTGCCTATTGTACTCGGAGAGTATGGCGCACAACGCTACTTCGATACGAGTGTAGAGTCGCCCATGCTTGACTCACGTCTGTATTATTACGACTATCTGATTCGTACGGCCAGGCGGAGCGGCGCGTTGACCTTTGTGTGGGACAACGGCTATTGCGGTATTGGCGCCGACCGGTTTGGCCTTTTCAATCGCCATACGGGCGCCGTAGTCGACCGCGCTACACTTGAGACCATCATTGAAGCATCGCAGGAACCGTTGCTGAATGTGTCATCAAGTGAATAAATACATTTGAATACCTTTTTCAATACCTAAAAGTACCATCACCCATAAGTTATTCATCTACTTTTGCATTGATAAAAATCCATCTGAATCAATCTCAAAATTAACGTATGAATAACTTAAATCAACAACATCATGGAAAGTAACTCTCGCAGTTTCACATGGCGAGGTTTGTGCTTGATGATAGCAATGCTACTCTTGACCTGCGGGTCGGCCGTAGCGGCTGTAATCAAAGGTACAGTAACCTCGAAAACAGACGGAGAACCACTAATCGGCGCTTCAATTGTGGTTAAAGGCTCCAAGATTGCGGCGCCGACTGACTTCGATGGCCATTTCACCATATCTGCTGAAATTGGTCAGACTTTGGTCGTCTCTTATGTCGGATATAACACAAGCGAAGTACGAATCACCTCTGCCGAAATGGCTATCGAGCTGACAGAAAACACATCGGTGCTCGACGAAGTCGTAGTAGTTGGTTATGGTACGATGAAGCGTAGCGATATCACCGGCTCCACGGTATCGATGTCGGGCGATGAAATCAAGAAGACCGGCGCTCTGTCGTTGGACCAAGCTCTGCAAGGCAAGGCTGCCGGTGTGCAAGTCACCACCAATTCGGGTACGCCCGGTGGCGGTATTTCAGTCGCTATCCGAGGTACGAACTCGCTCAACGGCAACGAACCACTCTATGTGATCGACGGCGTAGCTGTCGAAGGCCAGACCAATAACAATACCAGTGCGCTCGCATCTATCAACCCGGCCGACATTGTTAATATGGAAGTACTGAAGGATGCGTCAGCTACTGCTATTTACGGCTCGCGCGCATCGAACGGCGTCGTTATCATTACGACGCGCCGAGGCGAGGCCAATAGCACCAAAGTAAGCTATGAAGGCTACGTTGCTTGGCAATCTCTGCCTAAGAAAATTGATGTACTCGACTTGAGTCAATATGCCGCATTCTACAACGACCGTGCCGAAATTATTGGCTATGGCGAACGCGAAGAATTTCGCAACCCCGCTATCCTCGGCGCCGGCACTAATTGGCAAGACGAAATCTTCCGCACCGCTCTGATGCACAACCATCAGGTGTCGCTCAGCGGTGGCTCGGATAAAATCCGATATGCCGTGTCGGGTAGCTACCTCGACCAAGACGGTATCGTGCTCGGCTCCGCATTCGAACGCTTTACCGGTCGTGTCAATCTCGATGTCGATGTAGCTAAGTGGCTGAAATTCGGCGTAAACTCGTCGCTCGCCACTCGCCGGCAGGACAATTCGATTGAGGGTAGTGTCAACATGATGGACAACAACGTACTGATGCTGGCTGTGCGGCAGTATCCCGAAGTGCCCGTACGCAATGCCGACGGCACCTTCGGCTATGTCGACAAGTCGAAAATCGACACCGGTGGCACACCGCTATCCAACCCTGTCAGCGACGCTCTTACTCGCGAGCGTTATACAAAAGGTACCGACGTTTTCATCAACGGCTTCCTCGACATCATTCCTTACAAAGATTTGACAATCCGGTTGGAATATGGTCGCAGCCTGTCGTACTCGAAGGACTACTACTTTGTGCCTTTCTACGATTTTGGTACATATACCCAGCAAAGCGAAGGCAGTCGTTCGTCGTCGCAAAGCGATTATATGTCGTTCAAGACTTACGCTACATATACGCATACTTGGAACGATGTACACTCGTTCAATGCCATGCTTGGCCACGAAGCCCAATCATCGCGCTGGGAAAATCTTAATGGTAGCCGCACAGGCTATAAATTCAATTCTGTGCACGAGCTGCCTTCGGGCGACTCGTCGACAGCAAAAAACTCATCAGCCGTCAGCGAGACCGCTATCGAATCGTATTTCGGTCGCGTAAATTATGGCTTCGACTCGCGCTATCTGCTCACTGCCACCCTCCGTGCCGATGGCTCCTCGGCATTTGGTCCGAACAATCGTTGGGGCTGGTTCCCGTCGGTGGCTCTCGCTTGGCGTATCAGCAATGAAAAATTTATGGAATCGACCGGCACGTGGCTCAACAATCTGAAGCTTCGCTTAGGTTGGGGCCTCGTCGGAAATCAGAATGCCGGTAGCTATGCCTATGGCGCGCCAATCAGCACTGTCAGCACAGTCTGGGGCACGGGCTACTACCAAAGCCGCTTCTCCAACAGCGACCTCAAATGGGAGCAGACCAAGTCGTGGAACGCCGGTGTAGATATCGCCGTTTTGAACAACCGCATTGAATTCATATTTGACGCTTACTACAAAAAGACCGACAATCTGCTGATGGACGCTCCGCTACCTTCGTACGTGACAGGTGGCTCGACTCCTGACCAAAGCATCATCTCAGCGCCATGGATCAACGTCGGGGCTATGGAGAATAAGGGCTTCGAATTCACGTTGAACACCACACCCATCGCTAACCGCGATTTCACCTGGTCGTCGAATCTGACATTCTCGCTCAACCGCAACAAGATTACCAAGCTCTACACCGAATCGTCGAGCATCAACGGCATTCTCGGCAATCAAATTCATACTATGTCGACCGTCGGAAATCCGGTTGGCCAATTCTACGGCTACGTTCTTGATGGTATGTTCAACACTGCCGAGGATTTTTATATGAAAGACAAGAATGGCAACTACATGTACGATGCTTCCGGCAATCGTCGCTACGTCGCTATTCCCGAAGGCAAGACTATCAAGGAAGGCGAAATCTGGCTGGGCGATTACAAATGGAAGGACCTCAACGGCGACGGAGTCATCAACGAACAAGACCGCACCTACATCGGCAATCCCGAGCCTAAATTCTCATTTGGCTGGACTAACAGCTTCACATACAAGGATTTTGACCTTTCGTTCTTTTTCACAGGCGCTATTGGCGGCAAAGTCTACAATTATATTGACGAACTCAACGCCAATCCTTACAATATGACAGGCCAGCTTGTCAAGAATGCCGACTTCGCTCGTCTGGGCCTTTATGACCCCGAAGCAGGTCGCACGCTCGACAATATGTATGTCATCAATGCCGGTCAGGCTAAGGTGCAGCGCGTCACGGCTTCGGATGCTAATACCAACAACCGTGTCAGCGATCGGTTCGTCGAAGATGGTTCGTATGTGCGCCTCAAAAACCTCTCGATAGGCTATTCTCTACCTCAGAGCCTGCTGTCGCGCTTAAACATTTCGCAGTTGCGTGTGTATGCGACTTTCCAAAACCTCTTCACAATCACCGGCTACAAGGGCTATGACCCCGAGATTGGCGCATATAATCAGGATGTGAAACTCCGCGGTATCGACTTCGCTCGCTATCCCTCACAACGAATCTATACTATCGGCTTGTCAATCAGTTATTAATTGAGAATTAAAATGAAACTGTCAAAATATATATGCGGGTTGGCCGTTGGCGCACTTGCTCTGACCTCAACCTCGTGCGGCGACGACTTTCTCGACCGCACGCCCGAAGGCGACTACAATATCGACAACTACTATAAATCGGACGCGGCTCTCGATGCTGCTTCAGCTCCGCTTTACAATCGTGCGTGGTTCTTCTATAACAACAACCTCGGTCTGGCCGGTGGGTCCATGCGAGCCAACGACTGCTACAACCCTTCGTTTATGGTGCCGTTCACTTGCTTCCAAGTTACGGCCATGGATACGTATCTGACCGAAGGTTGGTACGGCCTTTATACTGTAGTCATCATGGCCAACTCCGTCATCGATGGAGCTATGAACCGAGCCGAAGGTTGCTCGGATGTCGCTATTCGTCGCAATGTGGCCGAAGCTCGTCTGATGCGTGGTGTGGCTTATTTCTACATGCTACGTATGTGGGGCTCTGTGATTTTGAGCGAGAACAACGAAGCAATTTCGCAGAATCCAAACGTTCCGCGCCACCGCGAGGAGGACGTACTTGAGTTTATCATCCGCGACTTTGCGTATGCCGCCGAGAATCTGCCGGCCACACCCGTTGCTCAGGGGCGCGCCACCAAGTGGGCGGCCGAAGCCCTTTTGGCAAAAGCCTACCTTTGCCGCTCGGGCTGGGGTAAATCGACACGCGATGCTTCAGATCTTGAACTTGCCAAGCACTATGCACTCGATGTAATCACCAAGAGTGGTCGCAACCTGCTCGATGACTATGCCAACTTATTTAAATACAAGTATAACAACAATGAAGAATCGTTGCTTGCTATGCAATGGGTGCCGCTGGGTTCGTGGCAAGAACAGAATACAATAATCTCAACGCTGACGTTCAATGGCGGCGAGGAATTGCTCGGCTCTGGCACTTCGGCTTACGGCGTATGGGGCGGCCCACTGGCTACGCTTGATATGCTGAAACAGTATGAAGAAGGCGACACTGAGCGCCTTGATGCTTGCTTCTTTACGGCCGGCACTCACTACGACTACATCAACATCGCTAATGGTGGCTACGACTACACCAATACGGCATCGTTCATCAAGAAGGGTGTGCTGGGACAGAACGGCGACGACAACGACAACAAGATTGCCACGATGAATTCGCCGCTCAACACATACATCATCCGCTTAGCCGACACCTACCTGACTTATGCCGAGGCTTGTCTGGGCAACGAAGAAGTTCTTGCCGGTGGCGATGGCCTCGACTATTACAACAAAGTGCGCGAACGTGCCGGCCTCGCTCCGAAGGCGTCAATCACGCTCGACGATATCATTCGCGAGCGACGCTGCGAATTCGGTGGCGAATGGTGCAACTGGTACGACATGGTGACTTGGTACATGTGGAAACCCGATAAGATGCTTGATTATTTCCGCAACCAGCAGCGCGGCGTCTATTGCGATGATGTCAAGAAATCCGACGACGGCAAATCGCTTATTTTCAACGAGGAAATGAACGTATATCCGTCGCAGACCATCGAAATCAATAGCGGAAACGTATTCTTCCCGTATCCCGAGACCGATGTTATCCAAAATCCGATGCTGAAAGAAGCACCCCAACCGTATAACTTTAAAGATTGAACATCATGAAATATATTAAATACTTAGCCGTCATGCTGTTGGGGCTTGTCTGCTTCACCGCTTGCAGCGACGACGATGATAATTGTGGCACACCGGTCATTACCGGAGTTACTACCACTACACCCGATTCGGATTATTTCACTGAAGCCAATCGCGGTCAGATGATTGTAATCGAAGGCTATAACCTCGGCGGTTGCAAAGAAGTGTACATCAACGACCAAGCCGTCTATCTCAATCCGACCCTCGCTACATCTACCCACATCATTGTGACGATACCCTCGGACTTGACATTATGTGCCGAAGACCAATCGTTACGCGGCGAAATCCGCGTTGTCACCTCCCATGGTGAAGCAGTCTACGACTTCCACATCATGGCACCCGCCCAGTGGATGACCGAATATGCTGTCGACCGAGAAGTCGCTGACGATGGTTCGCTGGTGGCTGTAGCCGGTGGCAATATCACAATCAAAGGTAAAAATTTCTACGACCTCGAGCGAGTATTTATCGCATCGGACACCGTGACCTATGCCAATGCGACAGACATCCTTAATGTTGCTGTCAATTCGACTTTCGACCAGATTACGGGTACGCTGCCTCTGCAACTTCTTGACGAAGGCTTTCTCGTGGTGCAGTGCCAGACCAATAGTTCGGCTATGGATTGGAGCAGAGCCGCTTACGCCATGCCCGAAATCACGTCTATCTCGTCGGATATGCCTATCCCCGGGGCGCTTGTTACTATCAAGGGTGAGAATTTCGTGAAAGTTGTAGGTCTCGACGTCTGTGGCGACTATCTCATCTCAGCCTCCGACCTTACGATAAACGCTGAAGGTACCGAGATACAGTTCTCTCTACCGAAATTGCCGACTGTCGGTTCGATACCCGAACTTGCTGTAATCACTGCCAGCGGCAAGGCTACAACACTATTCTACGACTATGCTTCGCTGGTAGCAGATGGTGGCGATTTGACCACTATGTCATTCTCATGGGGTGCTGATCCGAACGACAATGGCGGCATCATCGATGGTCATCCTACGCCTATGAGCGGCCGTTGCTGGGGTATCAATGGCAACGTGAAGGATGATGCCAACATCTGGTGGTGGGGCGTAATGGTGTTCGACAACACTACTTGGCCCACGTCAATTCCTGACGACACACCTCTCGAAAACATCGAACTACGCATTGAGACTTATGTCGGCGGCGACGTAGTGCCGTTCTCATTCCGCTTCTTCGACAGCGATAGCTACTACGCACAAGGCCAAGCAACTGTCGACTATCTTACGGGCGAGACTCCGGCTAAGCAGTGGTTTACCATGGCTATTCCGCTGACGGCCTTCACTAAAGAAGTGAAGACTTACAAAGAGTGGCGCGATTTGCAGGAAGTCAGCCGTCAAACCGGCATTTACACCAATGGCGTCGAAATCGGCAAGTATATTTGCACCTATTTCGACAATTTCCGAGTGGTAATTAAGAAATAAATCGTCAGAACGTGTCGGTGGGTATGATAGCCCGCCGACACTTAAAAAAATCAGAACTAATGAAACTACAAAAATTTATATATACTCTGGCCGTAGTGTTCAGCGCTTGCTTCTTGTTGGTTGCTTGCGATGACGACGACGTGGTCAATGTGGAGCCGGCCTTCGGCTTTGTCCTTCCCGACACCGACACTGCCCTCGAATCAATCGAAGTGTTAGGCTCGGCCGGCGAGCGAATGGTGCAAATTGTGTCGAATGTCGACTGGTCGGTAACATCCGATGCCGATTGGCTCAAACTTTCAAATACGAGTGGCGTACCGACGATTAATAATGCCACCACTATGTATCTGAAACTATCTTACGACAAGTATCTTGCCGCGGATAGCCGCACGGCCACTATCACACTGGCAGCTGCGGGTCTGACAAAGACTTTGCGCGTCACTCAAGTCGGCTTGCAAGATACTGATGCCCAAGGTCACGAACTCGCCGCAACGGCAGTTGCCAACATGAAAATGGGCGTCTGCATAGGCAATACTCTCGACGCCAACGGCACTTGGTTTGCCGGCACAAATCCGTCGGATTACGAAACGTGCTGGGGCAACCCCGTGATTACCAAAGACCTTATCCATGCCTTCAGCGCTGCCGGATTTAAGGCTGTGCGCCTGCCTGTAACGTGGTGGCAGAATATCGACCAGGCCGGGCACGTACGCGATATATGGATGGCTCGCGTCGAAGAAGTCGTAGGCTGGATTCTCGACGAAGGTATGTATTGCGTGCTTGATGTGCATCACGATACGGGCGGCGCCGACTCGTGCTGGTTGCGTGCCGATGCCTCTAACATCGATGCTATCGAGTCGCGCTTCACTACACTCTGGACTGAAATCGCTACCCGTTTCATTGGCTACGGCGACAAACTCGTGTTCGAAGGCTATAACGAAATGCTCGACGGACATCTTCGCTGGAGCGAGACCGACGATGCCGGCTACGCTGCTCACAATCGCCTTGCTCAGGCGTTCGTGAACACCGTCCGAGCTACCGGCGGCAACAATGCCTCTCGCAACCTGTTAGTTAACACCTACAGCGCCAATCCGGGCGAACGCACTACGGCAAACTTCTCTATTCCGACTGATGTCGCTACCAATCACCTTATCATCGGCGTGCACGTCTATGCTCCCGGCTCGTTCACTTCGCCCGCTGAGGGCCAACAGCCTGCTTGGGAATCTGCTCACGAGTCCGAGCTGACCGAAATATTCAATCGCTTGTCTGCGACTTTCATCAATAAGGGCCTGCCGGTTGTCGTCGGCGAGTTTGGCGCTCAAAGCGGCGACGAGGCTGAAATTGCGAAATATGCCTCATTCTTCAGCGAACAGTGCTCTCGTCGCGGCATGGCCGGTTTCTATTGGTTCGATCTCATCAATCGTCACGATTATTCTTGGACACTTCCGTTGGTTAAGGATGCTCTTGTGAAGTAGGCTTATGATGACATTTCTGAAACAATTTGCAGTGGCGACAATAGTTGCCGCCACTGCATTCTCAGCCTCTGCCGACACGATGTGGGGCGAACAGCGCAGCCGCTGGTTGGACATAGCCGAGGCATCAAAGCCTGAATTACATAAGGCTGTCATTAAGCCGCTATCAGTTGTAAAAGCGATAAACGACACGTCGGCTTATCAGCATTGGCGTTATGAGACGATTGGCAATCCGGAAGATATGCTCTATGGTAAGAACTTCAAGGATGTCAAGGAAATAACACTTGATTTCGGCAAGCATCTCACCGGTTATTTCACCTTCCATACGAAGACGCTCAATCGATGCCAGGATGCACCGGTGCGTATTAAGTTCTTTTTTGCTGAAATGCCTGCCGAGCTCAACACACCGCTTGACCCGTGGCGCGGTGGCCTCAGCCGTGCTTGGATGCAAGATGAAACTATAACAATCACTCAGGTTGACGAATATATCACCATCCCACGACGTGTAGCTTTCCGTTATCTGAAAATCGAGCTCCTTGGTGCCTCGCCTGATTTCGATTTTGCGATTGACGATATGCACTTCACTGCAGTATCCTCTGCCGGCGAACTACAGACCGAGTTACTGCCTGAGTGTCCGCAAATCATGCGCGATATACACGACGTCAGCGTCGAGACCCTGCGCGAATGTATGCAGACGGTGTTCGAAGACGGGCCGAAACGCGACCACCGCCTTTGGTCGGGCGACCTTTATCTCCAGTCTCTTGCCAACCGTTACTCATTCCGCAACTTTGACCTCACAAAACGCTGCCTTTATCTTTTTGCCGGTCTTGCCGCCGATGACGGAATAGTTATCTCCAATATATTTGAAGACCCTACACCACATCCCCAATACGGATCTTACTGTCTGACCTACTGCCTGCTGTGGAATTCTACCTTGTTGGAATATCTCAAAGACACCAACGACATGGTGACTGCAAATGACCTTTGGCCTGTAGCAAAGCGTCAGGTCGAGGATGCTCTGACCTACGTCGAGGACAACGGCATCTTCAATCAGTATAAGCGTGGAGGATATGTATGGCTATTCTTCGATTGGCGCGACGGCCTCGATGTAAATACACCGATGCAAGGAGCCACAATCTTTGCCCTTGACCAGACATACGAACTTGCCAAAATGTTAGGTAAGGAAAAGGAAGTCGCATCATGGCCCGCTCTTTCCAAGAAAATGAAACGCGCTGCCAAAAAGAACCTATACGATTCAAAACGCGGAGTGTTTGTCAGCGGCAACGACCGACAGGTATCCATTTTGGGTCAGACATGGCTGATAAAGGCCGGTGTCCTCAATCAGAAAGAGGCTCAAAAGGCTATACGTACGTCTCTCGCATCAAACACTACGGTTATGCCGGGCACTCCTTATGGCACACACTATCTGATTGATGCAATGCTCATTGCCGGCATGTATGATGAAGCCCGCGATTATCTTGTAGATTACTGGGGTGGTATGGTTCAGAAAGGTGCCGATACATTCTGGGAGTCATACGACCCGAACGACGATTTTATTTCGGCATACGGATTCAGCCCGGTCAACAGTTCTTGCCACGCATGGAGTTGTACTCCCGTGTATTTCATACACAAGTACCCGGAGATTTTCCAGAAACCTCATGATTTCGCCTCGCGATGAATAGAGTGATTATCACGATACTGCTTATAATTCCACTGATGGCGAGTGCCACCTCTCCATCAGTGGAATTTCTTAATCGTTTTACTCCAAGAATGAGGGTCATTATCGACAATGACTTTAGTGGAGACCCTGACGGTTTATTTCAGTTGGTGCATCATGTACTTTCGCCTTCCGTAGAACTGCGGGGAATTATCGGCTCTCATCTTAATGATAATTCCGGGTTTGGCAATAGCGATAACACCGCACAATCGGCTTGCGATAAGGCGAACGAACTACTTGCATTGTTAAATGCCAATGATTTATGTCCGGTCGTGCCGGGTGCTGCAACCGCTATGACGAATCACGACACACCAATAGATTCAGAAGGCGCAAGGCTCATTATTTCAGAAGCTCTCAGAGATGATGTCGCAACACCGCTTTACATAGTGTGCGGTGCCGGACTCACAAATATCGCAAGTGCGTTATTGTTAAATCCTGATATTGCTCATCGGCTAACTCTTGTATGGATTGGCGGTCAAGAATACGAAGACACCGCGCCAATGCCGCCCGGCGGTACAGAAGTCGAATACAATCTGGCCCTATCGATACCAGGGGCGCAGGCCGTATTTAATGAATCTTCAATTCCAATATGGCAAGTACCTCGAAATGCTTACAGGCAATGTATAATGCCGATGTCAAGATTATACTTGGAATTATCCGATTGTGGCGAAATCGGAAAGTATCTTTTTGATTCGCTGACAAATATTATGTCGAAAATTTACCAGTGGGGCGGTAACATGGGCGAGACATATATTCTTGGCGATAGTCCCTTGGTGCTTCTTACGGCATTGCAGACCGGATTTGAGAGCGACCCGGCTTCTTCTGATTATATAATTGCGAAGGCTCCGAACATTGAAGATAATGGAACATACAAAGTCAATCCGAAAGGACGCTATATCAGAGTATATCAACGACTTGACACGCAGCTCATGTATTGCGATTTGTTTTCAAAACTGCGATTGATACATAAATAACCATTATCGGATACTTAAGAGGACATTTCCAGCGCGATGTCCTCTTTATCTTTGCATAAAAATTTAAATCAATCATGAAAAATTCGTTATACGTGATAAAAAAACTAACATTGCCACTCGCCGGGCTATTGCTTTCAGCGATGCCGATGTCGGCTGATAATTTTTGTCCGGAAGACATTGATTCCATCGTGGCAAAAATGAGTCTTGAAGAGAAGGCCCGCATACTTAACGGCTCTATCTCTTCCACAGAGTTCGGCTGGGGTTTTGTAGGCAATACAAAGGAATATGTGCCCGGCGCAGCTGCTCCGACTGTCTGTTTTCCGGAGTACGGCATTCCGTTCACGATCCTTGCCGATGGCCCGGCAGGCCTCCGCATAAATCCCAAGCGCGACGGCGAAGAACGTTCATATTATTGCACAGCATTCCCGACAGGCACATTGCTTGCTTCTTCATGGAGCGTAGATAATGTTCGTGATGTGGCTGCAGCAATGGGTCGCGAAGTCCGAGAATACGGTTGTGATGTCTTGTTGGCCCCGGCCATGAATATCCACCGCAACCCTTTGTGTGGCCGAAACTATGAATATTTCTCGGAAGACCCGTTGCTTACCGGAGAAATCGGCGCCGCCTACGTCGATGGACTGCAGTCGGAAGGTGTGGGCGCAAGTGTGAAGCATTTTATTGCTAACAATCAGGAAACTAACCGAGAAAACAACAACGCCGTCATATCTCAAAGGGCCTTACGCGAAATATATCTCCGGCCTTTCGAGATAACGGTGAAGAAATCTAATCCGTGGACTATCATGTCGTCATACAACAAAGTCAACGGGATATATTGTTCGGAGGACTATGACCTGCTCCAGACTGTGCTTCGCGACGAATGGGGCTGGGACGGCATTGTGATGACTGATTGGATCGGTCGTCGCAACACTGTCGCACAAGTTCACGCCGGCAACGATCTGCTGACACCGGGTAGCGAAATTCAGGTTAAGGACATTATTGATGGTGTTAACTCCGGAAGTCTTTCAGTGGCTGATGTTGACCGAAATGTACGACGCATTCTCGAATATATCGTAAAAACACCACGCTACAATGGATATAATTTTTCAAATAATCCTGAACTCCATGTAAATGCTGAAATAGCTCGCACAGGTGCTGCGGAAGGCATAATTCTTTTGAAAAACGATGATGTCTTGCCTATTAATTGCAAGCGTGTGGCTCTGTACGGCAATGGCAGCTACGATATGACTTGCGGAGGAACCGGTTCCGGCAATGTAAACCGAGCTTATACATCTCAGCTTTACGACGGACTCGAAAATAAAGGTCTTGAAGTAAATGCTAAACTCAAAGACACCTATCTGGCTTATCTTGATTATGCCATGAAAAAGCTCTACAATGAGCGCACTATGGTGATGCTTGATTTTGGACGCGAACATCCCTTCGACGAGATGCCTGTTATCAGAGAGACGATGTTGCTCCGTGAGCCTGAGAGCGATGTAGCAATACTCACAATAACCAGAAACGCAGGAGAAGGGAGAGACCGTCAGGTCGACGATGATTACAATTTGACAGCAGGCGAAATCTCGGCCATCAAGGACTTGTCCTATGTATACCATCAGGCCGGCAAAAAACTTATTGTGATTCTCAATATCGGCGGAGTAATAGAAACGGCCTCATGGAAAGACTATGCCGATGCAATCATCTGTGCATGGCAACCCGGGCAGGAAGGTGGCAACGCGCTTGCCAATATAATTGTCGGGGATGTCACCCCTTCGGGCAAACTGCCGATGACGTTCCCGGTAAACTATTTCGACCACGCTTCATCTCATAATTTCCCTTGTGGTGAAATAGCCGTGCCTCAGCCTCACTATGGTTTCTGGGCGCCGAATAAACCGCGCACCACCGGTAAAGATATTGATGAAACCCTTTATGATGAAGGTATATATGTCGGCTACCGCCACTTCGACAAGGCCGGTATCACTCCTGCTTTCCCGTTCGGATTCGGCCTCAGCTACACTAAATTTGATTATGGAGCCCCTCGAATTATTAAGAAAGGTAGAGAATATCTTGTATCTTTTACCATCAAAAATGTCGGGGACTATCCCGGCAAAGAGGTCGTGCAGCTTTATGTTACCGCTCCTGAACAGCTAATTGATATGCCCGAGAAAGAGCTCAGAGCCTTTGCCAAGACACGCAATCTGAATCCGGGCGAGAGCGAAACGTTAACTCTGACAGTTAATGAAAACGACTTGGCCTCCTTCAATGAACATAGCAATTCTTGGGTTACAGCCTCAGGGATATATCGTTTCAAGATTGGCGCGTCATCACGAGATATTCGTCATGTGGCTGATGTAAAAATTAACAAACCTATTGAACGAAAAGTATTGACAAAAATTGATTCATCAAAATGAAAAAAATAGTATTTACTCTCGCTGCCGTCATCTCCTTTCAGTTGACGATGTCGGCCAATGATTTACCTGTCTACCTCGACGACAATCAGCCGATCGAAGCTCGTGTTCAGGACGCTTTATCTCGCATGACCCTTGAGGAAAAGGTCGCTCTCTGCCATGCTCAGGGCAAGTTCTCAAGCGCAGGCGTCCCTCGACTCGGCATTCCCGAACTGTGGTGGAGCGACGGCCCACACGGCGTACGAATGGAAATAAATTGGAATGACTGGAATCATTCCGGATGGACAACTGACTCAGTGACAGCTTTCCCGGCTCTGACTTGCCTCGCCGCAACTTGGAATCCTCAGATGTCGGCAAAATACGGAATGGCTCTCGGTGAGGAAGCGCGCTATAGAGAGAAAGACGTGATGCTCGGTCCCGGTGTCAACATTTATCGTACACCTCTATGCGGTCGCAACTTTGAGTATATGGGCGAGGATCCTTATCTCGCATCCATAATGGTCGCGCCTTACATCACCAATCTTCAAAAGAATGGTGTTGCAGCCTGTGTAAAGCACTACGCTTTGAACAATCAGGAGCTATGGCGTGCGTTTATTGACGTGGAAGTAAGCGACCGAGCCATGCGTGAAATATACCTTCCGGCCTTCAAGGCTGCTGCAGATGCCGGTGCTTGGTCTTTCATGGGCTCATACAATAAGTACAAAGGCGAGCACCTCTGCCACAACGACCTCATGCTCAACAGAATACTCAAAGAAGAATGGGGCTGGGATGGCGTTGTGGTTTCAGATTGGGGCGGAGTCCATGATACAAAGGGAGCCGCATTCGGTGGCCTCGATGTCGAAATGGGGTCTTTTACCAATGGTCTCACTTCTGAAATGGGCAGTTTTACATGGAACGACTACAACCTTGCTGACCCTTATCTTGCCCAACTGCAAAGTGGCGAGATTTCAATCTCTACTGTGAATGACAAAGCTGCTCGAATTCTTCGCTTGATTTTCCGCACATCGATGAACCGACAAAAGCCTTTCGGCTCAATCAATACACAAGAGCATCTTGACGTCGCCCGTGAAATTGCTGCTGAAGGCATTGTATTGCTTAAAAACGTGCCTTTTGGTAACGAAAAGCTCCTACCACTCAATGCTTCAAAATATGGTAAGATTTTGGTCGTAGGAGAAAATGCCACTCGTTCGCTTACCGAAGGGGGCGGTTCTTCAGAATTGAAACCGCGCACTGAAATCTCTCCACTGGCAGCCCTCAAAACTCTTTATGGTGATAAAATCGCCTATGCGCAGGGCTACAAATCCGGCCGTCCGATGTTTGAGAATGTCGAAGTAATACCTCAATCTGTAACCGATTCGCTGCGCAGACAGGCTGTCGAAATGGCAAAGAACGCGGATATTATAATCTATGTCGGAGGACTCAACAAAAACCATCACCAAGATTGCGAGTCTGGCGACCGCGAACAATATAATCTTCCATTCGGACAGGATGAACTCATCAACGAACTTCTTGCCGTGCAGCCTCGTATGATAATGGTGAATATTAGCGGTAATGCTGTCGAAATGCCGTGGGAAAAGAATGTCCCTGCCATTATTCAGGCTTGGTATATGGGCAGCGAGGCCGGTAATGCTCTTGCAGATATTTTATCAGGCAATGTCAATCCCAGTGGTAAGCTCCCATTCTCCTATCCCGCAAAATTGGAAGACTGTGGTGCACATGCTTTCGACACTCTGTGTTATCCGGGTGATAGCGTCAAGGTCGTTTATAAGGACGATATTCTCGTTGGTTACCGCTGGCACGACACAAAGAATATTCCCGCAAAATTTCCATTCGGACATGGCTTAAGTTACACAGATTTCAAATATGGTAAAGCACATAGCTCTGTATCTGAAGTCGCGCAAGGCGAAAGTTTCGTAATTACCGTACCCGTCACCAATATCGGTAACGTTGCGGGCAAAGAAGTCGTGCAACTCTACATCGGCGACGACAAAGCAAGTATCCTTCGCCCTGTCAAAGAATTGAAAGGATTTGAGAAAATCTCGCTTAATCCCGGCGAAACGGCGACTGTCGTTTTCACGATATCACCCGAAGATTTGAAATACTATGATGAAACTAATCGGCAATGGGTCG
Source organism: uncultured Bacteroides sp. (assembly GCA_964433215.1). Taxonomy (GTDB): domain Bacteria; phylum Bacteroidota; class Bacteroidia; order Bacteroidales; family Muribaculaceae; genus CAG-873. The sequence continues at coordinate 64,964 of CAYSQI010000008.1, forward strand.
CAGAGCCGGGTAATTTCACCGCCTACATCGGCTCATCATCAACCGACATCAGAGCAAAAATTCCTTTCAGATTAAAATAATAGACTCACATGATAAGGTAAATAAAGTTTAGACTTGATTGAGGGTGGCTATTTTGCATAGCCACCCTCAATCAATTAGGTATATTCCGAAAAACAGCCAACTAATTGTTTGACAGTGTGATAAAAGTTCCACCAATCGGGCATCTATCGAAGAAGCCAATCTCATCTGTCAGCGAACTCTTCTTTTGTTTTCGCAAACTGAATGGCAGTCAATAACCATTTTTTGTTGATTTTTTGTTGCTTTTTCGAATTATTTGTATAATTTTGCCGACTGTTCGGTCGCTTGATAGCTTCGAGCATCGGCCTTTGACCGGCTCACGCTTTCGGTCGAACCGCGAATACTATTTAGTCGAAAAAAAAATGGCGGAATCCGAAAAGCCATAAACAGAGTAGGAATAATCTTTAATTCTATACAGTTATGGTACAGAATGAAGCTATTATCGCTGAACTTGACGTACGTCTCGACGCAAGTGAAGTTCAGGCTGAATGGTGTGACCACTGCAACGAAGGTCATCCCGCTCCGCTTGATTGAGTTAGATTAGTTCACCGCTATGCCTTCATATAAGAATATATATGTAACCTTCAAGGTCACGCTGAAATGCAATCTGGCGTGTCAATATTGTTATGGACGCGACAACCACGCCCAAGGGCTTGAAATGTCGGATGCGGAGATTAAGCACGGTCTCGATTTTATAAGCGAATACGCTGAAAAAGTCGGCGCAAAAAGTCTTACGATATGCTGGCATGGCGGTGAACCTCTATTACTCGCCAAAAAATTACCCGACATTATCAAATATGCCGACGACTTATTTGCAAGTAAAGGCATCAAAACGAGCCACGGAACTCAGACAAATGCCACTTTGCTCCGACCCGACACTTACGAGCTGATTAAGAACCACTTCGGCGGGTTTGTCGGTGTGAGCATTGATTTGTTTAGCAAGTATCGCACTTTCCCATCGGGCAAGGATTCTACCGAGATCGCCGTGGCCAATATTGACCGAGCATTGGCGGCCGGGATTAAATGCGGTGCCATCAACTTGCTGACGAAGGACAACATCGGCCGTATCGATGACATCTATGATTTCTACAAGGCGCGAGGTATGAATGTGCGCCTGTCGCGTGTGTTCCCGATTAATCCGAACGACACCTTGTCGTCGCCGATGTATATTAGCGACCGAGAATATGCCGATGCAATGATACGCTTTTTCGACCGTTGGGCCTCAGACCCGCAACCGGCCGACAACACCGACATCGTGAAGTTAGTGGCCGACCTGCTGCTGGGCTCGCCGTCGCTTTGCTTGCGCGAAGCCGATTGCCACAAACGCTACTTGGCCTTCAGCCCGGGCGGCGACATCTTCTCGTGCGCGGAATTTGACGTGCCGCAATCGGTCATCGGCAACTTCCTGACACAAACACCCGACGAATTCCTACGCTCGGATGCACGCGAACGCATCGCGGCTATGGCTCCGATACCGCAAACGTGCCATAGTTGCAAATTCATGCCCACGTGCAACGGCGGTTGCTTCCGCGAGCGTTTCATGGTTGGGTATCCATACCGATGCAATAGCAACAAGCTCTACTGGGAGCATATAGTGAAATGGATTGAAGCTAAAGGCGGTGGCCTTTATATACTAAAGAATAAATCCGTCGAAGAGAAAAAAGCCCTTATTAATCAGATTTTCAGCAAAGCCACATGAAACGCATGTTGTTCATCATCCCTTGGTCGGAGTATTACATCGGCAACACAAATTGTAATTTCACCGACGAGCCGGAGCGGGCGCCCGAGGGAATTGTAGGCTTGGCTACTTATCTGAAAGCACATGGCGTGCCGGTGAAAATTGCCGACATGCAGCAAATGTTGCGATGCAACCGCGGCGACGTCGACCGCACATTAGCCGATTTATGGGATTTGTGTCAATCGTTCGCCCCCGACGTAGTCGGTTTTTCATTTTTCACCGCACGATTTCAATTTGCAAACGATATTTTCATAGACCTGAGCGAGCGGTATCTGCGTTCCGGGATCTCTCGGCCACTAATGATAGCCGGAGGTGTTCACCCGACGCTGCTACCGGACATCACTCTCGCCTACATGCCCTTGGACGCACTCATCATCGGCGAAGGCGAGCTCCCGCTGATGCGACTGCTCAGTGGCGAGCCTCTCCAACAAATCAAGGGCGTCTACTTTGCCGGTAAAAAATCTACGGAAAAGGCCGACGTCATCTCCAACCTCGACGACCTGCCGTTCCCCGACTGGGAACTTATCGACAAGGACTTCTACTCACAACCATCGCATCTCATCTCGAATGCTGAGATACACAAGGCTATGCCTATTACATTCGGACGCGGATGCATGTATCGCTGCAACTTCTGCGCTCACAACTGCTTCTTGTATGCACGAAGCCACTCGGCCGACTACTTCATCCGCAAGATGGACCATGTGGCTCAGCAATGCGGCGTGGACACTTTTATCATTCAAGACAGCTCCATCGGCAATTTTCGCAAAGTCTGGACCGAAGTATGCCAAACGCTGATTGAGCGAGGCTCGCCATACCGGTGGTGGGCCAATTTACGTGTCAATCAAGTCGACGAAGATTATTTACGGCTGCTGAAAGCGGCCGGATGCATCAAGCTATTTTTCGGCTTCGAATCGGGCAGCCAACGCATACTCGACAAAATGAACAAGCGCATCACCGTCGAGCAATGCCGCCAAGCCGCAGCTTTGTGCCACAAAGTAGGTATCCCGTTCTACACCAGCTACATAGCAAACTATTTCGGCGAGAAAGAAGAAGACCTGAAGCTCACCGAGCAACTAATCCTCGAGACTCGACCCACCTCGTTAGCAATCAACAAATTCTCGCCCGTACCAGGCTCTATCGACTACGACACCAACGCCGCAATCATCACCCCTCTCATCAATAGCATTCAAGACTGGACCAAGCTGGGGATGCTGAACTTGTCAATTTTGTTCAGCGACATGCCTCAAGACCGCTTCGACTATTGGTTCGGCCACTTACGCTCGCTCAAAAAATATATCAACACCCATGAAACTGCTATTACAAAATAAGATAATAGCAAGCGATGCGTTGCCGACAAACGCCGACCGGCTCAAATGGTCGGTGTGGAACGATTACATTGACGTCAGCGAAGACCGACTCGTCATTTTCAACACTCTCACGCGCAACGCTGTCGTAATCAGCCACTCGCCGCTTCACGCCGAAATCGACGCGCTCGACACTGAGCAGCGCGACACGCTCTGCCGCCTGGGCTTCATCGTCGATGCTCTCAAAGACGAGAAGAATGAATGGGAGCAAAGCTACATAAGCGGCAAAGAAGACCTCTCGTACATCGACCTGACAATTCTGCTGACGCAAGATTGCCAGATGCGCTGCGTCTACTGCTTCGAAGGCGACAAGAACAAAAGCTCAATCACCGACACGACAATTGACGCTATACTGCAATTCTTGCACCGCCAGGTCGACTCCTGCTCGAAAGTGCGCGTGACATGGTTTGGCGGCGAGCCGCTGCTGGCCTACGACAAGCTCAAAGATATGTCAATTGCATTGATTGACTTCTGCAAAGCCAACGGCATCGAATACTCAGCCGACATCACGACAAACGGCTTGGCTCTGAACCCGAAGCGTTGCCACGAGTTGATTACAGACTTGAACGTGCGCCGATACATCATCACCGTCGACGGACCGGCTGAAATCCACGAGCAGCGCCGACCGCTGGCTTCGCGCAAAGCTTACTTCCCGCTGCTTTGGCGCAACATCACGACGCTCGTCGAAGAAGGTGCCGGCGTCTCCATCCGCATGACCATCGACAAAAAAAATGCCACCCACATACCGGCGCTACTCGACACCATTGCCTCGAGCCAACTTCGCAACCGTGTCGGATTGGCATTCTGCCGAACCATCGACTACAACTACACTCCCGAAGCCGTCTCCGAATACATCTACACCGAAGCCGAATTTGCCGACGTCGAGTGGCAGCTGATTCAGTACGCTCACCGCCTCGGCCTGTGGCGCTACCGATTTCCTCACGCTGCTCCTACCGGCGGATGCCTCCGACGCGGCGACATCGTAGTTGGCGTCAACGGTGAAATATACAAATGCCTCGACACCGTGGGCGACACGAAATGGATTTCCGGACACATCGCTGACGACCTCGAACATCAATCGAAACCCGACTGGTTCGAAGAGTGGGACCAATGGACTCCGCTGAAGGACTCTCATTGCCGGGCTTGTGTGCTGGCTCCGCTATGCAATGGCGGATGCCCTCACAATTCGCTTTTCACCGACAAGCAGCATGGCTCGGCGACCGGGTGCCCCGACTGGAAACCTAACTATCGTAGACAAATCAAATCCTTAGTCGCTGAATTTTATGACAACGAAACCATATAAAGCAGATACGCCCGACGGCACAGTCCGGCGTATTAAAAATATAATCACTGAGCACGGCCTACCCGTTAATGAAATGCGCCTCGGCGACGGCTCTATGTTTTGCTCTTGCCGAATATTCCTGTCGGACGACGACGATGATTCGTCAATCGGTACCAACGGCAAGGGCATGAACATGAATTACGCACTCGCCAGCGGATATGCCGAATTCATGGAACGATTCCAGAATCGAGTGATTATATACCCTAACCCCGCCAGCATAGGCCGACCGTGCCGCTTCTTCCCCGACGAAGCTCCTTACAGACTGAATCACGAACAGGCCGTGGCAGCCGTTCGCAAATTCACACCGCGCGTATTACCGCCCGAGGGCGTCCGAGCCGACACCATCGAAGGCGTGGGGCTACCATTTTACCACGTCAACAACGACGAAGTGGTGCAAGTCCCCTACTCGCTCATCCGCTGGGTCAACGGCTCCAACGGCATGTGCGCAGGCAACATCCGCGAAGAAGCTCTCATCCAGGGCTTTTGCGAGATTTTCGAACGCTACTGCATCCAAGAGATGTATCGCCGCAAAATCGTGCCCCCCGACGTTCCGCTCGAGGTGTTCAAAGACACCGACGTGCTGCATCGGCTCAACGAACTTCGCGACAAATACGGCATGGATTTCTACGTCAAAGACTACTCGCTGGGCGAAGGCTTCCCGGTGCTGGCTTTGCTCCTTTTCAATCGCGACAAATCAAAATACATCCTGCATCTGGGCGCCGATTTGGACCCGAAAATCGCACTCGAACGTTGCTACACCGAAATTTTCCAAGGCTACACCGCCGAAACTCTTACCTTTGAGAACGACGTCAACGCCTGCGAGCGGCTCGACCTGTTCAATGAATTCAAACGCAGCCTGATGTACGGCCGTGGCCGTCAGCACGCCGACTTCTTCACCGCAGCCCCGTCGTATTCATACACCGGCCACACATCAATACCTGTCGGCCGCAATTTCCGAGAAGATTTGAACAACATCTGCCGCTGGATCATCGACAAAGGTTACGACATCTATATCCGCGACAACTCGTTCCTCGGTTTTCCCGCCTTACACATTGTCGTGCCAGGGCTATCGGAAATCGACCATACGTTCTGCAATCTGAACAGGCGCATCACCCACATGCAGCTGACCGAAAACCGCGTCAATCCGCTATTTCGATTTGCTTCTCTTTCCGATGCTGAATGCCTCGAAACAATCGACTATCTCAGCCAACTCGACAAAGAAGCAATCGAACTATTCCCGCGCAACTCCAATCCGATGAACACTGTCAACCGGCATCTGCTTTTGCTATTCCTACACGTCAAGATACGCCATCGCGACGAGGCCTGCAAATGCCTGGAAGCGTACATCGACTACTGCCGCTCGAATCAACGCCCCATTCGACCTTACTACGAACGAATGCTCGACATCCTTCGGGGCAACACAGTGGCCGACACGGCTTCGCGCGACTATCTGATTGCGCGCTCGTTCCTCGCCCATCCCGACAGAGCGCTTGCGGCCATCGACTCGCCGACTTGCTTCGATTGCGACAAATGCCCCGTCGCCGACGGCTGCAGATATCCGTTCTTGAAAGTGATTGAAGACACTTATCAAAAGTCGATGAAAGGCAATATGCCCGACCAGAATTCTCTTTCCGAATTATTTTCACGCAATGGATGATTTCAAGTTCCGACTGAACCGCTACACCTTCGTGCGCCGGCTCCCCGAGTATTTCTACTTGGAAAATCAAGTCTCGCACATTCACGCAAAGCTCCCGATAGCCGAGTTCGAATGGCTCGACACCGACTCAGCCGACGCTACTTACAGTTTCGTCAGCCTTTACGGCGACTCGCTCGACGCCTCGAAGGCATACGCCACTTTACTGCAGATGCACGAGGCCTGGCTCATCGACATCGACGGCCGCTCGATGCCGGCCGAACGCAAATTCTCTTACGCCAACAAGCGCGACATCGAACGCCGTTTCGACGATTTTCCTCCCATCGGAATCAACCCGACCGACGAAAAACCTTACTTGCGCAATTTGCAAATCGAGCTGACCGACGCCTGCAACGAACGCTGCATCCACTGCTACCTCCCAAATGCTAAAAAAGACAAGTGCAAAGCTCTCTCAAAAGAGCAGGTTTTCGACATCCTACAGCAATATCGCGCCATGCAGGGCCTGAAAGTCGTCTTTTCCGGTGGCGAAATTCTGCTGCATCCACACATTTTTGACATCCTGGAGGAATGCAAGCGACTCGGCCTGATGATTCTGCTGCAAAGCAACCTTCTATCTCTGACCGAACGCGACCTCGTCAGGCTTAAAGACCTGGAAGTGTTCAACATACAAGTGTCGCTTTACTCAACCGACGCTAATATCCACGAGGCTATCACTCAGCGCAAAGGCTCTTTTGCCAAGACTAAGCGCAACCTCGAACTTTTGGTCCGCAACGACATTCCGGCCATGATTTCGTGCCCGGTCATGGACGTAAACTTCCCCACCGTGCGCGACCTGCATCGCTACGCTCGCCTGACAGGGCTTGACATTTATTTCGACTTCATGATGATGGCCGGTTGCGACGGTTGCCGCGACAACCTCAGCTCGCGCCTCAATCTCAAGCAGGTGAAAGAAGCACTCTCCTTTTACCTCGAAGCAAATCCGCTCTACTCCCGCGCCATCGCCATGTCTGCGACTCTCGACGATGCTTTATCAAAACGATATGCCCGACGCCGCACCATGTGCGACATTCTCTCGGCTTCGATATGTATTGACTCCGACGGCTCAATATACCCGTGCCCCGGTTGGAATGGCTTAAAGCTAGGCAATATCAGTTCGACATCCTTGGCCGACGCTTGGACAAGCGACCTTGCCAACAAACTTCGTGCAATAACTATCCATGACTACATCAAATGCAAAAATTGCGACAAACACAATTTTTGCGACATGTGCGCCGTTTATAATTATAATGAAAACGGCAACGTTTTTGACGTCTGCACTCGTTTCTGCGAAATGGCTCAGCTCCTCCGCGAGTGTGTGGTCGAAAAATTTCGCGACACACATTAACTTTATATCTTGACAAACTTTCTACAAGCCATGACTTCTGAAATTGAAAAATTAGCCGCTTTATTCAAAACGATGATTAGCAATCGTAACTCTTTCGGCGAGAGTTGGAAGAACATTGAATTGGGCAAAGAGGCCTTTGCGCTGATGAAGTCGTTGCCGGAAACTGTGCCCGACGAATTTGACACACCCCAAGAAAAAGCTTCGCTCCTTTCGAATATGCTCGACCAAATGGACGAGACCGTCACCCCTCGTTTTTGTATCGAAGTGCGCGATTATATCCGCGAGCTCGACCCCTCCGACGACGACAACCTCGCCGATCTGGCCATGCTTCGCGACTTCATCGACCCCTCGATCAGCATGGAGGAGTATTGCGACAAGTATCAGAAACTCTTGCACTTCGACCCCGTCGAGCGCAGCAAAGAATGGGAAGACGTCATCTACAGCATCGAAAAGAAATGCGACGCAGCGCTCAAAGACGAGCCGCGCGGCATGGGTTTCTGCTTCATGTATTGGCCGGTAAAACGAAACTTTCTGGCCGAGCACGGCATAGAATGGAAATCGCCGGCCGAGATGAATCCGAGAGTCATATTTGATTGATTTAACAGCCCTCACAACTGCAACAGCTATGTGGAAAAGCGAATACAAATGTTTTGTCATCAAGAGCCGTTTCGTCTGCACTAAGGACAATGACTTGGCTACGGTATATTCCCTGATTGAAAAAAGCTCAATCTACCTCGAATATAACGACACATTCGAAGGTTTATTCAAGCAAATCATCGACAACTTAGCGGCTTTCGCTCGCAATCGTCATCTCTCGGACGACCGGCAATACCTCGCGCTGCGCAAATCTCTCTCGCTCGCCTGCGACACATGCTCGCTCGACCCGCAAGATTTCGAAGACGCTCGCAACTCGCTTGTCGACTGCCTCTACAAATGCCAAGAGCTCGAAGAAGCCGCCGATAAAATCGCACCACCCGGCGTCAACGCTGTCGAAAACAAAGAGTACGACAAGTCGCGCATCGCCCGCGAATTGCGCATCACTGCCACCCACATCACTCGCGACATGTCTGTAACAAACTCTTACGACACCCTCTACTACACCGACATCGACCTTTCCAAAAAAGAAACCATCGACATAATCCTCGACCCGCTCGACGGCGGACGCGTTCAGTTAGTAGCCGCTGACGTCGACTCCGTGACACTTCTTTGGGCAGGCAACAAATACGTCGTCGAACTCGATGGCGAAGTCCTCACTGATGTCTTCGCTATCAACAACCCCGGCCTGTCTTCCGACTCGCTGAAGTTGTCTTTCGCCTATCGCGAATTGCCCTCGTACGCCGAATTATGGAGCATGATTGCAAAGCTCAGCTACGACGAATTAAACGAACGAGTCGAGCACCACGAGCTCACCAAGCACAAAAAGCAGATTCTCCATTTCATCGACAAGGCCATCGAAGCCGGCAACTCCGGGCTGTACGTCGCAAAAGCCCTCTTATCGGAATACAGCGACTGGGGCTCTGCTCGGATTGACAATATCGACGCCTTCCAAGAAGAGCTCCTCGACGGCATCAAACTCGGATGCCTGGCGCCGGACAACTACTTCGGCTGGGAGTGGATGGAGGTCATTGCACGTAACAACGACCCCGAGACGTTCCTGGAAGACATGGAACTTTACTACGACCTACTCAGCACTGCCGCCGGGCATGGCGTCGTCGAAGCTATTGACTTAATGAACACCATTTGGGAACCTGAAGACATAATTGAGGAGGACTAAATCATGCAACCTATCTACCTGAAAATCACAAAGCCCGACAAGCCGCTCGACTCGGGCGCGTCACGCTTTTGGGGCGACCCCGACTTACCGAAAGACTTTAATTTCCCTTCCTACATCGACGAAAACGACGGTGAGGAGTACAACTACAACTTCATCTGCCAAATCAACCTCGAGGAGCTCGCTAACACGGGCATCCCGACCACGCTACCCAAAAAAGGCCTACTTTCTTTCTTCGCAAAAATCGATCACTACTTAGGCTTCTTCGAAGCTTCTATTGACATTTCCGGCTACATCAGCGACCCCGATGCAGTGCGCGTACTATACTTCCCGTCGTGCGATGATTTGGTCAGAAACGTTCTGGTCGACGACGAAGAAGACCCCGTATCACCGGCTGAGCGACAAATCGAATTCCGAGCCGAAAGAGAACCGCTGACCGTGGAGCACGCTCTCTTTGCCGAGCCGACACACCGCGAGTGGACGACGTGGGACCCGCCATTCGAAGACTGGCAAATTCTACTGCAAATCGACTCCGACGAAGACGACGATTTCAACCTTAACTTCTGCGATTGCGGCGTCCTGGACTTCCTGATTTCGCCCGATGACCTCAAGCACAATCGCTTCGACAACGTCCGCGCCATCGTCCTATCTTCATAACGACCCGCTCCAAACTTTGCAGACGTCGTGACGCCCG
>CAYSQI010000009.1:0-73330 GCA_964433215.1 uncultured Bacteroides sp.
ATCGCGGTGAAGATTATCCTCGATGACTATGGCACGAAATTAGGCAAACCTTTTTTAATTTCCAAATAAATTTGCGATTTTTTGCGTCAGACGACGAAAAAATTATTCTTCAACCGAACGCAGCTTCTGAACGTAAACCGCCTTCATCATTTTCTTGCGGTTGGTTACAGAGGGTTTCTGGAAAGCCTGACGGCTGCGGAGTTCTTTAACGATGCCGGTGCGTTCAAATTTACGCTTGAATTTCTTGAGTGCGCGTTCGATGTTTTCGCCTTCTTTTACTTGTACGATAATCATATTAATAGTTTGTTTTTTGATTGTCAGAATGAGATGCTTATATTTTAGCGGGGCAAAATTACGCATAATTTTTTGAATGGCAAATTTTTTCTGCCAAAATCATCGAAATTTTGCAAAGTTGCAGAGTTAAAAAGTCAATTATTACTTTTAAATCGGTGCAGACACCTCCTTTTTTCTGAAAAATGAGTTAAACAAACGTTGATTATTGGTCCATAGTGCGCAGGAGCTCGTCGTTGTCGCGCGTACGCTCCATGCGGTCTTTGATGAATTCCATAGCTTCGATGGAGTTGCGGTCGGAGAGGAAGCGACGCAAGATCCACATACGGTTGAGCGTCTCGGAGCGAAGCAGCAGGTCGTCGCGGCGAGTGCTTGAGGCCATGATGTCGACAGCCGGGAATATGCGCTTGTTCGAGAGTTTGCGGTCGAGCTGTAGCTCCATGTTGCCGGTGCCCTTGAATTCTTCGAAAATCACTTCGTCCATCTTCGACGAGGTCTCGGTCAGAGCGGTGGCGATGATGGTGAGCGAGCCGCCGCCTTCGATGTTGCGTGCCGCGCCGAAGAAGCGTTTGGGCTTCTGCAGGGCGTTGGCATCAACACCGCCCGATAGGATTTTACCCGAAGCGGGCGACACGGTGTTGTAAGCGCGAGCCAGGCGGGTAATCGAGTCGAGAAGTATCACTACGTCGTGGCCGCATTCGACCATGCGTTTCGCCTTTTCGAGGACGATGCCGGCGATTTTGACGTGTCGTTCGGCAGGCTCGTCGAATGTCGATGCAATCACCTCGGCATTTACGCTGCGGCTCATGTCAGTCACTTCCTCGGGACGTTCGTCGATGAGCAGAATCATGATGTAGGTCTCGGGATGGTTCTCAGCAATAGCGTTGGCGATGTCTTTCAGCAGGATTGTTTTACCGGTCTTGGGCGGAGCTACAATCAGTGCGCGTTGGCCTTTGCCTATGGGCGAGAACATGTCGACGACTCGGGTCGAGATGTTGCAGGTGTCGCCGCTACAGAGGTCGAATTTCTCATCGGGGAAGAGCGGAGTGAGATGCTCGAACGGCACGCGGTCGCGGATGAATTCGAGCGAGCGGCCGTTGACGCGGAGCACGCGCGACAGGGGAAAGTACTTTTCGCCTTCGCGAGGAGCTCGTACCATGGCTTCAACGACGTCGCCGGTCTTGAGGCCGAACGATTTGATTTGCTGTTGGCTTACTAATACGTCATCGGGCGAAGCGAGGTAGTTGAAGTCCGACGAGCGTAGGAAGCCGTGGCCTTGGGGTTCGACTTCGAGCACGCCTTGCACTTCGAGAATGTCTTCGAAGTTGTAGCGATTGTTGGGGTTGAGACGCTGGTCGGCAACGATTTGCTGGCCTGCGTTATTGTTGTTTTTATTCTTTTTCTTCTTGCCTTGGCCTTGTTGTTGCGGCTGAGGTTGTCCGGGCTCTGTAAGTACAATCTGCTGCGGTTGCTGCGGTTGTTGCTGTGCTTGGCGAGGCTGCTGGGTGCGGTCCTGCTGCTGCTCTTGTTGCGAACGCGGAACAAATTTGCGGCCTTCTCCTCGAGGGAAGAAAGAGCTGAAATCACCTTTGGGATGGATCTCAGGTTGCTGTGCAGGCTTTTCAGCGTTGGGCGTCTCGGTCTGGGCTTCTTGAGCCGGTTCTTTGGCCGGCTCGGCTGAGGCTTCTGTGACTTTAGCCGGTGCATCTGTTTGCTCGGTCGATTCTTCCGACACTGCGGGAGCCGCGCCTTCTATTGTAGCAGATGTGGTATTGTTGTCAGTCTGTTCGGCTGAATTAGCTTCTTTTTTAGGTCGGCCGCGACGTTTTTTAGGCAGCTCGGCTGTCTCTTCTTCGACCTTCTCGGCTGCTTTAGGTGCTTCAGCCGGGGCTGCTTTTTCAGCTTTGCTCGGCTTGCTGTTTTTCTGCTTCTTGCTTTTATCGGTCTTTTCGTCGGCGCCGGCAGCGAGCTCGGCAGCGTCGTCCTTCTTTTTGCGTCCGCGCTTTTTGGGCTCTTCATCGGCTTTCTTGCGAGCGGCAGCTTTAGAAGCTGCGCCGGCTATGGCTTGCTCGTCAAGTATCTGGTAGATGAGTTCCTGTCGCTTCGACAGATCGATTTTTTTAATTCCAAGGGCTTCGGCAGCTTGTTTCAGCTCAGCGTCGGCCATTGAATTCAAGTCGGTGATATTATACATAAATAATTTGATTAAGCGGCACTGCCGGTCGTGTGCGGCAGTCTGCATCAAAGTGCTTCGAATGTAGTTCGTTAGGTGTTCGCTTCTTGGCTTTGCAAGCATAGGTCGAACTATGCAATAAGCCTGTTAAAACGATTTGGATTGGGAAAATAGTGGGGTGGGAGAGGGGGATATCGCGTAATCTCTTCGCGATTGCGCTGCAAAGTTAAATATATTTTTTTTAAAAACAAAACATTCGAATGATTTGTTCGCACAAAAACATTCGAAATGCGCAAGGAAATGCGCAAGGAAACCCGGAAAAGTAATGGCTCGTTATGTTTTCGGTCTGTTGCTGACGGTATATAAAAAAAGAAAAGCCGGCCATTTGGTCGACTTTTACTTTCGTCTGTAAGCTTTGCTTATTCAGCAACAACGGTGTCAGCAACAACGGTGTCAGTAGCTGTGGTGTCAGCAGCTGTGGTGTCAACAGGAGCTTCGCAGCATTCTTTGTTGGTGTCGCAGCAAGCGGTTGAATCGTTGTTTTCAGCAGCCTTGTCACCACCGCAAGCGAAGAGCGATGCGCTGAAAGCTACAGCAAGTAAAAGAAGTAACTTTTTCATTTTCTTTTTTGATTAAATGTTAAACAATTGTTTAGTGCTTCAAAAACGCCACAAAGTTATATCTTTATTTTTTAACTGAAAAATATTTTTATGATTATTTTTTGCCGTTTTGAGCGACATTTTGTAAATTTTGCAGTTAACTAATTGAAATATAGAGTTTTGGCGCTAATGTTAAAAAATGCTTACAAATTAAACCTTTTTATTTGAAGGTGTCTGATTGGCTATTGCATTGGCCATTACCACAGCTTTGGTGATATGGTCGCAGATGTGGTCGTCGCCGATGAGGCGGTCGATGCCGGCATGTTCGAGTACTTCGCGTACGTTGGGGCGCACGCCCGAAAGTACGATGTGAATACCTTCGCTTTGCGACGACTTGATCAGTATCTCAAGGTTGTGAAGGCCGGTAGCGTCGATAAATGCGACCTTACGCATGCGTATAATACGAACGACAGGTTTGTTGTGCATCGTCGAGCGCATGAGTTCGTCGAATTTCGTAGCGATGCCGAAGAAGAACGGGCCGTCGATTTCGTAGACGCTGACACCTTTGGCCACATCGAGTACCTCGTGGTTGGGGCTATCCGTACCTTCGTTGACGTCGAGCTGTCCGGAGTATGCTTTGACTTCTGTATTTTCCATGACGCGGCGAAGGAACAGAACGACTGCCAGCAGCAAGCCGATTTCGATGGCGATGGTGAGGTCGAAGATTACGGTGAGGAAGAAGGTGACGAGTAGTACTGATATGTCGCTCTTGGGCGAGTGGAAGATGCCGATGATGGTGCGCCAGCCACTCATATTGTATGCCGTGATGATAAGCACGGCGGCGAGGCAGGCCATCGGTATATAGTTGATGAGCGGCATCATGAACAGGAATATGAGAAGCAACACCAGAGCGTGGACGATGCCGGCCACAGGTGTGCGGCCACCGTTGGTGATGTTGGTCATGGTGCGAGCTATGGCGCCGGTGACGGGTATGCCGCCGAAGAATGGCACGGTGATGTTCGCAATACCTTGGCCGATGAGCTCGGTATTTGAGTTGGTGCGCGAGCCGGTGACACCATCGGCCACGGTAGCCGACAACAGCGATTCGATAGCACCGAGTACGGCGATGGTGAAGGCCGAGGGCAGCAGCAGGTTGATGGTGGCCATGTCGAGTGCGAAGGCGTGGGGCAGTGGTATGTCGGTGGGCATGTCGCCAAAGCGGTCGCCAATCGTTTCGACGTGGAACCAATCGGTGAACGTCGAGAGGAGCCACGAGGCGGCTGTCACGATGATGATGGCCAGCAAGGCTCCGGGCAACTTCTTGGAAATGAACGGAGCGCCGATGATGATACCGAGCGACACGAGGCCGACAATCAGTGTGGTAATGTCAATCGAGCCTAAGCTGCGCAGGTATAGACCCCACTTCGGAATGAACTGGCCGGGAATGTCGGTCAGGCCAAGGCCGAAGAAGTCGTTGATTTGAGTCGAAAAAATCGTAAGGGCTATACCGGCCGTGAAGCCTACGACAATCGGGTAGGGTATGAACTTTATGACCGTACCGAGCCTGAACAGACCCATGATGACGAGGATTACGCCCGCCATCACTGTGGCTACGGCCAAGCCCGTAAGGCCGAATTGTGCTATGATGTTGTAGACGATGATGATGAACGCACCTGTGGGGCCGCCGATTTGCACCGAGCAGCCGCCGAAGAACGACACCATGAAGCCGCCGATGATTGCTGTGATAAGACCGATTGTGGGGCTTACGCCTGATGCGATACCAAATGCGATGGCAAGGGGCAGTGCCACGATGCCGACTACGATGCCGGCGATGACGTCTTCGCGTAGACGTTCGGTCGAGTAGTTGCTCAGTGCGCTCCAAAGCTTGGGACGTAGGTTGAGAGCTCCTGTGATACTCATAATGTGAAACCTTTTTTACTTAGAAAATTGTAAATCTATTGAAATCAGCCGCAAAGTTACTGCTAATTTTCGTAATATAAAAATTTTAGCTAACTTTGCGTTACTTTCGAGCGCACGGCGACGAGCCGGAGTGAGATTATAAAAATCTGTTAAATAATCACATAATTGTATAAAATGCGTTATTTTTTATCCGCTTTATTAATTTTTGCAGCAGTTATGACAAACGCTCAAAATGTCTTTTTTGAAGAATTCAAGACTGTGCAATCGACTCCTCCGTTCGAGTCGATTGACAACTCGCAGTGGATGCCCGCCATCGAACGTGGTATCGAGCTGGCCAAAGGCGAGATTGACGCCATAGTCGCCAACCCCGAACCGCCTACTTTCGCCAACACCATCGAAGCTCTCGAAGCTTGTGGCGAAGACCTCAACCGCGTTCTCAATGTGTTCTTCCCCCTCCTGTCGGCCAATGCCGATGATGAGATGATGAACCTGTCGATCATCGCATCGGACAAACTCAGCGACTATTCGACCTCGATTGTCCTCAACGAAGGTCTGTGGCAGCGTGTCAAGGTTGTGTGGGAAGCTCGCGAAGGCCTCACTCTCACTCCCGAGCAGCAGATGCTTCTGCGCAAAACCTACGATTCGTTTGCTCTCAACGGCTCAAACCTCCAAGGCGAGGACCGCGAGACTTATCGCCGCTTGTCGGCCGAACTCTCAAAGCTGACTACTCAGTTTGGCCAAAACGTGCTCAAGGAGTTGCCATCGTATGAAATCTGGTTGGCCGAAAGCGACCTCACGGGCCTGCCCGAAAGCTCGATAGCTGCAGCTCGCGATGCCGCCGCTGCCAAGGGTCGCACCGGTGAGTATCTCTTCACGCTCGACCAGCCTGTCTACATGGCATTCATGAAATATTCGTCGCGTCGCGACCTCCGCGAGAAGATGTGGCGCCTCTACTCGGGTCGCAACACCTCGGGCGAATATAATAATGTGGAAATCCTCAAGCGAATAGCCGACGTGCGTCGTCAGATTGCCAATCTCCTCGGCTCCGAATGTCATGCCGCACATTCGCTACAGACTACTATGGCCAAGACACCTGCCGGCGTTTACGATCTGCTCGACCGCCTGCGCGATGCTTATATCGGTCCGATGAAGGCCGAAATGGCTGCTCTCGGCGAATTTGCTTCTCAGCTCGAAGGCAAGTCCGTTGAAATCATGCCCTGGGACTACTCTTACTATGCCAACAAATACAAGGCTGCCAACTTCAACTTCAACGAGGAAGAACTTCGTCCTTATTTCGAACTTAACAATGTGATCGACGGCGTGTTTGGCCTTGCCACTCGCCTCTATGGCTTGAAATTTACTCTGAACGACCAAATTCAAGTCTACCACCCCGACGTGAAAGCCTTCGACGTGACTGATGCCGAAGGTAATTTTGTCGGTGTTATCTACACTGATTTCTTCCCGCGTGCATCGAAGCGCCCCGGTGCGTGGATGACAGGCTTTGCCGACCAGTTTGTCGATAAGGCCGGGGTGGACCATCGTCCGATTGTGACGATTGTGATGAACTTCACCAAACCTACGGCCGACACACCGTCGCTGCTGACGCCCTACGAGGTAGAGACTTTCTTACACGAATTCGGCCACGCGCTCCATGGCCTGCTCGCCAAGGCTCACTACAGCTCGCTTTCGGGCACGTCTGTCTATCGCGACTTTGTGGAGCTGCCTTCGCAGTTCAACGAGAACTACATGACCGAGAAAGCGTTTCTCGACGGCTTTGCTCGCCACTATCAGACCGGCGAGCCGATTCCGGCCGAGCTCATTTCGCGACTGATTGCTTCGCAGCAGTATGGTGCGGCCTACGCTTGTATGCGCCAGCTGATGTTTGGCTATCTCGACATGGCATGGCACACAATCACCGCTCCGGTCGACGATGCAGTAGCTTTTGAAAATGCCGCTATCGAATCAGTGAAAATTTTCGCTCCCGTCGAAGGCGCTATGACGTCGCCGCAGTTCAGCCATATCTTCTCGGGTGGTTATGCCGCCGGCTACTATAGCTATAAGTGGGCTGAAGTGCTCGATGCCGATGCGTTCTCCATGTTTAAAGAAAACGGCATCTTCGACCGCGCCACGGCCGATAGCTTCCGCACAAATATCCTCGAGCGCGGTGGCACGGAAGACCCCGCCGAACTCTATCGCCGCTTCCGTGGTCGCGACCCGCAGATCGACGCTTTGCTCGAACGCGACGGTATCAAAAAGTGATGTATGTCGGACAATAGTCCACACGACATAGAAAAAGATGAAGCTGCCACAGCTGACGCTCTCCGGCGTCGGCTTGTGGCAGCTTATTTCAGCTACATAGCTCGTGCGAAGTTGTGGGGCTTGTGGTGGGTTGCTCTTATTGCTTTGGCTGTGATTGCGGTCGGCTTTGCAGTCGACTTGCGTGTTGCCATTGTCGGCTTCATGCTCTTGCTGATTGTGTATCCGCTATCGATGACCATGGCCGTGCTATCGTCGGCCATGCGCCCCGAGGTCGTGAAGGCGGCGAGTGTGTCGTCGGCGATGCTGCTCAATGGGCGCTTGTGTTTGTACGATGTCGCCGGGGCTGAAATCGCGAGTGTAATGCTCGATAAGCTTAGATCGGTAAGCGAAAGCGACGGACTTGTCCGAATTATCGACCGCGAGCGTCGGTTGGTGCTTGTGCCGCGCGAGATGCTCGATGATGACGTCCTTGCGACGCTTTATAGCGCCATCCCCGACGAACTTTAGTGGAGATTTATTACCGGAATTCCGCGGACGGCAGCCGTGTCGGCATATTGTCGGGCGCGCAGGCGTGTCAGCTCTGCTCCCAGGACGATGGTGTCGGGATGGCAGTGCGTGAGCAACTTTTCGAGTTTGCCTCGGAAGCGAGTGCCGAGAAGCAGATAATCGACCTCGCAGGTGTCGCACGATGCTGTTCGCGATGGTATTGCGATAGTAGCCTTGCCGGCTGATACGATTTCACCCTTGCGCGAGAGCCGTCCGAACGAAAAATCGTCAGTCGGAAACTGTATGGTATCGATACTGTTGATTGCTGCAAAATCATGCAGCCCGTCCGAAAGTCGTTGTGTCAGTCGCGAGTGGTCGCGTTCGGCCGCCGAGTGAACAACGGCGCATTGTCGGCCTTCGCTGCACACTAAGGCTGTGGTGCCCGCTGCCCGCACAAGCATTATGTCTGTGTCGGCTTTGGCCGGCTTCGCTGTCGGATACGCCGATATCAGAGCCGCTATGGCTACGCAGGCTGCAATCCATCCTTTTAGTTTTCGATAATGAACGGCTGCGGCTATCACTCCGATTGTCGCGAATGATGCACCCACGTACCATGGCTCTACGTACACGTCTGTAATTTCGCCCCAAGGTATGTCGGCCATCCAATTTACAACCTTCGATACGAAGTCGGTCACGAAATCTGTGGCGTCAGCGACCCATGTGTGCGAACGACCGCAAGCCGAGGTGACTATCAGCAACAATCCGCCGCCCATCCATAGAGGCATCACGGCTGTCGCAAGCAAGTTAGCTGCCAAAAAAATCACCGGAAACTTGTGAAAATATAGCACTGTCAGCGGTATCGTGCATGTGAAAGCGGCAATCGAAACGGTGACGGCGCTCATCAGATTGTAACCTATGCGATTGCGCTGCGATACCGGGTTCAGCGCATTGGCAAACGCAAGAATTCCCAGCACAGCGGCTGCCGATAGCTGCAAGCCGGCCGCAAAGAGGCTCGCCGGCCATATCGCGAGTATGATTATTAGCGCCACGCACAGCGAATTGAACGAATTGGAATTGCGGCCGAATGCCAAGCCGAGCGTATATACCGAGGCCATGATTACTGCGCGCACCACCGATAGCGGCATGCCGACGATGCCGGCGTATAGCCAAATAAGTGCTATCGAAAGGAGCAAGCGCAGCCGTCGCAGCCGATATACGGCTCGCATCGGGTACAAAAGCAGCTCAACCAGCAGTATGACGAAGCCGACGTGAAAACCGCTCAGCGCCAGGATGTGGGCTATGCCGATAGTGCGGAAACTATCGAGCAAGTCGGTCGGCAGCTCATCGTCGTAGCCGGTGATTATGGCGGCGAGCAGAGCAAATGTGCGGTCGTCGACGCCGCTGTGGGCCAGTCGGCTGATAAGCCACTCGCGATAGGCGTTCAGTCGGTGGCGAAGCGGACTGTCTATGCCGGTGGTGTGCAGTTCGTTTTCGGAGACGTATGCCGTGGCGGCGATGCCTTTGCGGCGGTAGTACGATTCCATGTAGGCTTCGACGCCGAGGTCGCCGTGCACGGTGGCCTCGCGTAGTGTGAGCTCGCCCTGTACACGTTCGCCGGGCGAGGGAAATGTGCCGCCGGCCGATGACCCGATTTCGACTCTGAACATTTCGACCTGCCGGCCATCGACCGAGTCGACCTCCATAAGCAATTTCTTGCCTACGGGTGTGCCGCTCGCTTCGACGACGGCGCCGCTGTAGAGGTGCGCGCTCCCATCGGTGAGAGCCGGTGCAACATCGCCGGGCCGGCCCAGCCATGCTACCGCCCACGCTGCGCCGACGGCTAAAAGTGCGACTCCTATGCGAATCTGTTTGAAGAAAAGAATGCCGACACCAATTGCCGCTGTGGTGATAGCTATGGCCGGGCCTATGTCGTACCACCAAAGCAAAATGCCCGCACACCAGCCGAGGAGTGGCAGCAATGCGGGTACTTTGTCGAGCAGCTTTTTCATCGCAGTGGCGTCACGCTACCGTGTTTATGACAACGAAGAAGCTTGTGATGCTGATGATTACCCATAAAGCTATGGCCAGCAGTAGCGGTCGGAACCCGACGGCTTTGATCATGGCCGGTGTCAGCGAGGCTCCAATCATGAATAGCGTCACGACCATGCCACGGCGTGCAATCCACACCATCGAGTCGGTGAGCGTCGTCGGCAGAGGCACGTACGTGTTTACTACCATGGCCAGCGCGAAAATGAAAATGAACCAGGGTATTGAAATTTTGCCGGTTTTGTCGCGGAAGAAGAACATCGTAGCCAGTGCCAGCGGGATAATCCAAAGCGCACGGGTTAGCTTGATCAGTGTGGCCGTCTGCAAGGCCGTGTCGCCGTAAATTTCGCCTGCCCCGACCACCGACGATGTGTCGTGTATGGCGATGGCGGCCCAAGTGCCGAATTGTGTCTGCGTCATCTCCAAATGATGGCCGATTGGAGGAAAAATGAATAAGGCTATCGAGTTGAGAATGAATATGATGCCGAGCGCTACGCCCATCTGGTTGCTATCGGCCTTCACTACCGGGCCGACGGCGGCGATGGCGCTACCACCGCAAATCGCCGTGCCCGACGATATCAAGTAGGCCGTCTTTCGGTTGACTTTCAGCCAATAGCCGAGGCCGACGCCGAGTAGCATTACTCCGATGACTGATGCGATGGTGAACATCATGCCTTGCGAGCCGCTGCGGAGCGACTCATGGAGGTTCATGTTAAACCCGAGACAAACGACAGCGACTTGAAGCAGGTATTTCGATGTCTTTTTGTTGAATTTCGGCCATGGATTTTGCAATGTAAAAGCAAATACGAGGCCTGCAGCGAGGGCAATCGGCGCTGATATGCGCGGCACGCCCGGCAGCGGAATGAGGATAAGTGCGATAAATAGGATGTAGATTATCTTGGATAAAGCCTTCATTTCGATAAAATTATTCATTCCAGATTTTCCAGGCGGCAATAGCTTGCCCGTGTAGCATTTCAAGGCCGTTCTTGGTCGCAGCCCCGGCTTCGGCCGCTTTTTTCATGAATAGTGTGATGTCGGGGTTGTAGACTAAGTCGTAGCAGACGTGTTGCGAAGTAAGCGCCGTGTAGGGCAGTGGCGGACACTTGTCGACGTGGGGGTACATACCTACGGGCGTGGCGTTTACGATTACTTTATACTCGTCGAGCAGCTCGGGACTGATTTGTTCGTAGGTTATCATTCCCGGCTTTTCCGAACGCGACACGAATGTGCATTCAATCCCCAGACGCTCAAGCGCATAAATCACCGCTTTCGAGGCGCCGCCGGTACCGAGGATTAATGCTTTGCGATGTATGGCGGGGTCGAGCAGCGGCTTTATGGAGTCGCTGAAGCCTATGTGGTCGCTATTGTATCCCTTGAGCAAAATTTCGCCATCGGGGAGTCGAACTACCTTTACCACATTGACTGCGCCGATAGCCTTGGCTTCCGGGTCGAGCTCGTCGAGCAGAGCCACGACTGTTTCCTTATGAGGAATGGTGACGTTGAAGCCCGCCAAATTGGGATTGGCGGCGATGATTGCGCGCAAGTCGTCGACTGCCGAAATTTCGAAATTTACGTAGCGTGCATTGAGATGCTCGGATTCGAATTTTCGATTGAAGTATTGTTGCGAGAACGAGTGGCCCAGCGGATATCCGACAAGCCCGTAAAGATGTTCGTATTGTGATAAATTGCTCATAACAGATTCTATCTGTCCGCAAAATTAGAAAAAAAAGTCGAGCACAGAAGCGTAAGCCGACTTAAAATGGCTATTTTTCGTCGCCGGTGATTGCGAAAGTCGAGAGGATAGGGTAGTGGTCGCTATTGCGCGTCTTGGGGCGTGTCATCTTCAGCGGTTGCAGAGAGCCGCGATAGAGTGTGTGGTCGATGCGGAAGTAAAAACGATCGACGTAGTACGTAATCATCGGGCCAAATCCCACTTCGGGATACACTTCCTTCATGTTGTGGTCGGCCAGTCGGCGTAGTGTGTAGCAACCGGGCACGTCGTTGAAGTCGCCCGTTACGATTACGTTCGGTCCTCCAAGGCGGGTGATGTATGTGCCAAGGCGCTCGGCGTCGACTTCGCGGCCTTCGGCGGCTTTTTGTATCTTGCTGAGCAATTGCGACTTGATTACGGTTACGTTTTCGCGCACCGACTCTGTCTTTTTCTTTAGGTCGGTTATCTCGGTTATCTCGGTGTAGAGCGTCTTGTCGTCGGGGCGCAGATTGTACGACTGAAGATGCACGTTGAAAATCGTGATAGGAGTTCCTTCGATTTCTACGCGAAATACGGCTATCTCGTTGGGCGTGGCTTTGGCATAGCCTGTCGGTATTGATTCGACCGGGTATTTCGACAATATCATCTGCGTGTGGCCGTTGGTCAAAATGTATGGATACATGCGACTGAGCGAATCGATTTGCACGTCGGGTATTTCATATTTTTTGCTGACAGGGTTGAAGCTGCCGGCTTCTTGCAGGCACACGATGTCGGCGTTTGTCCGAATGAGGAACGACATGGCAGGGTTCATGCCGTCGGGGTAGATGCTATCCTGCGATTCGAAGTTGCAGATGTTGAACGAAAGGAGTTTGAATTTCGGACAATTCTCGTATTTGCTTTCCGAGGGGCCGAGAACATTCAGCGGGCAGAAATTCCATAAGGCCGAGCCGCAGGCGATGAATGTGAGTAGGTTTATAATCAAGGCTTTGCGGTTCCATAGGGCATTGAGCACTGTGGTTGTGACAATGGCTATGGTCCATATAGGCATGAGCATCACTAATATGCAGACTCCACGGTAGAGCGACGGACGAAAATCGCCCCCGTAAGAGGCTGCGATAAGCCCGGCAGCCGATACGATGGTGAGTACCGTGAGGACGAAGCGCACCAACGTCATCCACCACCGCTTGCGCTTGGGAGCTTGGGAGTGCACGGCTTTAGTTTTTGCTTTGGTATGTGCGCGCGAGTCGTTTGCGTTCATCGTCGGTTAGTGATGCAAAGCCGGATGTGTGGGCCTTGTTGATGATGTCGGAATTGTCGATTGCTGTTGGTTTTGCAGACCTTGTGAATAATCCACAGGCGATGCCGGCAGCGATGCCGGCCAGGTGGGCGATGTTGCCGCCGGGGTTCTGCCCGAATAATCCCCACAGGATTAACGAAATCGAGAACACGATTCCTATGATGGCGGCCGGAGTGCGTAGCAGAGGGCCAATTTCGCGAATAGAGGCCGGAATGGCAGCGCATACGGCCAGAGCGGCGGCCGACGCACCCATGAGTGTGGCTTGTGTAGAGCCGGCAACTGTCGCGGCGGCTATGAAGATAACACCACCGGCGACGCCGCCCGTCAGGTATGTCGCGAGCATTGCAGCGTGTCCGCGCCGGTATTCGTACAATGCGCCCGCTACGATCAGAACTATAAGGTTGAGGGCCAAATGCCAGGGGTGAACGTGGCTGAACATATATGTTAGCAGGGTCCACGGTCTCGCGAGGGCGTCAACAAGGTTGCCCGGCAAGCTCAGCGGGGCTATGTCGGTCCCTTGCGCCCATGCGGCAATGTACACCGCTGCGTTGGCTGCGGTAAGCACGGCTGTCGTGCGGTATGTCCGTAGGCTGCTCATTCGGTGTCAGAAGAACCAGTGGTTGTTGAAGACACCCTTCTTTTTCCAATATAAAATCAGCAGTACACCGGCAATCATGCCGCCCAGGTGTGCGAAGTGAGCCACGTTGTCGACCTTGTTGCCCAAGCCGAGCAGGAACTCGAGTATGCCGTAGCCGATGACCAGATATTTTGCTTTGATGGGTACGGCAAAGTAGAGGTAGATGGGCTGGTTGGGAAACAACATGCCGAATGCCAAGATTATGCCGTAGACAGCGCCCGACGCGCCAATCATCGAGCCGTTGACAAGCTCGTTGATAGTTGCAGCGGCCGGGTCGACAAAGTTGTAGCCTCGTTGGATTAAGTGCCAACCTTCGGTGCAAACATCCTGATAGTCAGCGCCCGGGGGCAACATCGGTATATAGTGCTGAATCATGATGGCGTAGACGCCCATTTGAATCAGCGCTGCAAACAGGCCGCAGCTGATGTAGTAGAATAGAAATCTGGAAGACCCCATGCTGCGCTCAATGATAGCGCCAAACATCCACAAGGCAAACATGTTGAAAAACAGGTGAGTGAAGCCTTCCTGAATGAACATATATGTAAAAAGCTGGGCCACGTTGAAGCCAGGCGATGTGAAGTAGTGGAGCGATGCCAACTTCATGACGCTGGCGCCCAACTGAGGAATCAAGTTAATTGCCAACCAGATGATGACGTTGATTATCAGTAGATTTTTTGTTACCGGAGGTAATGGGGGAAATCTCATTGTGTGTGTACTTTGATTGAATAACAATGCAAAGTTACGACTTTTCCACCTTATCTTTAATTAAAATATTATAAAATAGTGAAACTGCGGCGAGATACGTCGGCCAAAACCGCCCAAACCGGGGCGCGTGCCCCATGGACAATTTTTTTAATTTCTATGATTTTTTAATAAATACTTGCAAGAAATAAATAATAATTGTATCTTTGCAACGTAAAACCTAAACATTCTATACTATGAAAAGCAAAGAATCAATTGAAGTATCTAACAATCAGATTGTTGAATATCTCACCGAGGCGGCCACCCACGGAGGCTACAGCTGGGACGGAGTAAGAATCGAGAACGGCACAGCTGTGACCTGTCTGAAAACTATCGCCGGCGCGACAGGCTTGTCGTATTATCGCGTCAAAAAATGTATCGGCCAACTTGTGGAAGCCGGCCGGATCACTATCACTCGCCACAAGTGTTTCGCGATAATCACTTTCTGTTCGGCTCAGCCGCAAGTCGAGCTTACACAAGAGCCGCAAGAGCCTCAAGCATTGACACCGTATGCGACCGTGTCGAGCGTCAGCGAGGCTACGACCTCAACGCCTGTGTCGCATGTGAATAATATGTCGACAATGGTTGCAACCACTCCGGCACCGGCGCAGCTGCCCCTCAACCGAGCGGCACGTCGCCGGCTTGCTCGTGAAGCCGCCAAGAAAGCAGCGCGAACGCGTCGCGTCAGAACATAATCATTGCAAGCCGTCGAACTTTGCAGTCTCTCGTGGATTGGCTCCTGACCACTATCAGAGCGGTGGTAAAAAAATAAGAGAGCCGATTGCACGCAATCGGCTCTCTAGTTCTATAGACGAATTGATAATTGTCGTATCAGTTTTAAGATAGGCGTTAAATCGTGTGTTCGATATATCTTTTCTGATTAGTAAATTTCGGTAGGAGCTACTTCGACTTCGCGACCCATCTGGATGACGTTGGTCAGGATGATGTCTTTGTCGAAAATCATGATGTCGGCGTCCTTGCCGAAGCTGAGCGAGCCCTTGCGGTCGTAAACGCCCATGATGCGAGCCGGTGTTTCGGAAGCCATGCGTGCGACGTCTTCCATCGGGATTTTGGCTTTGAGAACGCAGGTGCGAATCAAGCGGTCCATCGTGGCGATAGAGCCGGCGAGAGCCGAGCGGTCGGCGAGTTTGCAGACGCCGTCCTCGATGATAACTCGCGGGTCGAATGCTGTCTTGCTATCTGAAGCGGCGCAAGCCAGAGCGTCGGTGATGAGAACGACGTGGTCGGTGCCTTTGAGTTTGTGAATCATGCGGAGGATAACCGGGGGCACGTGGATGCCGTCGCAGATCATTTCGACGTTGATGCCGTCGCGGAGATAGACGGCTTCAACAGTGCCGTCGAAGCGGTACATGCCTTCTTTGTGCGAGGCGGTCATGGCGCAGTAGAAGTGAGTTGCGAGGTTGAAGCCGGCGCGGTATCCGCGTTCGACTTCTTCGTCGCGAGCAGCAGTGTGTCCGAGCGACACTACGACGCCCTTGCTGCGCAGGTAGCGAGCAAATTGCTCGGTGTTGGGCAACTCGGGGGCAGCGTCCCAGCGCTTGATGCACTGGAATTGCTCGATCAGTGGCACGTATTCGTTGGGGTCGGGGATGCGAATGTTTTCGCGGAGCTGGCCACCGGCCATTTTGGGGTTGAAGTACGGGCCTTCGAGGTGCAGACCGAGTACGCCGTTCATCGGGTCCATCATCAGCTTTTCGCAGGTGACAGCGGCGTCGCTAATCATCTGAGCCGTCGACGACGACAGGGTGGGGAATATGCTGGTGGTGCCATGAGCGCGGTGAGCTTCGATGGCAGTGCGGAAGGCTTCTTCGGTCGTCTCCATGAAGTCGCGACCGCCACCGCCGTGAACGTGAATGTCGATGCCACCGGGCAGTACGTAGCCGCCTTCAGCGTCGATTATCTTGTCGGCTGTGGAGAGACGGTTGCTATGGTTGAGCACATCAAGGATGGTAGAGTCTTTAATCAAGACAGAGCCGTTTTCGACCCATCCGTTGGGTGTCAGAATTTTTCCGTTTAGGATTTGCGTTCTCATGGGGGATTGTTTCAAATGTTCGGTTGTTTATTGTATTGCAAAGTACGATATTATTTCGCTATTTAGCAAATTGTATTTACAGAAAATGATATTTGTTAACAACTTTTTATCATTGTGCGTATTCGAGCCTTTCAGAAGCGGATGACGAGCTCCATGGTGATGCGGTCGCCGTTGCCGTCGGGCACCACGTAGTCGTGGTGATAGAAGTACTTTTCGTAGCTGGCACGTATGTCGCAAAATAGGTATTTGGTCTTGAAGTAAGTGATAGTGGCGCCGGCGGTGATGCGATTTCGGGCGGGGTCGGATGTGGTGAGAAGTACGGCACCGTCGGGATTGGCATCGCTGTGGTCGGTCATGCCGTCGTAGCGTGCTTGCACTGACATGTAGTTGAAGATGCCGATTTTGACGGGGAAGCGGTAGTTGGCGTAGGCCAGGTAGCCGTGACATCCGTCGTGAGTATCGTCGGCATAGGATTTGTACATATATTCGGCTGAGATGGTCCAGCGGTTGTCGGACCAACGAGCGGCGGCGCTGGCTACGTTGGTGCGGATGCCGTGGGGCTTGATGGAGCCGAAGCCGGCAGTGTATGTCATCTGGCCGGGTGAGTAGATAGCGCGAGCGGAGTATGCGAAGCCTTTGTTCCAAGTGGCCTGGCTGCTGATGCCTTTAGTGCTGAATACGCCGCCTTCGATTCGGAGGTCGGTGTCGGCGATGTCGTAGTCGGCTTCAACGCCGATTGAACGGACGTTGAACATGTTTTCGCTGATGAACGAAGTGTTTGAGAAAAAGTAATTTGCGGGGCCGCGGAAAGCGTCGAGGCCCAGCGGCATACGGAATTGTCCGGCCTTCAGGCTCAGCGGCTTTGACAGTCGGAACCGGCCATAGAAATCGAGGGCTTTGAATGAACCGGAATTGCAGAGGTCGACTTGAATCTTGTAGTCGATGGCATCGCTGACGCGGCCGTCGAGGCTCAGGCGCGCGTTGCGTATCTTGAAGTTGTTGGTGCCCGTCGATGTGTCGTATTCGAAGCGAGGGCGAATGACGCCGTGGATTTCGGGTTTGTAAAATGAAAGGTCGGTTGTGGATTCGTCGGCCGCAGCGGCGAGCGTCGTCGCGCTCGAGAGTAGCAGAAATGCGATGATTTTAGTGAATTTAGGCATGTCTTTTCGTAAATTTGGTGCAAAGTTACGAAAATAAAAGGAGTCGCACCTCATGGAGCGACTCCTTTTGACAAAGTTATGTGTTATTCTGAACCTTATTCAGCGGGGTTGAGGATGATGAGCTGGTAGTTGTTCTGGTCGAGAACGCTCTGCCAGAATTTCATCAGGTCGTCGACTGTCACAGAGTTGATGACGTCGGCAGCTCCGGTCAATACATCGACACCGTTGATTGCAGTGTTGGCAATCGAATTAGCCCACACGTCGTTTTCGTCGAGGCCGGCTACATTCTCTTTAATCATATATTCGCGTACGGGCGTCAGCTCTTCGGCGGTGACGTTCTGTGCCATTTCTTTGATGATGACGTCGATGGCGGCGAATACTTCGTCCTTCAGCTCGGGCTTCATCGGGAATGCAATCTGCAACATGGTGTTGACATTGCCGGTGCGGATCATCTGAGCGTTGGCGCCAATTGCGTAGGTTGCGCTCATTTCTTCGCGCACCTTGTTGAGAAGACGAGTACTCATAATCTGAGCAATCATAGAAGTCATGGCGCGCTGCTTGGGAGTGTATTCCTTAGTGCCGTTGATGAGGTAGAATGCCCACGTCTGCGGAGTGCTCATCGCGGTGGTTTCGGTTATGGTATTGCGGCCGGTAGCGGCTTCGAAGTCGGCATTGGGCTTGTATTCGATGCTTTTGCCGGTAGGCAGTGTGGCGATGTATTGCTCGACGAGCGGACGGAAGGTGTCCATGTCGATATTGCCGACGAAGGTGAAGGTGTAGTCGGCTGCGTTGGCCAGCATAGCTTGGGCAATTTCGACGGTCTGTTCTCTGGAGGCTTTGGCTATAGCGTCGGTGGTTATGAACTGCAGGGCGGGCGCCTTGTAGATCGACGACATGATCAGTTTGTTGAATGCAAACTGCGGGGTGGCTTCTTGGTTGGCGAGTGCACCGGTCAAGGTGTTTTGTATCGCGGTGAATTCGTCGGCTTTGTAGCTGAATTCAGCGAAGTTGGCGTAGATGAGTTCCATCATTGTGGGGAGGTCCTGAATGGTGGTTGCGCCGGTGATGGAGCGGGCGTACTTGTCAAAGGTGATATTGAGGCTAACTTGCTTGCCCTGGAGGTACTTTGAGAGGTCGCTGTTGCTATAGTCGCCTAAGCCGTGGTTCGATAAAGAGTACTGTAAGAATCGGATGGTGTTAGCGTACGATTCGGGGAATACAGAGTAACCGCCGGAAGCAGCTGCTGCGAATTGGATGTCGTTTTCTTTGAACTGGGTGGGCTTCACGATGACCTTGACACCATTCGAGAGCGTGAGCTCGGTGGCGTCCCAGTTGTCGAGGTGGCGTTCGCCGACGATCTTACCGGCGGCAGGCAGGTTGGGAATCAGCGGGTCGGTGCGTACTTCGTCCTTGTAAGCTTCGATTTCTTCGCCGTCGATAGCCTTGAGGCCGTCAAGCACCTGAGTTTCGGTAGGAACGGTGAAGTTGGCGTTGTCGGGCAGAAGCATCAGCACGACGCGGTTGTTGTCGGAGATGAGCTCGGGCAGCATCTGGTTGACGGCCTGAACAGGCAGCTGCGACGAAAGCATGTCGTAGACCTGTTTGTCGACTGCGATGCCGGGGATAGGCTCGTTGTCGACGTAAGCGCGAACGTATTCGCGGCAGAACGAAGTGTTCTCGGTGTTATTGCGCTGGTCGTAGAGGCGCTGGTAGCGCGAGCGGAGTTCGGCGCAAGCACGTTCGTATTCGCCGACGGTGAAGCCGCCGCGCAGAGCGCGCAGGATTTCGCGGTAACCGGCCTGCAGAGCTTCGTTGAGGTCGTTGCCTTTAGCTACAACTTGCAGCGAAAGAGCGTCTTTAGTCGATGCAAGGAAGAACTTGTCGAGTTCGACCGAAGCCATAGCGAAGGGCGCATCGGGCTTGTTGGCGATGTCGGACAAGCGCGAGTTGAGCATACTCTGAATCATGTCGGTCATGTAGTTGACTACGTAGTATGCTTGCGTGTTGCGGATTTCGCGGGGAACCATCTGGTCGTACTTGAACATCATCATGGCGATGGGAGCTGACATTTCGGTATCCTTGCCGATAGCGACGATGGTGCCTTCGGTGTCCTCAACGGGTACGTAGTAGCGTTCGCGAGGATTCTCGGGCATCTTGATGGGCGAGAACATCTCTTTGATTTTGTTCTCGATGTAAGCGGGGTCGATGTCGCCTACTACGATGATTGCCTGGTTGTCGGGGCGATACCATGTGTGGTAGTAGTCGATGATGGCCTGATGCGGGAAGTTGTCGACAACGTCCATGGTGCCGATAGGCAGGCGCACACCGTATTTGTTGTTGGGATACACCTTAGGTAGCAGTTGCTCGAGGATGCGCATCTGGCCGACCATGCTGCGGCGCCATTCTTCGTGGATTACACCGCGCTCGGCGTCGATTTCAGCGGGGTCGAGAGTAAGAGCGCACGCCCAGTCGTGGAGGACGAGCAGACACGAGTCTTGTACGCTCTGGCGGGTGACAGGCACGTTGGAGATGTTGTAGACAGTCTCGTCGATCGAAGTATAAGCGTTGAGGTTATAGCCGAATTTTACGCCGATAGATTCGAGCCAGTTGATGATGCCTTTTTCGGGGAAGTTTTCGGTGCCGTTGAAGCACATGTGCTCGAGGAAGTGAGCCAAGCCGCGCTGGTTGTCTTCTTCGAGGATAGAGCCGACTTTCTGTGCGATGAAGAAATCGGCCTGGCCTTTAGGGGTCTCGTTGTGACGAATATAATAAGTGAGGCCGTTGGGAAGCTGGCCGGTCACGACTGCCGAGTCGATCGGCATTGATTGGAGCTGCGGGTTTTGTGCCGAAGCTCCGGTTGTGGCGGTAATGCCCAAAATGAGGGCAAGTGCACATTTAAAAATTTTTTTCATAGAAATATGTATAGGTTTTTATTTATTTCGTTCGAATATTAGACGACGAAATTACTAAAAAATGACGGACTATTCCGTTAATTTATGTTAAGTGGTTGCTGCTCTGATGGTTTTGGTTTGCAAGTTTATTTTTCGGGCATAATTTTTTTTCGCCAAACAAAAATAATATTTAATTTTGCACATTAAGACTCGGATAGCCTTAATTGTTTTGAAAACCATGTGAAAAAGTAATATGAAATCGCAAAAGAACAACACGACTCTGTTCGTCGTTGTAATCGCCCTGCTTGTGCTGATTATAATTCTATTAGCCGGTGTATGTTATAATGTCTACGTAAAAGCGGAGACTAAAGCGTATGTTGACGCAATCGAATTTTCGGATGAAGAACAAGAAGAACAAGTTGATTATGCAGCGGAAATCGACCAACTTCTCGATGAAATGACACCTTTTGCAAAAGAAATCGCTGAAAATTTTATCTGTCGCGGAAATTTTGGCGCCGGCTGTGGCCGAATCGCGCATTACAACGACTCAGCTATAATACAACCTTGCAAAAAATGTTTTGACAAACTTGATGCACTCCGGGATAAAATGACACAAAAGCAGCAAGAACAATTCGATGAGCTGTGTAACCCGATTATTCCTTTTATTAAGTCATATAGTCCGGAAAGCGAAATAGCGAAGAGGATATATGAGCTTCGCTTGAATGCAAAAGTCGATAAGTACCCGGTCGTTTTTGCGTTAACCTCTGAAGGTGAGTCCTTTGAAGGTGGGTATGTCGGCTACTATTATTACGAGTCTCAAGGCCCGGAAAGCAAAATATGGTTGAAAATCGAAACCTCCCAATATGTTTCTGACGAAGAGTATAGCGGCTTGTATGAATATGTAAATAATAATATAATCGGTCGTTTTGAGATTTCACGTCTTGCCGGAGCTAATTATTATAGCATCGATTCGTACTTTATTTATTATTGTAACGATAATAAGCGCCTTGAAGTGAATTTTGAATCGAAAGACCAAAAGAGTGTGTTCGTACATTTATTAGAAGGCCATGGATATAAACCAATTTTGATGTAGTATTTTTGAAAAAAAGTAGCAGATAAGCTATCATTAAGGTTTTTATAATTGTTAACATAGAGAAGATTAGTAACCATGTCGGCTATGTAGCCGTCGCGCATTTAGAAAAACGATGAAACGACGCAGTTATTTTCTATTGTCGCTCCTCGCAATCGTAGCGGGAGTTGTCTTTATTCTGTCGTACACGACCATCAGTAGTGCCGTGCTGGTGATGTTGGGCGGCGTATTGTTTATAGTGGCCGGATTTTTGAATATGGCCATATACGTCGGCAAAAGACACGAACACGGCGAACGCAAGCCCATAACGACTTTTTTGGGCTATCTGACGGGCGGTGCGGCTATCATTTTGGGCCTGTCGATGCTGATATTTGAGGCGACGTTCTCGGTGGTTGTTCCTTACTTGTTTGGCCTTTTGATGATCGCAATGGCTACGGCGCAGCTGTTTGTCTTGCTTTCGCGTCGCGGCCGGTTGCAGTTCAGCAGCTGGTTCTTGTTGGCGCCACTTGTGCTGATAGGTATAGGTATCTTTATAGCTACTTTGGAGGCAGTGGTGTGCGACTCGACAATAATGTTGGCTACAGGCATAGGACTGGCATTCGGTGGCTCGGTATGGGCCGTCGAGGGAATTGTCGTCGGCCGCTCGGGCACAATCGCCGACGAGGCGTCAGTCGAACCCGACGAAAAGCCGAACGAAGGCAACCGAGAGCCAAGACCGCTCGACGAGTAAGCTAATTGGTCGTCGCTCGGGGATAAAACGGACAATAATTTGGTAAAAATCAAAAAAAATGCAATAATTCAACGATTTATTATTGCCAATTCAAAAAAAAGTCCGATATTTGCAGCTGCAAAACGGGTATGTCGCCGCTGAGCGGTGTCGTAATCCGGGAAATAGAGAAATATTACCTTATAATTCGATAAACATAAACGAAAATGACAAAAGCAGACATCGTTAACGAAATCTCGAAGTCGACCGGCATCGAAAAAGCTCTTGTACTCGAAACTGTCGAGAAGTTCATGCAAGTAGTAAAAGAATCATTGTCGGAAGGCGAAAACGTATATCTTCGTGGTTTTGGCAGCTTCATCGTGAAGACTCGTTCGGAAAAGACTGCCCGCAACATCTCGAAGAACACCACAATCATTATTCCCGAACACAAGATCCCGGCATTCAAGCCCGCAAAGGTGTTCATGGAAGATGTAAAGAACGTAAAATAAGAAGTATCAACCTCTGAACAGGTCTTACTCTCTCTCGTCATAACGCAACATTATTAATCTTTAAATTTACGCAAATGCCTAGCGGAAAAAAACGTAAAGGCCACAAGATGGCTACACACAAGCGTAAAAAACGCCTTCGCATGAACCGTCACAAGAAGAAAAAGTAAAGTACGCTACTGCTGCGTTACCGACTGGCCGGCTGCCCGGTGCTGCTTGGCCGAGGGAACACTTCAGGAAACGACTTTCACCATATCGCCCGCTTTCCCGCGCCTCACAAAGGCCGGGAACGGCGTAGCGATCTGCCTGACAGTTCTGTGACAGATCAAAAGGAGGGACTATCTGACCAACGCCATCCGGCGCCAAATCAGGGTTTACTCCTTTGATTTTTTTAATGACCACGGAGTGAGCATCACTCCACCCCATGCATCCACCGTATTCTAACTCATGTCGCGGTTGCAGCCGCAGCGCCGCTGTCGGTGTGAACCGATAATCGACTTTAGTAACCGACAAACAATGAAAAGTGAACTTATCGTAGATGTACAGCCCTCTGACGTGTCGTTCGCCCTTCTCGAAGATTCGAGGTTGGTGTCGCTCCAGAAAGAGACTCGCAACATCTCCTACGCTGTAGGTGACATCTACCTGGCTAAAGTGAAGAAGCTGATGCCGGGCTTGAATGCTGCCTTTGTCAACGTTGGCTACGAGAAGGATGCATTCCTCCACTATTTAGATCTTGGGCCTCATTTTGCTTCGTACGATGCGTATTTGAAGGCCTTGCTCGATGGCGACGGTAAGAAGGTGCCGGCTATTGAGAGAATGAATCTGTTGCCTGACATAGATAAAAACGGCACAGTATCCGACACCTTGCAGCAAGGCCGGCAGCTCTTGGTGCAAATCGTCAAAGAACCTATTTCGTCGAAAGGCCCGCGCCTGACGACTGATATTACCTTCACCGGGCGTTTCATGGTGCTCATCCCTTTCAGCAACAAGATTTCGATTTCGCAAAAAATCAAATCGAATGAGGAGCGCATACGCCTACAACAACTTATTGCAAGCATCATGCCGCGCAACTTCGGCGTCATTATTCGCACATCGGCCGAAGGCAAGCGCGTGGCAGAGCTTATCAACGAGCTCAAGACGCTGGTCAATTGCTGGAACACTACAGTAGCCAAGGCTCAGAAAGCGACCGCACCATCGTTGGTGTTCGAAGAGGAAAGCCGCATCGTGGGTATGCTTCGCGATGTGTTCAGCCCGTCGTTTGAAGCTATTCATGTCAACGATGAGGATACGTACAACCAGATCAAGAATTATGTGTCGCTCATCGCACCCGACCGCGCCGACATCGTCAAGCTTTACACTAAGCAAGAACCGATTTTCGACACGTTCGCCGTCACACGACAGATAAAGTCATCGTTCGGCAAGACGGTCTCTTTTCGCTCCGGCGCCTACATCATCATCGAAAGCACAGAGGCACTCCATGTGATTGACGTCAACTCGGGCAATCGCTCGCGCGCCGCCAACGACCAGGAGAGCAATGCGCTCGAGGTGAATTTGCGTGCCGCCGACGAGATTGCACGTCAGTTGCGTCTTCGCGACATGGGCGGCATTATCGTAGTCGACTTTATAGACATGGCCAAGGGCGAGCATCGTCAGCAGCTCTACGAGCACATGCGCGAAGTGATGGCAAACGACCGTGCGCGTCACAACATTTTGCCGCTCAGTAAGTTTGGCTTGATGCAAATCACACGCCAGCGCGTGCGCCCTGCTCTTGATATTACGACGGCCGAGAATTGTCCTTGCTGCTTTGGCAAGGGCGAAATTCAGCCATCGCTGCTTTTCACCGATACGCTTTTCGAAAAGCTCGACTATCTGGTCAACACGTTGAAGGTGCGCGATTTTGTGATGTATATTCATCCTTTTGTCGATGCGTATATCAAACGAGGCTGGCTGATGTCGATGTATTACAAATGGCGGCGCACACTTGGCGGTAAGTTCAAGATTATACCCGACGAGTCGCTGGCGTACCTTCAGTATCGTGTCCTTGACAAAAATCGCAATGAGATTGAACTGAAGGACGAAAAAGACATGGAGACATCGTCGGTAGAAAAAGTTAAGAACAAGGCGAAAAATCGAGGCGAAGTTTCCGACGAAGAGCATGAAGTAGAAGAAAAGCCGACTCCGGCGCCCGGTATGGGCGAAAGCAAGTCGGCCAAATCGCGTCGCCGCAAGCGACTGCGCAAGGAAGCTGCAGCCGCAGCCGCCGCAGAGGAGGCCGCGAAGCTCGCTGCCGAAAATGTAGCTGCCGAGGAGGCTGACGCTTCTGTCGCAGAAGATGCCGCTCCGGATTCTGAGCATGTCTTTGAACCCAAGCCTGTGGTTGAGGCAATCCCTGTCCTTGCCACTCAGCCGTATGTCAAGGCCGATGTTGAAGCTGATGCAGATGCTGATGACTCTGCTGCCGAGTCAATTGTCAGCCCGGAGCCTGTAGTGGCTCTTCCTGCCGAAGTCGTAGAGGTTCCTGAGCCGACTGAAGTTGAATCGGCCGAAGAATCACAACCTGCCGTAGAGGCAAAGCCGGCTGCGGAGCGTCGGGCCAAGCGTCAGCGCAAGTCTGAATCGAAGTTGAGCGAGAACTCAAAGCAGAATGATTCGGACACTGCCGAGCAAGCAGCAGATGAAGATAATTCGGAAAAGAAGCCTGCTCGCCGTAAGCGTAAGCCTGCAGCAAAGAAAGCCGATGCGGAAGAACAGGCTGCTGTGTCGGATGCAATAGCCGACGATAGTCCTGCCACTGAAGAAAAACCTCGCAAAAAATCGACTCGTCGCCCTCGCAAGCCGAAGGCTGAAGCGCCGGTCGCAGAAAATCCGGCTGTAGATGCCGAATTACCGCGCCTTCCCTTTGAGGAATCCCAATCAAGATCTAATGAGGAATAAATCTGAAATGTAACCAATTCCTATCCATAACGCCGCCCGGTTCGTAAAGAGTCGGGCGACGTTTTTTACGATGCAGTGTAAAAACAAAAAGCGGACGATCTTCGCAGACCATCCGTTTTTTGTAAACATACTGTGTACTTAATGTTAGATTAATATGTCTATTCCAGATCTTTGATTAAATTCCACTATGACGTGTGTAGTATTTTCTATGAAAAAGCATAGGTTGTCGTTTCATTTCCGATGCAAAGTTAAGCAATAATTTTTATTTGTCAATACCCCTGCTATTGCAACTGAAAGTGGGAGAAATTGAAATTTTGAGCAATTTTTAAGAAAAATAGTTGTTATTCGTCTAAAATTCATTGATGATAATTATGATTTGTAAGTTTTTTGAGGAATTGCTTAATAATTTCCATAAAGTTAAAAAGAGTTAAATTTGGTTCGATTGCTTTCGTTATGTTTTTAAACATTGTTTCGTAATGTGTTTGGCGGAGTTTTTGCTGACTTTTTGATTTATAATAATGCTTTACAGCATAAATATTCAGCAGGTTTTTAGTAGGGCCGGTTACAGATTGATAGTAAAAGAGAGCGCCGGTGGCTTACGCGATGCCGCCGGCGCTCAGTATGAAGTGTGTGTTATTGGTCAGATTGCGTAGAGAATGTATGATGTCAGAGGCGCGAATATGCCTTCAAGTGAGCCTTTCTTGACAGTGAATTGCGAGCCGCTGACTTTGTCGATGTATTTGCCGTCGGGTAGGGTGGTCTGTACTTTTGCTTTCTGCGCTTTGTCGCTGAAGTTGATGAGAGCGGCCCCGGCTTCGCCACGACAAATTTCGACGACGGCGCCTTCAGCGGCTGTGAAGATTTTTTCGGCTTGTCCGCTCATGGCCGTGCGGAAGTGATTGGCAGCTACGACCTCGGGGTGGAAAAATTCGTCGTTGCCTCGAGCGCCTATGCGGTTGTTGCCCCAGTAGTTGTCGCGAGTGCTACCGTCGGGTCGGCTGTAGAATAGCGGACGGCCGTGTTGGCGAGCGGTGAGGAATACCCAACCCATTCGAACGAGCTCGTCGGGCATATCAGCCGATTCGTGAGCGTTGCAGTAGGTGTCGTGGCTTTCGACCCAGGTGACGAGGCGGTCGGGAGTCATGGTGTGGTGCCAGTTGGTAAGCAGGTCGTCGTTGGCCTTGCCGTCGCGCAGAGCTTCGCGGAGCACATGTCCGTACGAGCTGGCCGTCAGGTCCATGTATTCGGCGTATTCGGCTTCGGGTACGTTGCGGTCCTGAAGCACTTCACCATAAACAAACAGGCTGTCGGGCATCAGCAACGACAGGCCTTTGACGCCCTTTCGGCCGAGAGCTACGTCCCAGAAATCGTTGACCGATGCTTTGGGGTCCAGCGGGTCAGACGGCACGCCGATGTGTTTGGCTGTGTCGTAGCGGAAGCCGCGCGCACCGAGGTTAATCAGGTCGTTGACGTATTGTAAATAGTAATACTGAAAGTCGGGGTTTTCCGTATTGACATCGGGTAGGCCGCCCATCTCGCCGGTAGTGCACTGCGTGCGGTCGTTGTAGTCGGTGATTGGAGTGAAGCCGTTGGCGTGGTAGAGGTTTTCGTGGCCACCGACAGCATTGTCGAGGCCGGGAAGCACGGCGGTGTGGTCGATGGCAGTGTGATTGGGCAGTACGTCGACAATGATCTTAATGCCGTAGGCGTAAGCGCTGTCGCACAGGGCGCGGAAGTCGTCGCGCGAGCCGAGCATGTAGTTGCCGATAGTCCAGTCGGTGGGTTGATAATAGTAGTACCACTTGCCCATCACCGAGTCGCCTTCTTCGCTGAAGAGAGCCATGCCGCCGCCGTCGCCAACGTAGCAAGCCTGCACGGGCGAGGTTTGCACGAACGAGTATCCGGCATCGGCGATAGTCTTCATGTTGTCGGCGATGGTTCGGAGCGACCAGGTCCATGCGTGAAGAATTACCTCATCTTCGGTCGGAGCCGTAGCGGGCGTGTTGGCGTATGCGATAGGTGCGCAAGCCAGCATTCCGATTAGTAAGTGTTTGAATTTCATGGGGCTGTGAATGATAAGTTAAGTATGTGAATTATTGTATGCAAAATTACGAAATATTTGTGAGTCAACAAATAGGCAAAAAGACGGTGTTTTGACAAAAAAATCATTAAAAAAAGAAACGAAAGTAAGAAGCAAAGCAAATAAAGCAAAAAAATTGAAGATTGAAGAAAAAAACTTACACATAAGTTTGGTTTTTCGGAAATTATATGTAATTTTGTGAAAATTTGCGAAAAATGGCCTCAGACCTTCAACAACAAATTGAGCGCGTGCGCGCCAAGACATTCGTACTTACGGAAAAGTATACCGTGACGAAGGCCGCATTAGATGAAGCACGCGAGCAGATTACGGAATTGAAGGCGAAGATAATGAGCCGCGACAAGACGATACAAGACTTGAAGGCAAAAGTCGAATACTTGACAGTCGCTTCCGTTATCGAGCATGATTCCGGTTCGGTAGAGGCATCCAGGGCCATTATAGCGGATTTGTTGAAAGAAGTCGACAAGTGCATCCGAGATCTCGTAGAGTGACGGATGTGTTTAGTGGCTTTGCAGAAATATGAACGAAGAGAAGAAACATAGATTTACAGCTCAGATAGCAGACGTAGAGCCATTAGTATTCAATATCACCCTGGCGGAGGAGCCAATATTCCGCAAGGCGGCTTACCATGTGAATGAGTTTTACAACAGAATGATGGCCGAATCGGCAGGGAAGCCGACATCGTATGCCCTTGCAAAGGTTGCATTGGCTTTCGCCGAGCTATATTGCCGAAAGTCGGAGCAGCTGGCAGCCCAGTCGAAGATGCTCGACGAATTCGAACAAACGCTCGACCGCCTACTTATCGCCGAAGATAGCGCCAAGAGTTGATCATTCCGGACTTTGATTTTCATATTCAGCATCGTCGCACGCGTTTAGGCTTTTTTCACAGGACGTCACAGAGGTGACGCTCGGTGCGATTTTTTGAATATTATTAACCTATATAGATCATCTCTTTAACTAAAAACTAACCAACATGGTAAACATAATTATAAATATAGCAATAGGCGTAGTGGCCGCTGTGGTCGGCGTTGTCGCAACGTTGATAGCGCAACGAAAAATGGCGCAGACACGCGCCAAGACTATAATTGCTGATGCCGAGCGCGAAGCCGATGACTTGAAGCGCGATAAGCTGCTCGAAGGGCGCGAAGAAGCGCTGAAGATTACCGCCGATGCCGAGAAGCAGGCCAATCAGCGTATGGCCAAGGTGCAATCGGCCGAGGCTCGTCAGAAGCAACGCGAACTGCAACTCAATCAGCAGCAAAGCGAGAATGCACGAGCTCGCAATGAAGTAGATAGCGCTCGTCAGGCTCTCGATATGCAGGCCGCAGCCCTCAATGCTCGCAAGGAAGAAGTCGACAAACTGCATTCACAGGCCATCGAGCAGCTCGAACATATCTCGGGTCTGTCGTCGGTTGAGGCTCGCGACAAACTCGTAGAGTCGCTCAAAGACGAAGCCAAGACGGCTGCAGCTTCGTACATTAATGATATAATGGACGAGGCGAAAATGACGGCCAACAAAGAAGCTAAGCGAATCGTGGTGCAGAGTATTCAGCGCGTAGCTACCGAGACGGCTATCGAAAACTCCGTGACCGTGTTCCATATCGACTCAGATGAAATCAAGGGCCGTATCATCGGCCGCGAAGGTCGCAATATCCGCGCACTCGAGGCTGCGACCGGCATCGAAATCATCGTAGACGACACACCCGAAGCTATCGTCCTCTCGGGCTTCGACCCCGTGCGCCGCGAGATTGCTCGCTTGGCGCTGCATCAGCTCGTGGCCGACGGCCGCATCCACCCGGCTCGCATCGAGGAAGTGGTGGCTAAGGTACGCCGTCAGGTCGAGGATGAAATTATCGAGACCGGCAAGCGCACCGCCATCGACTTGGGTATACATGGCTTGCACCCCGATTTGATTCGCATGGTGGGCAAGATGAAATATCGCTCGAGCTACGGCCAAAACTTGCTGCAGCACTCGCGCGAAACCGCCAACCTGTGCGCAATCATGGCGTCGGAACTTGGCCTTAATCCTAAGAAAGCACGCCGTGCAGGTCTGCTGCACGACATCGGTAAGGTGCCCGACGAAGAGCCCGAATTGCCGCACGCACTGCTGGGTATGAAGTTGGCTGAAAAGTACAAAGAAAAGCCGGAAATCTGCAATGCTATCGGCGCTCACCACGACGAAATCGAGCAGACTACACTTTTGGCGCCCATCGTGCAAGTGTGCGATGCCATCTCCGGTGCCCGTCCCGGTGCTCGCCGCGAAATCGTCGAAGCCTACATCAAACGTCTCAACGACCTTGAGCAGCTTGCTCTGTCGTATCCCGGCGTGATTAAGACTTATGCTATTCAGGCCGGTCGCGAACTGCGTGTAATTGTCGGTGCTGATAAGATCGACGACGTAGAGACCGAAAAGCTGTCGGCAGAAATTGCAACTCGAATTCAGAACGAGATGACATATCCCGGACAGGTCAAGATTACTGTAATCCGCGAGACCCGTTCGGTAGCATTTGCGAAGTAAGCTATGGCAGATGACGACAAGACCCCGGAAGCTGTGCCGGAAAACGATACAGCTTGCCAAAATGCTTGTAGCTCGTCGGCCGAAGGCCCCCGTTGTAAGCTACATAGCTACAATTGGCTGGCCGACATCCCCGGCGGATTTGCTGATAGCGAGTATGTAGAGGTCACGTTCAAGAATACCCGTAAAGGATATTACAAGAATAGCACTCACATACCGCTTCAGATTGGCGACATGGTGGCTGTGGAAGCCTCGCCGGGACACGATATCGGACAGGTGACGCTCGTCGGTATGCTTGTCGAGCGCCGTATGCGCCGCGGCGGGCAGTCGCGTCGCCGTCAAAACGACGAGTCGGAGGTGAAGCGCGTCTTTCGCAAGGCTCGCCCCGGCGACTTGGAACGCTATGAGGAAGCACGTGCTCGCGAAAATGATACGATGATAAAGGCACGACGCATAGCTGCCGACCTCGGCTTGAATATGAAAATCGGCGATGTCGAGTATCAAGGCGACGGCAACAAAGCCATCTTCTACTATATAGCCGACGAGCGCGTAGACTTTCGTCAGCTCATCAAGGTGCTGGCCGAGACCTTCAAGGTGCGCATCGAGATGAAGCAAATCGGCGCACGACAGGAAGCAGGCCGCATTGGCGGCATCGGTCCGTGTGGACGCCCGCTGTGCTGCTCGCGTTGGATGACAAATTTTGTGTCCGTGGCGACGAGTGCCGCTCGCTTCCAAGATATTTCGCTCAATCCGCAGAAGTTGGCCGGCCAGTGTGCCAAGCTGAAGTGTTGCCTCAATTTCGAGGTCGATACATACGTGGAAAGTTCAAAGCACTTGCCTCCGAAGGATGCTCGTCTGGAGACCGCCGATGCTACATACTTCCATTTCAAGACCGATATTTTCAAGCGCGAGATTACTTATTCGACTGATAAGTCGATGGGCGCCAACTTGGTGACTATCTCGGCCGAACGAGCTTTCGAGGTAATAGCCATGAACAAGCAAGGCGAAAAGCCATTGAAGCTCAACGAAGAGTCGGAAGGTAAGCGACCCGAAAAAGCTGCGTTTGGCGACATCCTCGGCCAGGACGACCTGACTCGCTTCGACCGTAAGAAGAAAAAGAAGAAGAAAAAGACTTCGGCTGCAGCCGCCTCGGGCGAAGGTGCTGCCGAAGGGCGCGAGGCCGGACGCGACAATCGCGAAGGCCGCCAACAGCGTCCCGATGGCGAGCGACCTAAGAAGAAACGTCGCAAATCGCAAAATGCAGGCGAGCAGTCGAAGAAGTCGGAGTCAAACCCACCGGCCGGCGATTGAAGATGAGGTATCTGCTTGCATTGATTGTAGGATTTGCGGTGCTATGCGCGAGTTGCAACTCGGATAGCCCTGTCGCAGCCGACTTCAAGTCGATAGACTCGGCCGGCTGGGCTTATGGCGATACGCTTGAATTCACCCCCGAACTGACAGACTCGATAGTTGATGCACGACTTATGATTGCTGTGCGTCATTCGTCGGCTTATCTGTACGAAAATCTTTGGCTGGAGGTGAGTGTGCCGCCGCTCCCGGGCGATTCGCTTGGCGTGACCGATACGGTCAACGTGCGTCTGGCCGACACCTATGGCCGCTGGCTTGGTCGTGGGAGTGGTGTGTCGTATGTGAAGCTCGATACACTCGAAGGCCGTTATCAATTCAGTCGTGGCGAGGCTATCAAAGTTCGCCATATTATGCGTGCCGATAAGGTGCGAAATCTCGAACAGATAGGCATAGCTCTTATTTACTAAAGGAATGAAGAAATATACTGATGTCGACGCACTCGTGTTCGACATGGATGGCACCCTCTGGGATGCCGTTCACTCATATTGCAAGGTCTGGGACACTACGGCTGCCCGGCTTGGAGTCGTGCGTCCGCCCGTTCAGTACGATGAGCTTGTGGCGCTGATGGGTAAGCCGCTCATAGAGATTTACTATTGTCTGATGGGAGGCTATGACGATAATGCCGAGCGCTTTATGGCTACACTGACCGATGTCGAAAACGAGCTGATGCCCGTGCTCGGTGGTCAGCTTTACCCCGAAGTGCATGAGACGCTTTCGGCTCTGCAGAAGCGTGTGCGCCTGTTTATGATAAGTAACTGTACGGGCCGAGGACTCGGCAACTTCTTGACTATCAATAATCTGAAGCAGTATTTCACCGATTGGCTCAGCTACGGAGCTACCGGTGTCGACAAAGATATCAATCTTAAGACCCTGATTGATTGTTATAACCTGAAACGTCCGGTCTATGTCGGCGACATACAGCGCGACTGCGACAGCTCGCATGCTGCCGATGTAGAGTTTTGTTGGGCGAGCTATGGCTTTGGCGAGGTAGTCAATGCCGATTTTACGATAAGGACCTTCAACGAACTTGAAACGAAAGTATTAGATAATGGAAGCCAAATTTGAAGAACAGTTGCAATTGATACCGGCCGAAGATCTGACTCTGCGAATCGGTCGGGTGACAGAAAATATGCGCCTGCAAGGCCTTGATGCTATACTGGTGTGCGACAATGCCAACATACTCTATCTGACCGGGCGAGTGTTCTGCGGCTTCATTTATCTGGATAAGGACGGTGAGGTGCAGTACTTTGTGCGCCGTCCGTCGACGCTTGTCGGCGAAGCCGTGCATCGCATTTCGAAAGTAGAGGAGATACCGGCCGCTGTAAAGGCGACGACTGCGCTTGGCTTGGAGTTGGATAGTATGCCCTACAGCCGCATGACTCGCATCATGAAGGCCTTTGGTGTCAGCGAAGCGGGAAATGCTTCCGATGTGTTGCGTCGTGCACGTGCCGTGAAGACTCCGCTCGAAATTCGCATGATGGAAGAGTCGGGCGTGAAGCAGACTAAAGTCTATCGCGAAATCCCGCGCTACTATGCCGAGGGTATGAGCGATGTCGAGTTCCAAATCGAAATCGAACGAGCATTGCGTCTCGAAGGCTGCTTGGGCCAGTTCCGCGTCAGCGGGCCCGAGTTGGAGCTATACATGGGCAACATTCTCACCGGCGACAATGCCGACCGCCCGTCGCCCTACGATTTTGCAATGGGCGGAGGCGGCATGAGCCCGTCGCTACCTGTCGGTGCCGACGGCACAATCATCAAACCCGGGAAGCCGGTGATGGTCGATATAAATGGCAACTTCACCGGTTACATGACCGATATGAGTCGCTGCTTTATTGTGGGCAATGCGCCCGACGAGGCTGTGCGTGTCAATGAACTGTCGCGTAGCATCTGTGCACAACTTCAGTCGATGGCCCGCCCCGGTACTCGCGCGGCCGAACTCTATGACGCTGCTGTGCAGATGGCGGCCGATGCCGGTATGGCCGACTATTTTATGGGGCATCGCTATCATGCTCCGTTTGTGGGTCATGGCTTGGGTATTTCAATCAACGAGTCGCCCGTGTTGTCGCATCGCTCGCGCGATATCTTTGTCGAAGGCAACGCCATCGCTGTCGAGCCTAAGTTTGTGATACCGGGAGTCGGCGCAGTGGGAGTCGAGAATACGTATATAATCGAGAGCGAGTCGACTCGGTGTCTTACTCTTGCTCCGGAGGAGATTGTCGGTCTTGTGTAATCCGGATATTTTAAATAGAAATGAATCTACGAGATAAATTAACAGAGCCGTCGCTAAAGAAAATCGGAGCAATAGCCGATTCGATAGGTCGGGAATGCTACGTGGTCGGAGGCTATGTGCGCGATTTGATGCTTAATCGCCCGTCGAAGGATATCGATTTCGTTACTGTCGGGTCGGGCATCGAACTGGCCGAGGCGGTAGCCGCGGCTCTCGGCCCGCGCGCGCATTTGGCGGTCTACCGCAATTACGGCACCGCCCAAGTCACAGCCCACGGTCATGAGTTCGAATTCGTGGGCGCTCGGCGCGAGTCGTACAATCGCAATTCGCGCAACCCGATAGTCGAAGACGGCACGCTCGACGACGACATAGCTCGCCGCGATTTTACTATCAACGCGATGGCCATTTCGGTGAATACTGCATCTTATGGCGAGCTGGTCGACAAGTACGACGGTGTTACCGACCTGGAGCGACGAATCATTCGCACCCCGCTCGACCCCGATATAACGTTCAGCGACGACCCGCTGCGAATGATGCGAGCTATACGTTTTGCGACTCAACTACAGTTCGAAATCGAGGCAGAAACGTTGGCTTCGATCACGCGCAATGCCGAGCGAATCGAAATCATCACTCGCGAGCGTATCAAGGACGAGGTGTGCAAGATCATGCGTGCGCCGCAGCCTTCGATTGGCTGGAAACTACTGCATCAGACCGGGCTGCTCAAGTTCGTCCTGCCGGAACTTGAGGCTCTCTGCGGAGTAGAAGTCGTGGGCGGTCGTGCTCACAAAGATAATTTTTTGCACACGATGCAAGTGCTCGACAACGTAGCCGCCAAATCTGATAACGAGTGGCTGCGCTGGGCTGCTTTGCTGCACGATATCGCCAAGCCTGTCACCAAAAGTTTCGACCCGGAGACCGGTTGGACGTTCCACAACCACAATTTTATTGGATCGAAGATGGTGCCCGGGATATTTTCGCGCATGAAACTGCCGCTTGGAGCTGAGCTGCGCTACGTCAAGAAGCTTGTTGAGCTACACATGCGCCCGATAGCCTTGGTCGAAGAGGAAGTCACCGATAGCGCCGTGCGCCGCTTGATGAACTATGCCGAGGAGGATATCGACGACCTGATGACATTGGCTCGCGCCGATATTACAAGTAAGAACGAAGCAAAGAAGCAGCGTTTTCTCGACAATTTCGATGTCGTGGAGCTCAAATTCGTCGATATTCGTCAAAAAGACGCC
Source organism: uncultured Bacteroides sp. (assembly GCA_964433215.1). GTDB lineage: Bacteria > Bacteroidota > Bacteroidia > Bacteroidales > Muribaculaceae > CAG-873. The sequence goes on from CAYSQI010000009.1 coordinate 34,950, forward strand.
GAGCGAAATAAGAAAAATCCCGTTGACGGCAACGAAATTATGCACATTTTCGGTCTGTCGCAGAGTCCGCTCGTGGGTTATTTCACGAAGAATTTGAAGCAAGCTATAAAAGATTGCGAAATCGAAGACACGCGCGAAGCGTCGCTCGAATACCTTTACCGCCTTGCTGCCGAAAAGAATATACCGGTGGTCAATCCGCCGACCGAGGAACCGACAGTGGCTGACGAACCGGCAGTCGCCGACTAATCGTATTGGAAGATAAATACGGACGCACTTGAGTCGTACACTCGGGTGCGTTTTTTTCTTGTCGGAGGGCTTTCGCGTGGTGAAATTGATAGGTGTTCGACAATTTATGACGGATTACGAACTTTGTTTTATATGGTTTAGAGTATTTTTGCAGTAGATACATTGTCGCGCTGATTTGAAGCGACGGGGTGTCGGATTAGTCTGAATTTTTAAATCTAATATTTGTGATATATGAAACTCTTAAGTAAATTTTTGGCTTTGATTTCAGCGGCGGCATTGCTGGCGTGCTCGTCGAAGGATGTCGAACCGGGGCAGCTGAAGCCACTGCCCGAGACACCGTCGCAGGAAGAACCCAAACCCGAGCCCGGCTCGACGGACAAGATTGTAGTAGGCTATGTGACGTCGTGGTCGAGCCACGAGGTGCACCCCGAGTATGTGACGCATATCAACTATGCCTTCGGACATGTCGAGGGCACGTTCCGAGGTGTGCGCGTGGATAATGAGTCGCGCCTGCGCGAGGTGGTGTCACTGAAGCGGCAAGCACCGTATCTGAAGGTGCTGCTGTCGATAGGTGGCTGGGGAAGCGGCAATTTCAGCGAGATGGCTGCTGACGAATCTTACCGCACCGCGTTTGCGGCCGATTGCAAGCGAGTGATAGATGAATTTGGCCTCGATGGTATCGATATCGACTGGGAGTTCCCGACGAGCTCGTCGGCCGGCATCTCGTCGTCGCCGGCTGATACGGATAACTATACACTGATGATGCGCGACATACGCCAGGCAATCGGAGCTGATAAGTTGCTGACACTGGCTACGGTCAGCTCGGCCGATTATATTGATTTCGAGGGCATCATGCCGTATGTGGATTTTGTGAATATCATGGCGTATGATATGGAGAATCCGCCGAAGCACAATGCTCCGCTGTATCAGTCGTCGAAGTTCGGCGGCTGGATGAATTGCGACAAGTCGGTGAAGGCCCATCTTGCGAAAGGCGTTCCGGCCGAGAAGTTGGTACTTGGCTTGCCGTTCTATGGCCACGGCCGCGATATATACGACAATTTTACGGATTTCAAGAATGTGACTGTGCCGTCGGGCTACGTGAATTGCTGGGACGACGAGGCAAAGGTGCCGTATGTGACAGACGCCAAAGGGCAATTCGTGCTGAGCTACGACAATGCCCGGTCGATAGGCTTGAAATGTGATTATATCATTGAACATAAGTTGCTTGGCGCTATGTTCTGGGACGATGCCGGCGACGATGCCAACCATACGCTTCACAAGGCTATAGCGAATAAGTTATTTGTCAAGACAGAGTAATTTTTTTGTTAGGTAGGTAGTTTTTGAGGGGGCTGTGCCGGTGAGCGGTGCAGCCCCTAATTGTTTGGCTTTTGAGAAAAGAAAAATAGCTGTTGTAGGCCATTTTGCATATCAATTCGGTCACTTGTGGCTATATGTATGTAGCGGCGAGGGTTGTCGTGTAGGCGTCTGCCATTGGTCGATGCAATTGTTATTTACTATGATTGTCTCCGAATTATGTAAAAAAAAAGTTGCGACGCCCACAAGCATCGCAACTTTTTTAGTGTGAGGTGATTATCGTCAGAAGGTTACGATTTGGATCTTGGTGATGGTGGTTTCGCCGCCGATGATGAGTGCGGTCTCAGAGCCGCCGTTCATCGTGGCTGCCATGCCTTCGGAGATTTCAAATTCGAGGAAGTCTTCGCCCGGGTCGAGGTTGATGTTGTTGGGGTCGCTACCGCCTTCGCGGATGAAAGGAGCGCCCCACCAGCCGTCGCAGAGGCAGAAGTTCTGCGCATTGTCGTGGTGAGTGAAGGTGAAGCGGATGGTCTGGCCGGCTTCGGGAGTCACAGCCGAGAGGTCGAGCTCAGCGGCGGGGAGATACCACCACCAGCCGGTGGCGTATTCGCCTGACCACAGTGTGGGCCATTCGCGGAAGAGTTCAATCTTCTTGAGAGTGAAGTTGCCGCCGCCGATGATGATGCCGTTGCCGTTGTTGAATGTGTCGACCATGCCTTGCGAGATGGGGAATTCGAGCTCGGTAGTGCCGGCACCGACCCAGATGCTGTTGTTGCCTTGACCATCGACGTTGGGTGTGCCCCAGTTGGCATCGCAGACGCAGACGCTGGCTCCGTCGGGGTTGTCGAATGTGAGGCGCATCATGAGGCCTTCGCGCAGGGAGATACCTTCGAGGTTGAACTGGTCGGTGGTCATGTACTGCCAGTTGGCCCAGTCGTAGATGTAAATATCGCCTTCCCATACGGTGTAATATCCTTCGCCTTGCTGGCTTTGGCCACCGCCGGCAATCTTGTCGGACAGAGTGACTTCGGGCAGAGCGTATAGCTTACCGCTGCAGTCTTCGAGTGAGATTACGGCAGCACCTGCTGCGATGCCCGATGGTACATAGATATGTAGCGAGCTGGTGGATTTGCGCTTGAAGCTTTCGGCGCTGACTACGATGTCCTGACCTTCGGCGCCGGGGAAGTGGGCGCAGGTGATGAATTCGAGGTCTGTGCCATAGACTTCGACGCATTCGTTGATTTTGATTTCAGCGTCGATGGGAGCAACGCGCTCGGGAGTGGGCTTGCCGACGGTGAGTGGCGAGATGTACGATGCCGTCTGTCCGGCAGCTTCGACGGAGATGAGACCGCCTTCGGCAGCGACGCCGGCAGGAGTTACTACGGTGATGTAGCCGTCGCCTACTTTAGAGATGTCGGTGACGGTGATGTTGCCGGGGAATACGACGGCCGAAGCGTTGCCAAGTCCGGTACCGGTGATGGTGACCACTTGGCCTTCCATGACCTTAGTCGGGAGGACCGACTTGACGGCCAGGACGTCGAGAGCGCCATCCATGTCGTCGTCATCGCACGAGGTAAACGTCGTGCCCGACAGTAGTGCGACACCGGCAGCCAAAAGATATAAAATATGTTTTTTCATAAATTACGTTCGTTTGAGGGTTATTATTACCAACCGGGGTTCTGAGTGAGGCGATGGTTCTTCTGAAGTTCCGACTGTGGGATTGGGTACAGGTTGTACTTGTCGTTCCACTGGCGGCCCTTTGATACGCGCTCGAGGATTACGTTGCCATTCGAGTCGAGGGTGATGTTGGCCACGTCGACGGCGTTGAAGAGCTGTGCGCCCTTCTTCCAGCGGCGTACGTCCCAGAAGCGGTGACCTTCGAAGGCGAGCTCGACCATGCGTTCGCGCATGTAGCGGGTCTCGAAGTCGGCGCTACCCTGGAATTCGGGCATCTGGATGTCTTCGCGATTGCGGAGCACGTTGACGGCTTCGTTGGCCGACATGCCGAATTCGCCCTGAGCGTCGGCATCGCCGTAGTAGTTGTACATAGCTTCGGCGTAGTTGAGGTAAACCTCGGCCAGACGCATTACGATCCAGTTGTGGCGAGTTGTGGTAGCGTTGTTGGTAGTGGTGACGCACGAGCCGTCGACAAACTTCTTGAGGTAGTAGCCGGTGGGGGTGGCTCCGTACTTGGGTGCACCGTTGAAGCCGCCCTGATAAGTCTCGATAGCGATTTGCTGGGTGGTGTTCGAGGGCCAGAGGTCGCCGTTCTTGACTATGGTGAGAGCGAAGCGCGGGTCGAGACCGTCGTAGGGATTTTCGGCAGTGACGTTGACCGAGCCGGGGTGTTTCTCCTTGAAGGTGGCGCCATCGGCCTGGTATTCGTACATGTCGACGAGTGTCTGAGTGGGGCAGTTGCCCGAGTTGCCGTTTTCGACGCCTACGGGGTAGTTGTTCATCTCAAACTGGTTGCTGGCTTGTGTGCCGAGCACGAAGATGAATTCGGGGTTAGTGAATGTGTCGTGGCCCCAGAGGTTGGCGTAGCTGCTGAGCTTGTAGCCCCAGAGCGAAGCGTTGTCGATGATGAACTTGCTTGCTTCGGCAGCTGCTTTCCAGCGCGCTTTGTCGCCTTCGGGGTTGAACAGAGGCGATGCCCAGTAGAGTAGGGCACGAGCTTTCAGCGCCAAGGCAGCACCGCGTGTAGCGCGGCCGATTTCCTGGTCGGGAATGTCGTTGTACGACACAGGCAGGTATTGGGCCACGGCGTCGCATTCGTCGATGATGAATTGGAATACTTCATCGGCCGGAGTGCGCTCGACGTTGTTGGCCTGAGCGTTGGTCAGCACGGTAGTCACCAGTGGCACGTCGCCATAGGCACGGACGAGTTCGAAGTAGAAGTAGGCGCGCAGGAAACGCAATTCGTAGGGGAAGAGTTCGAATTGCTGCACCATGTTGTTGTAGTCGGGAGCGTATTCGTAGTCGGAGAGGTCGATTTTGTGGATACGTTCGAGATACATGTGCACCTGTGTGATGGCGCGGTAGGCGACGGTCCAGGTGTTCGAGAACGGGTTCGAGGGAGTCCAGCCGCCGTTGTAGTACTTGTGAATCTGCGAGTACGACATAGCGAACTCGGCTTCGTCGGAAGCGCTGGCAATCATAGCGCCCGAGCCGTAGATGTCGTCCTTGAATTCGCTCGGCATCTGTGCGTAGACGTCGTAAACGAGGTTTTTGACGCCGTTGATGGGGCTGTTGTAGGTCCAATCTTCGTCGCGGCTCGATGCTTCGTTGTAATCCAAATCAGCACAGCCGGTGAGGGCAATAGCCGTCAGACCTAAAAGAGCATATTTAAATTTGTCCATAAATGATTCGATGATTAGAAGGTTAAAGTAACGCCAACGTTGACATTCTTAAACATGGGGTAAGCCGTCGAGAGTACTTCGGCATCCATGGCGTCGACATTGTCGAACGAGAGAAGGTTCTCGCCCTGAACGAAAATCTTGGCAGCCGAGAGGCGGAGCTTCGAGAGAAGCGAAGCGGGCACCTTGTAGTAGAGTTCGCAGTTGCGAAGTTTGAGGAAGTGCACGTTCTTGTACCAAACGTTGCTGGCCTGCTGGTTGTTGCTATTGTCGAGCGTGGTGAGGCGGGGATAGAGGGCGCTCTCGCCGGCTACGTCGTAGCAGTTGTTGTAGTAGTCGATCGAGAGGTTGCCACTGTTGGCCATGCCACCCCAGATAGCCGAGGGGAGGTACTTCATGTAGTTGCCCGTGCCTTGGAACCAAGCGTTGAAGCCGATACCCTTGTATTCTACGCCAAGATTGAATGCGAAGTTGAGTTCGGGAATGCCGGTGGAGCCGCCGAGGCCTGTGACGTCGAACTGGTTGATGACACCGTCGCCGTTGAGGTCCTGGTATTTGATGTCGCCGACGCTAACGGTTGAGAATTCCTGCGAGCACGAGGCATCGATGTCGGCTTGGCTGGTGAAGAAGCCGGCGCTCTTGAGGCCCCAAGCTTCGTTGACGCGGTGGCCAACGGGGTCGCTCAGAGGATAGGTCGGAGTGCCGATGTAGCGAACGACGTTGTTGCGGTTCCACGACAGGGTGGCACCTGCGTTGACCGAGAGGTCGGAGGTAATTTTCTTGGCGTACTTGGCGCTGATTTCGAAGCCGTAGCTTTCGACTTCGCCAACATCGTTGTACGACGATTGGATACCTACGACGGCCGAGTTTTCACTGTTGGCCGAGAGCATGATGTGGCTGCGGCGCTGGTAGAAGCCGTCGAGGGTGATGTCGAGGCAGTTGGCAAGGCGGATGTCAGTGCCGAGGTTGACGCTCTTGGAGGTCTCCTGCGAGAAGTCGACGGTGGGGAATGCACCGAGCGAAGCACCCCAGGTGGCGCTGTAGTTGTTGCCGATGATTACGTAGCCGTGCGACGAGTCCCAAGTCGGGAGCCACATGCCGTAGGTGGGCATGTAGTCGGTGTGCTGGATGGCACCCGAGGCGCGGAGCTTACCGTAGTTGAGCAGGCCTTGGTCGTTGTTGGCGTAGATCCAACCGAGCGACAGCACGGGCGAGAAGGCCCACTTCGAGGGGTAGGTGCGGTTGGAGCCGTTGCCGGCCAGCACGAGGTCGGCCATGTAGCGGTTCATGTAGTCGTAGTGGAACACGCCCATGATGTTCTGGCGGTAGTAGGTGTTGCCTCGGCCGTCGCGACTCTCGCCCTTGTTGTTGTAGATGATTGAGGCGTTGAAGTGGTCATCGGGCGTGAACGAGTGTTTCCAGTTGACACCGATATTGCTGCTGGCTGTCCACCACTGCGAGTCGACCCAATTGCCGAAGGTGAGGTTGGTCTCCTTGTTGCCGAAAGTGGCGAGCGAGATGTTTTCCTTGTCGCCGATAACGCCGGTGTAGCGTTCGTAGCCATACTGGTACGATTTCGACGAGTTTTCAGCATTGATGGCACCATTGGTGTAGCCGGCGCTGATGAACAGGCTGAGGCCCTTGACCCAGAAGTCGAGTTTCTGAGTCAGCTTGCCGTCGACCCAGATTTGGCGCTGGTGAGTCTTGTAGAAGCCCGAGTCCTTGATTTTGGCGACGGGGTTTGCGTTGCCGTATGTCTCGTTGCCGCCCCAGATTCCGGTCGATGTCATGTAGGGGAATGCACTGGCCGGGATTTGGTATACGGCATATACGGCATCGTCGGCACCCATAGCCGAGGGGCGCTTGGTCTCTTGGAACATACCAAAGAGGTTGACCGACATCAGAGTCGTGTTGGTGATGTTGAAGTCGATGTTGGCGCGGACGTTGGCTTTCGACTGGCGCAGCTGCGAGTTATAGTCGGTCTGCTTTGTGTCGCGCAGAGCACCGCGAGCGTCGACGTAGTCGATGTTGGTATAGTACTGCACACGATCAGTGCCGCCATATACCGACAGGTAAGCGTGGTCTTCCTCAGCAGTGTTTTTGAAAGTGAGGTCGCGCCAGTTGACGTTGGGGTACAGGTAGGGGTCGGTGCCGTTTTTGAACAGTTCGAGTTCTTGCTGAGTGTAGGCAGCTGACGACAGACCGTCGTTGGCACGAGCGCGGTTGAGAGCGTTGGCGTATGTGTAGCCGTCGACCATGTCGGCGAATTCGGGGTCGAACATGAATTTGTGACTGTAGTCGACCTTGACATTAGTCTTGCCGATTGCACCGCGCTTAGTCTTGACGAGGATAGCGCCGTTGACGCCTTCGTGGCCTAGAAGGGCGGTGGCGGCAGCGTCCTTGAGGACTGTGACGCTTTCGACTTCTTCAACGCTGAGGCGGTCGATAGGACGTTCGTAACCGTCGACGAGAATCAGGATGCTCTTGTCGCTGAGTGTATGATAGCCGCGAATGTTGAATGAAGCGCCTTTGTTTTCGTCGCCCGAGAAGCCGCCTTGAGCCAAGGCGGTGAGGGCGGGCAGACGGCCATAGAGGGCCTGGGCCAGGTTGGTGGCCGATGTCTGCTGCAACTCTTCGCCGCTGATAGTAGTGACGGCAGCGGTGGTGAAGAAATCGCTGATTTCCACGCCGTAGCCCAAGTCGTAGGCGCCGGCATTTTTATCGTTGAGTGTCACTTGAGCACCGGCCGACAGAGAGGCCAGAGATGCCGCGAGTAACAACATTTTGTTTATATCCATAGTTAAATTCTTTCAGATAATGAATACAGATTACCAACCGGGGTTCTGGTTGAGGCCATAGCCCTTATTAATCTCGTCGCGCGAAATGGGGCAGAGGTACCACTTGTCGGTCCATTTGCTGGTCTGATTGTCGGTATCCCACCATACGCGGATATTGTTGGTGCACGGAACTTTCTCGTAGATGCACGAGGGCCAGGGCTCGCCGGGCTGGAGGCTGGTGTTGCCGTCGTAGTCTTCGGGGAGCATCTTGTTGCCGGCAGCGTCTTTGCGCCACATGCGAAGCTGATGGACTTGCTTCTTGAAGATATCCGAGCGCTTGTAGCGGATGAGATCGTACCAGCGCTGGTCTTCGAAGCCGAATTCGCAGGCGCGTTCGCGGAGGAGCTGTTCGATGAAATTGTCCTTGTTCGATGTGAGGTTGAGCTCGGGGTTCATGACTTCGACTTTGCCGAGGCCCACGCGAGCACGCACCTTGTTCATTTCGTCGCAAGCCTTCGCGAGGTTGCCGGTCTGAGCCAGAGCTTCAGCATAGCAGAGGTGAATGTCGGCCATGCGCAGGTAAGCGAAGTTGGTGGGGTAGTAGGCAGCGTAGCCGTTGTCGCGCAGGTATTTGAAGAGTTTCAGGCGAGTCGACCAGGGATTGTCTGTAACGGCGGGGTTGAAGTTCTGGTCGATGTTGCCGCCTTGCCAGAGCTCGGTGCTCGATAGGCCGCCGTACTGCTCGACGAGGTTGTTGCGCGACACGACCATAGTCTCGTAGAGGCGCGGGTCGCGGTTTACGAAGATGTCGATGTTCTCGGGGTTGTCGGTGTTGAAGACGTAGTCGTAGGGGAAGTTACGACCGTCGGCCATACCGAACATTTCCATGAATTCGAGGGTGAAAAGGGCCATGCCGAATTCGTCCATACCTTCGACGTTCCAGTCGCCGTTCCAAGCGTTGGTGCCGAGACCTGCATGAACTTCAATGACCTTCTCGCTATTGCCACGGAACCAGTATGCAGCACGATAGGCGTTGCAATAGTCCTGCTCGGAGGTGCCGGTGGCCTGTACGAGGGCGAAGTAGTTGCCGTTGGCGCTGTTGGCCTGGAAGAATTCTTCGCAAGCCTGCAGGGCTTTCTGCCACAGTTCGGCTTTGTATCCGCCGGTCCACACTTGGTTGATGTCCTGATTTTCCTCGTTGCGAGTGAATTCGAGGTAGGGTTGGTCGGAGTTGAACAGGGGCGAGGCGACGAAGTTCCAGAGTTTCACGCGCAGACCGTATGCCGAGCCTTTGGTGAGTCGGCCCGAGTTGGTGGCCTGGTCCTGTACGTAGAAGGGCAGGCCGGGCTCGTCGATGGCGTGCTGGATTAGTTCGTCGATGAATTCGGCAGTTTCGATAACGCTCAGACGACGACCGTCGACAATGTCGGCAGCGGCGTAGGAGCGGTCGACGCGAGGCAGACCGCCGAAGTTGCGGAAGGCGTCGAGGTAGCGCGAGGCCATGATCACGTATGTCTCGCCGCGAAGCTGGCTCTTCTCAGTCTCGGAGAGGTCGGGCACGCGGTCGATGTTTTCGATAAAAATCCAGCCTTCGCGGATTGTGCGCCAGATACCGACGCGTGCGTTGCCGTCGCCGTTGGCGATGAAGGGGAATTTGGCGAAGCCGCCGTTGTCCTGATCAGTCTCGGTGAGGTCACCGCCGTAGTACTTGCCGAGGTTGTGCCAGCCGCAGTACGATTGGCAGATATCGGTCAGCGCGTCGGGGTGGGAGTACCATACGGCACCGGTGTAAGTGAAGGGATTGTGCATAGCGCCGTACATGTGCCAGAGGAAGCGCTTGGCGTTTTCGCCCTTGGCAAAGATAGTGTCGAGGGTGACGTCGACGCCCGGCTGTTTTTCCAAAAAACTTTCACCGATGTTGATGTCGTCGACGCACGACGACAGCGAACCGACGCCCATGATAAGTCCGGCGGCTCCGATGAAAGCGGCGGTTTTTATTCTGAATTTATCTAAGAGATTCATTGTCGGAATTTTAGAAGTTAACATTGATGCCGAAGTTATAAACGCGTGTCATAGGATAGCGAGTGCTGCCGAAGCCGGCTTGTGCTTCGGGGTCGTTGGCCTTGAAGCTGGTGAAAGTCAGCAGGTTGTAGCCGTTGGCATATACGCGGATGCTATTGATAGGCACGCCCGGGATGCGGAATGTGTAGCCAATCTCGAGGTTCTTCAGACGGATGTACGAAGCATCGACCATCCAGGGGTCGGATAGCGAGCCGTTGTGTTCGCGAGCTGATTTCTCGAGCGAGATACGAGGCAGGATGGCGTCGGGGTTGTCTTCGGTCCAAGAGTTTTCGTAGACCCACTTGTTGAGCATCGAGGTGTTGCCGGTGCCGAACGCGGGTGTGTAGAACGAGCTGAGCTGGCGGTTGACGTTGGCAGCGCCCACCCAAGTCATCGAGAAGTCGAAGCCGCGCCAGTTGAGGTTGGCCATGATGCTGCCGGTGAATTCGGGGATGTCGCTGTAGCCGATGGCGTGGACGTCGTTGGCGTCGACTTTGCCATCGCCGGTGAGGTCGACGAATACGCTATCGCCGGGGCGCAGTGTGATCTGCTGGTCGGGCATGTCGACACCGTAGACTTCCTTGTAGCGAGCTTCAGTCTCGCCGGGAACGTAGAATTCAAAGAAGTCGTAGCCGAAGGGCTGGCCTACGGGGTGTCCGGTGTGATACATGTGCGGGAATTCTTTCTTCACTTCGGCCATTTCGACAACTTTGTTGCGAGCGAAGGCGAAGGTGGGAGAAATCGAGTAGCTGACTTCGCCAATCTGGTCGGCCCAGCGCAGAGTCAGTTCGTAGCCGTGGTTCTTGACGCGGCCGAAGTTGACAGACGAGGGTTTCAGCGATGAGATGCCGGCGATGGTAGTCTCGTTTGAAACAAGAATGTTCTTGCGGTCTTCCCAGAAGAAGTCGGCGCTGAAGCTCAGGCGGTCCTTGAAGAAGCGGATGTCGATACCATAGTTCTGCTTGGTGGCTGTTTCCCAGGTCACGTCGGGGTTGCCGTTGCTGTTTTCGCGAGCGCCGGGCATCCACGAGCCATTGTTCGTGCCGAAGTTGCCTGTGCGGTCGTTGGTCCACCATGCGCCACCATCGTTGGTGTAGAATTGCCAAGTGCCGGGCAGGTAGAGGAATCGGCCTACGCCCTGGTCGTTACCGACCTTACCAATAGAGCCGCGGAGCTTGAAGTAAGATACTATGGGGCGGATAGGTTCCCAGAATTTTTCAGAAGAAGCAATCCAGCCGATTGATGCAGAGGGGAAGAAGCCGAAGCGCTTGCCCTTGGCGAAGTTTTCCGAACCGTTGTAGCCCATGTTGAGGTCGACCATGTATTTGGTCTGGTAGTCGTAGGTGACACGACCTACGAGGCCTACATAGCCGCGTGGAATAGAGTTGTAAATACCACCGGGATAGTAGTTTTTTGATTCGTTGTAGAGGAACAGAGCGCCTACGTTGTGGTCGCCGAATTTGCGCGAGTAGTTGAGCGAAGCTTCAGCATACCAGTTGCGGCCGCCCCACTTTGATTCGTCGTAGCCCAGAGGCCAGGTGTCGCCTTGGCGCACATAGACAATCTTGGGAGAACCATCGGCTTCGTATTCACCTTGAGCGATAGTAGCTTTGTAGTTGATGCCGTCGCCTGTGGTGCGTGCTTTCTGCAGGGTGTAGTCGGAGTTGTACGAGCCCTTGATGCTGAAATCGAGGCCGGGGGTTATGAAGTCGAGCTTCAGTTTGTACTGGAGGTCGAGGTTGAGGACGTTTTCAGTCTGAGTGGTCCAGCCGTGCTGGTAGATAAGGCCGAGGCCGTCGGTGCCGCAGGCGCCAACGAGGTCGGGGTCGGAAACGATGCGACGGCCTTCGCTGTCAAGGCCGTAGCCCGACATTGGCAGACCATTGTTGAGCAGACCTTCGAGGCCGAAGAGGCCCGACTGGCCGTTGTACTCACCGTTGCCGATCGAATTGCGCTTGCCGATGCGGCCGCCGATGCCTACTGAGATAGAGCTTCGTTTTGATAGGTCAACGTCGAGGTTGGCGCGGTAGTTGTAGCGGCGATATTTGAAGTTGGCTTCGTCGCCTTGGTCGAAAGTCTTGAACAGACCATCCTGGTTGAGCATACCTACCGATACGAAGTAGCGAGCACGTTCGGTGCCGCCCGACACATTTATATTATATTGGTTCTGCCAAGCGTGGTCGTTCATCAGGTAGGTGAACCAGTTGGTGCTGGGATATACGGTAGGCATATCCATGTCCTTCCAGTGCTGGATGGCCTCCTGTGAATACTTCCAGCCCGAGGGGTCGACGCCTTCGACTTCCTGAGCGTGGTTGTAGGCGGTGGCGTACTCGTATGAGTTGGCGGGTTCGAGAAAACGCGAAATCTGCTGCAAGCCGGCCGAGATAGATACCGAAACAGAAGGCTTGCCGATTTCGCCGCGGCGAGTGGTGACGAGGATTACGCCGTTGGCGCCACGCACACCGAATACGGCCGTGGCCGATGCGTCCTTCAGAATCGAAATGTCCTGCACTTCGTTGGGGTCGATCTGGCTGAATTCGCGTTCGACACCGTCGACAAGTACCAGAGGTTCGGCGCTGTTGAACGAGCCGATACCGCGGATGCGAATCACGGGGTCGTCGGCACCGGGCACGCCGGTGTACTGTACCGACTGAAGGCCGGGCAGCTTACCGGTCAGCGCATTGCCGAGCGATGCGGCAGGCGATTTGAGCAGTTCCTTGCCGGCTACGTTCGCCACCGAGCCGGTCATTGTCACTTTGCGTTGCTGACCGTAGCCGATGACTACGAGTTCGTCGAGCAACTCTTGGCTTTCGGTCATCACAACGTTGAGAGTTGTAGACTTCACAGTGGCCTCTTTTGGCTGATAGCCAACATACGAGAACACCAGGACCGAGCCCTGCCGAATACCTGACAAGACATAGTTGCCGTCGATGTCGGTGACCGTGCCAACTTTTTTATCTTTTGTCTGCACGGAGACACCCACAAGTGGCTCGTTCTGCTCGTCAGTGACACAACCTTGCACTGTCAATGTCTGTGCGAAGGTCACTCCCGGAAGTGCTAATGTCATAATCAGCACCAACAAGAGTGTTTGTAATCTGATTGCTTTTTTCATGAGCATTAAATTTGATTAGAAAATGGTTATGTATTTACGAATGCGAATTTATTAACATGATTTTGCAAGAGAGTGTAATTATTAACATTAAAGGTTTAAACGTTGTAAATCCTGCTCAAAAACACCAAAAACTTTGGCTTTGCTGGGTTTAAAAATCGTCAGCAAAGGTTTAAAAATCGTCAACGTCGCTGCTGTAATGATGCTTGTGCTGAGTACAATATGAAGTAGAGATGTCTTGTGTATGTTTACGTTAACTACCCTTGCGATATAGCCGACTATTCGTGTAATGTGAGAGCTATTTTTTTTGAGGTTTTGCGTGTTCGTGTCTCTCGTCTTGTCAACGTGCATCGATGCTGTCGGACCGCCGACAGGGTGAGTTTTACAACGATTTTCTTTTGCGTCTTTTTGATTATGGAATTTTTGCGCCGGGAGCCGTTGAGGCGGCCTATTCTTGCGCAATGAGTGTGCTTCAGTCGCGACTCTGCGAGTAACGGCTTATGTTATGTCGAAGCTATAACGCAGAAGGGCCTGTCGCGGAGGCGCGGCAGGCTCTTCGAATGGATAGTTTTTTGGATTATTTGCGAACTTTGGCAGCAACGGCTGAGCCATCGACGCGGCGAGCGCGTACGATATAGAGGCCAGATGCGAGCTTCGAGGTGCTATCGCCTTCGGCGACTACAAGGCGACCCGAGAGGTCGTAGACCTGAGCACCGGCAATATCTTCGCTGAGGCTGAGATTGCCGCTTGCGTCAAATCCAATCTTAGTGTCGCGAACTACCACGTCCGAAACACCATCGGTCGCATTAAGGTCAACGACGTGCAGGTACTGTGTGTAGCCGTCGCCCCAATACCTGCTGTTAGTGCAAATTGAAACGACCGAGAGGTCTTGCGAAGCAACTACCATGCCCGAGTAGCTGATGTCGACAGGCACAAGGTCATCGGTTTCTTCATCCCATATTTCGGTGTGGTGAAGGAGGGTTTCTTCGGCCCACTCTTTTGCTGCCGGCGAAGCTGCGCAGATGAAGTCGTAGATGTCGATCAGTTCGCCGTCTTTAATGACGAAGCCTTTAGGTGTTTCACTCTGCAAGGTGTTGAAGGCCAGGAAAGTGTTGGCGTCGATAATCTGAGTGACTACTAGCGGCTCGTTGTTGCCTTCAAAGGTGAGTTGCGTTACCTCGTTGGTCGCAAGGTTGATGGCGTAGGGGACGAACGTGAACGACCAACGGCCTGCCATAACTTGAACGTTTGATGTAATAACCGAGCCGTCGGGCGACATACGGATGTCGTTCATCGCAAACATTGGCAGCGATTCCCAGAAAGCGTTATACTCAGTCATTGCTTCTTCCCATGCGGCATACTCTTCGTCGTACACCTCCATAGCAGCTTGCAGCTCGGCTTTCTGCTCGTCGGTAAGATAGTCTTCGTATTTGGGCTTATCGGCGCTGCTGCCGCCGGCATCTTTCCATGCGTCGTAGTCGGCTTTGTATTGAGCATTTTGCTCATCCGTCAACATACTCTTTGCGGTGGGCATTTCCGGCTCGTCGGGTAGCTCGGGGCATTTTGAGGCGTCGAAGATGTCGGCCAGCGGTAGGCTATAACTCCAATCGCCATTTTCATCTTGAGTATAGACAATGGGTTGGATATACATACCGTTGTAGTTGACAATTTGGCCGGCAACAACTTTGCCATTTTCGCTCACATAGGTGGCGGTAATGTACTGCGGGTCGCGGCCGGTAAAGTCCTTGTCAGGGCAGGGAAGTAGGTTGTATTCGCCGTACGAGCCATCTTCATTTACGTCCCAATATGCCGGCAATTGCATGGCAAAGTTGGTGACGTCGGGTAGGTCGGAGGCGTCGACGCAGCCCACGATGCGTTTGCCGTCGGGGGTGATGCCGTGGAGTTGAGCTCCGAAATAGCCACCTTCGGGTGCGCTGACCTCGTACCATTCGCCGTCGTACCAATAGGTCGGCTTTTCGACAGTGGGATTCTGATTGCAGAGCACGATGCCCGTGTTGCTCACGCAGTTGCCCAGGCCGGTGATGTATTCGTGGTCGTCATCGTAGTTGAGGATGACAGGCGCGTCCTTCGAGCGGTCGTAGATGGTCAGAGTGCCTGACTCGTCGCCGACAAAGTACTGGCCGTTGGGCGATGCGCACTGCACATACGCTCCCGTGAACGTTTTTGCACCGTCGAAAGCAGCTGCTGAAGCTACAGCGAGGCTACTCAAGCATAGGAGTAGAACTTTTTTCATGTGGAATAAATTGTTAAGTTAATACGTCAAATACTAATTGAAGTATGTTGGAAATGAATTGTAAGATTTCGACGGCAAAGTAATACAAAATATTTCGAACATCAAAGAAAAACCGAATTTATTTTAACCTCTGAAATGAAAATCCGGCAAAAATCTTGCAAATCGTAATCAATCAAGGCGATTTGCCAGTTTGAAGTCCTCGCTCCGAGAATTTGAACGCTTTATTCCATGCATTCCAAGCCGCCCGAGCCTGCGAGCCGAGCGAGGCCTGCCTGAACAAATCCCTAACGCAAATCCCGGCGCCGTTAATAATCTTTAGCAAGGGTGTGTTCAAATTTTTCACACCCTCGCTATTATATTTGCCGTCAAATTTTTATGAAGACCAATTTTTTCAAAAATAATTGTTAACTTTGTAATATCAGACGCGAACATCATCTGTAAATGAACCGCTTAAAAAACTTCAAATCTAAGGTTAACGCCTTGCAATATTTTGAAAATCGTAGTTTAGATTCGCATGGTAGCGGTCAACCAACAGATGCTAAACATCGATTTGACGACGCTGAATGATAGACGAACAAGTCGACATAAAAGAAAATGATATATTCGAGTTGTCGCCCGAATTGCTTAACACTCTGCTTAAAGACCACACTTTAAGCACTGACGAGTGTCAAGTCAATATTTTTTGGGCTACCGACAACTATGCTGAACGTGGTGAGGGATTTCAGTATTCCGACCAAATTACGATTGATAAAATCACAGGCGATAACGGAAATGTTATCGTGCCTCGTGCTTTAAAATCGCGTCAGCAACAACAGCAACGCAGCCGCGAAATGGCGGAAGTCTTCACTCCCTCTTGGATTTGTAATAAGCAAAACAACCTCGTCGACAACGCTTGGTTCGGTCGTGAGGGCGTTTTCAATACCGAAGTCGATAACCCCGACGGCACTCATTCATGGATAGTCAACCCCGAGCCGGTCGTTTTTCCCGAGGGTAAGACCTGGCGTGACTATGTGAACGAGAATCGCCTTGAAATTACTTGCGGTGAAGCTCCATATCTTATCAGTCGATACGATACGGTTAGCGGCGAGCCTATTCCTGTCGCTCAACGCATCGGGCTTCTCGACCGCAAACTCCGAGTTGTCAGCGAAAACACTACAACCTCGAGCGAATGGCTCAAAGCCGCACAATCTGCCTTTCAAAGCATCTACGGCTTTGAGTGGCAAGGCGACAACCTCGTTCTCGCTCGCGAAGCATTACTATATTCATTTATTGATTACTACCGCGCAAAGTTCAACACAGAACCTTTGCTGCGGTCTATTCAATATATCGCTTACATCATCTCTTGGAACATTTGGCAAATGGATGGACTCAAAGGCGTGATCCCTGATAGCTGCGGAACACGCCGCTCCGAGACGACTAACTTATTCGGTGAAATTGAAGTTCACACCTGTGAATGTCAAGGGTGTAAGAAAAGAGGAAACTTTTTTAATCACAATGGGCGGTACTGCGTAATTAAAGATTGGAAAGAAGATAAAACTTTGGAATTTGTGTCACTAATCAAAAAACGACTATGAATATGTCACAAATAAACGCTTCAGAACTTGACAATATTATTGTAGGTCGTGTAGAACCGAAAATATACGCTTTTACGACACAAACTGTGCCCAATTACCTAAAAGTCGGCGACACTTATCGACCTGTCAATGTTCGTATTGGCGAGTGGCAAAGCATTTTCCCAAACCTTAAGCACGTCTATACGAATTCGGCAAGAATTGATGATAATACTATTTTTCGCGACTTTTCCGTACACGAATATTTAGAGCAAGTCAAACATCTACATCGACTTACTCCGACCGATATGCCCACGTTGACTTATTATTCTCGTGAATTTTTCGAAAACGCAACTGTTTCCGACATTGATGAAGCAATAGATGACATTCATACCAGTGCAAAAAACAACGACGGCCGTTACTCACTTTACCAAGTTAACCATCTTCCCATTATGTATACGTATACTCGAGGTAAATGCCTTAAGCCTCGCGACAACCAAGCGCAAGTAATAAGTAATTTTGCTAAAGCGATAAAAGCCGGGCGAAAAAACTTGTTGATGTTTGCAGTAATGCGATTTGGCAAATCGTTCACATCGATGTGCTGCGCTAAACAAATGAACGCTAAACTTGTTCTTGTCGTTTCCGCGAAAGCCGACGTTAAGGAAGAATGGAAAAAGACCGTTGAGAGCATCGGAAACTTTGAAGGATACGTCTTTGCAGACAAACAGAGCCTATTATCCGACTCTTCGTTCATCCGCAAGTCGCGAAAAAAAGGTGACAAAGTCGTATTATTTTTGACATTACAAGATTTGCAGGGCGACAAACTTAAGCAAAGCCATAAAGAAGTTTTTGCTTTAAATTGGGATTTGCTACTTGTCGACGAGACGCACTTTGGCGCAAGGGCCGAGCACTATGGCAAGGTACTACAAAACAAAAAAGATGGGAAGCAAGAGATAAAACGTCAGCTAAAAGATGTTATAACTCTTGACGAGCTCGATAATGTTGTAAAAGAACTTTCAACAAAGGTGACAATTCATCTATCGGGCACGCCATATCGCATTTTGATGGGTAGTGAATTCCAAAAAGAAGATATCATTGCGTTTGTTCAATTCTCTGATATTGCAGACGCTCAAAATCAATGGCTTGCGGAGAATCGATATAGTGAGGATGTAAACGAGTGGGATAATCCTTATTTTGGTTTCCCGCAAATGATCCGTTTTGCCTTCAAGCCAAATCAAGCATCGCTTGAACGAATTAAGCAATTGGAAGCCACCGGAGCCACGACATCTTTTTCCGAACTATTCCGTCCGCGCTCTCTCAGCGAAAAGGATTCCGACCATAAATCGTTCGTACATGAAGATGTAGTGCTTAATTTTCTTCAAGTAATAGACGGCGCTAAAAACGATGCCAATGTGCTCGGCTTTTTGGATAACGACCGAATAAAAGAAGGCAAACTTTGCCGACATATCGTCATGATTTTACCGTATTGCGCTTCGTGCGACGCGATGGAGGAATTGATAAAATCACACAAAGATTGTTTTAGAAATCTTGGCGACTATGAAATTATTAACATTTCCGGTGTAACAAAAAACAAAGCATTTAATTCTACCGAAAAGGTTAAGTTGCACATCGCCAAATGTGAGACTGATGGTAAAAAAACGATAACTCTTACAGTCAATCGTATGTTAACCGGCAGCACTGTGCCTCAGTGGGATACGATGTTGTACCTCAAGCAGACTTCTTCGCCTGAAGAATATGACCAAGCCGTCTTTCGTCTGCAAAATCCTTTTGTTCACGAGTATTTAGATAATGACAATAAATTAGTCAAATTCAACATGAAACCGCAAACCATTCTTGTTGATTTTGACCCAGACCGCGTTTTTAGATTACAAGAACGCAAAAGCCAGATTTACAACGTAAATGTTGACAACAATGGCAACTCGCGACTTCGCGAGCGCATTGAAAAGGAACTGAAGATTTCACCAATTATCATTGTCGACCACAACAAACTTCGAGAAGTCTCATCATCGAATATCTTAGATGCTGTTCGCAACTATTCGGAAACAAGAAGCGTGACCGACGAAGCATTGGACACTCCGGTAGATTTCTCGCTACTGAACATTCAGGAAATCAAAAAAATCATAAATGCACTTAATCCGATTGATTCTAAAAAAGGGTTATCAATACGAGCGAATGATAATGGCGGAAATGACAAAGGTGATGATGTAGGGTCGACTACATCAGATGGCTCAGCAGATAATTCATCTTCTTCTCAATCAGATAATGATGAATCAAAAGGTAAGAATGACGAGCAATCATTATTGGCTAAAAAATTTGCCACATATTACGCTATTATTCTTTTCTTCGCGTTCCTTACCGATGACAATATCTCGAGTCTTGAAGACATTATCAGAGTAATCAACAAAGGTAAAGATAACATCAGAATAAGCAAAAACTTAGGTTTGGATAAGAATTTGCTCACACTAATTCAACGTCATAGCAACGGCTTTATTCTTAGTAAACTTGATTATAAAATTCAGAATACAAATTCACTGATTAGAGATACCACCAAATCACCTTTACAAAAAGTCGAATTACTATTGAAAAAATTCGACCGTATGTCTGATTCTGAAATCGTAACTCCTCAAAAAGTTGCGCAAGAGATGGTTGATATACTTCCTGACGACGCGTTAGCCAACGGCCCGATTCTTGACATCGCCTCTAAACAAGGTGAATTTGCCATAGCCTTGCTACGACGATTTGGGGCAAAGGCGTCTACTAAGATCTACTCAATCTGCACGTCGCGCATCGCGTACGAATTTACTCGGAAAGTTTACAAATTATTATCAATGCCAATTGATAATATATTCAGTTCATTCACAAGTTTTGATTTACTTATCAAAGGTAACGAACATTTACAGAAACTCAAAAATATGAATTTCAATACTATAATTGGCAATCCGCCTTATCAGGTTATGGATGGAGGAGGTGCTGCTGGTACAAGTGCAATATCAGTATACAATCTGTTTATTGACTCCGCTAAATCTTTAGAATCAGCATATTTGTCTATGATTATACCTTCACGATGGATGACTGGCGGTAAAGGATTAGATGATTTTCGTTCAGCTATGCTGAGTAATCATCATATTCGGATTTTGCACGATTACTTAAATGCTTCCGATTGTTTTACAAATGTAGCAATTGAAGGTGGAATATGCCACTTTCTTATAGATAGCTTTAATGAGGGAAAATGCCAGTTCTACTCGCATACAACTAACGGGATTTCCTCTGTGGAACGTTATCTTGATGAAAATGACTCAGATGTTGTTGTCCGTGATGCAGGTGCTTTATCTATTCTCGACAAAGTTATTGAAAGAACTAAACAATTTTTCTCAGAAAAAGTACTCGCTCGTAATCCATTCGGATTGTCCAATAATGACTCTAAAATTTCTACTATCGGTATACAAAACGGTTTAAAAGTCTTTGGTCGTTTTGATGGGGGTAGAGATACAAGATATTTACCTAATAATTTCACTCCCACTAAGGGTGGTGAAATTGTGGGCACATGGAAAGTATTCTTATCGAAAGCTGATGGAGCTGCAGGTCAGTTGGGGAATCCAATCCCTGCCAGAATTATTGGTCAAGGCGTAGTTGGTGATGTTTCTACTATTTGTACTGAGACATTCCTTGCCATAGCTCCGTTCTCGACTGAAGATGAAGCTAACAATGTCGTCGTTTATTGTCGAACTAAATTTTTCCGATTCATGGTTGGCATAAGAAAACTCAAAAACATGACAAGAGATACATATAAATTTGTGCCGATGCAAGATTTCACCGAGGGAAGCGATATTGATTGGTCTAAAAGTGTAGCAGAAATAGATGCCCAACTCTACGCAAAATACGACCTTTCAGACGAAGAAATCGCTTTCATCGAATCAATGATTAAACCTATGTAATCATGAGCAAAGAAAACCATGGAATAGTTTATGTTTTATCAAACCGCGTGATGCCGGGGTTGGTAAAAATCGGAATGACTACTCGCTCTGAAATTGACGCTCGTTTAAGAGAGTTATATACAACCGGTGTACCTGTGCCTTTCGACGTTGAGTATGCCTGTGAAGTTAATGCTTCCGATTGCGCCAGAATTGAGCGTGCGTTGCATACAGCCTTCGAGCCTCAGCGAATTAATACCAATCGTGAGTTCTTTCAAATTAAAAAGGAACAGGCTATCGCCATTCTTGAACTTTTTAATATGAAAGATGTAACAAACGAAGTTAGCGAGGAGATGAATAATGACCTTACTGCTGGCGACATTGCTTCTAAGGATAAGGCTACAAAACATCGCCCTCCGCTCAATTTTAGTCAGATGGGTATTCCGGCGGATAGTATTCTTACGTATAACGCAGACGAGTCAATCACTGTAAAAGTTATAAGTGATAAAAAAGTAGAGTATCTCGGTGAAGAGATATCTTTAACAGCCGTGACTACAAAATTATTAAACTCCAAATATGGTGTTCAACCGACTCCACGTTGGAGCTATAATGGTAGAAACTTATCTGAAATATACGACGAAACATATCCTATCGAAGATTAGTTTCCGGGTGTTTCGGCATCGCGCCGCGCTTTCGTTTATCAGCTTGCCGCTTGGCTTGTAAATTATTACCATGAGCTGAGGTGACCGGGCTTGGGATGCTCGTTGTGGGGATGGCTATCGGCGTACGGCTGCCGTGCGGCGCCCGAGTTTGCGATGTGTATAAATATAAAACAACGAAAGCTGTAAGTGTGTGACTTACAGCTTTCGTTTTCAGCGGAAAGACAGGGATTCGAACCCTGGGTACCCGTAAGGGTACAACGGTTTTCGAGACCGTCCCGATCGACCGCTCCGGCATCTTTCCTTGGTCGTTTGCGTGTGCAAAGGTACACCCATTTTTTGAATTATGCAAATTTTCGCCCAAATTTCTTCAAACTTTTTTCGGCTTGAACCCACGGCTTGAACCTAAATCTATGTGCGCAAATCTGTGCGTAGGTTTTGTAGATAATTAAATAGCCCGCTGAAACTCAGCGGGCTATCTGTAGGGTTGTGGAGCTGGAGGGACTTGTTCCTTACGCTTCAAATACAGTTATATCAATCAGTTGCATTCGCTCATTTTCCTTGTGTAACGAGTATGTAACGAATCTTCTTATTCTTTCCCTGACGGCTCTCTGGCCGTGGATGTATGGTTGGTTTTGCAAATGCAAATATAATAAATTTCAGACACTTCCGCAAGTCCGAGGGTTCGTTTTAACGCTTCTTATACCAAGTGTTAAATCTGCTATTTATGCTTGAAGTATGTGATAAGCCTGTCAACGCCCGCTGTATGCTTCACAGGATTTTTAGATTTGAGTTTTGCTATGTTCTTAAGTTTCCATCTCACTGAAGGGTATTCGCTCAGATCTCCGGCACAGCACTTACTCCAGTCCGGATTGCCGTCCTCAAATGAAATCAGGAAGTCTTTGTCATCGTCAGTAAATCCATTGTTGACCACCTCTATCAAATTCAGCCTTGCATTCTGGTAATCCTCATAATTGAACGGCTCGTCTGTCATTCCCTTAAATTGGTTGGCAAGTGCGTCCCGCTGATCAATCGGGTTGGGTTGCAGGGATTCTATGACCGGTTTGTCACTTCCGAGCAGACAAAGCATAAAACCATCTTTTACTGCATTGAAATCGTCAGAGGTAATGCCACGACAGTCGAAAAGGTCTCGCGGATGCTGACGGCTGAGAGCCGCCGCAATCTTGCCACCATACAGCTGGCTCCATGAAACAATATTGGCATAACAAGTCATGCCAAACTCGTCCTTTGCTTTCTCGCAAAGCTGAATCTTTTCGACATTGCCTATAATACCTCTTTTTGTTCCGTTGACCTCAATTTTGATTGTAGTTCCGTCCTTTACGCATTGCAGTTTCCACACATCCTGCTTATGGATGACCCGAATCCCTGGAACGGCTTTCTCTATAGCCGTTTTCAAATTTGCAAGATGCGTGTTTATGTTTTTCAGACTCGTCTCGCGGTCTTCTAATGGTATATAGGTCACATCTATGTCAACCGAATATCTCGGAAGATTCCTATGGAACAGATTTATTGCGGTACCTCCGTGTACAGCGAAATCCTTTATCTTGAATACAAGTGGCATGACCCTTATCAGCAGGGCTACTTGTCGGCGGTATATGTCATTCATAATCATTTAATTCTTTAGGAACGGTGATACAGTATTTTGATATATATACGCCGTTATCGACGAGTTTCATTTTAGAAGATGTCAGCCCGAATTTATCAACATCAAGCATATCAAACCAATAGTGTCCCGCTTTTTCCGCCATATATAGGAACATTCGCTTAACCCTCTGGCTCGAAGTGCCTTCAAGTGCGATCTGGACATTTTCCGGATTCAGAGATGTCAGTTGCTCCATTATATAATACAAATCCATGTAGTTATAACAATCCGGCACAAGTAGCAGACACTCCAGAAAGGCTTGTTCAGGCGAGGATATTTTAAGAGTATAGTTATTATTCTGAAGGGCTTGTGTCAATGGCTTTTTGAAGATTCCCGTATGAAACGGCACAATTGTCATATCAAACTTTTCACTTTTGACCCAGTCTCCAACACTGCCGTATTCAAATGCAACCATGAGTCGAGGCTTGCCCATTGGAACGTAATGACTGAAGCCCAAAAGTTCAAGTGCAGAATGTGCGGCAATGCGGGCATTGTTGCCGGTCTGATGATTATAGCAGTAAATAGATGTCAGGGCAGAAAGATTGTCGTTGCGGCGATACATCACACCGCGAGCCAATCCCTCAAGCCACCCCGAATCCCGATATTTCTTCAATAACTGTGAAGAATAGCCCTCATTCCTCAGCCACCCCGCAAACAGTAGTCCGCCGGGAAGACTCTCGGAAAGCAGGTTGTTAAGTTTTGAGATTGTTGCTACACCCATAGTTGATTATCTTTATAAAATATCAACCGCAAAGATAATCAAAATGTTTGGTTCCTCAAAATATTGAGTTGAAAAATCACCTATTCAATATACTTATAGTTTATTATTGAGGAGCTTGAACCCATATCTATGTGCGCAAATCTGTGCGTGGGTCTTGTAGATAATTAAATAGCCCGCTGAAACTCAGCGGGCTATCTGTAGGGTTGTGGAGCTGGAGGGACTTGAACCCTCGTCCAAACGCGGAACTAATGTGCTTTCTACGTGCGTATTCTTCGCTTGATTTTCGTGTCGCGGCAGGCCGAAGACGACCAAACGCGACCTTATCCTCGTAAAATTTCGGACTGCCACCCGAGGCTATAGCTGTCCTATTTCCCAATTATTACACCGCCGAGTCGACACGCCAGGGAACGGGGGCTGTCGGGCGATGTCTCGTCCCTGCGACTGTCGCGGGGATTAAGCTGATCTACTGTACTTCAATCAAGCAGCGAGAGCGAAGTTGTTTTCGCCAATTAAATTGTTCGATGTCAGGTTTAAAGAGGCTGACCACCATTGCTCTGCACGCTTACACACCACCTCTACACGCTGTCAAAACCAGTCAGCCCCGTTCGGTTGATGCTTTTTAGCTTGCAAATTTAACGCTTTTCTCGTTTATTTGTGGCTGTTACCGTATTGTGGTTAACAAGAATTAACACAAATACTTAAGAATTAACCTTAATTTGCATTGTTAATTCTGCCGGCAATGTCGGCATTGCGCCTTTTTGGGTGCATACGAAGGCCGACGTCGCTACGGCTATTTTATGTGCTTCGGTCGGATTTTTGCCGTGCAGCAGCGAGGCGACGAATGCAGCTGTGAACGAATCGCCTGCGCCTACGGTGTCGGCAACATCAACTTTGGGCGTCGGCTGAAACGAAGTCGTTTCCGAGGTGATGACGTAGCTGCCGTTGACGCCGCAGGTGAGTATCACGGCTTTCAAGTCGTAGGTCTGCAGCAAAGCTCGGCACTTTTGCTCGAAATCGGTATCGTGTAGGTCGTACATTCGGCTCACGATTTCTAATTCTTCGTCGTTTATTTTCAGGATGTTACAACGGCTTAGCGAATCGCTGATAACCTCTTTGTTGTAGAAATTTTGTCGGAGGTTTATGTCGAATACCACGAGTGTGTCGGTCGTGCGTGGCATTGCGTCGACGAAGCGGTTGATGGTCGTGCGCGACACGGTGCTGCGCTGTGCGAGCGAGCCGAAGCACACGGCCCGAGTGTGCTGTGCCAGCTCTTCGAGCGCCGAAGTGTAGGGGATGTTGTCCCAGGCTACATTCTCTTTGATGTCGTACTGCGGTATGCCGGCTCGGTCGACTTGCACTTGCACGGTTCCCGTGGGGTGGGGTACGATTTCAATTTGTTGGTTAAGGCCTTTCGCTGTGAAGTTTTCGACGATTTCTTGGCCGAGTGCGTCGTTGCCAACGGCGCTCACCACTGCCGAGTCAAGTCCGAATTGACTGATGTGATATGCGAAATTGGCGGGTGCGCCGCCTATTTTTTTGCCTTCGGGAAGCACGTCCCACAATGCTTCGCCTATGCCGACTACGATGTTGTCCATTCTATCTGCTTTTTGTGTAATTATTTGTTTGGCACTGCAAAGCTAACTATAATTTCGCATTCGGCCATGTTTTTTGCCGGTGTTTTTCTTTTCGTTCGGAAATTGTCGGCACACATGGCGTGAAAATTGCCATAAAAGTGCTACCTTTGTGTAGGTCGGTGGCTATGAGGCTCTGACCTGCTTCAAAAATCAGTCGTTACTATGTCTATATATAAAATTGACTCAATCGATGATCCGCGCGTGGCGATGTTCAGCTCGCTCACCGAGGCTCAGCTACGCTCGCGGCTCGACCCCTCGCAAGCCATTTTCATTGCCGAAAGTCCGAAGGTTATCAATGTGGCGCTTGGCGCCGGTTATCAGCCGCTTGCACTGCTTTGCGAAGAACGCCACATCGCCGGCGACGCCGCGTCGATCATCTCCGCATGGCCCGAAATGCCCGTCTATACCGGCGAGCGCGACACTCTGGCGGCGTTGACCGGCTATACGCTTACGCGAGGCGTGCTCTGCGCCTTCCGCCGGCCGTTGCCGCCAAGGCCTGAGGATGTCTGTCGCCACGCTTCGCGTGTCGTGGTGATTGATGCCGTGACAGATACTACCAATATCGGCGCAATCTTCCGCTCGGCGGCTGCACTCGGTGCCGATGCCGTGTTGCTCACTGCTGATTCTTGCGACCCGCTGAATCGCCGTTCTGTGCGAGTGTCGATGGGCACCGTCTTTCAAGTACCCTGGACTTGGATTGAGGGTGACGTCACCGAGGCGATGCACCGGCTCGGCTTCCGTACCGTAGCGCTTGCTCTGACCGATCGGTCGGTCGGCATCGACGACCCTCAGCTCAACGCCGAGCCTCGACTTGCTATGATTATGGGTACTGAAGGCGATGGCCTGCCGGCCGCCACTATTGCAGCTGCCGACTACACGGCTCGCATACCAATGCACCATGGTGTCGACTCGCTCAACGTGGCAGCGGCCACAGCCGTCGCTATCTATCAGCTCGTTCAGCGGCGCTAACCGCGGGCGCAGTCCGGCTGCGCGCTTGCGGTAGCGCCGGATGATTACCATTGATAAGAAAAGAAAGCCGGGTCGCAGTGCGACTCGGCTTTCTGTATGAGGTCGATGTAATGTTCAATTATTTGAGGGCGTCTTTTACGGCGTCGTTGGGAACCATCTCTTCCTTGAAGACGTAGGCGCCGGTTTTGGGCGACTTCACCATCTTGATGACTTTGGAGTAAGTGCGGCCTTCGCCCTTCTGCAGTGATGCTACGGTTTTCTTTGCCATATCTCAGAGATTGATTATTTGATTTCTTTGTGGACTGTTACTTTCTTAAGAATCGGATTGTACTTCTTAAGTTCGAGACGCTCCGTTGTATTCTTGCGGTTTTTGGTCGTGATGTAGCGCGACGTGCCGGGCATACCGCTTGCCTTATGTTCGGTGCATTCCAGGATCACCTGTACGCGATTACCTTTAGCTTTCTTTGCCATAGTTGGTTAGAATTCTAAATATTTAATATCGGTTTCTTTAAACAACCCTTTTTCAATAGCCTGCTTGATAGCGGTATTGAGGCCGAGCTTATTGATGGTGCGAAGGCCGGCTGCCGAGATGGTCAGTACGATCCACGCGTCTTGTTCAACCCAGTAGAATTTTTTGTTGAACAGGTTGACATTGAATTTGCGCTTGGTGCGACGCTTTGAGTGAGATACGTTGTTGCCCACCATCGCTTTTTTGCCTGTGATTTGACAAATCTTTGACATGGCTGTTGTTACGGTTTATCTTTTTTATTCAATTAGTTAGTCCGTGGCACCTATCGCAGGTCTCATATCGCTCGCCGGCGCATCTTTCCGTCGAGCTTTCAAGGATGAGCCACAAATCGTCTGCAAAGTAACCACTTTTTTTTTACATAGCCAAATTATTCAGTACTAATTTTCAACGTTTTCATTATTTTTTTTAGATTTTGCGAGCGTTTTTCGCTTTCTTGTGATTGCATGGTGTGTTTTTAGCTCGACCGCCGCGCGGGCTGTTGCTGATATTGGATTCCAATAGCCGATTTTGCTGCTCGTCGGGCGACTGTCGAGGCTGAAGATCGTGGCTGATGATTTTTTATCGTGATAGTTTTTCGGACGTTTCGTGCTCTTTATTAATAGAATTTTGTAACTTTGAATTTCTAAGACTCACGATTATGCAGAACGACTACGACAAAATCATTCAAGAGCGCGCCGACCACGTATTCGAAGTCATGGCCAAGCGCGTCACGGCTGAGGAAATGGCCCGCATCCGCGCCGCCTTCGATTTGGCGCGCGAAGCTCATGCGCCTCAGAAGCGCAAGACCGGCGAACCCTACATCTTGCACCCCATCGCCGTGGCGACCATCGCGGCCGAGGAATTGATGCTTGGCGCCAACCCGGTGATAGCGAGCTTTCTGCATGATGTCGTCGAGGACACTTCGTACACTATCGACGACATTCGCGAGCGTTTCGGCGACGACGTCGCTTTCCTGGTGCGTGTGGTTACCAAGAAACCCACTCACGACTA
This sequence comes from uncultured Bacteroides sp., assembly GCA_964433215.1. Taxonomy (GTDB): domain Bacteria; phylum Bacteroidota; class Bacteroidia; order Bacteroidales; family Muribaculaceae; genus CAG-873. Next base: position 62,714 of record CAYSQI010000009.1, read on the forward strand.
TGAGCTTTCCAAGCAGCTCGACAATTACCGCCAGCTGCTCAACTCGATGCAGTACGACATCCGTGCAATCCTCGTCAAACTCGCCGACCGCCTGCACAATATGCGCACCCTCGAGTCGATGAAGCCCGAGAAGCAGATGAAAATCGCCGGCGAGACCGACTACTTCTATGCACCTCTGGCCAATCGCCTCGGCCTCTATAACATCAAAACCGAGCTCGAAAACCTCTCGTTCCGCTTCCGCTGTCCCGATGAGTTCGAGGAAATATCAGCTCTCATCGCCCGCCATGTCGAGGCCAACAAAGACAACCTCGAGACATTCCGCAGCCAAATCGAAGCCGCGCTCGTTGCGGCCGGGGTCAAAGCACGCGTTTACGTCGACTACCGCCGCCCGTTCAGCCTTTGGCGCAAGATGAAGAAGTACGGCGACGATTTCAACCATCTGAAATACCGCCACTTTGTCGAAGTCGTTTTCGACGAGCATCTGACTGCCGACAGCGAGAAGCAGATGGCCATGCGCATCTACTGCATCTTGACCGATAGGTTCAAGGAAAAGCATTGCAGCATGAGCAACTATATCGACTCGCCAAAGGAAAACGGCTACCAGAGCATCCACGTGAAGCTGCTGCCCGACTTCGGCCGCTGGCAGGAGGTGCATATCAGCAGCGAGGCTATGATTCGCCAATCGCAGCTCGGCTGCGTCGCCGAGCGCACCGAGTCGAACATTCGCATGTGGATTGAAAAGTTTCGCACCGTGCTGCGCGACACTATCAGCAGCTCGAAGCGCAACGAACGCTACATGGAAGACATTATTACCGCTTTCTACAACGATGATATACAGGTCTTTACGCCCGAGGGTCGAAAAATAATTCTGCCACAGAACGCCACCGTGATAGACTTCGCCTACGAGGTGCATACCGACCTGGGCGACCATGCACGCTACGCCCGCATCAATAGTCGCCTCGAGCCCGTCAACGCCGCACTCCGTCGTGGCGATGTCATCGAAATTTTTGTCGACCCCGAAGCGCATCCCGAGGCCGATTGGGAGACGTTCGCACACACCTTCAAGGCTCGCAAGGCCATCCGCCGATATCTCGAATCCGCCCCCGTGGCGGCCTTCTGCCGATGCACCGAGTGCAATCCGATCCCCGGCGAAGAAGTCTTTGGCATCTGCGACCATCTCGACACACAATATATCACCGTGCATAAGCGCGACTGCCGCCTTGCCATCAGCATGGCTTCATCCTACGGCGACGACGTCGTGTCGGTCGATTTCAAAGCCGATGCCACGCTATATCCCGTCACACTGCGCGTTCGCGCCGTCGACCGCAGCCACCTCTTCGTCGACCTTGTCGACTGCATCACCAACACATTCCACCTCTCCATGGAATCGTTCAACACCAAGACCGACCGCAGCATCGTAGTCTGCAACATACGCTTCGGCGTGCACTCATACGACGAACTCCGAACCATCATCAACCACATCGACCACATCGACGGCGTCGACGAAGTGCGCCGACTCGACGACGAATAATCATAACACACTCCTCATGAAACCCGACAACGACATTACCCGCTTCCTCGACGCCCAGGACACCGAGTGGAGCATGTACGACGAAGCCCTGCGCGAAGTGCGCCGTGGCCGAAAAAACAGCCACTGGATTTGGTACATATTCCCCCAGCTGCGCGGACTCGGACATAGCCGGAATTCGACATACTACGGCATCGCTGACCGCCGCGAGGCCGAAGAATACCTGCACCATCCCGTGCTGGGCGCCCGCTTGCGCGAAATCACCCTCGCCCTCCTCGAGCATACCGACGCAGCAGCCGTTGAAATATTTGGCGGCATCGACGCCCGGAAAGTGCAATCCTGTATGACCCTGTTCGACTCCATCTCGCCCGACGACATTTTCGCCAGAGTCCTCGACCAATTCTACGGCGGCCGGCGCGACCCGCGCTCAAATGTTTGATAATCAGCTTGTTCGGCTGGCGCAATCCCGCGACAGCTCCGAGCATCGTAAAAGCCAATAAAAAAATGGAAACAAAGTACACCCCCGAACACATCTCCTCGCTTGCACGCAACGAAATATTCGTCTTCGGCAGCAACCTCGCCGGCCGGCATGGCGGAGGCGCGGCCTACGCAGCATATAAAAAATTTGGCGCCGTCTGGGGCCAAGGCGTCGGACTATTCGGCCAATCGTACGCCATCCCCACTATGCAGGGTGGGGTAGACACCATCCGACCCAACGTCGACGAATTCATCCAATTCGCCAAGGCACGGCCCGAGCTCACATTCTACGTCACACGCATCGGCTGCGGCATCGCCGGATTTCGCCACGCCGACATCGCCCCGCTCTTCGCCGCCGCCCTCGCCCTGCCCAACGTAATCCTCCCACACACCTTCGTCGACCACCTGACCTCCACCCTGTAACCGCCCCGCGCAGAACACTCAATACACTCAAAACACTCAAAACACAACAAATCCGGACTTTCACACTCGAAAATCCGGATTTGTTTGTTGGTAGAGAGCCTTCACCGTTTTGTGATTATTTCCTTGAAAGTCTTGAAAATCAATTTAATATCGTTCCAAAGGTTCGCGTTGTCAACATATTCAAGGTCGATGGCGAGTTTATCGGGCATTACTTGCTCTATATAGCAACGGTCTGGGTCATCCGCGGCGGCAAGAATATCATTTTCATTTCGATAACGTATGGATGCTAATGAGGTTATTCCAGGACGAACTTTCAGTACTCGTCTTTGCTCAGTTGTATACATATCGACGTACTTGCGGACTTCCGGGCGAGGGCCAACAAGGCTCATGTCACCGATGAACACGTTGATTAGTTGAGGAAGTTCATCAAGTTTATATTTGCGGATATAGTATCCCGAGCGAGTTACTCTCGGATCATGACCGCCTACAGTTATTAAACCTAGTTTGTCACTATCAGGTCGCATAGACCTAAATTTGAATAATCGGAAGTCATGGTTGTCTTTACCTACACGTGTTTGGCGATAAAACACAGGTCCATGCGAATCAAACTTAATCCAGATTGCTAAAACGACGAAAAGCGGGCTTAGTACGATAAGTCCGATACCGCTTGCTACGATGTCAAATAGACGTTTCAAATTGCAGAGATTATATCAATAAAATTTTCAATAATATAATTTACATCCTCATCTGAAAGACGAGTGTGGAGCGGTAGCGTTATCTCGTTGTGATACTGATCATACGCATTTGGGAAATCATTGATATCATATCCGAGAGCCTTATAAGCTGTCATCATTGGCAGTGGCTTGTAATGGACATTGGTTGCAATGCCGCGTTCGGCCATACGAACAATCACATCGTTGCGCTGTTCGGTTGTTGCTCCTTTTATACGCACAAGATATAGATGTCCGCTTGAGCTATGCTCTTTATCGTAGTGATTTAGCACGTCTACATTATAAGGAGCTAGAGCAGCGTTATAACGCTCGATTATTTGACGGCGACGTTGGAGCATTTCGGGATAACGTTTCAATTGGGCGAGACCAATTCCGGCCATTACATCAGTCATGTTACACTTATACCACGTGCCGATTATGTCGTACTCCCAACCGCCAAGTTTTGTCTTAGCTAACGCATCCTTATTCTGGCCATGTAATGACAACAACTGCAATTGTTTGTATATAGCTTCATTATCAACTCCGGGAATAGAACGCCAAGTTAGTGCTCCGCCCTCGGCAGTCGTTAAATTCTTAACTGCATGGAACGAGAACGATGTAAAGTCTGCGACCTCACCGCACATCCGACCGTGCCACATAGCGCCGAAAGCGTGAGCTGCATCAGCAATCACCGCGCAGCGGCCCATAGCTTTTTGAATATCATTTGCAGGTTTAAACAAATGCTTTTTTGCTTCAACAGCTTCAAAAACTTTATTGTAATCAGCGATGATGCCACCCAAGTCTACAGGCATTACAGCCTTAGTCCTTTCTGTAATTGCGTCAGCCACTTTTTCATAATTCATTTCAAATGAGTCATGACCGCAATCAATCAAAACCGGCCGCGCACCGACATGGCAAACCGCGCTTGCTGTGGCTGTATATGTATATGCAGGCACAATCACTTCATCTCCTTCGCCAATACCAAGTACGCGAAGTGCCATTTCCATGCAGGCTGTTGCCGAATTCAGACAAGCAGTCTTGTGTATCGGCTGCCCTTCGGCATTTGTCTCTGCAGTTCGACACCACTTCGAAATACTGTGCTCAAACTCTTTCGTTTTAGGGCCGGTAGTAATCCAACCCGAGCGTAGCGCCTCGGCAACTTCTTTAATCTCAGCCTCCGACATATCCGGCGGCGAAAATGGTATATTTTTCTTAACGTTCATAGTGATTAACGATTATTCTTTACATTAAATGATTGGCCCGTCAATAATTTACAAATACCGATAACGTATCCGATACCATAACTGGTATGAACTACAAAATAAGTCCATATTTGAATAATGATTTGTCTGATATCGTGACTAACATTTATCGAAAATGCAATAGCCAATACCAAATAGGCAATAATACCTATGCAATAAGCATACAAAAATGGATGCCATAACGTCGAAATAATAGCTCCAAAAACTAGTCCAACAACAAGCGCCAAAGGTATAAACTGACGTATCGTTGCCGGAGAGCCTAATTTCCGGTTTACTAATGGCTTGAATAAACCATATTGATAAAACATTCTAGCTACCTTGGAAATTTTATCTCGTGCAAAATACTTAATCTTTATGTCAGGGAGTAGAATAATCTTTCCACCAGATTTAATTAAACGACCATTGAACTCGTCATCTTGATTGCGAACAAGTTCGTTATCAAAAAGGCCAATACGATCAAAAACAGAGCGCTTCCAGCAACCAAAAGGTACAGTGTCAACTTTAGATACTTCTTTTATGCCTACTCGAAATGCAGAATTACCCATACCAAATTTACTACTAAGCACACTTGCTATAGCTCGAGCTGTAGGGGTATTGTTAATTGGCAGAGTTATACAGACGGCTCCAACATTGTCAGCATTATACTTTCTAAGTGCTGATGTGAGAGCGGAAAAATAGTTGGGAGGATAAGAGGCGTGGGCATCGAGGCGCATGATGATGTCGCCTCTTGAAGCTTTAATAGCTGCATTTAGTGCCGGAGGAACAATACGTTTTGGATTGTCAATAAGGCGAATCCACGGATATCTTGCGGTATATTCCGCAACAATTTCGCGAGTGCGATCAGTCGACATTCCGTCTGCAAAAATCACTTCAAGGTTATCCTTCGGAAAATCTTGCGCGACTATCGACTCAATACAAGCCTCAATGTAGCGTTCTTCGTTATATATAGGGCAAATTACGGATAGCATAATAATAGTTAACGATTCGATAAATAACCGATATAAAGCTTCTTTAAAGCTTTGTATAAAGATACGCCATCAGATTTGTACATGTGGTGGTGGGTAATAGCCCAATAGCAGCAGTATATAAATCCTGTAATATCCCCCATAGCTCTGCGAGTTGACCAACCTAAGTTCGCTATATACTTTTCGTCATATCCGTGAAACCATTTGCTTTCTTCAGGAAGAATTGTAGCAATTATTTGGGGAATATAGTACAGTTTTAGTCTTGCTCGGCGAAAGTCTAATAAGAATTTATTTTCTTCTCCACCGCCATTACCTGTGCCGCTTCCCATTTTTTCATCAAAGCAAATATTAGATGACATTGCAGCATACTTTTTAAATGTTATTTGGACCGACGATGTTTTTAAAATCTGGATAAAACCTAAATTAGTTTTCTTCCTCGGATACTGTTTGCCATTTTCTAAATCTTTGCGAATAAGAGCAAATGCAATGAGTGAAGCATCTGGGTTCTCAGCGTATGCGTTTGTGACGATATCTTCTACATTGTCGTCGAAAACTTCATCATCATCACTCAGTAAACATATAGAATTATCGTCAGCATAGCTAAGAGCCATGTTGCGACTTCTAGATAGACCGCGTTCAGTTGTGCAAATAAATGTAGCATGACATTCTTTGCCGCATCTATTTGTGAAATTAAAACGTTCAACACTATCGCTATCGCATTGATTGACGACAATTACATCGCATTGAACGTTTGATCGTTCTATAATTGATGCATCTGTTTGATGCATGCACGAGATTAATATTACGACTTTCATTTATGGAAAATAATATGCAGAGCTGTTTTATATATTTGTATGATGAAGATAGATGGATTTTTGAAAAAATATTTTTGCAGAATTCGAATTGCCAGTTTCCAATTATGTGTTTTTATATGATCGATAAATACTTTAGAATAATGGGAAGCTGTAATTCTATTTCGAGCACCGGGGTGCTTTTCTTCTAATGTGTCTATTTGAGAGCTAAAATTATTGAGGAAATGTTTTTTAAGGTTTTCTAATTGTTCACCATGTGGAATATTTTCACCCTCGTTAGTGCCTAAATCTGTTAAAATCTCAGTTAAGCATCCAATTCTATAGCCCTTCGCAAAAAAACGCAGTAATAATTCGTAATCTTGATGTCTTCTGAATGATTCGTCAAAACCTCCGATGTTTATTAGCATTTCCTTTTTGAAAAACATAGTCGGAGTGAATATGCTTGATTTGCCTAATAGAAGTTCGTAAGATACGTCGCCTTCATAAGGTATTGTCTCAATAGGTTTATTCTGTCTTGAAGCCAAACAATAGGCCGCATCAAATTGAGAATGAGTTTTTAAAAAGTGTAGTTGTTGTGTTATTTTATTAGGCAAAAAGCAATCGTCATCGTCAAGAAATGCTATAAATTCACCATTGGCAGATTTTATACCGGTATTTCTTGCAGCTGCACCATTTTTGTTTATATCGTGAACTATACATTTTAAATTGGGGTAATCCTTGAACTTCTCAATTATTGTTTGTGTCTCAACTTGTTTTGGAGAGCCAAGACCGTTATCATCAACTACAATAATTTCAATATTCGTATAAGTTTGATCCAAACACGATTGAATTGATTTTTCTAAAGTTCCGCGATTTTTATAGGTTGGGATAATAATTGATACTAATTCCATCGTTTAATAGTTGATTTTTGAAATAAAATCATCAAAGCCGTTAAAAGGCCTATGGTGTTCGTTTATGAAAAAGTCAAATTTATCCTTTAAACGAAGTCGTATAATGGGCTCAATTTCCGGATATTTAACTAAGTCATCTTTTGTTATAAAAAGTGCCCATTCTTCTTTGAGGTCGCAGATATTGATGTAGCCTTTTTTCTGCTTGAGAATTCGTGCGTATTCTATAGATTCGTTAATAGATGTTTTTTTCTGCGCTCGTAATAGTCTGATATAGAACAGATTACCTTTGCTGGAGCTCCTGCTATTACTGAATTCGCAGGCATCGATTTTGTTACAATTGAGCCTAAGCCTATAATACAATTATCTCCAATTTCAACACCTTTTAAGATGGAAACATCGCGTCCGATATAGATGTTGTTACCAAGTTTTACAATACCGGAACTTGGAACAAAATCGCCGTATAGATTTCTGAAAACGAATGTTCCGAAATCGTGTGTCATTATTGTAAAGTTGGCATTAATGTCAAGGTTATTGCCAAATTCGATTAATTCGGGACGCGTAAGGTCTATAGTTGTTGATTTAGGATATCTAAAAACGACATTCTCGCCAATACTCACTCCATGTTTTTTAAGATATTCAACGTAATTACTGGCTGAACGAGATCCAAATAATCGATAACTTAGATAATATCTATTAAGTAAACGCTTAAATATCATATATTTATTTGGTGAGTGCGTAATGGTCAGAGTCCCATTTATTTGTTAGTGTATATAAAAATAACCAGTAAGCAGGAAGAGAAATGATAGTAATGGACAGACTGCCGAAAATCAAATTTTGAATAAATAAGATCGGTATAATTGCGAATTTAGAGTCGTGACGAACAATGCTAATAGAGCGTTTAATCGCAATGATATTAATAAGAATGAATATTATACCGCCGATTATTCCAGTTGCCATAAACTGTTCGATAAAGATATTATGAACATAAATTTTACCTGGAATGAATAGAGAGTTGCCAAAAATAGGATTATCTAAGAATAGTTCCCAAGCTTCGATGTATAAATTGTCGCGACCAGATGAGTGCTGACTTAAGCCGTCATCGGCAAATATGGTATCAAGAATACGAGTAAACGAATTGATGTCGTTCGCTTTAAGTTGATCATTTAAGAAATATAATATATCCTCGATGTAGACGAAAGCTATTAAAGAGAGTATTATAATGAATACTGATTTTGCTGATACTTTAATATTGGATACAACCCAAATAAATAGACAAGCAACAAGTGCGATAAATGGGCCTCTTGAACCAGAGAAAACAATTGATAAAAAGCCTATGCAAATGAATAAACCTAATATAATATTTTTAATAAGTTTAAAATTGCGTTTATTTTGGCTAATTAAATATATTGACATTAAGACTAATGTCGTGCCGTATTGTCCAAATGCAATAGAGAATACGCCAAAGCCACTATCATATCGACCATCATTAGATAGTTCAACATTACCTTGCATAATGCTGTTGTAAGAAGCAAGAAGACAAGCGAAAACAGCGCACGATATTATCCAAATTGTTTTTTCGACGTCAATTACAACTCGCCTTCGAAAGAAAAAAACTGCTGGTATAAGTATTGGGAAAATATAGAAAAATAGAATTGTAAGTGGACTTTTATAAAGAAACATACCTTGCCATGGTATAATATAGTCGATTAACAATCGAACAAGTAACATGGCCAAATATATAAATAATAGAGTCCAAAAAGTATCATGCTTAGTATAAATAATCTTATTGCTACGACTAGTCGATAACATAAGAATAGTCGTGAAAAGATAAGCAATAATCTGTAGGGTAACTTGATTTATAAAACCCGATAGGTATGATGATAAGCTGACGCAATAAAGTGTGAATACAATTGCGATACTTTTTTTTGAAGATGTATCAACAGGAGATGTATTTACCATAAGGTTTTAAGTATTGGTACTTTTGAAATGATTTTTTCTAGTTGGCTTTTTTCAAAAGCATTGGTAGCGTACTTTGTTGTAGCTATTGCGTATAGTATTGAAATAATTATGATACATGCGATTATGCAGATAATGTTTAATTTAAATAAAGAAAATATGTAATATGTAATAATTAGTATTGTTGTAGGTAAGCATAGCGGTTTTACAACAATTTTCCACCAATCAGCAATACTAATACATCCCAAATTATGCATAACGCCAACTCTAATAATTGCACTAATAGCTTCTAAAATAGCATATATCCAAATACAATATTGTAGAGGAATTTTTAAATACAGGAAAACGTATAATGTTGGTAATACAAGTAGTTTTTGTGAGTCAACCAACAATGAGTATTTTCTAAGTTTGCCAATAGCTTTATTGGCTACCGAAAAGCCTGTAGAAAGGGAATCAACTAAACTTGTAATAAGAATAACTCGACATAGGAGTGCTGAATTTTCAGGCACTTCGGTAAGCCATAAACTAAGGATATTGTCAATGAAGAAAAGTAAAGGTACAATGACAATAGATAATAAAATAAAGCAAAACTTGCTGCTAGAACTAGCTAAAGAGTTTACTAAATCTCGCTTTCCTGCACCTTCAGCACTGATTAGGGGCGGTGATATGGCATTAAGTAGGGATGAGGATAAATAATTCGCTGCATTATTTATTTGTGTAGCAACGCCATAGGCAGCGTTTATAATGGTTCCAAGAAATGTATTTAATACTATAGCAACGCCTTGATTTCTTCCGATAATGCAAAACGTTGAATATATAGACCACCCAGCAAATTTTGTAATTGATTTTACAAGAGTTATGTTTAAATGCTTTATTGATAGTAATTTAGATTCGTTGTATTTAAGTCGGCAGAAAATGGTAAAAGCTAATAAGTTAAATAGTTGAATTAACCCCATTAATATTGAATACAATATTAATCGGTCAACGTTAGAATCTAGAATAACGAATGCGATAATTACTTTTAGAGATGCATCTATAACGTCTATGAAAGAGGCAAAAACCAAGTTTTCATGAGATGTTAATAAAGCTCTATATGGGGAACATAGTAAAGACAATACAACCATTAATATTGTGCATTGAAGAACAATATAGGCTGCATTCACTCTATCAGCTGGAATGTTGATTAAATCTGTTATAATAAACCGACTACTTATTTCTAGGCAGATAAGAAGTAGCGTTGCAAGTATAAGGTGTATCCAGAGACTATTGTTAAATAGTTTGCGTAACGAAAACTGATCTAAATATCGATTATAGGAGAGGAAACGTTGTGTCGTTAATGATAATGCGTTTATAATAAACGACAACATCCCAACAACTCCGGCTAAAAGAGTGTATATGCCAAAGTCGCTATTCCCAAGTCCATTAAGTATTATTCTCGTGCTGTATAGTCCGAGAATAATACTTATAATGGTTTTGGAAAATTGTGCTAAAGTGTTAATTGAGACTCTTTTGGCTGCGATCATTTTTTACAATCTACCATCGACAGTCTCGCGGGGGCGGGTGGCTTTGACGTCGAAGACTACGTGGTTGTCTT
>CAYSQI010000010.1:0-73182 GCA_964433215.1 uncultured Bacteroides sp.
TTGCGTTCAAGAATCTGATTTGCATGAGCGCAAAGCAAGCTCAGCAGTTCCGACTCCTTGGTTGTAAGTTTTGTCACCTTATCGTCGATCATCAGCACTTGTTTCTGAGTATCGAAGGTGAACTTGCCGATCTTGTACATCGTGATTTCCTTACCCTTATTACCCTTAACACGACGAAGGATTGCTTCAATGCGAAGAACAAGTTCTTCCATCGAGAACGGCTTAGTGATATAATCATCGGCTCCAAGTTTGAAACCTTCGAAGATATCTTCCTTGAGCGACTTTGCAGTCAAGAAGATGATAGGTACTTCGTTGTTGAACGTACGAATTTCTTGAGCGAGAGTGAAGCCGTCCTTTTTAGGCATCATCACGTCGAGAACGCAGATGTCGTATTTTCCTTTCAGAAATGCTTTGTAACCGGCTTCGCCATCGCTGTAAAGGTCAGCACTAAAGCCCTTAGCCTGGAGATATTCTCGCAGCAACATGCCAAGATTTTCATCATCTTCGCACAGAAGTATTTTCATGCGATCTTCCATAATTGTTAATTTTTAGAGAGTGGTAGTATGATTATGAATTTTGTTCCAACGTTAAATTCGCTATCAACTGTGATAGAGCCGCCGAGGTCTCCAATCATCTTCTTCACATAAGCCAAGCCGAGACCAAAGCCTTTGACGTCGTGAAGGTTGCCGGTCGATACACGATAGAATTTATCAAATATTTTTTTAAGATCTTCGCGGCGTATACCGATACCATTATCAGCAACGACAATTTCGAGCTGCTCATCATCAATGTCGCGCGATGATACACTGATATTCAAAGGACGCTCTTCCGAGCGGTACTTCACCGCATTATCGAGCAAATTAAAAATCACATTCGTAAAGTGCATTTCGTCAACCATGACGAGCGCATTCATGGCGTCAAGTTCTGCCGAAATGTGTCCACCATACTTCTCGACTTTTAACTTAAACGTATTTACGATATTGTAAACTGTAAGATTAGCATCGATTTCTTCAAGTTTTAGCGTTGCTTTCTGACGGTCGAACATCGACATTTGCAGCACTTTCTCCACCTGAAAACGCAGTCGTTTTGTCTCGTCGTTTACCACCTGTGAAATCTGCTGCAACATAGCAGGCGATTTACGTACAGCCGGGTCATTAAGCATCTGAGCAGCCAACGATATTGACGAGATGGGAGTCTTGAATTCGTGCGTCATATTATTGATAAAGTCATTCTTCATCTCGGTTAGTTTCTTCTGACGGAAAGCAACGATGATGACGAAAACAAATATCAAAATCAATATGAGCGTAAACGCAAAAGCGGGGACAAGAAACGAAATAGAATGGAAAATATAATCCTTTTTCGTTGGGAAATAAACCTTCAGATAATAGTGACGCGATGAGGGATCACGCGGAAAAAGCGTCTGAGTGAATGTATTATCAGGCGACGATGCCGAAGGGTCATATCCGGCAGAGCGATATTGTATTATTCCGGCACGATTGACTACGGCAAATTCAAACGGAACATGAAGTCCGAGTGTATCGAGCTCTTGTGTTAAATATTTACGAACGAGGGTAGAATCGGCACGCTGCATGATTGGGCGATTCGACGCAGTAGTCATAATATTCAAGATAACGTCGTCGAGCATACCCTTCTGATACATAAAATTATCACGATAGACCTCACTGGCGTTGCGTATGCCGCTACCGATAATGGAACCGCCACTTTGCAACTTAGTGATTTCAGACGCATCGCCTTTAATCGTCAGGTCGGCTTCAAGGCCGGATGCTGTAGAAAACGTGTACTTGATACCTTCCTGTCGAGGGATGGCTCCGCCCAAACGTTGCGCATAAATAGATTCGGCTTCGACGCGGTTTACCTCATCTTCAAGGTAATAAGTAGTCTCGTCTTGCTCAAGTTTTATAGTAACAGCGACAAGAGCTTGACGCACACCTTGCGAGAATTGCTCGTAGCGAATACCCACAATATTCTTCATATAGAATATCTGAATACAAAGCAGGGCTATGAAAGTAAAGCCCATCAGAATGGTCAATATCCATATCGTATGCTTCTTCATAACATCAGCTTATTATCTCGTTGAGGTTAAATAATTTAATAAAATTTTAACAATTAAACTCTGACAAATGTTCGTATTGATTTTTATAATTGAATCATGATTTTAACATTCAAGTGCAAATTTAACTAAAATCTAAATCCAATGCAATAGTTATCAAATAGAAAAATGCGATTTTGTGGAAATTTAGCCAAAATTTAATATTTTTCGGCCAACGTTTCTACCGAAAAGCGTATAAAATTCGATTATACGTTCCGCTGATTAAGTATTTTTTGTCAAAAAGGCTTATGATAGTCAAACTTATTTATTAACTTTGCGGAAACAACAATTACCAGCCAAAACACATTAATTTATATTATAATGGCAACAAAACCGTTCAAATACCAGAAGATGTTTCCTCTGGGACCTGACACAACAGAGTACTACCATCTGACGTCGGATTACGTGAAAGTAGAAAACTGGGGAGGACATGAATTCCTCGTTATCGACCCTGAAGCTCTCACAGTATTGGCCCGCCAATGCACGCACGACAATGCCTTCATGCTGCGTCGCGAGCACAACCAAATGGTGGCTAAAATTCTTCACGACCCTGAGGCAAGTGAAAATGACAAGTTTGTAGCCCTCACAATGCTCCGCAATGCTGAAGTTGCTGCAAAAGGTCAGTTACCTTTCTGCCAAGACACAGGCACAGCCATCGTACATGGCGAAAAAGGTCAGTATGTATATACAGGCTGCGACGACGCTGAGAAGCTCTCAGAAGGCGTATACCTCACATACACCACTGACAATCTGCGCTACTCGCAGAATGCGCCACTGAATATGTACGACGAAGTAAACACCGGTTGTAATCTCCCTGCACAAGTTGACATCCACGCCGGCGAAGACGACGAATACCACTTCCTATTCGTAGCCAAAGGTGGCGGCTCAGCCAACAAGACTTATCTATATCAGGAAACCAAAGCGCTCCTAAATCCCGAAAAGCTAATTCCGTTCTTGGTCGAGAAGATGAAATCTCTCGGCACAGCAGCTTGTCCGCCCTACCACATCGCATTCGTAATCGGTGGCACCTCAGCTGAGAAAAACCTTGAAACCGTAAAGAAGGCTTCTGTCAAATACTACGATAATCTGCCGACCGAAGGCAATGAACTCGGCCACGCTTTCCGTGATATCGAACTTGAAGCCATCCTTAAAAAGAAAACCGAAGAACTCGGCCTCGGCGCTCAGTTCGGTGGCAAATACTTTGCACATGATATTCGCGTAATCCGTCTGCCGCGTCACGGCGCTTCATGCCCTGTAGGCCTCGGAGTTAGTTGCTCAGCCGACCGCAATATCAAAGCCAAGATCAACCGCGAAGGTCTTTGGATTGAAAAACTTGATTCAAATCCCGGCGAACTCATACCCGATGAATACCGCAAAGCAGGTGAAGGCGAAGTTGTAAAAATCGACCTCAACCGCCCGATGCCGGAAATTCTCAGTGAGCTAACAAAATATCCCGTTTCGACTCGTCTGTCGCTCAACGGCACTATAATTGTTGGCCGCGACATCGCACACGCAAAGATTAAGGAACGCCTCGATAAAGGCGAACCCATGCCTCAGTACCTCAAGGATCACCCCATCTATTATGCCGGACCGGCCAAGACACCTGCCGGAATGCCTTCAGGTTCGTTTGGTCCGACAACGGCAGGCCGCATGGACTCATACGTCGACCAATTCCAAGCTGCCGGCGGAGCAATGGTCATGATTGCAAAGGGCAATCGCTCAAAGCAAGTGACTGACGCCTGCCAAAAACATGGCGGCTTCTACCTCGGCTCAATTGGTGGTCCCGCAGCTGTGCTCGCTCAAAATTCGATAAAAAAAGTCGAATTGCTCGAATATCCCGAGCTCGGCATGGAAGCAATTTGGAAAATCGAAGTGGAAGACTTCCCCGCATTCATCCTCGTAGATGACAAAGGCAACGACTTCTTCACTCAAATCAACGAACGTTGCAACGCTTGTCCGCTAAAATAATCAAACTATAGTGATAAAAAAATCCCCGCCGGCATTCAGCTTGCGGGGATTTTTATATTCATGAAATAATTATTGTTCGCCTACTGCATCAATATATCCTTGATATGTGTCAAAACCAAGATCGGCCTTAACACTGAACGGAGCACCTCGGAAGCTGCAAACAAACTCGAGTGTCGAACGACCTTGGCCGGGATTTACGACACATTTGAGATTTGAAATTGGATAGTTGGGCTGAGGCACATCAGCAATAGTCGGGATTAGCGCATCTATGCTAAGAGTAACATTCGCATCACTGTCTACGGTGAAAGGTATTCCGGCAAACTGCATATTCAGCGAAGGCATACCGGCAGCAAAACTTGCATTAGCGATATCAATCGAAGCGACACGATTCGTAAAATCAAGACTTACGACATATAGCGAAGCATCCGAAACGAAGCTCGAGCCATCGGGAGCTGTCGAAACGGTAGTACCGCCTATGCAAAACGGTTGACGCGAGCCAACGACCTTATATCGGCCATCAAGAACGAATTGATACTTTAAGGCCGGATCGTAAGTGCCGACAGCTGCGACGAGCGAAGTGCGATCGTTCCACAACAAATTAAATTCGTCGATTGACAGCGGTGTCATATTTTGAAGCGATGCCGAAGTGCTACCTTTCGATTCGGCCCAGAGCGAGTTACTCAACTGAGCCCATTTAGAGCCTTGAATTGTAATCACAGGATATTTATACGAACCGATAGAGAGGCCCGACACCTCAAACATTGAGGTACCTTTGTTCCAATCGGCACGCATTACGATCGCAATATCAGATGAAACTGATTCAGCGTTTGCGTCCTGTAAGTCGGTCACGACACCATAGCACCGTGTGAAACGATACTCATAGATAGTTTCTGTGTTGTCGTCATCGGTACACGATGAGAGGCCTGCGGCAACCACAGCCAGCGCGGCAAGCGACAGAGTTTTTAGTATATTCATATTTATTGATTAATGATTTCGCTGTCAAAGTTAAGAATAAAAAGCTAATCGCACAATACTCACTATTTATTAGAGTCAAACGACATCCTCAAAGTGACGCCCCATGTCGAGGGCAATCCCTGCTGAGTAAACGAATTACCCATTGACAGGAAATAGAAAGTGTCATACTTAGTGTCAGTAATATTCTCACCCCAGAATTTTAGCGACCAGCCCGGGCGCGAAAAAGTAATGGATGCGCCGGCCACGGCATAAAACGGTTGTTTCATTGTATTGTCTTCATTCCAATAAATATCGCCATTTGCTCGCAGGTTAACGGCTAAAGTTGGACGCCAACCACACACATCGAAAGGTAATCGATATTGACCGGAAACAAATAGCGTGTGCGCCGGCGCGTATGGCACACGATTGCCACGAAATTCTGCACGACCATTATTATAATGTCGAAATTCGGCATTCGTGTAGCCGTAGTTTGCTATAAATGTCAAATCATCAATCGGATTAACGGTTGACGAAAATTCAACACCCATCGAACGCGTGCGACCGGCATTGGTCATAATTCGACCGGTAACCATTCCGGGGGGAAACACTGTTAGCTGCTGATTACGGCAGGAAATAAAGAACGCAGTCGCAGACAATGCCATACGACCATCAGCAAAGTCGCATTTACCGCCGACCTCATAATTTAAACTCTCCTCCGGTTTATATGTAACTATATCGGACACTTTATACGGCATACTCAAGCCCATTGACTCCATAACACGCTGTTGAAGTACATCACTGAACATCTGCGTATTGAAACCGCCGGATTTATAGCCTTTGGCAAAATTGGCAAATATTTCGCCATTTCGGAAGTGGTAAGTTACGGTAACTTTGGGTAGTAGTTCATTAAAATCTTGACTAAGCTTGCCTTTGTCGTGAATTGAGACATCCGTTGTTCGATAAAACTCTCGGTTCCCAGTGTCAAGTACGTGATAGACAGTATATGACGCATCCGCATCGCTACTATGGTTGCAAGTAACATGCTCGTAATCCCAACGCAAACCGGCTTCGAAAGTCCAATTGCCAACGCTGTAGCTACTCTCATGATACAAAGCAATGCCTCGCGTATTCGTCTGTAAATCACTCAAAAGAGGAAAGCAATCGCTATCCCACTCTATTGGATAATACGGATTCATTTCGTTGCGTTTCCCCTCGATAAGCGACGATATACCGGTAGAATAAAATGTAACCGGGGCACTAATGTCGCTATTGCGGCTGAATCCGAACACGCCACCGAGCCATGAATACGACCCTCGCCTGCCTTTTGCAAAAAGGTCTTCCGTGAATGTCCATTCGTGACGACGTTGAGTCAACGTAAAAAAGTCGGCAGGGGTAAAATCCTGGTCAAGTGTCATATTGTCGTCAAGATATTGAACCGAGGTCAGACTTGTCACGACAACTCGCTTTCCGGCCCATGCTACAGTCAAACCATCACTAAAGGCATTTCGACGATAAAAGCACGTATCATTATATGCAATCTGACCGGTACGAGTCGAAGCATAGGGGTAACCACTCTGTCGCGAAATAGAAAATGCAGCAGTATTTGTTACCGAGTGATGCTCCGACGGAAAAAAAACAGTCTTCCAGCGCAAAGTGCCAGCATTATCAACACCGACGCGAGCACCATTATCAGCATTGCGCCAATATCCGTCGCTATGTGTGTAATACGAGCTTAGCGAAGTGAAAAGTTTTTCGTTAAGCTTGAAATAGCCACCTACAGAAGCTTTTATGGAATTAGCCTTACCATATTGAAGCATAGCACGAACACCTTGATAATCACGCGGCGATAGTGTATAAATATTAATCTGTCCACCCATCGAATTGCGTCCGTTGAGCAGCGACTGAGCTCCTCGTATCACTTCGATTGACCATATATCGGGTAAGTCAGTATCGTACGCATCTTTATTAAGGAATGGAACGCCATCGATATTCAGACCTACAACTGCTTGGTCTATACGAGAGCCCAGGCCACGCATATATATAGATGATGTCATACGTGAGCCGTAGTTTGGCGTATACAAGTTGGGCACTAACTCGCCGATATCTTTCACTGCATCTATATCAAGACGGCGAACAAGTGCTGCAGAAATTCGCGTCACAGGAGATGAACCGGCTGTTGGCATCTGTTTGATGCCAAGAACCTCCACCTCCTTAAGTTGACGAGGTGACTGCACATTAACAGTGTCAGTTATCGCTGAAGCCGCTAATGACACAGCGGCTATCATAAGCATAATTTGTCGTTTCACGATGCAAAGTTACGTCATTTTTACAAATAAAGCTTAAAAGAGAATGTTAATGACACTTATTTAGAAAAAAAATGCCTAAATTTGCAGCCAACAAGACGTAAAGCTTCGATAGATAAGAATGGCAAACATCCCGGCAGAAGACCCGGCATTAATTGAGCGCCTGCGCGACCCGGCTACCGTACGCGAGGCATTCGGTGAAGTGATAAATCGCTTTACCGAGCCTTTGTATTGGCAAATTCGCCGTCTTGTTGCCGACCACGAAAACGCTAATGACTTGTTGCAAAACACGTTTATGAAAGCGTGGATGTCGATTGAAAATTTCCGTGGCGAGGCTCGGCTATCTACTTGGCTATATAAAATAGCCATAAACGAGGCTATAACATTCTTGGCACGCGAAAAGCGCCGAACCACACTCTCACTCGACGACCCCGAAAGCGCCATTGCTTCTACAGTAGAGGCTGACACATATACCGATGGCGACAGACTCGCCGCCGAGCTTCGCGAAGCCGTGGAAACTCTTCCCGAAAAACAACGACTCGTTTTCAACATGAAATACTATGATGATATGAAATATGAAGATATGTCGTCGATTCTTGGCACATCGGTAGGCGCACTCAAAGCCTCATATCACTTAGCCGTCAAAAAAATTGAAAACTTTTTTAATAAAAGAGATTAAACCATTTTTACCAACAAAAGTCAAATTAGGTAAAAATTTATAGTATGGATAAACAGAATGACATACTCGACAAAATCAACCGAAACGATGGGTTAACCGTTCCGGACGGCTATTTTGATGATTTTAAACGTCAGATGGCATCCGCACTCCCGGAGCGACCGGAGCTTAACGCATCTCAGGAAGAGCCGACACGCTCTACATGGCAGCGTATGCGACCATACATCTATATGGCCGCCATGTTCGGTGGCATCTGGTGTATGCTTCGACTTTTCACGATGATTACGGCTCCGGCCGATGTTTCGTTAGAAAATAATTCTATTATTGCAGACGCACTTGCAGACGAACAATTCGTCAACGAATATATAGTCACCGACATCAACCAATGGGACTATTATGACCAACTTATCGAAGACGGCTTTGACCCCGATGCGTTAAACGATTCGATAATTAACCTTGATATTGTGGATTAATGTTTTCTGCCTTATGCTGAAATACTTATCAATTACAACTCTCTTTCTTCTCTCTCTGTTCTGTTCAGTTGATACAGCTGCTCAAGGCCCGGCGAACCCAACAGAACGCCAACGTTGGATTAGCGAGATCCGTTCGTACAAGCACGAATTCATCTCTAAAGAGCTCAATTTGACTCGTGAACAGGAAAATGCGTTCTTCCCTATCTATGATGAAATGGAAGAACAAATAGAAAAGCTCAACAATGAGACTCGCGAGCTCGAACGCCGCGTCTCCGAAGACGAGAACGCATCAGATCTTGAACTACAGAATGCGGCGCGAACCATATTCGAGTTGAAACGCGCTGAAGGGCAGATCGAAATGACTTATTTCGACAAATTCAGCGAAATCTTGACGCCCAGGCAACTTGTACAACTGAAACCCGCCGAGCGCAAATTCACTCAACAGCTAATCAATAGCCACCGCAGAGCACGTCGCCAAGGCAACCAAAAATGAGGTAACAAGGCGAACAATAATTCACTAAAAACACGGCCGCACGACTAAATCATGCGGCCGATATTTTTACTTCACACCGAAATAGTTTCCGCGGATAATCAACTCGTTTACTTCAAAAGATTGGCGAAGGTGAGCAGCGATACTATCATCTATAGCACCGACAACTTCTCCGGTCCACATATCGTAAACACCGGCTCGCCCTTCAAGCATCGAAGTCCCTACCCCGACATAATCTAATTCGGGTTTATGACCACAAAGATGTAAAATAGTTGGGAAAACGTCGACCTGCCCTACCGAATGTTCTATCGTGCCTCCATAGCCTGAGTTGGCAGCGATGAAGACAATAGGGTTGCAATGTTCTTTTGCGGACGCCTGATCTGCAAGAGAAACACTCTGATCATGGTCAGACGCTAAAATAAGAATGGTATTATCCCAAAGCCCTTTAGCTTTCAGGGCATCAATGAACCCACTCAATTCTTTATCAAAATAGCGAGTTGACGCATAGTAGTTTCGCACATTTTTATCATAGGATGCAGACTCAAACATGTGTCGATACTCCTCTCCGTCAAGAAATGGTATGTGCATCGAACCTGTCACTATTTGTAAAGTGAATGGCTGTTTCAATTCATCCAATTTAGAAGTAGCAAATCGGAATAAGCACGCATCCAAACCAAATTGATAAGTAAATGGCAAATAATCTTCAGTAGTATAAATAGAATCAGCACCAAAGGCCTTTTGCATCTTCATTTGCGACCAAAAGACACCATTATCCGGCAAAATTGTTCTATTATCAACACGACCAAGCGACTCAAAAAGAGAAGGATACTTATTAGAGTTACCAACACGAGTTGACACTATTACATTGCTGAGTGGCAATAGACCGGTATTATAAATTAATTGCCCATCACCTGAATTGCCCAGCTTAATCTGCGGGATTACGTTTTTGGAATAAAAAGTAGAAGAATCTGCAATTAAACTATTAAGCGTCGGTGTGACTTCGTTACCATTCACTTTCAAACCAATGACTTCAGCATTCAAAGACTCGACAATTACAAAAACGACATTTTTAGAGCTATTGTTGATATTTAAGGTATCATTTAGCTGAAAATCTGAAGTCTGCAAGTTTAAATATTCTTCGATCTTACGCTTTTGTAGGTCATCTAATTCTAGTGAATAGCCCGGCGTTGATAGTTCATTGTAAATATCGCAGGCAACATGTACTAGAAAGCCATTCAATTGATAAAACTTTTTAGTATTACCCGTATCGAAATTACTAAGATAAGTGGATAACAGAAAATCGACTATGTCTATATGGTCTGTATGCTGCTTACACCATTTATACATACCGTAATTCGCAAAAACCTGAGATGCGACAAATAAAAAGAAAGCCGAAAGGAAAGCACATAATCGAAATCTATTCGAAAATGTTGGCTCATACTTAATATGCTGCCTAAAAGCAAAATAAACTATAAAAGGTAAAACTAACAAAGCCAATAACAACACATCTGCCAATTCAATTAGTCCTAACCAGCTATCGAAAAGTAATCCGCCAAAATTTTCAGTCAAAAAGAACATTTTGACTTGAATTAACTCGTGAAATACTCGTGCGTAATAAATTGCTATTATGACAATTATGCTAAGTACGAATGTGCATATTAGTAGAAGCCATCTTCTCCGACCATTGAGAAGGAAGTAAGGCGTGACAATTAGAATTGCATCAACCATTGAATATCCAATTCGTCGCCAACCCGGTAAAAGATATAGTCGCAATAGTGATAGCAATGCAAACAAACAAATCACTGCTATCACTAAAAATATTAGAGAATATCGTCTATCTAAAAAATATTTCTTAAGTCTATCGCAAGCAAACATATCAAAAAAAACAGAGAGTGCCACACGTTAGGGCACTCTCATATAATTAACTATACAAAGTTAGACATCAAAACCTGTAAATGGCGGAGGGGTTATAGTATTCTCCTCCTTGGGCTCTTCAGAACTTTTAGATTCGATATTCGAAGTATCATCAGAACCGGAAGGCTCTGATTCAGCATTTTCACTTGTCGCGTCTTCGGCCTTAACATCCTCAACCTGTCGACGCGGATCAGCTTCCAGAATCTCATCGGTGCGACTCTTCCATGGACGTTCGCCGAAGATGTCAATTACGTCCTGCGTGAAAATCACTTCGCGAGAGATAAGCACTTCGGTCAGTTTATGATGTCCTTCTGCATATTTGCGCAAAATCTCCTTGGCGCGCTCGTATTGTTCGGCAATTATGCGCGATACTTCTTGGTCGATGACTTTAGCTCGGTCTTCCGAATATGGTTTAGTGAAACCATAGGTCTGACCGGTTGAATCGTAGTAAGATAAATTAGGCAGCTCTTCGCTCATTCCATAGTAGACAATCATAGCATAAGCCTGCTTGGTAACACGTTCGAGGTCATTAGCCGCACCTGTCGAGATGTGACCGAGGAAAACTTCCTCGGCAGCTCGACCACCTAACGTAGCGCAAATCTCATCAAGAATTACTTGCGAAGGCGTAATCTGACGTTCTTCCGGCAGATACCAGGCAGCACCGAGAGCCTTGCCACGAGGCACGATTGTCACCTTCACTAACGGATTGGCATAGCGGAGATGCCACGACACTGTTGCATGTCCGGCTTCGTGAATAGCGATAGCACGCTTTTCATCGTCAGTAATAATCTTATTTCTTTTCTCAAGACCGCCAATGATACGGTCAACAGCTGCCGAGAAGTCTTCTTTCGTGACAGCCGACTTATTGTTGCGCGCAGCAATCAGAGCAGCTTCGTTGCAGACATTAGCAATGTCAGCACCTGAAAAGCCCGGAGTCTGGCGAGCCAACAAATCAACATCGAGCGAGTCGTCAGTCTTAATCTTACGCAGATGCACATTGAAAATGGCTACACGGTCGGGCAGGTCGGGCAGGTCGACATAAATCTGTCGGTCGAAACGCCCGGCACGCATCAACGCCTTGTCGAGTATGTCAGCACGATTGGTTGCTGCGAGAATAATCACACCGCTATTGCTACCGAAACCATCCATTTCCGTAAGCAACTGATTAAGAGTGTTTTCACGCTCGTCGTTCGAACCCATATTGGCATTGCGACCGCGAGCACGTCCCACAGCATCAATTTCGTCAATGAATACAATACAGGGCGCTTTTTCCTTAGCTTGGCGGAATAAGTCGCGAACGCGCGATGCACCTACACCGACAAACATCTCAACAAAGTCACTACCCGACATTGAGAAGAACGGCACATTCGCTTCACCGGCAACAGCCTTTGCAAGGAGGGTCTTACCCGTGCCGGGAGGGCCTACGAGCAAGGCGCCCTTTGGTATCTTACCGCCAAGATCCGTATAGCGCGACGGATTCTTGAGGAATTCAACGATTTCCTCAATCTCGGTTTTGGCTTCAGAGAGGCCGGCCACATCCTTGAATGTGACTTTATTTGCATTGTTCTTATCGAATAGCATAGCCTTAGACTTGCCGACGGAGAACACACCTCCTCCGCCGCCACTGCCGCCACCGCCACTCATACGACGCATAATCCATATCCAAGCGATAATCAGAAGTGCTATCGGAGCAAGCGACCACAAGAACGAGCTGAACTGGCTACTGCGTTCATATTTAACAGTTCCTTCAAAATATCCGGTCGCTTTCCATTCATCAATTTTCGTGTCGAACTTATCGGCAGATGGAATTTCGGTCGTAATCTTAGCTTTGACTGACGGGTCAGTGTACTTCTCGTCAAAGAGGACCTTAGCCATAGAATCGGTCAGCAAGCCTTCGGCTTCCTTTCGATCGGTAAAGACGATAATTTCGCGCACGCCTTTCTCTTGAACTATCGACTCGAACTCCGAATAGCTCACATCGCGTGTGACGGAAGTATCATCAAGATAATATATACCGCCCAGAAATAAAAAGACCATAGCGTACATCCACCAAAGGTTGATGGTGACCTTCTTTTTACCACCGGGCATATTTGAATTATTAGCCATAAAGGATGAATTTATATCGGCCGTAGCCTTTATTAATCTAAATCGGGGATTTCAGTAATGTCGGCATCACTCCAAAGCTCTTCAAGGTTGTAGCGACGACGTGTTTCGGGCAGGAAAATATGCACCCATATATCACCATAGTCGAGTACAATCCATTCTGAATTTTTAAAACCATCAGTATTATACGGCTTCATACGAGCATCAGTGAGCAAACGCTCTTCAAGATGGTCCGCTATTGAAGAAACTTGAGTAGTAGAATTGCCTTCTGCAATAATGAAAGTCGAAGCAGACGCACCGGGTATGTTGTCAAGCTCAACAATCGTGATTGAGCGTCCTTTGCGATCTTGAATCGCATCAATAATTAATTCGCGAGGAGTAGTAAAAGTTTTTGATATCATTAACAAATTTGTTTTCTGAGGGCAAATATACGAATTTTCACCGGCATAAGCCAAGTGCTTTTAACACTTTTATAAAAAAAGAACAACTATTGGCAAAAAATGTTGAGAAAATCATTCATAGCGCATCGATAATGCCGGATCTATACGTGCGGCAAGACGCGCCGGCAGTATCAAAATCAACCATGCACCAACTGCGACACCAAGATTTAAAAGGACAAACCACAACCAATTAAATTCGACCGGCACATACGACAAATAATACATCTCCGGGTCGAGTGGTATAGCATGAGTCGTAGATTGCACGACAATCAGTCCTATACCCAAAATGTTACCAATCAGCATTCCGACACCGACAAGTTTCATAGCTATATTGATAAAAATACTGCTAACCATTGATTTCGACGCTCCAAGCGAGCGTAAAATGCCGATGGTCGTAACTCGGTCGAGAATAATTATAAAGAGACTGGAAATCAAGGTAAAAGCAGCGACGCACAACATAAGAGCGAAGATAACAACAACGTTCGTATCAAGCAAGTCGAGCCAATTGAGATATAAGGCACCTGTCGATGCTATATCGGATGTTCGATATAAGCGCGTCAACTCTCCGGTCGACAATGCCTCAACCAAGCGATTAGACAACTGCGATGACACAAACTGTGCGTCGTCTATCTGAATACCTTCAACCGAAATCGAAGTAGCTGCAAGAGTGTCGTTACCAGCCAATCGCTGGAGCATTGGCAGCGACGCATAAACTACATAATTATCGTACTCTGCAAAGTTTGACCTATAAAGACCTGAAACGAAAACTCGTCGCGCCTTCACTTCTCCGTCTATAAAGAAATAAAGATAAGTTTTATCGCCTGTCTCAAGTTCAAGACGATTTGCCAAAGGCTGGGACAAGACAATTGAATCGCGCGATGATTCATCAGCAAACGCCGGCCACACACCATCAACCATATTTCCGCGCTCAAATGAGTCGTCATGCGCTGCATCGTGCGCTATACAGTTCACAGCATTGAAATCGTCATCGGTCTTTAAAATAGCTTGACGAGATACAACAAGCGATAATCGGCCGTTAGGCACCGCATCGTGCACGACATTCATCAGCGTGTCAGAAGCATGAAGCGTAGGCTCTTCGATCGCCGTTGCATAGTTGACGGGTGGTAATACAGAAACAGTGGCATCGAAGCCGGCTATCTTTCGTCGAATTTCATTCTTAAAGCCGGCTGCGACGGCAAGGCTTAGCTCCATCACGACCAATGCTAAAGCGACACCGGCAATGGCAATAACGACACCGGTCGACGTACTCGCCGGCGCACCTCGCCTAATCCTAAGCCGCTTCGATATCCAATAGGCTACTTTCATATACCGCTACAAAGTTACAATTTTCGTGCCAAAACCTAAAAAGATTTTGCGAATTGATGGATTTTTCTGAACTTTGCAAAAGAATATATATATGCTACTTTCAGAATTAAAAACAGGACAGAAGGCCATCGTCGTCAAGATACTCGGACACGGTGCATTCCGTAAACGCGTCATTGAGATGGGTTTCGTTAAGGGCCAAGAAGTCAAAGCCGAGCTTTCTGCGCCACTCAAAGATCCTATAAAATACGAACTATTAGGCTATAGCATCTCGCTACGCCGCAGCGAAGCCGATATGATTGAAGTCATTCCTGTTGATGCAAGCAACGATATCAATCTATCAAGCAGTCTCGACCACGGCACACGCACCGACCAATTGCAGCCCGCAAAAAGCGAAGCCCACAACGCTTCGCATAGCATCAACATAGCGCTTATCGGCAATCCGAATTGTGGCAAAACCTCTTTGTATAACCGACTATCAGGAGCCAGCGAACATGTAGGCAACTATGGAGGTGTGACAGTTGATGTCAAAAAGACAGCATTCAAATATAAAGAATACAACATCACTCTTATCGACTTGCCCGGGACTTATTCGCTCTCGGCCTACACTCCGGAAGAATTGTATGTCCGTCGATATCTGCGCGATGAATGCCCCGATATAGTCCTAAACGTTGTAGATGCGTCCAACTTGGAGCGTAATCTCTACCTTACGACCGAGATTATCGATATGGACTTGCCGATGGTCATCGCTCTCAACATGTTCGACGAGTTTCGCGCCACCGGGTCGAAACTCGACTATAAAATTCTTGGCGAAATGATTGGCGTGCCTATGCAGCCGATAGTAGCGCGCACCGGCGAGGGCGTCGACACCATGCTCGACACGATTATCGATGTATTCGAGCGTCGACATCAAGCCGTGCGACATATACATGTCAAACTCGATGCCGATACCGAGAAAGCGCTTCGCCTTATCATCGACCGTATCAAACAATTGACAACCATAGGGCATCGGTTCTCACCGCGCTACCTTGCTATAAAATTCCTCGAGGGTGACCACGAGGTGGAAAACGTGCTGAGAACTACGCCCGAGTTTGAAGAACTCGTAACACTCCGCAACACGCTACGAGCCGACCTCGAAAATTTGCATCAAGAGGATATAACGTCGACCATCGCAGCTGAGAAATACGGGTTTATTGCCGGCGCGTTGGCCGAGACATGCGAAAACGGCACAGGCGAAAAGCACAATTCATCGTCGGCCATCGATAAGATTGTAACAAACAAACTTCTCGGCTTCCCTCTATTTCTGCTGATTATGTTCGTAATGTTTTGGGCTACTTTTTTCATCGGCCAATACCCTATGGACTGGATACAAGCCGGAGTTGATTGGCTCGCAAGCGTTACGTCACAATACATGCCCCACGGCATTCTTAAGGATTTGGTAACCGATGGTATTATCGGAGGCGTAGGAGGCGTGATAGTATTCCTGCCCAACATTCTGATACTTTACTTCTGCATTTCGTTCATGGAAGACACCGGATACATGGCACGAGCAGCGTTCATTATGGATAAAATAATGCACCGGATCGGGCTACATGGTAAATCTTTCATACCCTTAGTGATGGGATTCGGCTGTAATGTTCCGGCCATCATCGCCACCCGAGCCATCGAAAGCCGTTCGAGCCGATTGATCACAATACTAATCAACCCGTTCATGTCGTGCTCGGCGCGCCTGCCAATATACGTCCTGTTTATAGGTACATTCTTCTACGACCACGCGGCTTTGATATTCATGGGCTTATACTTACTTGGTATCGCAGTCGCTGTTGTCACGGCTCGACTACTACGCTTGGCAAAGTTCAAGAAAGACGAAACGCCATTTGTCATGGAGCTGCCGCCCTATCGCGTGCCGACATGGACAGCTATGCTGCGCCATACGTGGGGCAAAGGTGTGCAGTATCTGAAAAAGATGGGCGGCATCATCCTTTTCGCGAGCATCATTGTGTGGGCGCTCAACTACTTCCCACACCACGACAAAACTGCAAATGCAAGTGACGACTCAGCCATCAATCTCAGCCAAGACTCATACCTCGAAACAGCCGGCAAACTTATCAACCCGATAATGGAGCCACTTGGCTTCAATTGGCGCGCATCAGTAGCCGCCCTTGCCGGAGTGCCTGCAAAAGAAATAGTAGTGTCGACACTCGGAGTACTTTACACCGGGAACGAAGAAGTAGATGATGCCTCGCTCGGACAGCGTCTTGCCTCTCCCGGCCACAGCGGGTCGGCGCCCGATTTCACGCCCGCAGTAGCACTGAGTTTTATGATATTCGTGTTGCTCTATTGCCCATGTATGGCTACAGTCACTGCGATTGTAAAAGAAACCGGTTCGTGGAAATGGGGCTTCTTCAGCGTTATATATAATACGGCAGTTGCATGGATAGTGGCATTTGTCGTCTATCAAATAGCCTTGTTGTTATAAAAAACTTAGATTATTTTTAGACTATTATTCGTATATTTGCAAAAAAACATAAAGATTATGGATACAATGAGCCAATTCGACTGTGCTTTAGCACAGTGCAGCGGCATATTTACAGCAAAGCTCAAAGACTACGGAGCATCGTGGCGCATAATGCGACCTTGCAGCGTCACCGACCAAATATTCATCAAAGCAAAGCGCATACGCTCAATCGAGACCAAAGGTTGCACAGCCGTTGGCGAAGGCATCTTACCCGAGTTTAAGGCAATCGTTAACTATGCTATCATCGGCATCATCCAACTGCGCAACGGCTACGCCGACACTATAGACATGGAATCTGATACAGCTATTAGTCTGTATTCAGCTATTGCGACCGAAGCGCGCGAGCTTCTAAAAATCAAAAACCACGACTACGACGAAGCATGGCGCTCGATGCGCGTGTCATCGTACACCGACTTCATCCTTACCAAAATCGAACGCGTTAAAGAAATTGAAGATAACAACGGCGCGGTAAAGGTTTCTGAAGGTATCGACTCAAACTACTTCGACATTCTTGTTTACGCTATATTCGGCATCATCAAACTGACAGAATGTCCGACCGAATGAAAACGATTGCCGTCTGGCTATTGCGGTGTCTGACCGGTGCGACTTTCATTTTATCCGGTTGGGCCAAATGTGTAGACCCCTGGGGATTCGTTATCAAGATACAGGAGTATCTGGTAGTTTGGGGAATGGCGGGCATACCTCGCGACATAGTGCTAATTGGAGCTGTCGCGTTATCAATATTTGAGCTAATCATCGGCGTTGCATTAGCCACCGGTTCACTCCGCCGTTCGACTCCGATCAGCGGTCTCGCTTTTATGGCGTTCATGCTACCACTGACAATCTATATATATGCAGCCGACCCGGTAGCCGACTGCGGATGCTTTGGCGAGCTTCTCGTAATTTCAAACGGAACAACACTTTTGAAAAATGTGGTGCTGACGGCTGCATTAGTTATGCTGCTTATTTGGCATGACAAAGCCCAACCGCTTCTGCGTCCGTTCTTTCATTGGGTGGTACTGACGATTTCCGGTGTTTATGGTCTAATACTTGCTTTAATCGGATGGGAATTCCAACCCGTTGTAGATTTTCGCCCATATCCTGTTGGCTATCAACTCATGAGCACCGAAGCGGATTTCGAATCAGCATTACCGGAATACATTTATAGTAAAGATGGCAAAGAAGAAGTATTCACACTTGACAACTTGCCGGATTCGACTTGGACATTCGTAGGCCAGAAGTCCGACAACGTTAGCAAGCACGAAGGCCTGGCCATTTTCGATGGAGATGAGGAAGTTACCGACGAAGTATTGGCTCCGCACGAAGGCGACATGATTATACTTGTTGTCAATAATCCCGGTCTTGACTATCTGACACGCGCCCGCCTGTCAAACGAAATAAACACAGCACTTGAAGCTAACGGCGGTAGAATGATCGGACTCGTAGCCGCATCCGGCGACGCATTGGAGCAATGGGTAGAAATCGTCAGACCCACGTTCGATATTTATTCAGCCTCGGACACATCGCTCAAAGAACTTGCTCGCGGCGACGCTGCTTTGGTAGCGTTGCGCGATGGCCGTATTGTCTGGAAGCATTCGCTATCGACTATAGACCCGGCATTTGTCAAAGCCTCTTCGCCGCTTGATTACGTATCAGTGTTCGACGACGGCATCGTGGCCGTCTGGCTCACGTTGCTCACCCTACTCTGTCTTGCGATAGTCACTATTTTTGACTACTGGCATCGAAAAGTATCTAAATCAAAGTCGTTAATCAAATCTAAGGAAGAATAATGGCGGACGATAAAGCGACTACACAGCATACTTTAGGCACAAATCCTATAGGGCGGTTGCTCTTGCAATACTCCGTTCCTGCGATTATTGCAGCTGTGGCGACATCGCTCTACAACATCGTCGACAGTATCTTCATTGGACGCGGTGTAGGCGCCATGGCCATATCAGGCCTTGCCGTTACTTTCCCCCTGATGAACCTTGTGGTCGGATTCAGCACTCTTGTGGCTGCAGGTGGTGCAACAATCAGTTCAATCTTTTTAGGACAAAAAAACCTCAATCGCGCTAAGGATACGATAAATAATGTACTATTTCTTTGCATAGTGCACTCGATTATTTTCGGCGGGCTTTCATTGCTATTTCTCGATGAAATACTATATTTTTTCGGAGCTACAGATGAAACTATCCCATACGCACGCGAATTCATGGAAATAGTTCTGTACGGCACACCTATTTCATACGTTTTTATAGGCCTGAATAACCTGATGCGTGCAACAGGTTATCCCAAAAAGGCAATGGTCTCGGCGTTGCTGTCAGTCGTCGTGAATATTGTCTTTGCACCTATTTTTATCTTTGTTTTCGAATGGGGTATCAAGGGCGCAGCATTAGCAACAATCTTAGGACAGCTGACAGCCTTTGTGTGGGTCATAATTCACTTTATGTCGAAGAACAGTATAGTGTACTTCGACCGCCACCGCAAATGGGTATCGTGGTCACTCGTTAAACGCATATACGCAATCGGCATGTCGCCACTTCTTATGAATGCAACAGCTTGTTTCGTTGTCGTTTTTATCAACAAATCGTTGCTAAACGTAGCAGGCGATTTAGGCAATATAGCAATCGGTTCGTATGGCATAATGAACCGCACGACTATGTTTTTCGTGATGATAGTATTCGGTGTGACCCAAGGCATGCAGCCAATACTTGGCTACAACTATGGCGCATCGCAATGGAATCGTGTTGCAGAAACACTACGCAAGGGCATTTGGATTGGCGTAAGTATCACCACAATAGGATGGATAGCTACCGAGCTATTCCCTGATGCAATCAGCTCGCTATTCACCACCGACGAGACAATGATTACCATAGCTCGCGACGGCTTCCGTATATTCTTTATTGCATATCCTGTCATCGGGGCTCAAATTGTGATACAGAACTATTTCCAATCCATCGGGCATCCAAAATTGTCAATATTCCTATCTCTCACACGTCAACTTATATTCTTGGTGCCGCTATTGTGGCTCCTACCTCGCTACTTAGGCATTAACGGCGTGTGGGCGTCAATGGCTGTAAGCGACATTCTTGCTTTCATTCTCGCAGTGGTAACACTATTCGTCATTAACCGACGATTTCAACGAGAGATAAGCGCAGCAACGACCAAATGAACAGACTATGGAAAAGATATCACTAAGAGTTAAACCACGCATAGCAGCCACCGAGACGATCCTACGCACAGAAGCTGCAAAGTCATTACATATAGACGCCGACCGCATCGTTCGAATCGATATTCTACGTCGGTCAATAGACGCACGGCAGCGCCAAGTCATGGTAAATCTGACTCTTAACGTACACATCGATGCCATTGATGATACATATCGCAGATATGAGCCGATACAATATCAAAACGTATCGCAAAATCCTGTCGCTATAATTGTCGGTGCCGGTCCGGCCGGTTTGTTCGCAGCCTTAGAACTGATAGAATGCGGAATAAAGCCAATAATTATCGAGCGCGGCAAGGACGTTGATAGCCGTCGACGCGACTTAGCCGGCATCAGTCGCACCGGTATCGTCGACCCAGACTCCAACTACAGTTTCGGTGAGGGTGGCGCAGGCGCATACTCGGATGGAAAGCTCTACACGCGCAGCACAAAGCGAGGCCCGGTCGACAAAGTGCTTCAAATTTTTCATACTCATGGCGCTGATGATTCAATACTTTGCGATGCGCACCCGCACATCGGCACCGACCGACTACCGGTCATAATCAAAGCAATGCGCAATACAATCTTGAATCACGGCGGAGAAGTTCACTTCAATTCGCGAGTAACAGATTTATTATTCGAAAATGGATGCGTAAGCGGCTGCACGACTATTGATGGCCGAGAATTTAAAGGGCCAGTCATTTTGGCTACCGGCCACTCGGCTCGCGACATTTATGAATTACTCGCGAAGCTGGAAATTGACATAGAACCCAAAGGCATTGCTGTAGGCGTACGACTCGAGCACCCACAATCGCTAATCGACTGCCAACAATACCATTCAGCAGAAGGCCGTGGAAAGTATCTGCCACCGGCCGAATATACGATGCTGACGCGCGTCGATGGTCGTGCAGTTTACTCGTTTTGTATGTGCCCGGGGGGCGTAATCGTGCCGGCTGCTACAGCTCCGGGGCAATTGGTTGTCAACGGCATGTCATCGTCGAGCCGTGGGTCGCGATGGGCCAATAGCGGCATGGTAGTGGAAGTTTTGCCGGAAGATTTGCCGGAATATAATAAATATGGTGCGCTGAAAATGATGCACTATCAACAAGATATCGAAGCGACATTCTCAAAGGCAGCTAATGGCGGACAAAAAGCTCCGGCACAAAGAATGACTGACTTTGTCAACCATCAAGAATCCGACAACTTGCCGCGTTCGTCGTATGCTCCGGGTGTTTTTACGGGTCGTGTAGATAAACTGCTGCCCCATCCGGTAGCCGACCGATTAGCACGCGGGTTTATAGATTTTGGCCGCAAAGCTCGCGGATTTCTGACATCCGAAGCAATAGTAATCGGTCCGGAGACACGCACATCGGCTCCGGTACGAGTTCCACGCGACAAAGAAACACGCTGCCACGTTTCTGTTGCCGGTCTTTATCCTGTAGGCGAAGGCGCCGGCTATGCCGGCGGCATAGTTTCGGCTGCTATCGATGGTATCAACACGGCGCGAGCACTCGCAGCGACAATCAAACTCTGACAATTAGAATTGGTCGGCTTCGCCGGGAGCGGCAGCTATATCAGCAGTACCACCGCCTAACGGGTCATCAGCACCTGAAGGCATAGCTACTGCGCCAACGTTCT
Organism: uncultured Bacteroides sp.; assembly: GCA_964433215.1. Lineage (GTDB taxonomy): Bacteria > Bacteroidota > Bacteroidia > Bacteroidales > Muribaculaceae > CAG-873. The sequence continues at coordinate 22,116 of CAYSQI010000010.1, forward strand.
GCGACCTGAACTCTCCGAAGCCGCTTCCTGTAGAAACCTCCTCCCAATTCTCAAAGCGCGCGAAACTCGAGCGAAAACGCATCTTAACGTCATCGACCTTACCTGAACGGTGTTTTGCAACGATAAACTCGGCCAATCCGCGAATATCATTACCTTGAGCATCCTGACCTGAACGCAAATAATACTCCGGACGGTGGATGAAGCATACCATATCGGCATCCTGTTCGATGGCTCCGGACTCGCGAAGGTCGGATAGCTGCGGTCGCTTACTTTCCGAGCGCGATTCTACCGAGCGGTTAAGCTGCGACAGAGCCACTATCGGTATATTCAGCTCCTTGGCAAGTTGCTTAAGCGAACGTGATATCATCGAAACTTCCTGCTCGCGCGAGCCATATTTCATACCCGAAGCATTCATGAGCTGCAAGTAGTCGATAATAATAAATTTAATTTGCTTCTCGCGAACTAAACGCCGAGCCTTTGTACGAAGCTCGAAAACCGAGAGCGACGGAGTATCATCAATATATAGAGGAGCTCCATAAAGAACATTCAGACGAGAAAGTGTCTGCTGCCATTCAAGAGGTGTGAGCTGGCCCGATTTAATTTTGGCACCATCAAGCTCGCACACGTTCGAAATCAAACGATTGACCAGCTGCAAGTTGCTCATTTCAAGCGAGAAAACTGCAACCGGTATATTAAAGTTAACGGCCATGTTTTTTGCCATCGAAAGCACGAAGGCCGTCTTACCCATAGCCGGACGAGCGGCAATGATGATAAGGTCGGAATTTTGCCAGCCTGAAGTCAAAGCGTCGAGGTCGCGGAAGCCACTTTCAAGACCGGAAAGGCCTGAAGCTCTATTGGCAGAAGCCTCCATCTGCGCGACAGCCTGCATGATGACGGGGTCAATCTGAGTGACATCCTTCTTGACATTGCGCTGCGACAGTTCGAACAATTTACCCTCGGTCGCCTGCATTACCTCTTCGATGTCGTTACTCTCGTCGAATGCTTCGCCTTGCACCTTGGCACCAAAGCTAATTAGCTCGCGTGCAAGATACTTCTGCATTACAATTCGAGCATGGTATTCGACGTGAGCTGCCGAGCCAATATTTGTCGTGAGACCTACGATGTAAGCTCGACCACCGGCTTGTTCCAACGATTCATTTTTTTCAAGCTGATTTATGACTGTAATAAAGTCAATCGGCTGCTGGGCTGCGCCAAGTGTTTGAACAGCCTCATAAATCAATTGGTGGCGCGGGTCGTAAAAACTTTCCGGCCGAAGAATATCACAAACGAGCGAATAAGCGTCCTTAGCAATCAATATAGCACCGAGTACGGCAGCTTCAGTTGCCACATCACTTGGCGGTTTACGACCGGCGAGGTCAATCGGATCGGCTTGACGTTGGCGCGGCCGATTATTATATTGCTTCGAATCTTGCATACTTACAAAACCTAAATTAGACGAAAATAATAGCCTACAGACACCTCAATAGACGTACAACGCGAAGCACTGAAAGTGTCGGCTTTCGAAGATTTAAAAATATTGCCAAGGCCAAAATAGTAACGAGCCTCGAGAGTGATTGATTGACGTGGAGTGAGATAAAATTCTCCGCCGATGCCGGCAGTAATACCATAATCGAAACGATTGGCAATATCCATCGACAACTGCTCCGTCATACGTTTACGTTCAGGCCAATTTGTCACCGAGCCGATGTTATTATAGTCGAAATTCGAACTTGTCGAAGAAGCAAATTGATAGCAAAATTCGGGGCCTAAATTGATAAAACACTTGGCTCTTCGTCCGCCAAAGATGATTTGAGTCATAATTGGCAACGTAATGTAAGTCAGCGAGCGACTATAGCTGAGCGGAGATTCTTGGAAATCTTCTTTCCATCCGCGAGAAGTCCATCCCAATTCGGCAACAAGTCCAAAAAGTTTTTCTTCGGAATAGCGACAAGTCACCGCACCGGTCGAGCCCATAATCCATTTCTGGGGCACAGACGGAGCGAAATCCACGCGTCCAAGAGATACACCGCCCTTGCCACCGACCCAAAAATGAGATTTATAATGAGTCTGGGCCTCAGCCGGAATATTCAGCACAAGAACTATGGCTAAAACACTAAAGAACTTGAACAGATACTTCATCGCCTGAAAGGAATGTAATGATATAAACAGCAGTATTGGCCGTGCCTTCAATCGAATTATCACCTTCATCGCCGGTGAACATAAAAGTCGACTGCAATCCTCTGTAAGGCTCAGCCCATTTGACATCAAAGTTTCCGTTGTTTGCATTTAGGTTGGTCATAATGTAGCAAGCTACATCGTAACCTAACATTGCCTGTGAAGGAACCAATTCTAACATTGGAGCGCCGTAAGTCTCCGTAAACTTTTCTGCAAAAGCATCAACCTTATTGTCGGAAGTATTTGCATAAAAACGCGAATATATCACGGCACCTAAGTTATGCAAGTTTTCAAGGGCTTCGTTGCGATAGATCGTCCAATCGGGGTAGCCGAAAACAGCGATTCGCGACGGGTCGGCTGAATTTTCGCGAAGCGTAATCAACGGGCGGGCGAATTTATTGAACTCTGTGAGCGAGCCTGATGCCGGTATAAAGATATAACGGTCGTCAGGCGATAGCGATTCGAGTTCTTTGGAAGAAAGTAAGCCTTCGAAAAGCATATCAATAGGTTCTACACCCAGCTCGGCATATTGAGCTCGCAAATAGTCGGTAAACGGAATTTTTTCACTCCTTCCACCCTTCGAAATGAGGAAAACAGGGGTGTAACCGTCAAATTTCGACAAAAGATATTCAGCTGCCTCGGCATACATAATATTGTGAGGCACATTATATTGCATCACTCGACTATCCGTGATATATGAGGTATCCTGGACGGCTGCAAGGTTTAGCAAATAAGCATCGCGATTGTTCTTTTTATCGCCAACCATCGCTCCGAATGTAGCGGCATCCTCTAATGATACGACCAAATCGATGCTTCCGAACTCAGACTGAGCCATCAAAGATGCAATCGTGTCGGGCTTGCCGGCTGCATCGTATATGAATATGTTCATTGGCCAGGCCGCATCGCGTTGAGAGTCAAGAGCAAGCATAAAGCCCTTTACAAATTCGGTAGCTGAGCGAGCGTCCTTCGACTGCGCATCGCCATCAAGAGTAAGCGGAAGTATTAGAGCAATTGAAACTGTATCATTTGCTTGCACCTCGTCGGAATACAATGACGCTCCGGGAACAGGAGTGAGAGCTCGATTACCATCGTCAAGATCTTCTGGTGCAAGAACTTCAAGTTCATTATTATCCGAAGGCGCTGACGAAGATGGATTATTTTTAGAAACCGACGCTATAGCCTGCTGCACAAAAGGCACATCGACTACTTCTTCAGTCTCATCTGTAATCTCCGTTTCTGCAGCACTTAAATTTTCGGTAGTGTCAGGTTTAACTATAATTTCCGTTGTTACCGTTTGCAAAGACGAATCCAAACGCGCACCGGCCGGAATAATTAAAACTTGACCGGCCCTAACACCCTTATTAGCTTCGGGATTGAGAGCGACGACCGAATCAATACTTACACCGAAACGGTGGCAGATGCCGAATAGAGTCTCACCTCGCTCAACCTTATAAGAAAACTGAGCAGACGCGCGACCTTCACCTTCAGCAACAGACTCGTCAGGAATATTGGGGGTCTGCACGTCTTTAAATTCATCGTATGGCAAGTACAAGGTAGCTCCTTGACGCAGCACATCGGCAGCCGACGTATTGTAGCGGACGATATCGTCGCGTGAGACACCGATACGACGAGCTATATCGAGAAGCGTATCACCTCGCTTTACAGCATAGTAATAATATTGCTTGCCATTGATCGACTTTAGAGGAAGATCAAGAGCTTGCGACGCAGGGATAGTCATTAATAACGTTACCGCAGCTAATATGTTTCTAAAATTATTCATGTAGATTCCGGTTTGTGGCGCAAAGTTAAGCAAAATTATCGTATAACAGAGTTTTTGGTCATGAGATTTTATTAACTGACGCCCGAAAATAAATGAAAATTTACTAACACTGTGTCAATATGTTGATAATAAATTTTCATAAAAGCGGGATTTGTTGTAAATTTGCAGACTGAAAACAATCCAATAGAGTATATGCAGAACATCAGAAACATCGCCATAATCGCACACGTCGACCATGGCAAGACTACATTGGTCGACAAGATGCTTCTCGCCGGACATTTGTTCCGCGACAATCAAAACAAAGGCGAACTAATTCTTGATAACAACGACCTTGAACGGGAACGCGGCATAACAATCCTGTCCAAGAATGTCTCCATCAACTATAAAGGCACAAAAATCAACATTATAGACACACCGGGGCACGCCGACTTCGGCGGCGAAGTAGAGCGAGTGCTCAACATGGCCGACGGCTGCCTTCTACTCGTCGACGCCTTCGAGGGCCCGATGCCTCAAACTCGTTTCGTACTGCAGAAAGCTATCCAAATCGGACTGAAGCCTGTAGTGGTCATCAACAAAGTCGATAAGCCCAATTGTCGCCCGTCGGAAGTTCAAGACATGGTCTTCGACTTGATGTTCAGCCTCGATGCCACTGAAGAGCAGCTCGACTTTCCGACAATCTTCGGCTCGGCCAAGAACGGCTGGATGAGTACAGATTGGGAAAAGCCGACCGACAACATCATTCCGCTTCTCGATGCTATTATCGAAAATATACCTGCGCCCAAAACGTATGAAGGCGATGCACAGATGCTGATTACATCGCTCGATTATTCAAGCTATGTAGGCCGTATCGCAGTGGGGCGCGTTCACCGAGGCACTATCCGCGAAGGTCAAGAAATCGCTCTATGCCGCAAAGACGGTTCAATTTCACGCCAGAAAATCAAAGAGCTGCACACCTTCGAAGGAATGGGCCGCAAACGCGTATCGGAAGTATCGAGTGGAGATATTTGTGCTTTGATTGGTATTGAAGGCTTTGAAATCGGCGACACCGTCTGCGATGCACTCAACCCCGAAGCGTTACCACGCATAGCCATCGACGAGCCGACCATGTCGATGACATTCACTATAAACGATTCGCCGTTCTTCGGCCGCGACGGTAAGTATGTGACTTCACGTCATATCGGCGACCGACTCACCAAAGAACTCGACCGCAACCTGGCGCTGCGCGTACAAAAAGATCCACATCGCGACATTTGGACCGTCTTCGGCCGTGGCGTGTTGCACTTATCTGTACTTATCGAAACTATGCGTCGCGAAGGCTACGAATTGCAAGTAGGCCAGCCGCAAGTAATTATTAAGGAAATTGATGGCCGGAAGTGCGAACCCGTGGAACTTCTCACCATCAATGTTACGGAAGAGTACGCCTCCAAAATCATCGATATGGTGACACGTCGCAAAGGCGAAATGCTGACAATGTCGTCACAAGGCGATCGAGTACATATCGAATTCCAAATACCGTCGCGCGGTATCATCGGCCTGCGCAACAACGTGCTGACAGCCTCGGCCGGCGAAGCCATCATGGCTCACCGTTTCTTGGAGTATCAACCATGGAAAGGCGATATTGAACGCCGCGTAAATGGCTCACTTATAGCACTTGAAGCCGGCACAGCATACGCATACGCGATTGACAAGCTTCAGGACCGCGGTCGTTTCTTCATTTTCCCGCAAGAAGATGTGTACGCAGGCCAAGTCGTAGGCGAAAACGCCAAAGATAACGACATTGTTGTAAACGTCACCAAGTCAAAGAAGTTGACTAATATGCGAGCATCCGGTGCCGACGACAAAGCTCGCATCGTACCTCCGGTAGTATTCTCACTCGAAGAAGCACTCGAATACATAAAAGAAGACGAATACGTAGAAGTGACTCCGCATCACATCCGACTGCGTAAAATCATCCTCGACGAGCTCGAACGCAAGCGTGCAAACCGCAACAACGATTAACTTCGCATCATAATGTTCACCCTTAATATACGCGGGCAACTACGGACCTACGACCGACCGGCAGTGATGGGCATCATCAACGCCACGCCGGATTCGTTCTTCGCCGGTTCGCGCGCTACGACTGCTGCCGAAGCCGCAGTCAAGACATCCGCAATGGTTGCCGACGGCGCTGATTTTATCGATGTCGGCGCCTGCTCGACTCGCCCGGGGTCGGTAGCACCAACAGCCGAAGAAGAGTTTGAACGTCTGGAGGCCGTGTTGCCGACGGTCAAAGCCGTGTGTGGCGACCGCGCTGTCGTATCCGTCGATACCTATCGAGCCGAGGTAGCGCGCCGTGCGGTCACAGAATTGGGCGCCGACATTGTGAACGACATCTCGGGTGGCACTCTCGACGAGTCAATGTTCGACACTATTGCCGATTTGAATGTGCCGTATATCTTACAGCACATGCGCGGTAAACCCGAAGATATGCAAGAATATGCCAACTACGATAATATAGCCGGTGAAGTCTTGTCGGAAATCGGTGAACGTGTCGGCCGCCTATCGCTGATGGGTGTCAATGACATCATCATCGACCCCGGCTTCGGTTTTGCCAAAAATTTGGAACAAAACTACGAGCTTTTGGCAAATTTAAGCTTATTGAAATTGTTACATCGCCCTATCTTGGTCGGACTTTCACGCAAATCGATGGCTACAAAGCTACTCCAAATCAAGCCGGAAGATGCGTTAGAGGCAACGACCGCATTAAATATGCTGGCGCTGGAACACTCCGCCGAAATACTTCGTGTCCACGATGTGAAAGCCGCCGTTCAGTGTATCAAAATCAGACAGGCGACTGCATGCTACGAAAATAAATCAAAGTTTTAACAACACCACGTCAATGCCGGCCATAGGAATTAAAGACATACTCGACATAGTACTTGTAGCAGTGCTACTATACTATATCTATCGACTTATGAAAGAGTCGGGCACGCTGAACATTTTCTATGGCGTCATGGCCTTTATCGTGGTGTGGGCACTTGCCTCGGAAATCTTTGCGATGCGCCTGATTGGCACGATCCTCGACAAGTTTATGAGTATCGGCCTGCTGATTCTCGTAATACTATTCCAGGAACAAATCAAGCGCTTTTTAGTAGAATTGGGTTCGCATCGTCGGTGGCGTTTTTTAGCAAAACTATTTCACCATCATCGCGACGACGAAGAGAACCAGCAAACCGCATGGGTAATGCCGGTAGTGTACGCTTGCATGAACATGTCGAAATCGAAAACCGGAGCTTTAATAGTAATCGAACAGACAATACCGCTCGACAACTACGCAAAGTCAGGTGATATGATCAACGCCGACGTAAACTCGCGACTGATAGAAAACATTTTTTTCAAGAATTCACCGCTGCACGACGGAGCCTTGATTATAGCACATGGTCGCCTGGAAGCTGCAGGTTGCATTTTACCGGTAAGCCACGATAGCGATGTCCCGCGATACATGGGTCTGCGCCATCGTTCGGCGTTAGGCATAGCGCAAGCGACCGATGCAATCGCGGTCATCGTATCCGAAGAAACAGGCAACATATCCATAGCACACCGTGGCAAACTCGCCACTCGCTTGTCGTCGACCGAACTTGAGCACCGACTGAGCGCCATTGCCATGTCACCGGCACACGGAGCTACATTCTCCTCAAAATAGTAACAACAAAAGAAAACATACTCCTTCAAGATGAAGAATATACGCAACTTTTGCATCATAGCGCATATCGACCACGGCAAATCGACACTTGCCGACCGACTGCTCGAGTTCACCGGCACCGTTGCCGGCAAGGACATGGAAGCTCAAGTTCTCGACGATATGGATCTCGAACGCGAGCGTGGCATCACAATCAAAAGCCATGCCATTCAGATGGAATACGAGCTCGATGGCGAACGCTATACGCTGAATCTTATCGACACCCCGGGACACGTCGACTTCTCCTACGAAGTGTCGCGCTCAATTGCTGCTTGCGAAGGTGCACTACTAGTAGTCGATGCCTCGCAAGGAATTCAAGCACAGACCATATCAAACCTGTACATGGCCATCGACAACAATCTGGAAATCATACCCATACTGAATAAGTGCGACCTCGACTCGGCCAATCCCGAGGAAGTGTCAGACCAGATTGTAGAGCTGCTCGGTTGCGACCACGATGACATCATACGCGCCAGCGGCAAGACCGGCGAAGGCATTCCCGAAATACTCAAAGCTATCGTTGAACGAATACCAGCACCGACCGGCGACCCGAACGCGCCGCTTCAGGCTCTGATTTTCGACTCGGTATTTAACCCGTTTCGCGGCATCATCGCCTACTTTAAAATCGAAAACGGTACTATACGCACCGACGATTTTGTGAAATTCGTTGCCACCGGCAAAGAATACCACGCCGACGAAATCGGTGTACTAAAGCTTGACCTGTCACCGAAAAAAGAGCTATCGGCAGGAAATGTAGGTTACATCATTTCGGGCATTAAGACATCGCGCGAAGTTAAAGTCGGCGACACTATCACACATGTAGCCAAGCCTTGTGATAAGGCTATCGTTGGCTTCCAAGAGGTAAAACCAATGGTGTTCGCCGGTGTCTACCCCATCGAGACCGAAGACTTCGAGAACCTGCGCACATCACTTGAAAAGCTTCAGCTCAACGATGCTTCGCTGACATTCACACCCGAATCTTCGGCAGCTCTGGGCTTCGGTTTCCGCTGCGGCTTCCTTGGTCTGCTCCACATGGAAATCATCCAAGAGCGCCTCGGCCGCGAATTCGACATGGATGTTATCACGACAGTCCCCAACGTATCGTACAAAGTTTACGATAAGAAAGGGAACATGACCGAAGTGCACAATCCCTCCGGCCTACCCGACATCACCCTAATTGACAAAATCGAAGAGCCCTACATTCGCGCATCCGTCATCACCACGCCGGAGTACATCGGCCCGATTATGACACTTTGCCTTAGCAAACGCGGTGAGCTCGTACGGCAAGATTACATTTCGGGCGGCCACCGCATGGAACTTACCTTTGACATGCCTCTTGGTGAAATCGTGATTGACTTTTACGACAAGCTAAAGAGTATCTCGAAAGGCTACGCATCATTTGACTACCATATTCATGGTTTCCGCGAGTCAAAACTCGTGAAGCTCGACATACTGCTCAACGGCGAAAGCGTTGATGCTCTGTCGACGCTGACACATGCCGACAACGCACTGACTTTCGGACGACGCATGTGCGAAAAACTCAAAGAACTCATACCTCGCCAGCAGTTCGACATTGCCGTACAAGCTGCAATCGGCGCGAAGATTATTGCACGCGAAACTATCAAAGCCGTGCGCAAGGATGTGACAGCCAAATGCTACGGCGGTGACATCTCACGTAAACGCAAACTTCTTGAAAAACAAAAGAAAGGCAAGAAGCGCATGAAGCAAATCGGTTCGGTAGAAGTGCCTCAGAAGGCATTCCTCGCTGTACTGAAACTTGACTAATACAAAGCCGCGACCTCGGATGGGGTTGCGGCTATTTATTTCTGAACACATCATTAATTAAAAACGTTAGTCGTATATGGAAACACTACACGACAAGGATGTCAACGTGTCCACTCAGCAAACATCCGAAGGCGGCATACACACCGTATACTATGCTGCCAAACAGACACTGCGCCGCTACGCATCGGGCGGCAATATACTTATAGCTGCGACTGTTTTGGCTATGATTGTAGCTAATATCCCGGCAATAAATCAATACTATTTCGACTTCTGGGAGCAAGAAGTCCGACTACAGATTGGCGACTTCAACATCTTCAGCCACGCAGGCGAGCCGATGAACCTGCTAAGTTTCATCAACGACGCTCTAATGGCTATATTCTTCTTCAGCATCGGATTGGAAATCAAACGTGAGATTTTGGTTGGAGAACTTTCATCGTTCCGCCAAGCTTTATTGCCAATAATGGGAGCGATAGGCGGCATGATAGCCCCGGTAGTAATTTTCTGGCTGATGAGTCAAGGCACCGACTATAGTGGCGGTGCGGCAATACCCATGGCCACCGACATTGCGTTCTCGCTCGGTGTGTTGGCAATGCTTGGCAAACGCGTACCCCTTTCGCTAAAGATATTCCTAACAACACTGGCAGTAGTCGACGACCTCGGTGGTATAATTGTAATTGCAGCGTTCTACTCCACGCATATCGAAATAGGCCTGCTATTAATCGCCTTTGTAATACTTGGCATCTTGGCACTCGGCGGCGTGATGATGATACAGAGCAAAATGTTCTACTTCGTACTCGGCGGCATAGTCTGGTACCTTTTCCTCAACTCAGGCATACATCCGACCATTGCCGGCGTACTCGTTGCATTCTGCGTCCCGGCCAAACCCGTATTCGAACCACGAAAATACATCAAGAAAATTCGCAAAGCCATGAGCCACTTTAAGGCAGAAGCCGTAGAAGACGAAACGCTGACCGAACGAACTATCCTATCAAAAGAGCAACTTAACTGGCTCAAAGAAGTAGAATCAGCCTCTGATAAAGTAATCTCGCCGCTACAAGACCTGGAGGACACTCTTCACCCGGTAGTAAACTACTTCATTATCCCATTGTTTGCGTTCGCCAACGCCGGAATCTTCCTGCTTAATCTTGAACCTGCATCAGCAATACAGGGCATATCACTTGCTATAATTCTCGGCTTGGTAATCGGCAAATTCATGGGCATTTTCCTATTCTCGTGGCTTACAATCGTGCTTAAACTCGCACCAAAGCCGGCACACTCCAATTGGTCAATGCTTGCGTCGATATCGATGCTTGGTGGTATCGGATTCACAGTGTCGCTATTTATTGCCACCTTGTCATTCACTTCGGGCAGCGCACACGATATATACCTACTCAATCATGCGAAACTCGGCATCGTCATTGGCTCGCTAATCTCGGGCATCATCGGCTTTATATGGCTGCATTTCACATTACCGAAAACAGCATCACCCGACACACTCGAAGACTAAAAGCAGTTGATAATTAAAACGAAGGCGGCCCGATTTGAGCCGCCTTCGCTTATCTTACAACAATTCTAATTTATCTGATTTCTTCACATTTGGCTTTTCAAGGCCGTAGTGTTTTGTTCGATCAAGAATCTTAAGCCAGATGCCAAAGAGAATTGCAAGCACACCGAACGATGCAAAAATCAGCATCGGGACTTGATATCCGCCGGTAGCGTCGAGGGTCTTACCGATAAGAAGAGGAACGAGGCACAAACCAATATTCTGAATCCAGAAGATCAGGCAGTAGGCCGAACCAAGGATGTTTGCATCGATAATCTTGGGAACTGAAGGCCAAAGAGCCGCAGGAACAAGCGAGAACGACACACCAAGAATGAGAATTAACGTAAGCGCCAACCATACTTGCGGAACTGCGGGCAGCAAGAATGCGAAACAAAGGTGGCAGCAGGTCATAATGACCGCGCCGACAATTAGCATCGTCGCACCCTTACCCTTATAGTCGAGGAATGCGCCAAGGAAGGGGGTCAGCACCATTGCCAAAATGGGGAAGAAGCTGAAAAGACGCGAGGCTGTTTCGGCCGATACGCCGAGTGTTTCTTGCACGTAGTTAGGTGCATAGCGCTGGAAGGGGAAGATGCCGCTATAGTAGAGAACGCAAAGCATAGCAACGAGCCAGAACATTTTGCTCGAGAAGATTTTACCAAGGTCAGAGATATGGAATTCTTCGTCAGACGAATCAGCGCCACCGGCTTTTCCTTCGGCAGCAAGTTCGCGGTCGAACTTAGTGTCCATCACAGAGAATACGATGTAGCTAATCAAGCCAATCAGAAGCAGCACTGTGCAGAAAGCAACCGGAGCAAATACCGACTGGTCGAACTGCTTGGAAATTTCAGGTGAAATCCACATGGTGGCAAACACACCGAGTCGAGCAATCGACATCTCGATACCCATAGCGAGCGCCATTTCTTTACCTTCAAACCACTTGGCAATAGCTTTCGAGACGGTAGTGCCGGCCATTTCGCAGCCGCAACCGAAAATCATGAAGCCGAGCGAAGCCATCTTCGCACTGCCGGGGAAAGAAACCCACCACGAGTCAAGCCAAGCGCAAAAACCTGTACCGGCAAACCATTCGCTAATACCAATTAGCTTAATGCCGGCGCCTAAGACCATAAGTGATGCAGACAGTACACCCGTAAAGCGAATGCCCATCTTATCAAGTATAATACCGGCAAAAATAAGGAAGAAAAAGAATACATTCAGGAAGTATTCCGATGCTGCATAAGTGCCGAAAGCGGCGCTATCCCACTGAAGTTTTTCCTCGAGCAGCGATTTGAGCGGCGACATAACGTCGACAAACATGTAAGCGAAGAACATCATTGAAGCAATAAGCACCAACGCAGTCCAGCGCGCCCATGCTTTATCGTTCAACAACTGTTTCATTTGTTTTGTCATAGCATAAAAAATATGAAAATGTTGATAAATTTTCGCAAAGTTAATGATTTTTTGTCATATAACAAGGCCTGGCTCCTTCTATTTGACCAAATCTGCGAAAGGGACCTGTAAACCTGTAAAGGAACCAGTAAAAAATAGACATAAAACGACGGCAGCAATAAAATTTGCTTGATAAGAGAATAATTCTTAAATTTGCACTACTTTTTAACGAAAATTCAATCAATTATTGAACATGAAGATATTATATAGGGGTCTAATAAGCTTAGCCTTAGTAGCTCTTGCAAGTTGTAGTGCATCAAAAAAAGTGCCGTACATTGTTGATGCTGAAGCAATTCCGGCAGATGTATTAGCACAAAGCTCGCACGTTAACGATCCGACCCTCGCGCCCGGCGACCTTCTTAACATTGAAGTTACTTCGACAGATATGCAAGCTGTCGTTCCTTTTAATAAGGGTATGTACCTCTTGGAGAATGGCACTATCGGACGCGCATCGATGACAAGTAGCAATTATTCGCAGAACCTCGACGTTTCGACTGATTACTATCTAATCAATCAAGACGGTACGATTGATTTTCCCATATTAGGTACTATAAAAGCATCCGGCAAGACCAAACTTGAGCTATCGCAAGAACTTACCGATGCTATCTATCCTCAATATGTAAAGGAAAAGCCGAAAGTTGAAATTCGTCTGATGAACTTCCGCGTTGTGGTGACCGGAGCCGTCAAGCATCCGGGTATTTACCAAAGCCATAACGAGCGTATGAACTTCTTCGAAGCAATCGCCTTGGCCGGCGACCTTGACATCAAGGGCGACCGCGAGAACATCTTGCTCTACCGCACCAATAGCGACGGGACACGCGAAGTTCACAAAATCAATATTCACGACCGTAACTTCCTGCTTTCGCCATATTTCGGCTTGCAGCAAAACGATATTATATATGTAGCGCCCAACTCATCAATGGCGGCCAACGCTTGGCAGCTCAACCCGGGCGTTTCGGCGACTATCACTTTCGTAGGCGGCATTTCCTCGCTCGCTTCACTTATCATTGGCATCATCAACCTTACCAAGGATTAATCACATGTCGGAAGAATTAAAATCAAGAATTGGCGAAAACCAAGGCCCGATTGAAGATGTAATTGATACCACCGGTTTGCTCCTGGATTATTTGGCGAACTGGAAGTGGTTTGTTATCAGCATTATCGTTTGTTTAATCGGCGCGTATTTTTATATTGCGACAATCGTACCTACATATCAAGTCAACGCTTCGATATACCTAAATAACGATAATACACAGACCAAAGACGCTTTTGCGCTCAATCCTGAGAATCCGTTGTTGAATATGAAGAATTTCATCGACGAGACAGAGCTCGAAATTCTCAAATCGCGCAACAACGTTATCCAAATTGTCGACTCGCTCGGTATGTCATACTCCTACTGGCGTGTTGGAGGACTTCGCGACATTCCACTCTACAACGATTGCGCCATAAAAGCCTCAATGGATTCGTTGGCTCTCTATGGTCTTAAAGACCCGATTACCATCACCGTATCCAACGCATCGGATGAAGGCAAGTACGACATTGAAGCAAAAACGATTTTCAACGAAATTGACGAAGAAGTTGAAGTCGAAGATGTCGAGCTCCCCTACACCATCGACCTCACCTGCGGCTCTGTTGTAATCAGCCGAGTAGAGCAAATAGCCGAACTTGAAGGCACACAGAAAGTTATAATCAACAGCCCTCGTTCGATAGCGAAATCGCTGTCAAACGCTCTCAATATAGAATTTGCCGAAAAAGCTCCGACGATAGTGCGTATATCATACGATACGCCTATTCCTCGCCAGGGTGTCGATGTAGTCAACACACTCGTTGATTTCTACAATCGCCAAATCATCGCCGACAAAAACCAATCGGCAATGCAGACCGAAGCATTTATTCTTGACCGCCTCGTGATGATCAACGACGAACTACGCGACGTCGAACAGCGTCTTCAGGAATATCGCCAGGCGCACAACATTTCCGACCTTCATCAGCAAGTATCATCCAACCTTGCCACCACCAAAACGACCCAAGGTCAACTCGCTGAAATCGAAGCTGAAGAAACCATCATCAACGATATCGAAAGCACAATTCGCAAGGCCAACAACTACGATCCCCTGCCGGCTGTGACTACTAATCAGACGCTCAACCAGGTTATTGTAAAATACAATCAGAAAGTCAGCCGCCTGACTCGCATGCTTGAGACGTCGACTCCTGACAATCCTCTTGTTCGAACCCTCCAAGAAGAACTCACCCGCGACAAAGCCGATATTCTGCAAAGCTTGGCTTCAGTAAAGAAGGGTATTCAGGCCCGCCGTAGCAACGTAGCAGCCATTGAAACACAAAGCCAAAGCCAACTTTCTTCACTTCCTCCGGTCGACAAAGGACTCCAGGAAATTTTCCGCGAGCAGCAAGTAAAAGTCAATATCTACACATTCCTGCTACAAAAGCGTGAAGAAATCGCTCTTCAGAAAACGATGGCAACGCCGACTGCGCGTCTTATCGACGACCCCAGTTCGGAAGCTCCCATCAGCCCGCGTCGCATGGTCATCTACTTCTTGGCTTTTGTGCTTGCGCTCGCCATCCCTGCAGGCGTCATATTCTTGAAGCGCTTCTTCTTCCCGGTTTACAAAGACCAAGAAGAACTTCAACGCCTGACCAACATTCCAATTATCGGTGAAATATCTGCAACAAAAGATAACAACATATTCGTTGTCGGACAAAACGTATCAACAGCGATAGCAGAACTTTTCCGTCTACTCCGCAACAACATCGGCTTCACAAAGAACGGAGCAAACAAAAAGGTAATACTCGTCACTTCGTCAATCTCGGGCGAAGGCAAGACATTCGTATCCACCAACCTGGCGCTGACCTATGCCCTTACCGGTAAAAAAGTGGTAGTTGTCGGAATGGACATTCGTCGCCCGGTGCTCGCTCACAAATTCGGACTGAACAACCAGCAAGGTGTGACATCGTTTTTGTCAGGACAAGTATCTGACGTCACGAATCTGATACACCAAAGCGAACAGTGCGAGAACCTCTACATCCTACCTGCCGGACCCGTTCCGCCGAACCCCAACGAGTTGCTTCTGAGCGACAACATGAGTCGATTAATGACGCAGCTGCGCGACGACTTTGACTACATCATCATAGATACAGCGCCCATCGGCGTAATCTCAGACTCGTTCTTAATTATCCCCTACTCCGACATTCAGCTTTATGTAACCCGCGCGTCGTACTCAACGAAGAATTGCCTCAAGGTTATGCACCAAGCTATCCGCGACAACCGACTTAGCGACCCATACATCGTACTTAATGGCGTCGACATCAACTCGGGTTCGTATTCCTATCGCAAATACGGACATTACTACCACAACACGAGCACGACATACGGCTACGGATATTCAAAACACAAACATTAAATACGTGTAAAAAAACTCTGCGAAAATCGCAGAGACATACAATAACCCTAATATTCTAATATCATGAAAAAGTATTTAGCCGAAGGTATCGGCACCATGTTTCTCGTGATTTTGGCATGTGGCAGCGCCGTTTTAGCCGGACCAAGCATTGGCGTACTCGGCATCGGCCTTTGCTTCGGCCTTGTGCTCTTATGCCTCTGTTATGCAATTGGCGGCATCTCAGGTTGCCACGTCAATCCCGCCGTATCGTTTGCCATGCTCCTTGCCGGACGCATGAACGGCAAAGACTTCGCCGGCTACGTAGTAGCACAGCTCATCGGTGCGACAATCGGTGCCGGGTTTCTCTATTGCCTCACACAAATGGGCGCCGGCTATGTTTACGGTGGCACGACTGAAGCATCAGGCAGCTTCTTAGCTACCAACGTGCTGCAAGCCGGAGCAACTCCTACGATGGCACTGCTCACCGAAGTACTGCTGACTTTCTTCTTCGTGTTGGTAATCCTTGGCGCGACCGACTCGCGCGTATCACACACCAAATTCGGCGGCTTGGCTATCGGCCTCGCGCTCGGTCTTGTGAATATTGTCGGTATCCCGGTCGACAATTGCTCCGTTAACCCCGCACGCTCGTTTGGTCCCGCCATGTTCGACGCTACCGCATGGGGCGACTTCTGGATTATGGTCGTTGGCCCGCTTGCCGGTGCTCTTCTCGCTGTTCTTGCTTGGAAAGCAATCGCCGGAAGCAAAACTGTAGCTGAATAATCCAACATCTACTATAAAAAAAGTGGCCGCCATATTTAGTATTGCGGCCACTTTTTTATTCGAACTCGAGAATTCCGAGAGCAGAGGCAACGCCCAATATCTCAGCGAGAATTCGCTTTAAATCGGAAGCAGGAGTTGAGATTCCGTCAATAATTGGCTCAGTTGTCAGGTCGCAAATCCGGCCAAGTTGAGCAAGGAGAGGATCCGCCGCATCGCCATAGCTGTTCAGCAAAAATGCAGTCAAGGAAAGCAGAGCAGTGCCGGAGTCGTGCGTCTCATCGTTAAGCGGCAACGTGTCGATTGCCGACATCTCAGATATAATAGTAGTTTGCAATAGTGCGGCAAAGGCATCGCGACAACCATCGCGATTGACAATTCCACAAATATCGACAGTGCAAAGCGACAGCAGCGCGCACGAGAGCGCTTGCACCGGAGCATGGGCCATTAGCAAGCACCGCACGTGTGTATCTGATGCCACAAGCAGGTCTACAACGTCTTCATCCGCCGCTGATAAAGCATACGATGTCCCCTGCTCCGATGCGGAACTTTTCAAAACCGCATCAGCCGTAGCCAACGCTTCGGCCGACAAGCGTAGAGCCGAGTCCATATCGCCGACCGACAACCGTGCTGCCGTGTCGTCAAGTAATGATTTGATTTTATCTTTCATAGCGACTTCAAAGTTACAAATAATCGCGCAAACGAAAAAATCATGCTTTTGTACAATGCTATGCGCGAATAAATTGTTAACTTTGCACTGATGTTTGGAATAAAACGACTTGACACATTCATGCTTCAGCGGTTTTTGCCGTTGCTTGTAATGACGTTCTTTATCTGCTTGTTCATCGTGCTGATGCAATTCTTGTTTCGCATGATCGACGATTTGGTAGGCAAAGGGCTCGGTTTCGACGTGCTAGGCGAACTATTTTTCTACGCCGCACTCACCATGGTGCCGACAGCGCTCCCACTTGCCGTGTTGCTGGCATCGCTAATGGTATTCGGCAATTTAGGCGAGAAACTCGAACTGACAGCAATGAAAGCAGCCGGCATATCGCTATTCAGAATCATGCGTCCACTAATGATTCTGATGGGTATCATTGCGATTGGAGCATTCTTCTTTCAGAACAACGTCTTGCCTGTAGCGCAATCTCGAATGTGGACTCTGATGTTCTCGGTCCGACAGAAAACGCCCGAAGTAGAAATCCCCGAAAAATCGTTCTACAACGAGATTCCGAACATGAATCTATATATCGACCATAAGAACCCGGAGACGGGTATGCTTTATGGCATGATTCTCTACGACCTCACCAAAGGCAACGAAAACGCTCGCGTTATCTTGGCCGACTCCGGTAAATTCAGCTTCACCGAAGATAAGACGCGACTTTTCCTCGAATTGCACCATGGCGAGATGTTCGAAAATCTGAACGACAATTCACTTGGGTCGGGTACTACCGGCTATATGCCATTCCGTCGCGAAGGATTCAGCGAAAAGAATATATACTTTCCGTTCGACGCCAACTTCAATCGCATGGACGAAAGCGGCATACGCTCGCAATACGTAGGCCAAAACATCAGCCAATTGCGTCAATCAATCGACTCAATAAGCCGTAAAGTCGATTCAATTGGCACCGTCTACAGCAACGACCTACTCGTCACGCCTTTCGTTGGCGTAACGACACACAAAATCACTTACGACTCCCTCAGACGCGGCATAACTACACCGGTAAAAGTCGACACAAACGTACAGAAAACATTAGAGACTATGCCCCCGCTAAACCTCGATTCTGTATTTACCGCTCCAACTGCCGCTTATGCTAAAACATACTTAAGCCAAGCATTGACTGATGCACGCCGTTCGAGACAGGAATTCGAATACCGAGCCCTTACCTTAACCGAACAAGCTAAGCTGATGCGCCGCCACGACATAGAAATGCAGCGAAAGTTTACTCTATCGTTTGCCGTGCTCGTATTCTTCTTTATCGGAGCCCCGCTCGGAGCGATTATCAAAAAAGGCGGACTTGGAACGCCTCTTGTAATCTCCGTATTCCTCTTTATCATATACTACATCTTCGACAACATGGGCTATAAGATGGCTCGCGAAGGTCAACTTGAAGTATGGGAAGGTATGTGGCTCAGCACCGCTGTACTGCTGCCGCTCGGCATCTTCTTCACGTCGAAGGCCATCGACGATTCTGCCGTGTTTAACGCCGACGCCTACAAACTTTTCTTCAACCGATTGATCGGACGCCTTCCAAAGCGCACGCTCGAAATGAAAGAAATAGTTATGAACGAAGTTGATCGGCATACAGCAATACGAATGCTCGACGACTTCGGCAAAGACATAGAAAAAGCCCGGATGGCTATCAAAGACCGAGGAATTATTGCATACATATTTCCCCCATACCAAATCAAAGATTTGCGCGATACGCTTAACGGCATTGTCGAATATTTAGCAAACTCAACAGATCCTCACGTGATCAGTTTACTCAACAAGTATCCATTCGAGCCTACGCGTCGCAACATCGACATCGTGGCCGAAACAACCGACAAGCTCTTGACGTTATTTAACAACCGGACTACACAAGAAAATACTACCGAATAATATATGGAAGAAAGAATACAACTCGATAAAATCGAGGATGCAATACACGATTTCAAAGAAGGGAAAATGGTGATTGTCGTTGACGACGAAGATCGCGAAAACGAAGGCGACTTGATAGTGGCCGCCGAAAAAATCACGCCCGAGCAAGTAAACTTCATGCTCAAAAATGCTCGCGGCGTACTCTGCGCCCCAATCACCATCGACCGCTGTGAAGAACTTGGCCTACCGCGACAAGTCGCAGACAATACATCCGTGCTCGGGACCCCCTTCACGGTGACAGTCGACAAACTCGAAGGCTGCTCCACAGGTGTCAGCATTCAAGACCGCTGCGCCACAATCCGTGCGCTCGCCGACCCGGCCAGCACGCCCGCAACCTTCGGCCGCCCCGGTCATATCAACCCGCTATATGCTCAGCCGCAAGGCGTACTCAAACGCTCCGGGCACACCGAAGCCGCCGTTGACCTCGCACGCTTGGCGGGACTCGCTCCGGCTGCCGCTCTTATGGAAATCATGAGCGACGACGGCTCAATGGCCCGACTGCCCGAACTAAAAGAACGCTCACGCGAGTGGGGACTGAAGTTAATATCAATTCGCGACCTGATTGCTTACCGACTCAACAACGAGCAACTCGTCGAAATGGGCGTCGAAGTCGATATGCCCACTGCATACGGCCACTTCCGCCTCATTCCATTCCGCCAAAAAGATAACAACCTCGAACACATAGCAATCATCAAAGGCGACGTGAGCGCCGAGCGTCCGGTTCTCGTGCGCGTTCACTCGTCGTGCGCCACCGGCGACATTTTTGCTTCAAAGCGATGCGACTGCGGCGAGCAACTCCACCGCGCTATGGAAATGATTGAGAAAGAAGGCTGCGGGGCCATCGTCTACCTTAGCCAAGAAGGCCGCGGCATCGGCTTGATGGACAAAATCAAAGCTTACAAACTGCAAGAAGAAGGCCTTGACACGGTCGAAGCGAACCTACACCTGGGACACGCAGCCGACGAACGCGACTATGGCGTCGGCGCACAGATCCTCAATCTACTCGGCATCAAAAAAATGCGATTGATGACCAACAACCCTGTAAAACGCCGCGGACTCGAAGGCTTCGGCCTTGAAGTAGTGGAAAATGTGCCAATCGAAATATCGCCCAACGAGTACAACCGTCGATATATGTCCACTAAAAAAACTCGTATGGGTCACGACCTGTCGGAAGTGTAAATTAATTCAAAAATATTAATCGAAAAGCGTCCCCATGCAGGACGCTTTTTTTTACAAAAAACCGTAAGTTCTCAAACAAAATCTTTTTCAAATCTTTTTCAAAATTGTTATTAAAAGAATACACAAAAGTACACTTGCATATTAGCGAAATTTTTCGTACCTTTGCACGATAAAAGCATCAATTCGGTAATATCTAAGATGAGACAGCTAAAAATTACTAAATCAATCACCAACCGCGAAAGCGCATCCCTCGATAAATACCTGCAGGAAATTGGCCGCGAGGAACTGATTTCCGTAGACGAGGAAGTAGAGCTCGCTCAGCGCATTAAGCAAGGTGATCAAGCGGCACTCGACAAACTCACTCGTTCAAATCTTCGATTCGTCGTTTCGGTAGCTAAGCAATATCAAAATCAAGGATTATCGCTACCCGACCTCATCAACGAAGGCAATGTGGGCCTTATCAAAGCTGCCCGTAAGTTTGACGAAACCCGCGGTTTTAAGTTCATCTCGTACGCCGTTTGGTGGATTCGACAATCAATTCTTCAGGCACTCGCCGAGCAATCGCGCATCGTGCGTCTGCCGCTCAACCAAGTTGGCTCGCTCAACAAAATCAGCAAAGCCCTCTCAAAATTCGAGCAAGAAAACGAGCGCAGACCTTCACCCGAAGAGCTTGCCGAAAGTCTCGACGTCCCGGTAGAAAAGATTGCCGACACACTGAAAGTCTCAGGTCGCCACATCTCGGTCGACGCTCCGTTTGTTGAAGGTGAAGACAACAGCTTGCTCGACGTCTTGACAAACGATGACTCCCCTATGGCCGACGCCACCCTCAACCAAGAGTCGCTATCTAACGAAGTCGACCGCGCACTGCGCCAACTCCATGAACGCGAACGCGAAATCCTCAAAATGTTCTTCGGCATCGGATGCCAAGAAATGACACTCGAAGAAATCGGCGCCAAATTTGAGCTTACTCGCGAACGTGTTCGCCAAATCAAGGAAAAGGCAATTCGTCGGCTAAAGGGCCAAAAGAGCCGCTTGCTGAAATCATACCTCGGTCAGTAAACTGAACTTCTTGTGATAACATACAAGAGGGCTTCGCTATCGGCGCAGTCCTCTTTCATTTGCGAAATACGAAAAATAGCAATTGTGACAGCAGACGCTTGACAAGATGACACACGATAAACGATTAAAGCACCGACAGTTATTATATCGGCAGCTAAACGGCTGATAATGGCACGATTATTGCTATGCTTCTAAATGTGGATAATGACAAACAAGATTAAATTCCATCAATTCGTTCACTAACCAATCGACCTCTCTCTGTTTTATGAAATCTGCACATTAAATTCAAAACCCAACTTTTAACGTTCGTTATACAAGTTATATCGCTGTTTTGCGTTATACCTTTATTAAGTTCACCCGAACAAAACTCCCTCTCCTGTAAACAAAAACTTCAAAAACAAAAAATCGGCTATAAACGATGAGACAACTAAAAATAGCACCCTCTATCACAAATCGCGACACCCAATCGCTCGACAAATATCTTCAGGAAATCGGCCGCGAAGATCGCATTTCTGTCGATGAAGAAGTCGAACTGGCACAACGAATCAAGGATAACGACCCGGCAGCGCTCGACAAGCTGGTTCGCGCAAATCTTCGATTTGTGGTTTCCGTCGCCAAGCAATACCAAAATCAAGGGTTACCGCTGTCCGACCTAATCGACGAAGGCAATATCGGACTCATCAAAGCCGCTCGAAAATTCGACGAAACTCGCGGCTTCAAGTTCATCTCCTACGCCGTTTGGTGGATTCGACAGTCAATTCTTCAGGCGCTGGCCGAACAATCGCGCATCGTCCGCCTACCCCTCAATCAGGTCGGCTCGCTCAACAAAATCAACAAAGCTCTCGCTAAATTCGAACAAGAAAACGAGCGACGTCCCTCGACCGAAGAACTCGCTGAATTTCTTGAAGAACCTGTCGAAAAAATTGCTGACACACTTCAAGTATCGGGCCGACACACCTCGATTGACGCGCCTTTCGTCGATGGTGAAGACAATAGCTTGCTCGACGTTCTGACTAACGACGACTCCCCGATGGCCGACGCATCGCTCAATCAAGAGTCGCTTTCTGAAGAAGTCGACCGCGCACTGCGTCAGCTCAACGAGCGCGAATGCGAAATACTCAAAATGTTCTTCGGCATTGGCTGCCAAGAAATGACTCTCGAAGAAATCGGCGCAAAGTTTGAACTCACACGCGAACGCGTTCGCCAAATAAAAGAGAAAGCAATCCGACGCCTCAAAGGCCAAAAGAGCCGCCTGCTCATTTCGTACCTCGGACAATAATCGGCGCGCATCGCCAAGTAGCACAACGGGCTGTACCACATCCGGCACAGCCCGTTAACATTTTATCGGCCAAAGTCAAAATTTATTCGCGCATCAGACGTAGCCATTTGCGATAACCGAAGAGTGCAATTACGGTGTAGACAGTATAAAGCGACGCATAAAGGTAGATACCCTTATAGATGTAAAGGCCGACACAAACTATGTCAACTATCATCCACGCAATCCACTGCTCGGCATACTTGCGAGCCATCATCCACAAAGCGACGATACTTAGCGCCGTAGTAAAGGCATCCGGTACGGGCACATTACTGTCAGTATAGTTGACAAGAACGAACCAGATAGCAAGCCACAGAATACCACAAGTAGCGACGCATCCTATTCCGACTGAAATCGGCAGATGAGTAATACGAAGCGACGGCTTGTCGGCATCTTTGTGGCCGCGCACGGTCCATGCAATATAACCATAGATAGCGATTGCAACATAGTAGATATTAATTGCAAAATCGGCATAGAGCCCCTTGCGAAAGTAAAGCCACATTGAAATCATGGGCATTACCACAGACGCAATCCAAACTTGCGGCTTCGCGTGATACTCAAGAACGAGGTACACAACTCCGATAAGAAAACCGAATACTTCGATGAAATTATCAAATGTCATTGTTGTCAGTGAATTAATATAATCAGAATGTAAGACCAACGGTGCCCATCACATGGCAAGTAGCTTGAGCTGCATAACCGGCATACCGATAAATCTCCGGCTTTCCATCATCACATAAGTAGTAGCCTGCGCCGGCATAGCCGTTGTTGAAATACTCTTTGTTGAAGATATTATAGATGGAAAACGATAAGTTTAGAGCCTTTATACCCTTAATTTTAGTAAACTTGTATCCAAGATGGAGGTCTGACACACAGTAGCTATCGAGTTTCGCCTCTGCAGACCGAGCATTATTCATATATTGCGACGACACGTAGCGTGTGTTCAGCGAAGCCGAAAATCCACCGAAAAGAAACTTAAACTCATTGTTGAAAATGAAATCGGGTGAAAAAGCTATTGGCGTATCGCCACAGTCGATAGCGATTGGATTAGTCCACTCGTCTTCGTATATATATTCAGTGAAATTCTTGATACGATTACGCGAGAGAGTGGCATTAAGACTCCAAACGAACCAATTGACGGGTGTAAACGCGCTCTGCAATTCGACACCCATTCGGTAACTGTCGGGCACGTTTACACTTAGAGCGTTACCTGTGTCTGAAAGTTGGCCGGTCACTACGAGCTGATTTTTGTAATCCATATAATATAAGTTAACACCCAACGAAAGTAAACGGTTGGTCCACGAATATCCTGCCTCGTAGTCAAAAAGTCGCTCGGCTGTGGGATAGTTATGAGGGTCGCCATCTGTAAAGTTGTCGCGAACAGGTTCTTTCTGCGCGACACTCCACGACACGAAAGCACGATGAGCACCGGCAGTGTAAGTGAGCCCGGCTTTAGGATTAAAGAAATCGTAGTTGCGCAGCACATCGAGCTGAGCCGGCCCGTCAATATTGTAGTCAAAATTATCACTCACACCGCGTATCGAATAGCGAATATGGCGGTACTGTAAATCGGCATAACCCGTCAGTCCATGACCAAGAACAATGTCAGCACGGCCATAAAGGTTAGTGCTGAATTTTCGACCCACATTATTATAATACTCTTGAAGAGGATTGATCGCACCGACATAGTTGCGCACCCAGGCGATGCGTCCGAAATGATTACCACGATGCCAATTTGCTGCGCCGCCGATGACTGCATTCAGTCGGCTACCGGTGTAGTTAAGGCTGAACATACCACCGCCGAAATCATTATCGTTGTGTTTGAGTCGGATAAGGTCGCTCTTTTTGACAAGCTCACCTGCGGCATTATAGAAAGGCTCCAAGCCATACTCGGCAAGTGTGCGAGAGGTCTTGTATTGATTGTAGTAGCCATCGCCCTTGGTGTAGTGAAGTGTCAGGTTGAGGCGCCAATTGTCAGCCAAACGCTGAGCACCAACAAGTTGAAAGTGGTGCTGCACGAAGTGGTCGAACTGATCGCGATAGTAAGCGGTGGAGCCATCGTCGGCGGTGTATTCGCCGCAAGGATTATATCGACGTCCATGCTCGGCCATTTGTTCCTTTGAAGCGTAGTCCCATGCCATGTAGGTCTGTTCCTTGCCGCCAAAAGCAATCAGACGCACCATTGTATTATAGTCGGAATAGGCTACCTGCCCCATATAGCTCCAGAGCTTAGAGTAAGCGCGGTCAATGTAACCGTCAGAGCCAATGTGCGATACACGAGCGTCAACACTCCAATGGTCACCGAAAAGGCCGGAGTTAACTTTGATTGTCTGGCGATTGGAATTATAGGAGCCGTATGATGCTAAGAATTCAGCTGAAGACTCGTACGACGGCGCGTCCGTAATCATGTTGATGCTGGCGCCGAAAGCTCCGGCGCCGTTGGTCGAAGTACCTGCGCCTCGCTGAATTTGAATGTCGCGCAGCGACGAAGCAAAGTCGGGCATATTCACCCAATAGACATTGTGGCTTTCGGCATCGTTGATAGGCACGCCGTTGGCCGTAATGTTGATGCGCGAGGGGTCGGTGCCACGTACACGTATGGCTGAATAGCCGATACCGCCACCGGCATCGCCGGTAACGACAATCGAAGGCGTTGACGCAATCATGAACGGGATGTCGCGTCCTTCGTTGGCTGCATCAATTTCAGCGGCCGAAAAGTTTGTAAAAGCGACAGGAGTGTGGTCGTTGGCTCGATTGGCCACGACCTCCACATCGTTTAGGTTAATCACTGAGGAATCAGCCGCCGTAGCATCCGACTCAGCGGCATGCACAGCAACGGGCATAGAGGCTACTAAAGCCACTACACCGTTCAGAAGTTGTTTCTTCATCATCTAATTTTCTCTACGCCGGTACTAACCGGTTCAGGTTCAAAGGGTATAATCTCAGCTCTCGACCGACAGGCAGTCGAGCGCACCCCTAATTATATGTTAATGATCTCTCGATTTGAGAAGCTTTTCGCCTCACAAATCGCTGCAAAGTTAGTAACTTTTATAATAATAACAAAGAAAAAAAGCCTCCGGAGAAAAAAATCACTCCGGAGACTCTTAATGCGTAAGTATCGAATATCAGAGTTTCGAAACGATATCTTTTGTATCAAGTGCAATCATAAGTTCCTCATCTGTAGGAATTACGCACACTTTGACTTTTGAGTCGGGTGTAGAAATCACAGCCTCTTCGCCACGCACCTTATTAGCTTCGGCGTCAAGTTCAACACCGATGAAGCCTAAAGGCTTGCATACGTCGGCACGCAGGCCGATCTGGTTTTCACCAACACCACCGGTGAAGACGATGATATCAACACCTCCCATTTCAGCTGCGTATGCACCGATGTACTTGATGATGCGGTGCTCATACATGTCGAGGCCGAGGCGAGCGAGTTCGTTACCTTCGTTGACAGCGGCTTCGATTTCGCGCATATCGCTCGAGATACCGGTCACGCCGGCCATACCGCTCTCTTTGTTGATAATTTGCTGCATCTGTTCGGCAGTATAGCCATGCTTAAGCATAAGGAAAGTGAGCACACCGGGGTCGACATCGCCCACGCGAGTACCCATCATCAGACCTTCGGTCGGGGTCAGGCCCATCGAAGTGTCAACACTCTTACCATACTCAATAGCAGTAATCGAACCGCCGTTGCCAACATGGCAAGTGATAATCTTTTGCTTCGCAATGTCAACGCCGAGGAATTCGCACACGCGCTGCGAAACGTAGCGATGGCTGGTACCGTGGAAGCCATAGCGACGAACGCCGTCTTCCTTATAGAACTTGTAAGGAAGCGCGTACATAAACGACTTGGCGGGCATAGTCTGGTGGAAAGCGGTATCGAATACACCTACCTGTGGTACACCGGGCATGAGTACGTCGATAGCTTCAACACCCGTCATGTTGGCAGGATTGTGGAGAGGTGCCAAATCATAGCATTCGCGAACCTTTTCCTTGACGGCTTCGTCGATGAGCACACTCTTGGTGAACTTTTCGGCGCCGTGTACGAGACGGTGGCCTACAGCATCGATTTCATCAAACGATTTGAGGCAACCCCACTCGGCATCGGTCAGCAGGTTAAGAATAGCTTTGATAGAGCCTTTGTGATCAGTCTGGCCGAGTTCGATAATTGCTTTCGAACCATCGGGGCGTTTATACTTGAGGAAGCCGTCGGGGAGACCGATTTTTTCGACACCGCCTTCGGCCATAGTCTTACCGTTGTCGGTATCAATAAGTTTATATTTCACCGAGCTACTGCCCGAGTTGAGAACAAGAATTTTCATAAACTATGATTATTTATTGGATTTAGCGCCGATAGCCTGGCAGCAAGTCAGAATGATTGTCTTGTAGATGTCTTCGGGGAAACAGCCACGCGATAAGTCGCTTACAGGAGCTGCAAGGCCTTGAAGAATGGGACCAACGGCCTGAGCGCCACTGATACGCTGAACGAGTTTGTAAGCGATGTTGCCGACCTCGAGCGAGGGGAATACGAGCACATTGGCATTGCCGTTGAGGATGCTGTCAGGGGCCTTCTTGTGTGCGACCGAAGGAACGATTGCAGCATCGGCTTGCATCTCACCATCGATGATGAGGTTAGGTGCAATAGTGCGAGCATGAGCGGTAGCTTCGATAACCTTGTCGACACGCTCGTGCTTAGCCGAGCCTTTAGTCGAGAACGAAAGCATAGCCACGCGAGGTTCGATACCTGCAAGGTTGCGAGCGGTCTCAGCAGAGCATACAGCAATCTGTGCAAGTTCTTCAGCATTCGGGTCGGGCACTACGGCACAGTCGGCAAATACGAGAACGCCATCGTCGCCGTAAGGACTACCCTCGGGCAGCAGCATCAAGAACGCACCCGAAACGACGCTAATGCCCGGGCGAGTTTTGATAACCTGGAATGCTGCACGAAGCACATTACCGGTGGTATTCTGCGCGCCGGCTACTTCGCCGTCGGCATCGCCGGCCTTCACCATCAGACAAGCGAGGAACAGCGGGTTGGCTGCAGTGAGGCGCGACTGTTCTTCAGTCATTCCCTTGTATTTTCGAAGCTCATAGAGCAGCGGAGCATAGCGGTCGATGACGGCCTTGTCGTGCGGGTCAACGATAGTGGCTTTGTCGATGTTTTGAAGATTCATCTCTACGGCCATACGTTTGATTTCTTCGCTATTACCTATGAGAATAATGTCGGCGATATCTTCGGCAAGGATGCGGTCGGCAGCTGTGAGCGTGCGCGACTCGGTACCCTCGGGAAGCACGATACGCTGACGACTTCCCTTGGCCTTTTTCGTAAGATTATCAAACAAGTTCATACAAATGGATTTATGTTGTTCTAATTATTTGCAGTGTTTCTGAGTACAAAATTACAAAAAAAGTTTCTGATTAAAAAAACAATAACTATATTTGCAAATATCAACCTTAAATAACCATAAATAACAAAAGTTATGACAAGCATCTTAGCAATTTTAAAGCCGATGTTCGATTACATCGACAGCGGAAAGCTATTCCGCCAGCCCATCCAGTGGCTCTACTACGCCTTTGGAGTGTTTTTGGCAATTTTTATGCTCTACAGCATTTCGTTGACCTCCGACATGTTTAAAATCGGTGGTGTAGCCATCGTGGTAGCCGTCTTTATAATCATTCTGATGATTGCATTGGCCGCTTTCAGCCTACTTTACTGGTTCAAGCGCGGCAACGACGTGAAAATTGACACCCCGAAGGGCGCTCGCTTTGTCGCCATACCGGTAATTGCCAACATAATCCGTTGCTTTGGCGAATATGCCGGCATTGTTATGGCCGTATCCGGCGTGTTCATCGGCGTGTTTGCCGGTATCTTCTGGCTCTTCTCAAGAGAGCTTCAGTATATAATAGATATATGTCCGTTCATACTAATCATCGCAGGGCCGATTGTGGGCTACCTACAATTACTGGTCAATCGCTTCCTGTCGGAATCAATGCTCGCCATAGCCAGCATAGCCAACGACGTTCATGAATTGGCAACATTCAACCCGGTCAACGAATAATCACCCAACTCACATACATCGAGGCCAACACTTTGCCGTGTTGGCCTCGAATATTAAAAATGCCGACGAGCGAGCCGCAGATTATCTGGAAAGAGCCGCCAGTTTACTCGACGATTGAATTACGATGAAATAATAAAGGCTTCCACCTATTGGCAGAAGCCTTTATTGTTCTTGGCATGAAAGGCGTCTTACTTAACGCGACGCTCTTTGATACGAGCCTTTTTGCCGGTGAGTGCGCGCAAGTAGTAAAGCTTAGCGCGACGAACCTTACCATACTTGTTGACGGTAATCGAATCGATAAACGGCGATTCGATGGGGAAGATACGTTCAACACCGATGTTATCGCTCATCTTGCGAACAGTGAAGCGCTTTTTGGTGCCTTCGCCCGAGATGCGAATAACCACACCGCGATACTGCTGAATACGTTCTTTGTTACCCTCTTTGATGCGGTAAGCCACCGTGATGGTGTCGCCGGGGCCGAAGTCGGGATGCTGCTTGCCGGTAGCAAAAGCTTCTTCGGCAACTTTAATCAGGTCCATTGTAAATTGATATTTAGAATGTTAACAATTGCGCAATATACGCGAGCTACGTGTCTACGCCAGAGATTACGCCTTTTCGGCCGCAAAGTTAACACTTTTTTCGCTAACTCACAACACTTTCAGCCCTCAATTTTTGAAAAAAATCAGCTGATGCGGCTCCAGTCGGCCGTTCGGCGCACAGCTTCAGCCAGTGCCCTCGCAAAAGGTGCATTAGCCGCTGAAGAAATTTCCGGGTCGTCGTCGAGCAACTTCTCGGCAGCGTTGCGAGCCATTTGTATGATCTGGCCATCGGTGGCCAAATTAGCAATTTTTAGGTCAAAAGGGATGCCGCTCTGCATCGTGCCTTCGATGTCGCCCGGGCCACGAAGGCGCATATCGGCTTCGGCTATAACAAAGCCGTCGGTTGTCGAAGTCATTATCTCAAGGCGCTCGCGCGTCTCTTTGGCAATCTTATATTTTGTCATCAAGATGCAATACGAACGTTCGGCACCGCGCCCTACTCTGCCTCGCAACTGATGCAGCTGCGAGAGGCCAAAGCGCTCGGCATTCTCAATCACCATGGTAGTTGCATTCGGCACGTTCACTCCGACTTCAATCACAGTGGTAGCGACAAGAATTTGCGCTTCACCCGAAGCGAAAAGTCCCATTTGGAAATCCTTTTCGGCAGGTTTCATACGCCCGTGCACGAAAGCAACGCGATAGTTGTTGAAAATTTCACAAATCTGGTCGTAGCCCTCGGTGAGCGATTTCAATTCGAGTTTATCGTTCTCATCAATAAGAGGATAAACGATATACACTTGGCGGCCTTCGCGCAATTGGGCGCCGATGCCGCGATAAACCTGGTCGCGCTGCTCGTCGTAGCGAAGAAAAGTCGCAACAGGCTTGCGCCCCGGAGGTAGCTCATCAATGACCGACACATCGAGGTCGCCATAAACAGTCATAGCAAGTGTTCGCGGTATCGGCGTCGCGGTCATGACAAGTATGTGTGGAGGCACTTCGCTCTTGGCCCAGAGGCGAGCGCGCTGAGCTACGCCAAATCGATGTTGCTCGTCAATCACAGCGAGGCCAAGATTGGCGAATTTCACTTGCTCTTCGATTATGGCGTGCGTACCGACAAGGATATGCAACGAGCCGTCGGCAAGTTGTTCGTGTATCTCACGACGTTCGGCAGTGCGAGTCGAGCCGGTGAGCAATCGAACATTTATTCCAATCTTAGCCACGAGCTGGCGAAGAGTCTCGTAATGCTGAGTGGCAAGAATTTCGGTGGGCGCCATCAGGCAAGCCTGGAAGCCATTGTCGAGAGCCAACAGCATAGCCATAAGCGCCACAAGCGTCTTACCCGAACCGACATCGCCCTGAACAAGTCGATTCATCTGCCGACCCGTGTTAACGTCGGCACGAATTTCTTTTACGACTCGCTTTTGGGCACCCGTAAGCTCAAATGGCAAACATTGTTCGTAGAAGGCGTTAAAAAAACGGCCGACATGCACAAAGCGATGACCCACGAGTTGTGAACGCCGACGGCGATTACGCCGAAGCATATCGACTTGAATATAAAACAACTCTTCGAACTTCATGCGCTCGCGAGCACGCTGAAGGGCGGACGGCGACGAAGGTCGATGCAACTCGCGAATTGCCTTATCAAGCGACATCAATCCAAGCTCAGTCACTGTCGAAGGCGGCAAAGTTTCGCGCAACTGAGGCAACGTGTCAAGTACACCGCCAATCCATTGGAAGAAATTGCGCGAAGAAATATTGCGATTGCGCAGGGTCTCGGTCAGCGGATACACGCCACGCATACCGAGTTGTTCCATAGCCTTTTGGCTCGTATCCACTTCGGGGTGCGTCATCGACCACCGGCCATTGAACACTGTCGGCTTACCGAAAAGTATATAATCGACTCCGGTGTGTAGTGCTTGGCGAATTTGTTTTATAGAGCGAAACCAAACTACTTCGATCGAGGCGGTGCCATCTGTGAAGACGCCGACAAGACGCATCTTTGCGCCCTCACCGACCACGCTAAATCCTACGAAGCGACCTTTGAGCTGAACAGAGCCGACCTCAGTCGACAAATCTCGGATGCTATATATCGAAGTGCGGTCGATATAGTTTGTCGGAAAATGATGCAACAAGTCATAGACCGTGCGTATGCCAAGTTGCTTTTGGAGCAAATCGGCACGTGCAGGTCCGATACCCTTCACATACTTAATTTCTTTTTGCCGCAGCGAAATCATACAGCACCGAACGCCAACACGGCTTCTGCAATTGCAATATCAGCAGGATTTGTCACCTTGAAATTAGTAGGCGAGCCGTTGACAAGCACAAGGTTGCGATAACCGGCAGCTTCCATCACCGAAGCATCGTCGGTGAACACGCCATCGTCGCTTCGCAAATAAGCCTCAGCGAGCAACGCGGCACGGAAGGCTTGCGGTGTCTGCACAGCACGGAATTTTGAACGGTCGACAGCGACCGACACAGGCCGGCTGACATCGCGAATCGAATCGGTAACGGGAACGACCGGCAGAGCGCCCTCGACTGCATCATCGTCGAATGCTGCAACCAGCTCATCGACCATAGCAACAGACGGGAAAGGACGAGCTCCATCGTGAACCAAAACAAGGTCAGCCTTGCCCGTCGAGACAAACGGCATAGCATTGCTAACAGATTGCGAACGGGTGTCGCCACCTGCAACTATGCAAGGTGAATCGAAATTATGTAATTTACAGAGATAATTCCAATGTTCTATTTGAGTTGCCGACAACACGATAATATAATCAGCATCGGGTAGTGCACGACGTAGATTATCGATCGCTCGCATCACGGCCGGTCGTCCTTCAATCTGGCAAAACTGCTTGGGCAGCGGTCCGCCGAAACGGCTACCGCTGCCAGCAGCTACAATAATTACTGTGATTTTACGACCTACAGACATTTACCAAGCAAAAATGGGGTATTCAGTCATCATCGCGTTTACCTTCGCGCGAACACGCTCAATGTTAGCAACGTCTTCGGGCGCGGAAAGTACACAGTCGATAAGCTCAACGATTTCGCCCATCATGGGTTCCTTAGCGCCGCGAGTGGTAATCGCCGGCGTGCCGAGGCGGATACCCGAAGTCTGGAACGGCGAACGCGAATCGAAGGGTACCATGTTCTTATTGGCAGTAATGTCGGCGTCTACGAGTACCTTTTCTGCAACTTTACCGGTCAGTTCGGGGAATTTCGAGCGGAGGTCGACAAGGATGCAGTGGTTGTCGGTACCGCCGGAAACCACGTCGTAGCCCTTATCCATCAGAGCGGCAGCCATGGCTTTAGCATTCGCACGCACCTGCTGCTGATAAACCTTGAACGACGGGTCGAGAGCTTCGCCGAACGCAACAGCCTTACCGGCAATCACATGTTCGAGCGGGCCGCCCTGTACGCCGGGGAATACGGCAGAATCGAGCAGAGCCGACATCATCTTCACCTGACCTTTCGGCGTGGTCTTGCCCCAAGGATTTTCAAAGTCCTTACCCATGAGGATGATGCCACCGCGCGGACCGCGCAGAGTCTTATGAGTAGTCGAGGTCACGATGTGAGCATATTTGAGCGGATTTTCGAGCAAACCGGCAGCAATCAGACCGGCCGGGTGAGCCATGTCGATGAGCAGGATTGCGCCAACGGCATCGGCAATAGCACGCATGCGAGCATAGTCCCATTCGCGCGAGTATGCGCTGGCACCGCCGACAATCAGCTTCGGCTTAACACGCATAGCCGTTTCTTCCATGTGATCATAGTCAACGAGACCGGTCTCGCGGTTAACGTTGTATTCAACGGCGTTGAAAACCAAGCCGGAGAAGTTGACTGGGCTACCGTGGCTCAGGTGACCACCATGGCTCAGGTTGAGGCCCATGAATGTATCGCCGGGCTGCATGCAAGCCATGAACACAGCCATATTGGCCTGTGCGCCCGAATGGGGCTGTACGTTGGCATATTCAGCTCCAAACAGCTGCTTCACACGGTCGCGAGCGAGGTCTTCGACCAAGTCGACCACGCCACAGCCGCCATAGTAGCGGTGGCCGGGATAACCTTCGGCATACTTATTAGTCAGGCACGAGCCCATGGCGTGCATAACGGCGTCGCTTACGAAGTTTTCAGAAGCGATGAGTTCTACGCCTTTGAGTTGGCGCTGGTGCTCAAGTTCGATGAGCTCAAAAAGTCTGGTATCTTTTTCCATTTTTATAAATGATGGTGTTGTTATTTCTTTTTACGAACAGAGAAGCCGAAATGTCCGAGGTAATCGCCCGGAGCGAAGTAAGCTCCGTGGCTATAGCTGAGCAATCCGGCCTTGTCAAGGTGGAATTTTCCTGTAGTTTCATCAATAAGAGAAGCATCGGCAAGCACATTCACGACATCGGCGATGAACATATCGTGGCTTCCAAGCTTAACAATTTCGCGCACACGGCACTCGATCGAAAGCGGAGATTCGGCCACTGACGGGCAGCTGACAGCCACACCCGGCTCGGGTGTCAGGCCGGCAAGTTGCCACTTGTCGCCATCGCGACCCGAGCGCACGCCACACAAATCCGTGGCACGAGCCAAGTCGGCCGTCGTCAGGTTGACCGTGAATACCATCGATTCGCGAATGATGTCGTAGGAATAGCGTTCGGGACGCACTGATATATACAGCATCGGCGGATTAGTACATATCGTACCGGTCCATGCGACGGTAATCAGATTGCTACGACCGTCGGCCGCCGCACAGCTGACAAGCACGGCCGGCAGCGGATTGAGCATTGTCCCGGGCTTCCAGCTTACTTTCATAAGATTTTGGCATCGACACCGCTGACGGCGTGGTTACAATAGTGACAGCGAATGACTACCGGCTGACGGCTCACGACATCGAAACGCGTATCCATCGGCTCGTTATTGGTGATACACTTCGGATTAGCACAGGTGACAATTCCTTTAATGCTATCAGGGAGAACAATCGGGCGCTTTTCGACGACCTCGTAGTCGCGAATGATATTTACGACGGCCTTAGGAGCGATAAGAGCGATACGATTGAGCGTGTAGTCGTCGAAGAACGTGTCAGCGACCTTAATGATACCCTTCGAGCCAAGGCGTTTGCTGGCCAGATTGCAACCGATGGTGACGGCATGTTCGGAATTCTCAATTCCCAAAATACGTACAGCCTTGAACACAGCTGCCGAAGGTATATGGTCGATCACAGTGCCGTTTTGCAACGCAGCTACGGCAAGTTCTTTTTTATCGTTATTCATAAACTACGTATTATTGAAGAGGGTTTATACCAAGAGCGCGTGTTATAATTGCTTGACGCGCATACAAGCCGTTGCGTGCTTGTTCGAAATAGTAAGCCATAGGGTTGTCATCGACATCGCGGTCGATTTCGTTGACGCGAGGCAGCGGGTGCAAAACGCGGAGGTTCGGACGAGCATCGCTCAGCATCGCATTGTGCAGAGTGTACAAGTCCTTGACGCGCTCGTATTCCATCGGGTCGGTAAAACGTTCGCGCTGAACACGTGTCATATAAATAATGTCGCTCGACTTGATAACGTCGGCCGAGAAATCGGCAGTTTCGAAATATTTAATGCCTTCTTTTACGCAGAATTCTTTATACTCAATCGGCATAGCTAATTCGGGCGACGATACGAAGATGAACCGCGGCTTGAAATACTTCATAGCTTGCAGCATAGAATGCACTGTACGACCATATTTCAAGTCACCGACAAGGGCTATCGTCAGATTTTCGAGCCGACCTTGTGTCTTATAAATAGAGTAGAGGTCGAGCATCGTCTGCGACGGGTGTTGATTGGCGCCATCACCGGCATTGATAATTGGCACGTCGGTGACTTCAGTGGCATAACGAGCGGCACCTTCCAGGTGATGGCGCATTACGATAAGGTCGGCGTAATTTGCCACCATCTTGATAGTATCTTTGAGTGATTCACCCTTCGACGAGGACGAAGTACCGGGGTCAGAAAAACCAATTATGCGACCGCCGAGACGGTTGACGGCTGTCTCAAAGCTAAGGC
This sequence comes from uncultured Bacteroides sp., assembly GCA_964433215.1. Lineage (GTDB taxonomy): Bacteria > Bacteroidota > Bacteroidia > Bacteroidales > Muribaculaceae > CAG-873. The sequence continues at coordinate 57,565 of CAYSQI010000010.1, forward strand.
GCGTGCGCGTCGAAGGCTCAAAGAACAGCGTAGCCACGATACGCCCGTCGAGAATCTTGCTATCGGTGTGCTTTTCGAAGTAAGCAGCACGCTCGAGCAGGTCAAGTATCTCTTCGCGCGATATATCGTCGATTGATACGAAGCTGTTGTGATTCATCTCTTTAATTTATTATTTATAAGTATATTAAACTTTTCTACATTACAAAAAAGGGCGGGAAACGCCCCGCCCGATATATTAAAGCTTTCTAACCGTACGTACTCGGTACATCGATGACTTGTCGGCAGGAAATTCGTTGTCAATACCCATAGGCATCGCCCAAGCATTATCTTTATCGTGTCCGCAACCCCAATACGTAGAGCCAACGGAAATCGGGTCGCCACCGGCAGCGGTAAGAACCGAGTTAAGCCGGCTACGGTTGCTATAGATAGCGTCGCGATATTGCGAAAGCATCAGGTTTAATTGACCATATTCGGCGGCTTCATCCCAAGTCATGGTACCGCGCTCGAAAAGAGAGACAATAATCGGTCCTTGACTACATTGTATAACTACACCAAGCACGTTAAATTCGTTCTGGTCAACGCCGGTAAGCGTATTCCACTCATCTACAGAGAAATACAGACGCTTGCCATGCAACTCGGTAGCGATGTCGAATTTCTTATAACTTGTACGACCGGTTGCCTTACCTTGCTGAGTCGATGTCGTACTTGAATTGTTGTTAGATGTTTGCTGAGCGACAGTCGAAGTCGACGTGGTCTGTGGCTGAGTAGGAGCCTCCTGCACAGAGACTACGACAGAATCAGTTGCTTTATAATCGACTGTGAGCGTATCTACAACTACTACAGCCGGCTCTTCTTCGTCAAGCTCGGGCAGTGAATCATCATCGTCAACTTGAATTGCTTCATGCTTCGAATTTCCATCACCGATCACGAAATACAGACCGGCGCCAATGCCAAACGCTACGACAGCGATGAGTATCCATAGCCATAACTTGCTTGATTTTTTCTTTCTTCCTGAATCATCGCCGGTGACAATTACTGTTTCGCCATCGCCGTTCGAGTCCGGTTTATCAAAGAAATCTACTACCGGTGGTTCGGGCGTACCGCCTCCATTCGGAAAGCGCATAGTCTTTCGCGTATCAATATCTTCATTGTTATCAACAACCGATTGAACGACCGGATTCGACACACGGCGCTGGGTGGCACGAGTGTTGACTATTTCGACCTTATCACCGTCAAAAACTTCGGCGATAAAACGAGAAGCATCAGGCGTGCGATGAGCGGCAAACGAAGCCATTGCATGCTTCAGCGCTTCAATCATGTGAGGCGATGCCAAGCCGTCAAGATCCTCTGCAAGAGTCTGCACCGGTCCGGTAGCCGCTTCAGCCGGAACATGACCGGTAAGGCAAAAATAGCAAGTAGCCGCAAGTGCATATACGTCGGCCTGCGGTGTAAACGACTTTAAGCCACTGTATTGCTCAATCGGCGAATAACCGGCCGAGAAGCCACCGCTATTCATCATTGAAGTAGCATGACCTTCACTATCATAGTGCTTTGAAAGGCCGAAATCAATCAGCACCGGGCGCGGAACGCCGTCGCTACCGCGATGTATAATAATATTTGACGGCTTGATATCGTAGTGCGTCAGATTATTGCGATGTAGCAACGCAACAGCATCGGCAATCGGGCGTATGAAGTAAACGGTCTGCTGCTCGGTCAGTGGCTCAGTGTTTTTGACAAAATCCTCAAGTGACTCACCCTCAAGATATTCCATCACATAATAAGCAGTATTGTTGGCTTCGAATACCTCGTTGATGTTTACGATATTCGGATGTTTCAAGCCATTATCTTGCAGGCGAGTAGCTTCTTTAATAAACGAATCGAGCGAATTGCGTACCTCGTTCGCTACCGGCTGAGAATAGTAAATACGCTGAGTATTACCATCGCGCGAGCACAGACTGCCTAAGAAATGTTCCTTCAGAGCGTACTTAGCCGTCAGCTTGATGTTATCGTCAATTATTTCTCCTTCAACGAGGTATGTAATGCCAAAGCCACCTTGACCCAGCGTTTTTACAATTTTATAGCTACGCTTGGGTCCAACAACTATAGTTCCGGGCTTTAAAGCAAAATTCTCAGTGCTCATATATGATAGTGAATGTTTAGCGCAAAGTTAGTAATTCTTTTTGATTTTTTCAAAGAAGTTTTATTACGATTTTTTAGCAAACTCTGAATTATTCTTACTCAATGTAAAAAACATGCTGTGTTCTTGTCGACTCGCAAAAATTTACGTAAATTTGCACACAAACCGACAAACCGGACGCACGCCTACCCACGTGTAGCCAATATCCGCCACAGGCCATTTGTTGTCGGTATTTTAGCCTCAGAAAGAAACCAAAAACAAATCATGGAAAAACGCCTAATAGAATGTGTGCCCAACTTCAGCGAGGGCCGCGACCGCGCCATCATCGACGCTATCACCGATTCAATCAAATCAGTTGAAAACATAAGCTTGCTCGATGTCGACCCGGGCGAAGCCACCAACCGCACGGTAGTCACCTTCGTCGGCGAACCCGACGACGTGGTCGAAGCAGCATTCCGCGGCATCAGCCGAGCAGCCGAGCTTATCGATATGCGCAAGCATCACGGCGCTCACCCACGAATGGGCGCCACCGACGTGTGCCCGCTCATCCCCGTAAGCGGCATCACGCTCGAGGAGTGTGCCGAGTTAGCTCGCAAACTTGCCAAACGCGTAGCCGACAAACTCGGCATTCCGACATATTGCTACGAAGCATCGGCCTTCCGCCCCGAGCGCAAAAACCTCGCCGTATGCCGCGCAGGTGAATACGAAGCTCTGCCCGAGAAAATGGGCAGCGATGAGAAAGGCCCCGACTTCGGCAACCGCCCGTTCGATGAAGCTGCCGCACGCACAGGCGCCACGACTATCGGCGCACGCGATTTTCTGATTGCCGTCAACTTCAACCTCAACACCACCTCGACTCGCCGCGCCAACGCCATCGCATTCGACGTCCGAGAAAAAGGTCGTCCCATGCGCGAAGGCGGCAAGCTTACCGGTCGTCCGCTCAAAGACGAGAATGGTAACACCATCATGCAACCCGGCACCCTCAAGGGCACAAAAGCCATCGGCTGGTACATCGACGAATATGGCATAGCCCAAGTATCGATGAACATCACCGACATGGCGCAGACACCGCTCCACGTAGCCTTCGACGAAGTGACACGCGCTGCAGCCGCTCGCGGCATCCGCGTGACGGGCACCGAAATCGTAGGCCTCGTACCGAAGCGCGCACTCGTCGACGCCGGCAAGTATTACTTGGCCAAGCAGCAGCGCTCGGCCGGATTGCCGGAAGCCGAAATCATCCGCATCGCTGTCAAATCAATGGGGCTCGACGAACTCAAGCCGTTCGATCCCAAAGAGAAAGTGATTGAATATATGATTGCCGACAACGCCGGCAATCAGCTCACCGACATGACACTCAAAGCCTTCGCCGACGAGACAGCCTCTGAATCACCCGCACCCGGCGGTGGCTCAGTATCGGCCTACATGGGCTCGCTGGCCGCCGCCCTCGGCACCATGGTTGCCAACCTCTCGGCCCACAAAGCCGGCTGGGACGACCGCTGGGAGGAATTCTCGAACTACGCTGTCGAAGGCCGTCAGCTGCTTGACACACTGACCGCATTAGTCGACGAAGACACCGCCGCCTTCGGCCGCATCATGGCCGCAATCGGCATGCCTCGCGGCACCGAACAAGAAAAACAGGCCCGCGCCGAAGCGCTCGAAGCAGCGACGCTCTATGCCACAGAAGTGCCTCTGCGAACGATGCGCACAGCTGCTGCCACATTCGACCTCCTCGAACAAATGGCCAAGGAAGGCAACCCGGCATCGGTATCCGACGCCGGCGTAGGCGCCATTGCTGCCGAAGCCGCAGTGGCCGGAGCTTTCTTAAACGTAAAAATCAACGCTGCCGGCCTGGCCGACCGCACCGCAGCCGAGAGCTTAATCAGCGAAGCTACCGAAATTGCTGCCAACGCAGCCAAGCGCCGCGCCGAAATCGTTGCTATCGCCGACCAAATAATCGCACGCTCGTAACCTTTGAATTTTTACCACAATATGACTATTGAAGAATTTCGCCGCGACATTTGCGCCGGCATACCCGAAATACTTCCGCCGCCGCAACCACGCGACGAATCTGTGAACCATGCGCCTCGCCGCAAAGACATCCTGACCGACGAGCAGAAAGAACTGGCTCTGCGCAATGCTCTGCGCTATTTCCCACCGGAAAAGCATGCCGAGCTGGCGCCTGAATTTGCACGCGAACTCGCTGAGTACGGACGTATATATATGTATCGCCTGCGTCCGACCTACCCGATGTACGCACGGCCTATCGATTGGTATCCGGCTCGCTCACGCCAAGCTGCTGCAATCATGCTGATGATTCAGAACAACCTCGACCCGGCCGTAGCCCAACATCCTCACGAACTTATCACGTACGGCGGCAATGGTGCCGTGTTCCAGAACTGGGCGCAGTATCGCCTGGTGATGAAATACCTCAGCGAGATGACCGATGAGCAGACTCTCGTCATGTACTCGGGCCACCCGCTGGGCTTGTTCCCGTCGCACGCCGGCGCGCCCCGCGTGGTGGTGACCAACGGCATGGTGATTCCCAACTACTCGAAGCCCGACGACTGGGAACGAATGAATGCTCTCGGCGTCTCGCAATACGGCCAGATGACCGCCGGCTCATATATGTATATCGGTCCGCAAGGCATCGTCCACGGCACGACTATCACCGTACTTAATGCGGCTCGCGCTCTGCGTGGCTCCGACGACATCAGCGGCATGCTCTTCGTCACCGCCGGTTTGGGCGGCATGTCGGGCGCACAGCCCAAAGCAGCCAAGATTTCAGGCGTGGTGAGCATCACAGCCGAAATCAACCCGGCCGCTGTCGAAAAACGCCACTCGCAGGGCTGGGTCGACGAAATCTTCTACGACGTCGACAAAGTAATCGACCGCGCACAGGCTGCACAGGCAGCACGCGAAGCCGTGTCGCTGGCCTACTGCGGCAACGTAGTCGACCTCTGGGAGCGCCTAGCCGAACGCGGCGTCAAAGTAGACCTCGGCAGCGACCAAACTTCGCTGCACAATCCCTGGGCAGGCGGCTACTATCCCGCAGGCCTAAGCTACGAAGAGTCGCTCGCATTGATGGCCGACGACCCTGCTCGCTTTAAAGAAGCCGTGCAGAGCTCGCTGCGCCGCCACGTAGCCGCAGTCAATCGCCTCGCCGAAGGCGGCATGTACTTCTTCGACTACGGCAACGCATTCCTGCTGGAATCATCGCGTGCAGGCGCCGACATCGTCAAAGAAGATGGCTCGTTCCGCTATCCATCGTACGTACAAGCCATCATGGGCCCGCGATTCTTCGACTACGGCTTCGGCCCATTCCGCTGGGTGTGCACATCGGGCAAGCCCGAAGACCTGGCAGTCACCGACCGCATCGCAGCCGAAGTGCTGAGCGAACTGCTCGAAACTGCACCCGACGACATTCGCGGCCAGCTCGCCGACAATCTCCATTGGATTCGCGAAGCCGGCCCCAACCACCTCGTCGTTGGCTCACAAGCTCGTATCCTATATGCCGACTCCGAAGGCCGCACTCGCATCGCACTGGCATTCAACGAAGCAATTCGCCGCGGCGAAATCACCGCTCCGGTAGTTCTGGGCCGCGACCACCACGACGTGTCGGGCACCGACTCGCCCTATCGCGAGACATCGAACATCACCGATGGCTCACAATTCACCGCCGACATGGCCGTGCAGAACGTCATCGGCGACGCATTCCGAGGCGCCACGTGGGTATCTATCCACAACGGTGGCGGCGTAGGCTGGGGCGAAGTTATCAACGGTGGCTTCGGCATGGTAATCGACGGCTCGGCCGACGCCGACCGACGCATCCGCGAAATGCTCTTCTGGGACGTAAACAACGGCATCGCCCGTCGCTCGTGGGCCCGAAACAAAGGGGCAGTCGACGCTATCAAGCGCCAGATGGCCGCTACACCCGAACTCAAGGTGACTATCCCCTACCTTGCCGACGACGACATCATCAAGCAATCACTTAACCATTGATATCCTCATGATTCATTATATATCAGCCGAACGACTGACCATAGACCATGTAGCCGAAATTATCGAAAACGACTACACCTTAGCCCTTAGCGACGACGCTATCCGCCGCATCAATGCGTGCCGCGAGTACCTCGACCGGAAGATGGAGTCGACCACCGACCCCATCTACGGCATCACCACCGGCTTCGGCTCGCTCTGCAACATCTCAATCGACAAAGACCAGCTGGCTACGCTGCAACGCAACCTCGTAATGTCGCACGCCTGCAGCATCGGCGACCGCGTTCCGCGCGAAATCGTCAAGCTGATGCTTCTGCTGAAAATCCAATCGCTCAGCTACGGCTACTCGGGCGTGCAGCTCGCCACGGTGCAGCGCCTTATCGATTTCTTCAACCTTGGCGTATATCCTCGCGTGTGCCATCAAGGCTCGCTGGGTGCGTCGGGCGACCTCTCGCCGCTGGCTTGCCTGAGCCTACCGCTGCTGGGTCTGGGCGACGTCGAATACAAAGGCGTGACGCGCCCTGCGGCTGAAGTACTCGCCGAATTAGGTCTTGAGCCAATCGAACTACAATCGAAAGAGGGCCTTGCACTGCTCAATGGCACACAGTTCATGAGCTCGTATGGCACTTGGGCAATCATTCGCGCTCGCCGCATCAGCAAACTCGCCGACAAGATTGCGGCCATCTCGCTCGACGCCTTCGACGGCCGCATCGAGCCCTTCTGCGACCCCGTCAACGTGGTGCGCAACCACTCCGGCCAGATTGAAACTGCACGCCGCGTACGTGCTTGGCTCGAAGGCAGCGAAATCATCAAGTCGCACAAGCAGCACGTGCAGGACCCCTACTCGTTCCGCTGCATTCCGCAGGTGCATGGCGCCGCCAAAGACACCATCAACTATGCGGCCAAAATCATGGAGGACGAAATCAACGCTCCCACCGACAACCCCACCGTATTCCCCGACCTCGACATGGTGGTATCGGCCGGCAACTTCCACGGCGAGCCTATCGCGCTGCCGATGGACTTCCTGGCCGTAGCTCTCGCCGAACTGGGCAACATCTCCGAGCGCCGCGTCTACTGCCTCATATCGGGTAAGCGCAACCTCCCATCGTTCCTCGTAGCGAAGCCCGGCCTCAACAGCGGCTTCATGATACCGCAGTACGCTGCAGCCTCGATTGTCAGCCAGTCGAAAGGCCTCTGCTGGCCAGCGAGCTGCGATTCGATACCTTCGTCGCAAGGCCAAGAGGACCACGTGTCGATGGGCGCAAACGCTGCTACGAAGCTCCACACCATCGTAGGCAACACGACCAAGGTGCTGGCCATCGAACTTTTCAACGCTGCACAAGCCATCGAATTCCGCCGTCCGCTCAAGACGTCACCAGCCCTCGAAGAGTGGATTGCCGAATATCGCAAGCACGTGCCATTCGTAGTAAACGACTCCGTGATGTACCCTCTGATTGAAAAATCAATTGAATTCATTACAAATGCCGCAGTTGCTGATTAAAAACATCGGGCTGCTGCGCGGCATCCTACAACCGGGATGCGACCGACTGCGCGGCCGACAGATGGACCATGTCGACCAACTCGCTGACGCATGGCTGGCTGTCGAAGGTGGCAACATTGCCGCCTTCGGGCCGGCTGCCGAGTGCCCTGCCGACGACCAATTCGAGCACGTAATCGATGCTCGCGGCGCAATCGTCGCGCCCACGTTCTGCGACTCGCACACCCACATCGTCTACGCCGGTAGCCGCCAGGGCGAATTCATCGACAAAATCAATGGTCTCACCTACGAAGAAATAGCCCGCCGAGGCGGAGGCATCCTCAACTCAGCCGACCGACTTACCAACACGACCGAAGACGAACTCTACGCCGATGCCCGCCGCCGCATACTTCAAGCGGCCGCTATGGGCACAGGCGCCATCGAGATAAAGAGTGGCTACGGGCTCACGCTCGAAGCCGAGCTCAAGATGTTGCGCGTCATCTCACGCCTGCGTCGCGACCTGCCGCAAATCGAGATTCGCGCCACCTTCCTCGGCGCTCACGCTGTGGGCCGTGCCTTCGGCAACCGCACTCAGGACTATGTCGACCACATCATCAACGACATGCTACCAGCCGTAGCTGCTGAAGGCAATGCCGACTTTGTCGACGTATTCTGCGACACCGGCTTCTTCTCGCCCGAGCAGACCGCCGACATTCTTACAGCCGCAGCCAAATATGGCCTGCGCCCGAAGATTCATGCCGACGAACTTGCACGTTCGGGCGGCGTCGAGACAGGCATTACCCACCATGCACTCTCAGTCGACCACCTCGAGCGCATGGACGACGCACAGATTGAAGCCCTGGCAGCATCCGACACCGTAGCGACGATGCTTCCCGGCGCATCGTTCTTCCTCGGAATGCCCTACGCACCGGCTCGCAAAGCCATTGATAGCGGATGCTGCGTAGCACTGGCCTCGGACTGGAATCCCGGCTCATCGCCTTCAGGCTCGATGCCCTTCGTGATGGCCATGGGGTGCATAAAGATGAAGCTGACACCCGACCGCGCATTCAACGCCGTCACTATCAACGCAGCGGCAGCCATGGACGTAGCCGACACACACGGCTCAATCACCATCGGCAAAGCGGCATCACTCATCATCTACAAGCCCTACGTGCCCGACCCCGACTACATCCCCTACGCCTACTCCGAGCCTCTAATCGCCACAGTCCTCCTCCGCGGCGAAGAACTCCAATAAAAATCACAACATTATAATAACGGTCCTCACAACAACGAGGGCCGTTAACATTTATATATTAATTTCGTACCACAAAGTACCCAATAAAGTACACCAATAAATCGGGATATTGGACGGTTTTGTATCGATTTACAGATTAATTTCTTACATATCGGCAAAGTTTACGCAGGCGACGGCATTTTTTGCTGTTGGCTACGTCGCGGATTTTTTGTAAATTTGCAAAAAATTTTAAACAATCTGTTTTAACACAAAATGAACGAATTACCCACCGTATATAACCCTTCTGAAGTAGAAGACAAATGGTATGCTTATTGGGTGGACAACAAACTGTTCCACTCCGTACCCGACGCACGTGAACCCTACACCATCGTAATCCCGCCGCCAAACGTCACCGGCGTGCTCCACATGGGCCACATGCTCAACAATACCATCCAGGATATCCTCGTGCGCCGCGCACGTATGATGGGTAAAAACGCTCTGTGGGTGCCCGGCACCGACCACGCTTCGATTTCGACCGAAACAAAGGTAATCGCTAAGCTGGCTGCCGAAGGCATCAAAAAGACCGACCTCACTCGCGAGCAGTTCCTCGAACACGCTTGGGACTGGACTCGCAAACACGGTGGCATCATCCTGCAGCAACTCCGCAAGCTCGGCGCTTCGTGCGACTGGGATCGCACCGCCTTCACCATGGATGAACCTCGCAACGAAGCAGTCACCAAGGTATTCTGCGACCTCTACGACAAGGGCCTCATCTATCGTGGCCTGCGCATGGTCAACTGGGACCCCAAGAACCTCACCGCCATCAGCGACGATGAAGTATTCTTCGAACAAGAGCAGTCGAAGCTCTACTACCTGCGCTACTATCTGGCCGACGGTGAGCCCGCACCCGCAGCTGCTGCCGAAGGCGAGGTGATACACGTCGACGAAAACGGCCGCTACTACGCTGTCGTAGCTACCACTCGCCCCGAGACCATCATGGGCGACACCGCCATGTGCATCAACCCCAAAGACCCGAAGAACCAGTGGCTCAAAGGCCGCAAGGTCGTTGTGCCTCTGGTGGGCCGTGTGATTCCCGTGATTGAAGACCGCTACGTCGACATCGAATTCGGTACCGGCTGTCTGAAAGTAACCCCGGCACACGACAAGAACGATAACATGCTGGGCAAGAAGCACAACCTCGAAGTCATCGACATCTTCAACGACGACGCCACCATCGCCGAATGTGCCGGTATGTACGTGGGAATGGACCGCTTCGACTGCCGCAAGCAGATTGCTATCGACCTCGCCGACGCCGGCTTGATGGAAAAGGTCGAAGACTACGTAAACAACGTAGGCCTGTCGGAGCGCACCAAGGTGGCTATCGAGCCGCGCCTGTCGCTCCAGTGGTTCGTCAAGATGCAGCACTTTGCCGACATCTCGCTCTCACCCGTGCTCGACGACATCATCCGCTTCGTTCCCGAAAAGTACAAGACCACATATCGCAACTGGCTCGAAAACATCCAGGACTGGTGTATCTCGCGCCAGCTCTGGTGGGGCCACCGCATCCCGGCCTACTACTACAACGACCCGACCGACGGCCAGGAGAAGATTGTAGTTGCGCCCACCCCCGAAGCCGCACTCGACAAGGTTCGCGCCCTCGAAGGCTGCGCCGGCCTCAACGCCGACGATCTGCGTCGCGACGAAGGTGCGCTCGACACCTGGTTCTCGTCGTGGCTGTGGCCCATCACCCTCTTCGACGGCATCAACAATCCCGGCAACGAAGAAATCAACTACTACTATCCCACTGCCACACTCGTCACCGGCCCCGACATCATCTTCTTCTGGGTCGCTCGTATGATCATGGCAGGCTACGAATACGTAGGCAAAGAACCCTTCAAGAACGTATACTTCACCGGCATCGTTCGCGACAATCTCGGCCGCAAGATGTCGAAGTCGCTCGGCAACTCGCCCGACCCGCTCGACCTCATCGACCGCTACGGCGCCGACGGCGTGCGCATGGGCATGATGCTCGCCGCCCCGGCCGGCAACGACATCATCTTCGACGAACGCCTCTGCGAGCAAGGCCGCAACTTCTGCAACAAGATTTGGAACGCATTCCGCCTCGTCAAAGGCTGGACTGTCGACAACGCTGCCGAGCAGCCCAAGGTTGCCGCTCTGGCCATCGACTGGATGAAGGCGCGCATCAACGCCACTATCGAAGAAATCAACGACCTCTTCGACAAGTTCCGCCTCAACGAAGCCATCATGGCTATCTACCGCCTCTTCTGGGACGACTTCTCGTCGTGGTACCTCGAAATGGTGAAGCCCGCCTACGGCCAGCCCGTCGACGCCGCCACCATGGCTGCCACCACCGAATTCTTCGACCAGCTGCTGCGTCTGCTCCACCCCTTCATGCCCTTCATCACCGAAGAGCTGTGGCAGCACCTCTGCGAACGCGCCGAAGGCGAATCAATCATGTACGCACAGATGCCCGCTGCCGCAGAGATCGACAACTCGCTGCTCGACGACATCGCCCTGGCCAAGGAAATCATCACCAGCATCCGCGCCGTCCGCGCCAAGAAGAACATCTCGCCCCGCGAAGAACTCACGCTCAACGTCATCGGCTCGATACCAGCTCGCGTGGCCGACATGGTAGCAAAGCTCGCCAACGTAGGCCAGCTCAACCTCGACGCCGAGAAGGACGCCGCTGCTGCTTCGTTCCTCGTAGGCACGCTCGAATTCAACATCCCGCTGGCCGCTGCCATCGACGTTGAAGCCGAAATCGCGCGCCTCGACAAAGAAATCGACTACCTCCAGGGCTTCAAAGCCTCAATCGAGAAGAAACTCTCGAACGAGCGCTTCGTCAACAACGCACCTGCTGCCGTGGTTGAAGGTGAACGCAAGAAACTTGCCGACACGCTCACCAAGCTTCAGGCTAATATCGCCACTCGCGATGCCCTCAAGAAATAATTCTCACCATAAATAACAAAAAAAAACGTTCCTGCGTCCGATCAATATCGGTTGTTGGAACGTTTTTTTCTATACAAGCATCATACTATGTCATCTATCAGTCCCGAAAACATTCTCTTAGTTGGCTCGATTATCCTGATTGTAGGTGTAATCTTAGGCAAGTACATTTATCGCACAGGTCTACCATTACTTCTGATATTCCTGCTCATCGGCATGGGTTTCGGCTGCGACGGCCTCGGCATCCAGTTCAACGACATCCATTCGGCTCAAGTCATCGGTATGATTGCTCTGTGCATTATTCTATACTCCGGCGGCTTGTCAACCAGCATTTCGTCGATCAAACCAGTGATTGCGCCCGGCTTGGTCCTGAGTACGGTCGGCGTGCTGCTGACCACACTATTCACAGGCCTATTTATCTTTTGGCTATCAGGAATGTCCTGGACCAACATCCACTTCGCCCTGATGCCGTCGATATTGCTGGCCGCCACCATGTCGTCGACCGACTCCGCATCCGTATTCGGCATCCTCGGCTCGCAGAAAGTGCATCTTAAGCACAACTTGCGCCCCATGCTCGAGCTCGAGAGCGGCTCGAACGACCCGATGGCCTACATGCTCACCATCATCCTCATCGACGCCATTCAGCTCGACAAGTCGCTCTCAGTCGGAGCAATCCTCGGCCAACTCGGACTTCAATTCGGCGTCGGCACTGCACTCGGCTTCGCTATGGGCTACGGCTCGCGCGCCCTCGTAAACCTCTATCGCCGCATCGGCACTCAGCGCGAGGACAGTGGCCAAGCCACCGCCATGAGCGCAATCATACTGCTGGGCTGCGTATTCTTCACCTTCACACTCACCCAAGACCTCGGCGGCAACGGCTACCTGGCCGTCTACCTCTCGGGCATCATCATCGGCAACTCAAAGATACCACACGGACGAGGCATCTCGAAATTCATGGATGCCATCACCTGGTGCGCTCAGATCGTCATGTTCCTAATCCTCGGCCTGCTCGTCAACCCCCACGAGATGATGTCGACCTCGATTGTCGCAATCATCATCGCCCTGTTCATCATGGTCATCGGTCGCCCGGCCAGCGTATTCCTATCGCTGATTCCCTTCCGCAAGATAAATCTGAAATCAAAACTATTCATATCGTGGGTAGGCCTGCGTGGAGCCGTGCCAATCATCTTCGCCACCTACCCCGTGGTAGCCAACGTCGAAGGCTCGTCGCAGATTTTCAACATCGTTTTCTTCATCACCCTCATCTCGCTGTTGCTGCAAGGAACCTCCGTCATACGCTCTGCCAAAATCATGCACCTTGTCGATAACGAAAGCCGCGAAGACGAAGATTTCGGCATCGAACTCTCCGAAGAGAACACCAACAAACTCGAGACTCTATACCTCACCGAGCAACATCTCGCCAACGGCAACACGCTCCGCGACATGAACCTCCCGGCCGGTGCCCTCGTCATCATGATCAAGCGCAACGAACAGTACATCGTGCCCAACGGCAAGCGCAAACTCCACCCCGGCGACGCACTCCTCCTAATCAAAGAAGAAGAATAACGCCGAGCACACTGCGCACCCTGGAGAGCAGGCGTCTCGCCTGCGAAACGCTCGGCGGTGGTAACTTACACACAACCATTTTAGTTTAACAATAAAATTCAGTGATACGTCGGACTTTTTATTTCGACATACCACTGAATATACACCTAACGCTATGAAAAAGCTATTCTCCTATTACATGAAGATACGTCATGTTTTTCATTGCGCCAGAAAGATACAGAAATTTTTTATCTAACAACAATCTTAGTTGCTTCGCGCTTGGTCTTGCCATCATCTACAACGACGACGTAAACGCCACGTTCCAGTCGATTTGTATCTATGACGGCTTCTGTGCTTCCGGGCTTAAGGTCCTGGACAAAGGCTGTACGACCGGCAACCGATACGACCGTCAACTTACTGCCATTGTCAACAGGTTCGCCGAGGCTTACATTCACCGGTGTACCGCGATGAGGAGTCGTCGGGCTTACGCCCACTTTGCGTGGTGCGCCTACCGGCTCTATCAATGATGACTCACTCTCTATCTTGTAAACTTGATAATATTCTTCGTTATAACCTTCATCCGTCTTTACGACATATCTAACAAACAGGAACGAACCTGCTTCTGTCTGATAAAGGTCAAAATCTAAATAACGAGAGTTTGAATCCGGGATGGCGATATCCGCTAAGGTCGAGCCATTCTGCGATATCACTTTAAATCCATTGGCAACGATCTTCTGACCCTCTATTTTACCGCGTTCATACACCTCTAACACATCCACAAGCGTGTAACTTGGAATAATCCATTCAAATGCTGCATCGTTGTTAAACAATGTTTGCGTTAATTCAAAGGATTCAGTTTGATAGTTATTCGACGAAACAAGATCGATATCCTGTGGATCAGGGAAATCTGATTCAATATGTAAACTAGGTTCACTATACACAAAATCGCTACTATATTCAATACTTCTCTCATATATATTTCCATCTCTATATACATATATTAAAGTAGGGTATTGATCGTCGAATTCATAGTAGCAATAATAATATTCTGAACAATACGGAGCAGTAATCCATATTTCGTTTCCTTTATCTTGCCGACAACCAAAACCTCTCTTATAACAGTAGTCTGTAAATGTTTCTTCCGAAACATTTTCTACTTTAAGCTCATCATTTGAACCCACTTCTTGCACGTTGTAATGACCTTCAACATAACTAGAATAAGTTTTAGCAGTTACCTTTGCAAAAGCCGGTGTGGTAAAGCTACTCTGTTCATTGAACGAGGCATCAAAGAACGTGAATTTGTATTGTCCGGTCCAGTCCCCGTCTTCGTCTTGTAATTCTTCTTTGAGGAACAAGACACTTTGATTATTGACAGTGAACTGAGTCGGAATGTATTCCGGTCTGTGATTAAAAATTTTGCCAGTGTTGACAACATCGGCCGATGATGTCAAACAGATCAGCGACATCACGAGGGTTATCGCAATGCGTGTAAATTGTTTTGTAAAATGTCTCATAAAATATAAGTTTAAATTCGCCGCAAAGTTACATAGAAATTAACAGTTTACCCCCCCCCCGATGTTAATTTATGTTAACGCCAAAAAAATCTTTATCCAGCCAAATCACAATCGCTACCTCGCTTGGAACAAACTGGCGGTGGCAACTTTCTCAACTCACTTCCGAGCGTAGCCAATCAAAGTGACCCACTATGCTCCGTTTTCCTGACCCACTTTGCATCGTCGCTGCCACTTTGCAACGCAAAGAGCGCAGGCGACTCGCCTGCGACTCAGAGGAAGGGCGAACGTTGCGAAGCCTGGCAACCGCCGAAGGCGCTTTGCTTTGCAAAGAGCGCAGGCGACTCGCCTGCGAAACACCAGGAAGGGTGAACGCGGCGCAGCTGGCAACCGCCGAAGGCGCTTTGCAACGCAAAGAGCGCTGGCGTCCTCGCCTGCGTCGGTTGTGTAGGCGTTGGTAATTACCATCGCCTAGCGTTTCGCAGGCGAGGACGCCTGCTCTCCAGGCTGCGCAGCGTACCCTTCGGCAGTTGCCTGGCTGCGCAATGTTCACCCAAACTAACCGAAAAGATTACCGTCGACTGGCGTTTCGCAGGCGAGGACGCCTGCTCTCCAGGCTGCGCAGCGTACCCATCGGCGGTTGTCTGGCTAGCGCAGCGTACCCCCCAAAGACCGAAAAAGTTACCATCGCTTGGGCCGTTTTCCTGACCCACTTTGCTCCGTCGCATCCACGTAGCTGCTGGCGCGTGTC
>CAYSQI010000011.1:0-33849 GCA_964433215.1 uncultured Bacteroides sp.
AACGGGAAGAAATGGTAGAAGAACGGAGTGCCGGCGACGCCATAGAACTTGACCAAATCGCCGGTGAGGTGGCGGTTGATGACGGCGCGTTTGATGCCGCGCAGGAAGAATTCTTGCAGAGTCTCCTGAGCTTCCTGAGCGTGGCGTGCGTAGGCCACGTCCTCGCGGTGCTGCGAGTGTTGGTCGCCGCGCTTGACCCAAAAAGTGCCGAATCCCGAGCTTGCGAGCCGGTCTTTGACCACTTCGTCGGTGTCGACGATGAAGCTTTCGGGGTAGGGAACACCTGATGCCATCAGGATGCGCGTCATACGCTCGCGGGAGCAGTTCTCGATGCCGTAACCCGAGTTAATCACCAACCTACCGTTGTCTTCGAGTTGCTGAAGCAATTCGATGGAGCGTTGTTCGCGGCACATATTGAGGATGATCGGTTCGTCAACGCCGTCGGCAGCGAATTGGTCTTCCGAGTAAACATTTACCTCGCAGCCGCGTTTTCGCAGTTGCTCGGCCACTACGTTGAAGATTGCGGCGTCGTTGCCAATATGATTTGGCGAGAAGATGCCCGCCCTCATGATTCCGGCAATTTTAATTTCAGCCATAGCAGGATAATGAAAGGATTGTTATGAATTTTCGCAGAGGGGATGCAAAGTTACTAATTTATGATTAACTGACAAAATCAAAACTTTCCGGTGAGTATTCGTTTGATGTCGTTGAGTTTAGTCAGTGCTTCCAGAGGCGTGAGATTATTGATGTCGATGCCCAAGATTTCGTCGCGCACCTGTGTCAGCACCGGGTCGTCGAGTTGGAAGAACGATAGCTGCATGCCCGGAGTGTCGTCGATGGCGGCCAGTGCGGCGCGAGTATCGTCGGGCGTGGCCGGACTGTCCGATTCGGAGCGGCGTGCGCCTTGCTCGAGGCTATGCAATACTTGCTCGGCACGTTTCACCACAGAACGAGGCATGCCTGCCAGGCGAGCTACATGGATACCAAACGAGTGCTCCGAGCCGCCCTTGGCGAGTTTGCGCAGGAACACGACTTTGCCATCGATTTCCTTGACCGACACGTTGACGTTGGCGATGCGCTCGTGGTTTTTCTCCATCTCGTTGAGCTCGTGATAGTGAGTTGCGAAGAGGGTCTTGGGGTGTAGGTTGTTGTAGTCGTGAATGTATTCGACGATAGCCCAGGCTATTGAGATGCCGTCGTAGGTCGATGTGCCGCGGCCGAGTTCGTCGAAAAGTATCAGCGAGCGCTGCGACATGTTGTTGAGAATGGCCGCAGCTTCGTTCATCTCAACCATGAACGTAGATTCGCCCAGCGAAATGTTGTCGGATGCGCCTACGCGTGTGAAAATCTTGTCGACGTAGCCGATGTGGGCGCTGTCGGCGGCCACGTAGCAGCCTATCTGGGCCATGATGACGTTCAGAGCCGTCTGGCGTAGCAAGGCCGACTTACCCGACATGTTTGGGCCGGTAATCATCATGATTTGCGGACCGGAGTTGTCGAGGTGCACGCTATTCGATATATAAGGCTCGCCGGGTGGCAGTTGGCGCTCGATGACCGGATGTCGAGCCTCGGTGAGGCTGATTTCGAGCGAATCGTCGACTTGCGGGCGGCAGTAGTGGTTTTCGGCGGCTACGCGTGTGAATGCGTTGAGTACGTCGAGGCGTGCCAGCAGCGATGCGTTGAGCTGCATGGCAGGTATATATTCGGTGACGGCCTGTACGAGTTGGTTGTAGATTTCGCTCTGCAGCGATTCGATGCGTTCCTGGGCCGTGAGTATCTTTTCTTCGTATTCTTTGAGTTCCTGAGTGATGTAGCGTTCGGCGTTGACGAGTGTCTGTTTGCGAATCCACTCGGCCGGCACCTTGTCGCGGTGGGTGTTAGTCACCTCTATATAATAGCCGAATACGTTGTTGAAGCCTATTTTGAGAGAAGTGATGCCGGTGGCGGCGCTTTCGCGAGCTTGGATTTTGAGCAGGTAGTCCTTGCCGGAGTAGGCTATCGAGCGCAGTTCGTCGAGTTCGTCGTTGACGCCGGACATGATGTAGTCGGCTGTGCCCGACTTTGATAGTGGCACGTCGTCGCGGATTTCGCGAGAGATGCGTTCGGCTGCGGTGACGCAGGGGTTGAGTTGTTCGCCGAGAGCTTGCAAGGCCGGTTCGTCGCTGCGTAGGCATATATCCTTGACGGGTTGCACCATGGCCAGGGCGTTGCGAATCTGTATGAGCTCGCGCGGAGTGACGCGAGCCGCAGCTACTTTCGAGACCAAACGTTCGAGATCGCCGACGCGTTGCAGCATATCGCAGAGGTCGTCGCGGTCGTCGGGCGAGCGGAAGAATGCGTCGACTACGCTCAATCGGGCATTGATGGCTTTGGGGTCTTTGAGCGGGAAGAGTAGCCAGCGGTGAAGCAGACGCGAGCCCATCGGGGTGACGGTGCGGTCGAGTACGCTCATGAGGCTCTTGCCGCCTTCGTCGAGCGGGTTGATGAGCTCGAGGTTGCGCACGGTGAAGCGATCGAGGCGCACGTAGCGGTCTTCTTCGATGCGCGAAATCGAGGTGATATGACTCAGACGCGAATGCTTGGTGATGTCGAGGTAGTGAAGGATGGCGCCGGCGGCGATGATAGCTTCGGGCATGCCCTGGATGCCGAAGCCTTTGAGCGAGGCTACGCCAAATTGCGAGCGAAGTCGCTCGTTAGCGGCATCGGAGGTGAAAATCCAGTCCTCGAGCTCAAACATGAAGTATTTTTCGCTGAGCGTGTCGGTGGCTTGCTGCTTGCGACCGCGCTCCACGAGCACCTCTTTAGGTGCCATGTTTGAGATAATTTTATCGACGTAGTCGGGGGTGCCTTCGGCGGTGAGGAACTCGCCTGTGGAGATATCGAGAAAGGCAACGCCTACCAGCGATTTGCCGAAGTGCAGCGCTGCCAGGAAGTTGTTCTCTTTGTGCGAGAGTACGTTGTCGCTCAGGGCTACGCCGGGAGTTACCAGCTCGGTGATGCCGCGTTTGACGAGGCTTTTGGTCTTTTTAGGGTCCTCGAGTTGCTCGCAAATGGCCACGCGCTTGCCGGCGCGTACCAATTTAGGCAGGTAGGTGTCGAGCGCGTGGTGTGGAAATCCGGCCAACTCTACGTGCTGTGCGGCGCCATTGGCGCGGCGAGTCAGGGTGATTCCTAATATTTCCGAGGCGGTGATGGCGTCGTCGGAAAATGTTTCGTAGAAGTCGCCCACGCGGAAAAGCAAGACGGCATCGGGATGCTTTTTCTTCATCTCGACGTACTGCTTCATCAGCGGGGTCTCAACGATTTTCTTTGCCATCGTTCAGCGTATGTTGGTGAGTATCAAGAGAAAGTCTCGGCTATGCGGTTGATGGCTTTCGTGGGTGATACGTTGCGATATAGTATGTCGTAGACGGCTTCGAGGATGGGCATGTCGACGCCGAACTTTTTATTAATATCGGTGATACACTTGGCGGCATAGTAGCCTTCGGCGGTTTGTTCCATTTCCATGCGAGCGGCAGTGACGGAGTAGCCCTTGCCGATCATCGAGCCGAAGTTGTGGTTGCGCGAGAAGCGCGAATATGAAGTCACGAGCAGGTCGCCCAGATATACGGAGTCGCAGATTTGGCGCTCGCCCGGAGCGGCTGCAGCGCAGAATCGTTTCATCTCGCGCAAGGCGTTTGACAGGAGCATAGCCAAGAAGTTGTCGCCTCGCTTCATGCCGTGAATGATGCCGGCAGCGATGGCGTAAATATTTTTGAGTACGGCTCCGTATTCGATGCCTTCGACGTCGGTTGATGTGATGACGTGCGAGCGCTTCGATACAATCAAGTTGCCGAATTCAGTGGCCAGCGACAGGTCGTGGCAGCCGATGGTCAGATAGCTGGGGCGGTCGAGTGCTACTTCTTCGGCGTGGCAAGGACCGGAAATGACCAGTTCTCGCATCGGCGACACACCGAAGTGGTCGGCCATGTAGTCGGTGATGAGTTGATTTTCGTCGGGTACGATGCCTTTGACGGCCGAGACAATAATCTTGTCGGCCAGTGGCACGGTTATCTTGTCGGTGTGCGATTTGAAGTAAGGCGAAGGCATGGCGAGCACCAAAACGTCGCCTTCGGCGCACACAGCGTTGATATCCGAAGAGAAGTGGATGCGCGATGTGTCGAAGTTGACATCAGTCAGGTAGGCCGGGTTGTGTCCGAGGCGTAGAAACTCCTCAATGCGGTCATCGCGACGCATATACCAAGTGATAGTCTCACAGTTGTTGAGCAATAACTTGGCCAGGGCGGTGGCCCACGAGCCACCACCGAGGAGTGCTATATTGCCGAGTGCAGTCATAATGCTTGCTTTTAAGTGAAAAGTTGTTTTAAGCTACGAGCGGAGAGAGCGAAGTGATGAGGAACGCTGTCGGCATCGCATTGCGTGCGAGCGACAGCGAGGTTCACTCTGCCGCTGCGGTGGCTGCGGCTGCGGCGTCGATCCAACCTTGAATCTGGTCGGGAGTGGTCTTAAGCCCAAGCTTGTACTTTTTGTTGATGCCCAGAAGGTCCTGGAAGAGCTTGCCGGCCACGGCGCCTGTGAGGGCTGTAACCGTCAGAATGCCGGCTTTCTGCAGCGGAGCGACCCATTCGGAGGGTACGCCGAGTGCTTCGAAGGCTTCGGGTTTGTCGCGCTTTTCGACTTTTTCGGGGCGCATCTGTGGGAAGAGCAGAACCTCTTGGATGGTGGTTTGGCCAGTCATGAGCATCACGAGGCGGTCCATGCCGATGCCCATGCCCGATGTGGGCGGCATGCCGTATTCGAGTGCACGGATGAAGTCGCCGTCGATAATCATGGCTTCGTCGTCGCCTTTCTCAGCGAGGCGCATTTGCTCTACGAAGCGTTCGTACTGGTCGATGGGGTCGTTGAGCTCCGAGTAGGCGTTGGCAAGTTCCTTGCCGTTGACCATCAGTTCGAAACGTTCGGTCAGTTCGGGGTTGTTGCGATGGCGCTTGGTGAGCGGCGACATTTCTATGGGGTAGTCGGTGATGAACGTAGGCTGGATGTATTTGCCTTCGCACTTTTCGCCGAATATTTCGTCGATGAGTTTGCCTTTGCCCATCGAGGAGTCGACTTCGATTTCGAGCTCTTGGCATACGCGGCGCAGGTCGTCTTCGGTCATGCCGGTGATGTCGTAGCCGGTGTGGTCCTTGATGGCTTGAGCCATGGTGACGCGCGGGAACGGAGCTTTGAACGAGATGACGTTGTCGCCGACTTTGACGCTGTCGGTGCCGTTGACGTCGAGGCAAATTTTCTCGAGCATCTTCTCGGTGAAGTCCATCATCCAGTTGTAGTCCTTGTACGACACATAGATTTCCATGCAGGTGAATTCGGGGTTGTGGGTGCGGTCCATGCCCTCGTTGCGGAAGTTCTTCGAGAACTCATACACACCTTCGAAGCCGCCGACAATCAGGCGCTTGAGGTAAAGCTCATCGGCGATGCGCAGGTACAGTGGAATGTCGAGCGCATTGTGGTGGGTAATGAACGGGCGAGCGGCTGCACCGCCGGGAATCGACTGCAGGATGGGAGTTTCGACTTCGATGTAGCCTTGGCCGTTGAAGTATTCGCGCATCGAGGTGTAGACTTTGGTGCGCTTCAGGAAGATTTCTTTCACGCCGTCGTTGACTACCAGGTCGACGTAGCGGCGGCGATAGCGGAGTTCGGGGTCGTCGAATGCGTCGTAGGTGACGCCGTCTTTCACCTTGACAATCGGCAGCGGACGGAGTGATTTGCTCAGTACGGTCAACTTCGAGGCGTGTACGGATATTTCGCCGGTCTGTGTGCGGAATACGTAGCCGTTGATGCCTACGAAGTCGCCGATGTCGAGAAGCTTCTTGAACACGGTGTTGTAAAGTTCTTTATCTTCGTCGGGGCAGATTTCGTCGCGCGAGATGTAAACTTGGATGCGGCCGTGCGAATCTTGGAGCTCAACGAACGAGGCTTTGCCCATGATGCGGCGGCCCATGATGCGGCCGGCAATCGACACTTCGCGGCGAGGTGCGTCGTCGCTGAAGGTTTCTTTGATTTCGTCGCTGTATCCGGTGACGCTGAATTCTGCGGCCGGATAGGGCTCTATGCCCATCGAGCGCATTGTTTCGAGTGAGTTGCGGCGGATTATCTCTTGTTCGCTTAGTTCAAGAATGTTCATTGTGTCTATAGCAGTTATTTGTCGTTTCTCTTAAAAAATTACCGCAAAGATAGCTATTTTTTGTTTATTTTGCAAGTCAAACACTTGAGGCTGCTTTTATATATAATGTCACCGTTCGTTTTGCAGCGTCAATCGCGTGTCGGGTGGGCGGCGGTGTGTGTCTTGTGCTTTGAGTTGTAGCTGTAGGAATTTGTTTACATAAAGAATTCAAAATGTAACAATCGTGTAACAATTTTCGAAATTTATAATACGCTGTTTTGTAAATAGTTAACGGAGCTGTGTTTTGTGATTTAGCCCTATTTAGTTTTATTAACACAAAAGTACTTGACAGTGATTTTAAGTAGGGTACTTTTGCGTTCGAAAATGCAAAAAACACATCCATAGAGTCGAAAACTAAACCTCAAAACGTTATGAAAAGCGAGAAATTTCAGGCCAGTCTGATGCAGCTGCAAAGCAAACTGCTGAATTTTGCCTATATGCTGACGTCAAATCGCGACGATGCTTATGATCTGCTGCAAGATACGACGCTCAAAGCTATCGATAATGAAGATAAATACGCCGAAAACACAAATTTCAAGGGGTGGATGTTCACAATAATGCGTAATATCTTTATCAATAACTATCGTCGCGGCCAGCGTGTGGCGACGGTTGTCGACACTACAGAAAACCTTTACCATCTTAACTTATCGCAGGATTCGGGCTTGGAGGCCCCCGAGGAATCGCTTCATGCAGCAGAGATTTCCAAAGCTATCGATGATTTTCCGGAGGAATATCGTGTTCCGTTCTCGATGCACTTGGCCGGCTACAAGTACAACGAAATCGCCGAGCGCATGAACTTGCCGCTCGGCACGGTCAAGAGCCGCATCCACTTTGCTCGCAAAAAACTTCAAACGCGCTTTGCCGACTATCGCTGACTGCGGCCGTGATGGTGCACTGTCATCTTTCCGAGGTTTTGCCGGCGGCTAATTCGTCGTGTACTCGCTATGGCGCCCCGGATATTTGCGATTGCAGCTTGCCGACTTTTTATGCTATTTTTCGTGCTTGGTTAAAGAATTTTTTCTTTAATTGTTGGTTGCTTGGTCAAATTGTGTTAAATTTGCACTGAAATATGCCCTTACGGGCCCCTAAAACTGTCAACCAAAACAATCCAATAATAACTAAAACAATCATCCTATGTGGTTAACAAGCTCATCTATAGGACGTAAGTTTGTGATGGCCATCACCGGCCTCGCCCTCGTCCTATTCGTAACTTTTCACGTGCTGATGAATGCGGTAGCCTTGATTTGGCCCACGGCCTACAATCAAGTGTGCGAGTTCTTGGGTGCTAACTGGTATGCACTGGTAGCGTCGGCCGGACTTGCCTTGCTTTTCATCATCCACATTGTTTATGCAATTTGGCTCACGCTCCAAAACCGTGCAGCCCGTGGTAACGACCGCTACGCAGTAGCCGGTGCCGCTCCCGGTGTCGAATGGTCGTCGAAGAACATGCTCGTTCTCGGCATCGTTGTCGTTGCTTTCCTCGTCGTTCACCTGATCCAGTTCTGGGCTAAGATGCAGCTCGTCGAAGTGCTCGGCGCCGACGTTGAAAACTTGGCCAAGATTGGCGAAACACCTTGCGCGCCTGCTATGGGTACCTTATTTATCCAAGCAGCTTTCCAGGAATGGTGGACTCCCGTAATCTACATCATCGGTTTCGTGGCTCTCTGGTTCCACATGACTCACGGCTTCTGGTCGATGTTCCACACTATCGGCTGGGACAACAACATCTGGATCTGCCGTCTGAAGACCATCGCCAACTGGTGGACTTCGATTGTAATCGCTCTCTTCATCGCTCAGGCTGTAGTTTTCACCGTTCGTGCTCACAATAACTACTATCTCGAAAATGCCGACCTGCAGGCTCAGTATGGCGAACACTGGAGCGAAATCTTCAACGAAGAAGCTGATGCACTCTTCCCCCAAATCGAAGCTGCTTTCGAAGAATTCCAGAAACAGCCCAACTTCAACACTCCTGAAGCTCAGCAGGAATTCTTTGCAACCACCGTCGCTGAATTCATGCCCAAGGCTGAAGCTATCGTTAACAATCTGAAAGCTTGTGCCGGTGCGTATGCCAAGCCTAACCAGGCGCTCCTCACTCTGCAGAACTTCGTTCAGCAGATGCGTCCTATGGTAGACCGCTCCGTCATGCTTAAGAATGCAGCTGCCGCTAAGCCTGCTGCTCAGGAAGCTCCTGCTGCTCAGGAAGCTCAACCCGAAGAAAATACTAACAACCAATAATTTCTCAGAAAGATGATAGACCTTAATAAAATCAAAGATATGATCGATTCGAGCCCTATCATGCAGGAATTTGCAGATATCGAATCGTCAAAACTTCCTGAGTACCAGATTGACTCGAAAATCCCCGAAGGTCCGGTCGCTGAGAAATGGACCAACTACAAGGCTCACCAAAAACTCGTAAACCCCGCCAACAAGCGCAACCTCGACATCATCGTAGTCGGTACAGGCCTCGCCGGTGCTTCGGCTGCTTCGACTCTCGGTGAACTCGGTTTCAACGTGCTCAACTTCTGCATCCAGGATAGCCCCCGCCGCGCTCACTCAATCGCCGCTCAGGGTGGTATCAATGCTGCTAAGAACTATCAGAACGATGGCGACTCGGTTTACCGTCTGTTCTACGACACCGTCAAGGGTGGTGACTTCCGCTCGCGCGAAGCCAACGTTTACCGTCTGGCTGAAGTGTCGAACAACATTATCGACCAGTGCGTTGAGCAGGGTGTTCCCTTCGCTCGCGAATACGGCGGCCTGCTGGCCAACCGCTCGTTCGGCGGCGCTCAGGTGAGCCGTACTTTCTACGCTAAGGGTCAGACCGGCCAGCAGCTGCTGCTCGGCGCTTACGCTTCGCTCAACCGTCAGATTCAGAAGGGCCAAGTTAAGTCGTTCGTTCGTCGTGAAATGCTCGACGTCGTTATCATCGACGGCCGCGCTCGCGGTATCATCGTCCGCAACCTCGTGACCGGTGAAATCGAACGCTACGCTGCTCACGCTGTAGTTCTCGCTACCGGTGGCTACGGCCGCGCTTTCTTCCTGTCGACCAACGCTATGGGCTGCAACGGCTCAGCTGCCGTACAGGCTTTCAAGAAGGGCGCTTACCTGGCCAACCTCGCCTTCACTCAGATTCACCCCACTTGTATCCCCGTTCACGGCGAAGACCAGTCGAAGCTCACTCTGATGAGTGAATCGCTGCGCAACGACGGCCGTATCTGGGTGCCCAAGAAGAAGGAAGATGCCGAAGCTATCCGCGCAGGCAAACTCAAACCTACCGATATCCCCGACGAAGATCGCGACTTCTACCTCGAACGTCGCTATCCCGCATTCGGCAACCTCTGCCCCCGCGACATCGCTTCGCGCGCTGCTAAGGAACGCTGCGATGCCGGCTACGGCGTAGGTACAGGCAACGCCGTTTACCTCGACTTCAAGTACGCTATCGAGCGTCTTGGCGAAGACGTCGTACGCGACCGCTACGGCAACCTCTTCGATATGTATCAGATGATCTCGGACGACAACCCCTACGAGACGCCGATGATGATCTTCCCCGCTTCGCACTACACCATGGGCGGTATCTGGGTCGACTACGAACTCCAGACCTCAATCAAGGGTCTCTTCGCTATCGGCGAATGTAACTTCTCCGACCACGGCGCTAACCGCCTCGGTGCTTCGGCTCTGATGCAGGGCCTCGCCGACGGCTACTTCGTGCTTCCCTTCACGATGCAGAACTATCTGAGCGACCAAATCAAGGTGCCCCACTTCTCGACCGATGCTCCTGAATTCGACGAAGCTGAAAAGAACGTTCGCGAACGTATCCAGAAGCTCATGGACATCAAGGGTACCAAGTCGCCCGACGAAATCCATAAGAAACTCGGCCACGTGATGTGGAACCTCGTAGGTATGGGCCGTACGCTCCAGACCCTCGTCAAGGCTCTCGACGAAATCGAAGAAGTACGCAAGGAATTCTACTCCGACCTCCGCATCGTGGGTAGCGCCGACGATCTCAACACCGAGCTCGAAAAGGCTCTGCGCCTCGAAGACTTCCTCGTTATCGCTCGCATGATGGCTATCGATGCCCTCAACCGCAACGAATCGTGCGGTGCTCACTTCCGCGAAGAATATCAGACCGCCGACGGCGAAGCTGCTCGTCGCGACGATGAGTACATGTACGTAAGCTGCTGGAAGTACACCGGCGACACCGAGAAACCTATCCTCATCAAAGAACCCCTCAAGTACGAGGCTATCAAGGTTCAAACCCGTAACTATAAGTCCTAATCCTTACCACGATTACAACTATGGAACATACAATCAGCGTTAACCTGAAAATCTGGCGTCAACGTGGTCCCAAGGAAAAGGGCCAGTTCGTCATGTATCACCTCGACAATGTCTCCACCGGCAGCTCCTTCCTGGAAATGCTCGATATGCTCAACCAGCGTCTTGTGGAGCAGGGTGAAGAACCCGTTGTGTTTGATAGCGACTGCCGCGAAGGTATCTGCGGCATGTGCTCGCTCTACATCAATGGTCATCCCCACGGTCCCGTTCAGGGCATCACCACTTGCCAGCTCCACATGCGCAAGTTCAACGATGGCGACACCATCACCATCGAACCCTGGCGCTCGGCTGCTTTCCCCGTAATCCGCGACCTTATGGTCGACCGCGCTGCTTTCGATAAGATTCAGCAGGCCGGTGGCTATGTGTCGTTCAACTGCGGCGGTGCTCCCGATGCCAACGCTACTCCGATTTCGAAAGAAATTGCCGACGTAGCTATGGACTCGGCTACTTGCATCGGCTGCGGCGCTTGCGTTGCTGCTTGCAAGAACGGCTCGGCTATGCTCTTCGTTTCGGCTAAGGTTAGCCAGTTCGCACTCCTGCCCCAGGGCCAGGTAGAGCGCAAGCGTCGTGCTCGCGCCATGGTCGCTAAGATGGACGAACTCGGCTTCGGCAACTGCACCAACACCGGTGCTTGCGCCGCTGAATGCCCCAAGTCGATTCCTCTGAGCAACATCGCTCGCCTCAACCGCGAATTCATCAACGCTAAGCTGGCCGACTAATCCACTTAGCTTTTATCTACAAAATTCGGGGCCGTACCGCGCAGGTATGGCCCCGAATTTTTTAATTAACATTTATAAACCTGTGGCACTTATCGGCGCGAGAGCCAGGCTTGGCGCTCGGCCGGGTTGAGGCGCTCGATGGCGTAGCGCAGCGTGGTGCGATGCAATTCGCAGTAGTGGGTATCGAGGTACGCTGCGAGTGTGGCAAGGTCGCGCTTGCCGATTTCGCGCAGCATCCAGCCGATGGCTTTGTGGATGAGGTCGTGCGGATGCCCGAGCAGCAGCGTCGCTATGCGCAGGGTGTCGTCGAATTGGCCGTCGCGTATGAGCATCATGGTCGAGACGATGGCTATGCGTTGCTCCCAGAGATTGTCGCTCCGGGCAAGCGTATCGAGGATGTCGCGCACGGGCATCGTGCCATCGGCTTGCGGATGCAGCAGCCATTGTCCGACGATTTTGTAGCACGAGAGGTCGACGAGGTCCCAGTTGTTGGCACGTCGTGCGTTCTTTATGTAGAAATTGGCGATTTCGGCCCTATGGAGCGCTTTCTCGCGCGAATCGATGCCACGGCGAGGTATTGCTGCATTCATTTCTTCGACGAGCAGCAGAAAGCCGCAGAGGCGCACTTCGTGGTGTGGCGATTGCAGCAACTTCTCAATCTCGGCAAGCGGCACTTGCAGGCGCGCTTCCTTGACAACTGCGCGCGTTTGCGGCACCTTTATGCCAAGAAATACATCGCCGGCGCCGTATTCGCCTTCGCCGGTTTTGAAAAACCGACAGAGGATGCGCTGCTGCTCCGGGTCGGCCATTTGCCGCATTGCGGTTTCTATTTCGAATGCTGTGACCATGTGCCCTGTGTGTGAAATTTTTACAAAGGTATGGCTTTTGTATTAATTTTTTACAGCCAATGTGCAAAAAAATAAGCCGGTGGATTAGTTCCGCCGGCTTTATGCTGAGATTGCTGATTATTTTGCGAGAAAGTCTTTGAGAGCTTCTTTTTGGGCGTCGTTGAGATCAGCTTCGGTGAGTTCCGTTACGATTTCAAGGGCTTCCTGAGCGACTTTTTCCAATTCTTTGCCAGCTTCCTCGTCACCGGCTTCATATTTTTTTTGTAGTTCTACTGATTCCTCATACAGGCTGTTTAATTTGTCGATTTTGTTGTCGATTTCATTGCCGCATGATGCGAGGCCGAGTAAGCAGGCTACGCCAAGTGCAAAAAAGAATTTTTTCATAATATTCTGTAGATTAAAGTTGTGATGCCGATAGGCTTCTTATGTCACAAAGATAAGCTAAATTCATAAACTATGCAAATATAATCGGCCTTGTGCAAATAAAATACGCAAGTTGAGTATGAATGATACACAAGAAACGCCGGCGAGGTGGCCGGCGTTTCAGGGGGGTAGAAATTAATGTGTTATTGCTTAATCCACTTGAGAGTAGCGGGCGTAGGCCCTGCGACGCGGATGATGTACATGCCGAGAGGCAGGTCGGGCAGCTTGGCTGCGAGTGTGCCGCTGTAGTCGGTGTGGACGAGTGTGCCATCGGCGCGGTAGACTTCGACGTTGTTGCCTATAACAGGCAGCACGACGGTGCCTTCGCGGGTTACGTACGGGCTGGCGGAGTCGTCAATCACTGTGCCGACACCGTTTGTCTCGTCGTAGATAAACGAGGTGTAGGTGTAGTCGGTCTTTTGCTCGGCCGTCTGGTTGGCCTGGATAAAGTATGTGGTCTGTGCGCGGACGTAGATGGGCTGACCTGACTTGAGTTTTGATTTCAGTGAATTGATTTCCGAAATGGGGGCAGAGTGAGTGGCTCCGTCGCGCAGTGTGACTGTGGACAGGCGGCCTGTGAAATTTTCGTTGTCGGCGAACTGTAGGCGTACGGCACTTATGCCATCGGCCGGAGCGACTTCGATACATTCGTTGGCATGGATAGTCTGGCCGCTGACACTTGGGTTTACGAATACGGGTGGTGTCGGGATTTTGTCGACGGTCCAGAACTCGGCAGCGTCGCTCATTGAGCTACGACCCTGGCGCGATGCTGTGACACGGCAGTAATAGCGAGTTCCGTTAATAAGATAGCCGGCAGGCACGGTGTGCTTGGGTTGGTCGCACTCGGCTGTGTAGACTATATTTTTGCAACTCTTGTCTTTGGCAATTTCGATGAGGTAGGTCGAGCCTTCGTAGGCCGCGGTCCAGGTGATAGTCGGGGTTGTGGTCTCTTCTTTGCCCGTGGGGCCGGTGATGGCGATGCGCGATGCGACGAACGACCGTGTCGCGGAGTAAGAAGTCGGGGCGTTGACGGCTGAGGTGCGTACTCGCCAGTAGTACGTTTGACCTTCCTTCATGTCGAAAATGATGAAGGAGTTGATGCTGCTGCCGGCGACCGGCACGTTGACCACACAGTCGGTGAAGTCGGCATCGGTAGCAACTTCGAGGACGTTGCTCTGGCCGTTGTCTTGCCAAGTGAAGTCGAAGAGAGCGGCTGCTTTTTCACCATCGGCGGGGTAGGTGAGGACGGCGGTGACAGCTTCGGCCGCGCTTTCGCCTTCGATGCTCATCGAGTATTCGTTGCCGTAGCGGTCGTAGACTGCAACGCCGAAGGTGTGGCCGGCCAGCTCGTCGGGGATTTCATACGAGTTGGTGTAGCGGCATTGCAGCAGGTTGGTGTTGTAGGGTTTGCGCTCTTCGCCGTCGGCAAAAGCGTAGATGGTGTAGCGCATACCTTCAACTTCGTCCCAGACCAGTGTGGAGCCCTCGCGTCGAAGGTTTGTGACCGTGGCGGGCGTTACGACATTGTTCCATGGGCGTATCGGAGTCAGTGCGCGTGTGGCGAAGGCGGTTTTGCCCATATACTCGGGTAGGTAGATTGTCTTGCCGTCGTATTTGGTGGCGCTACTGTTGTAGTAATTCATGCGGAAGAAGCCGATGCCACTGACGTTGTCGGGCTGACCGGCGCGTGCGTATTCGGCTTCGCGAGCAAATTCCTCGGCGCCAAACTTGCTGTAGTTGCTCAGCGAGACCGCTGAGTAGAGGTGGCGGTTAAACTTACGCGAAGCGACTACCCACCAGTCCTGTAGCGGGTCGAAGAGGTCGCACCAGTAGATTTGAGGTGCCATGAAGTCGGTGATGTGGTGCTTGTACCAGTAGAGTGGGTCGGCGGCCACGGCTTCATATTGCCAGTCCTGCTCGCGAATGTTGGGCGACGGCTCGAGGCCGTATTCGGTGGTGACGTGTGGCGGCGACGCTACGCCGGCGGGCTTGGTGCCGAACACTACCCAATTCTTGTGTGATTTGACGGTGTCGTGTACGCGGCGAATCATGTCGTTGACGTTCGACACGCGCCATTCGAGCTGAGTGCCGATGGTGGGGTCGGCAGCGAGTGCGGCTTCGTAGTACTCTTTATCGACTTCCATCGGAGTCGGGTTTGAGTAATAGTAATCGTCGAAGAGGAGGCCGTCGATGTCGTAGTGGTCGACGATGTCGGCGGCTACGTCGCAGACGCGCTGCTTCACTTCTTCAAGAGCGGGGTTGAGGATTGTCTCGTGCTCCTGCACCAGGAGCCACTCGGGGTGTGTGAGCTCGTAGTCGAGCGGGCTTTCGCCGTGCTTGTAGCGAGTGCAGTAGCGGTAGGCATTGAGCCAGGTGTAGACTTCGATACCGCGGGCGTGAGCTTCTTCGATGATGAACTGCAGGGGGTCGAATGGGGGCTCTTTGCCGCGTGTGCCGCTGATGGTCGACGACCACGGCTCGTAGGCCGATTTGTAGGCAGCGTCGCACATCGGCCTGACGGCAAAGAAGATGACGTTGATGCCGCCGTCGCGATATTTGTCGAGAGTGTTGCGCATGATGCGTTTGTGAGTCTCGGCGTTTTGCGTGGTGATGGCGCTTGTAGGCCAGTCGGCTACGTAAGGCGTGATGTAGACACCGCGGTGTTCGCGGAATTCGGCCGCCCGAGCCGGGCCGGGCAGTGCCAACGACACTGCCACGGCGGCTGCGAGGGAGATTAGGACTTTTTTCATTGTTTTATAGATTAGTATTATTTATTTTACCCATTTGATGACAGCGGGAGTCGGTCCGGTGACATTTACGATATATAGACCGGCGGGCAGAGCTGATATGTCGACGGTCGACGGGGCGCCTGCGCATGAGAATACACATGAGCCGTCGGGGCGGTAGACATTGAGCGAGTTGCCTTCGACGGGCATTGTTACAATTCCGTCGGGGCTGATAGTGACTTTGTCTTCGTCGTCGGTGATGTCGCCTACGCCATTAGCGTCGCTGTAGACGAACGACGTGAAGGTGTAGTCGGTCGATTGTTCTGCCGTTTGGTTGCTCTGTATGAAGTAGAGTGAGCAGGCGCGGATGTAATAGGTCTGGCCGGCTACGAGTTTCTGGCCGGCAATTTTGATGTCAGACAGGACTTTAGTGCTGTTTTCGCCGTCGCGCATGGTCTGTGAGAAAAGTCGGCCTGTAAACTCAGCATTGTTCGAAATGTTCAGTTTCACGCTGCTGGCATTTGCTACAGGTGCGACTTCGATAGTCTGGTTGGCGTAGAGAGTAGCACCGTCTGAGGACGGGTTGACGAATTTCGGGAGCGAGGGGATGCAGTCGGCGGTCCAGAACTCGGTGATGTCGCTTACGGAGCTACGGCCATCGCGTGAGGCGGTGATTCGGCAGTAGTAGTGGCGACCCGATTGTAGGTTGCCTTCATCGATGGTAAGCGAATTATCGGTGGTCTCGCCGGTGTAGTGAAGAACGGTGAATTTGTTGTTAACCGAGACTTCGACTTTGTAAGTAGCATCGCCATAGGCCGGAGTCCAGGTGATGGTCGGGGTCGTGGTCTCTTCCTTGCCGGTGGGCCCGGTGATAGCGAAGCGCGAAGCAACGAACGAGCGGACTTCCGACAGGCCGGCGGCAGCGTTGACTGCGTTGGTGCGTACTCGCCAATAGTAAGTCTTACCTTCTTCGAGGTTGGGCACTTGGTAAGAATTTACGGTAGAGCCGTGAGTCTGGCAGGTGGCTATGATGTTGGTGAAATCTGCATCGGTAGCGACTTCCAGAATGTTGTCGTGGCCATTTTCCGCCCATGTAAAATCGAAGAGGTCTGCGGCTTTTTGTCCATTTTCGGGGTATGTAAGTTGAGCGACGACGGCTTCGCCGAGCGTAGCGCCTTCGAGCAGCATTGGGTATTCGTTGCCGTAGCGGTCGTAGACTGCGACACCGAAAGTGCAGTCTGCGAGCTCGGCGGGAATAGCGAGCGAGTTGGTGTAGCAAACTTGCACGAGGTTAGAGCTGAAAGGCTTCTGTTCTTCGCCGGCAGCGAATGCGTAGACAGTGTAGCGCATGCCTTCGACTGCGTCCCACACAAGGTTGTCGCCATCGCGGTGAACGTTGGCCGTGTATGCGGGGGCGTAGACGTTGTTCCAGGGGCGAATTGGAGTCAGCGCCCGGGTAGAGTATGAGGTCTGGCCGATGTATTTGGGGAACGATATGCTGCTGCCATTGTATTTGATGTATGAGTTGGTCACGGTGTTATAGCGGAAGAAGCTCGAGCCGCTTTCGCCTACGGCCAGTAGGTCGCGAGCGTAATCGACTTCGCGTGTGAATTCTTCGCCACCGTAGGTATTATAGTTGGAGAAGCTGATGGCGGTGTAGAGATGGCGGCCGAACTTGCGAGCGGCGATGTTCCACCAGTCTTGCATGATGTCGAATTTGTTGGGCCAATAGATTTGGGGCGCGATAAAGTCGATCCATTGGTTTTTGAGCCACGACAGAGGGTCGGATGCAATGGCGTTGTACTGCCAGTCGCCTTCAGGCGAAGGCTCCAGGCCATATTCGGTAGTGACGTTGGCGGGTGAAGCTGAGCCGGCAGGAGAGATGCCGAAGGGTAGGTAGGGTTTGTGTTCTTTGATGGCGCGTGCTACTCGTTGCACCATAGAGTTGACGTTGTTGACGCGCCACTGAATCTTTGTGCCCACCGATGGGTCGGCCGCCTTAGCTTCATTGTAGAGCGCGTCGTCGAGTGCGTCGGGGGTGGGGTTCGAGTAGAAGTAATCGTCGAAGATGATGCCGTCGACATCGTAGTTGTCGACAACTTCAACGATGACGTCGACGATGCGCTGCTTCACTTCTTCGAGCGCGGGGTTGAGGATACATTCGTCGTTCTGCATGATGAGCCAGTCGGGATGCGAGACTTCGTAGTCGAGAGGGCTGTCGCCGAAGCGGTATTGGCCGCAGTAGCGATAGGGGTTGAACCAAGCGTAGACTTCGATGCCGCGAGCGTGGGCGCGTTCGAGCAGCTTTGCGAGTGGGTCGAAGTACGGTTCTTTGCCGCGAGTACCTGACACGCCTTTCGACCATGGCTCGTACGACGATTTGTAAGTGGCGTCGCACATTGAGCGTACATGATAGTATATGATGTTGATGCCGGCTTCTTCCAGCAAGTCGAGACGTTTATCGAGGTTTGTAATAAGGCGTTCGGCGTTAGACGCGGTGATGCCGGTGCCGGGCCATTCGCCCAGATATGGTGTGAGCCACACGGCGCGATGTTCGCGCATCTGAGCAGCTTCGGCCTGCGGGGTAAGGCAGAGAGCAGCAAAAGCTACGCAGAGCAGGGTCGTGAAAAATTTTCTCATATTGGCAATAGAATGTTGATTTCTTAATTTTAGCGGATGAAACGCTGAAATATCCGGTTGGTTAATTAAGCAAAAGGTAACCCGCGGCTACGCGGCCGAGGATTACCTTTTGCGAAGTAACTTCTAAATAGTTATCAGAAGAGTTTGGTCTTGTGAGTGTTGATAACGCAACCGGTAGCGAGGTCGGAGGTTTCGCCATAGTTGCTCAGTGTCTTAGTTTCGGGATCGTAAACTACGATGCCGGCCTTGAGGCCTGATTCGTCGCCTGATTCCGGACGGAAGCAGAAGTAAACCTTGCCATTGTCGGGGTCAACAGCGAGCTGAGTCACGTAGAGGCCTTCGTCGCCGGTGGTGTTTTCCGGTGCGCAGCTCATAGTCTTGGTGAATACGGCGTCCTTCACTTCGAAGGTTTCTTTGTAGTCGACCAAGTTGAAAGCCATGAAGCCCTGGTTGGGGAGGGTATGGTATACGTAAACCATCTGGCGGTCTTCATCCACGGTGAAGGTAGAGGTCTTTTCGCCGCTGAGCAGAGGCGAAGAGGGCAGCGGGTGCTTCTTAGCTTCTTCTTCCGAAGCGTAAACGTCGGAGTCGCGGAAGCGGAAGATGCCGAATGCGTTGTAGTTTTTGCCGATCCACCACCAGCCGCTGCGGTCGCGATAGAGGCCATTGGTGATAGCGCCCCAAGCGATGCCTTG
This sequence comes from uncultured Bacteroides sp., assembly GCA_964433215.1. Taxonomy (GTDB): domain Bacteria; phylum Bacteroidota; class Bacteroidia; order Bacteroidales; family Muribaculaceae; genus CAG-873. Next base: position 18,607 of record CAYSQI010000011.1, read on the forward strand.
ATCCTTGAACGGAGTGTTTTCGTTGGTCATCACGTAGTTGCCACGACGATTGTCGCTATCCTTGCCTTCAACAGCGCCGCGAGTGGTGCAGCTGATACCGGTGAAGCCGGTGTTGCGGTCGGAGTAGTAAATCGTACCGTTGTTGATGCAGCCACGGAAGGGGTCGCAGAAGGCAGCGCCGCCAACGTTGGTGATAACGATGTTGACACCGGTGCCGTCGGCTTTCATAGCGGTAATGTTACCGTCGCCGAGGACGCCATTCTCGTCGTTTACATAGTAGTACTGCTTGCCGGCGTCGAGGATGTAAATCCAATCGACATCTTCAGTTGTTGCATCCGGGTCTTCAGAGTTGGAAACTTCCTGAGTAGAGTTGTAGAGCAGGTTGAAGACAGTCGAGCCGGTGGGAACGCCGAGGTCGTAAGGCATGATTTTAGTGTCTTCGGGGATTTCGTCGAGCAGCTTGATAGCCTTGATGTTGCCACCGCGCTGAGCGTAGTAAAGGGTCGAAGCGGGCTTGTCGCAACCTACCTGTACGTTGAGGTAAGTGTCGGCAAGGCGACGGTTCTGGCCACCTTCAGCTGTGTCGAATGTGGTGACAATCGATACGCGCTGCGAACCGATGTTGCGGAATTTTACGGGTTCGGGATAGTCGATTGTACCGTCAGCGTGGCTGTAGCCTACGAATTCGGTAGCTTCGGAGCCATCTTCGTAAGTGGTACCTTCGGGGAAGGTCCATACGTAGCGAGTCTCAAGATTTTCGGGGTTCGGGAGCTCAATGTTGAATGTCATCGTAGTCTTGTTGAACTCGATGATGTCGTCGCTTTGTGTAGCTACAGTGAGCACAGGCGCGATGTCGTTGATTTGCAGCGGATACGTGCGCGAGCCCACGCCTTCGAGGGTGAGGGTCACTTTGTAGTTGCCTGCTGCTTCGTATTTGTGCACGGGTGATACTTCGGTAGATGTGGTACCATCGCCGAAATCCCAAACATAGTTACCGGTCTTGGCGGATGTGTTGTTGAACTTTACCGCAGATACCACGTAGTAGTCGAGCAGGTATTCGTCGCCGTCTACGTTGTAGGTGAAGTCAACGGCCTTGCCTTCGAGCTGCACAGAGTCAACATAGTCTTCGGTGCAGGCCGACAGCGCCGAGAGGGCTAAGGCGGCCATAGCTATCTTATTGAATAATTTCATGACTTTCAATGGTGGTTAGCTGATTAGTTAATAGAAATGTCAAGAACGTCGTAAGCACGGCCTTCGTTGCCTTCCGTGTCGTAGACGCGGAACTGAGCCTTGAGGGTGTATTTACGAGCGAAGTCTACCTTGTAGCAAGAGTTAGCGCTGTCGTAGATCCAGTCTTCGAAAGGAATTGATTCGAGGAGCGTGCGGAACTTGGGCAGCCATTCGGTGCGGACGGTCGACACGATAGCGCCGGCGTTGTCGTCGTAGCGGCAGAATACCCAGTCAGCAGCCTTGTACACGGGGTAGGTGGGCGCGCCTGTGAAGGTTTCGTTTTCTTCGATTGAGATTTCGTTAACGACGTTGACGCTGTCGACAACGGTGTAGTAGTAGTAACCGATGATGTCCTTGTCGTCGGCAGTAGTGGTTGAGAACCACTTGTCGCTCTTGTCGGCGTCGGCCTTAGTCATGTCGATTTCGGGCAGACCTACAGATGCGAATTGCTCGTTAGTGAAGTCGTACGAGATGTAGACCGAGCGGAGCGAGTTGTAGTAGTTGTCAGCTGTAGCCTCGTCGGTCAGGTAGCCGATAACGGTGTTGAGGAAGCCTTCTTTGAAGCCTTCGGGATAGTATGAGTTGAAGTTTTCTTCGTCCCATGCGTTGATGTCGGCCCATTTAATGGGAGCGAGAGTGCGCGATACGGGCACGGTGCCGTTGACGATGTATTCGTAGCCGTCCCAAGTGTTTTCATCGTGGGGAAATACGGCCATCGACTGAAGTGAACGGATTGTGTCGGTCTTGGTAGCTTTGTGTGTATAACCGAGCGATGTGCCGCCGAGCTTTGAGAGCACCGAAGCTTCTTCGTCGCGAACAATCTGATACCAAACTTCGCTGCGGTCGGGAGTTTTGCCGGGCGATACGGTGTATTTGCCCTGGAAGCCGAATGATTCGCCGGCTTTGCAGACCGTCGAGTTGAGCTGCCAGTAGGCGTTAGGCACTTCGGGGCCTATTTCCACGACGTCATTAATGATGTCGTGGCGAGCGCACGAGGTGGTGGCCAGTGCAGCGAGTGCCAGAAATCCTATTTTATATTGAATTTTCATATTGTCTTTCGTTTTTGATGTTTGAGAGATAAAACAGATTATTCAGCAGTCAGCGAAGTGCGGGTGCCGTATTCCTGAGCCCAGTTCATAGGCTTGAGAAGCCACTGGTGGTTTTTGTAAGCGCCCAGACGCTGGAGTTCTTTCTGGTTGTATTTTTCTTCGGTTTCGGGGTCGTAGTTGATACGCTGAATCCAAGTGTTTTCCTGCTCTTCGTTGCTCAGACCGTCTACGAAGTAGGGCTTGTAGAGGTTGTAGGGGCGACGGAGTGTAGGATAAACGATTTCGTTGGCATCGCCGATACCATAGTTGTTGCGGTTGTTCGAGAAGTGGTAGCGACGCATATCGGTCCACTGTTCGGGCTGGAGGTACATGGCGATGTATTTCTGAATCATGAGGTCGCTCAGGGTGTAGGCCGATTCGTTGAAGTACCAATGGCCCTGGCCGTTTTCTTCGCACTTGGTGGTGCGGATAGCCTTAACTGTGGGATCCTGGCCGTTTTCGTTGTCGAGGAACGACTTTACGTGGAGAGGCCACCAGTTGGCACCATATTTAATGGGATTGCCGTCGGTGTAGGGATACTGACCATCGTTGTCGGCCAGGTAGCGGTCGAGGTGGCGTTGGATGTTCCATTCGGTAGCTTCCTTGGCGAGTTGGCAAGCAGTGATTTTGTCGCCCTTCCAGTAGTAAGCTTCAGCCTTGATGAAGTAGAGCTCTTCCATGGTGAAGAGGATGTTGTAGGCATCAGTACCACCGCAGTAAGCGCCTGCGTAGAGGTTGGGGAAGTGAGTCTGCTTGAAGGTCTGGCCTGCGCCGATGTTGTTTTCGAGGAAACGGAGCATCAGAGCCTTGTTTTCGTCGTTAGTAGCTGATATCGGGCCATCGTTAGCTACGAAGAGCAGAGTCAGACGGGGGTCGGCGCCATAGCCGAGCAGACGATCCCATTTGCCTTGCTTTGTTTCGTTGCCGGGCTTAACGATGCCGAGGAGGTCGTGCATGAAGAATTTCGAGGGAACAGCTTGGTCGAGGTTGTTGGCATACGACTGCCAGGTGTCGAAGCGAGTGTCGCCGGGGCCCCAGCAAGCCGACTTGGCGTATGTGCCGCCGTCGAATTTGTAGCGAGGCTCGTTACCGAACCAGCTGCCGTAGAGCAGGTCGCCCGAGCGCCAGCATTCGATAGCAGCGTCAGCAGCGTCGATAATACTCTGGCAAGTGGCTGCCGAGCGGTCGATGTTGGGGATGTTGCGGAGCAGCAGGCGAGCCTTGATAGCGAGTACGAGGCCTTTCCACTTGTTGAGGTCGCCGGCGTAGATGCGGTCGCGGGTTACGTCGATTGTGCGGTTTTCGGGTGCGTTAACGATTGTGGGGTCGTTGTACATGGCCAGGAGGTCTTCAATTTCTTGGAACATCCAAGCGTAGACCGAGGCTTGTGTATCGAAGTGGGGATTGTTGCTCTTGTAAGCTTCTTCGCGGGGCATGTCGCCGAAAGCGTCGGTGGTGAGCTGAGTTGACATCAGCATGATGGTGCGTGCGATGAGCTCGTAGTTGGGCGAGTTGATGGCGCGCGAGTTGTCGATCAGGTCGTTGCCGTTAACGCCGATATCGTAGTAGTGGCGACGCCACTGGGGGTGACGCTGAGCGGTGATGAAGCCGCCCCAGCCGTATTTGTAAGAACGGTCGCCGCGTTCGCTCTTACCCATTGTGGTAAGTGCTTGCGACAGGTAAGTGCCGTACTCTGCGTGGTCATATACAATCTGGTTTGCGAAGAATATGACGGGAGCAAGACCGAGGTCGGCGGTGTTTGAGTGAGCGCTGTCGATGTTGACGTTGTCCTTCAGGACGTCGTTACATCCCGTCAGAGCCAGACCGGTCAGTACAGCCAATGAAAGGGCTTTTATCTTGTTCATAGAGCTTTCAGTGTTTAGAATGTTACGTTAACGTTGAAGTTAAAGCTGCGCAGAGCGGGGACGCTGTACTGGTCGATACCCATAGCACCTGTACCCGATACTGCACCGGGCATTACCTGCGGGTCGCAGCCGCTGTACTTGGTCAGCAGGAAGAGGTTGCGGCCGGTGAGCGAGCAGCGGAGGCTCTTGATGGGGTTGCTCGAGCCGAGCTTTTTCAGAAGGTTCGTGAAGTCGTAGCCAACGGTTACGTAGCTCAGACGGATGTAAGAACCATCTTCGATGAAGTTCGAACCGGCGTTGTAGATGTAGTTGTTGAATGTCTGCTGGTCGAGGATTACGGTGTTCGTGTTGGGAACGTAAGTACCGTCGGCCTGTTCAACGACGCCTTTGAAGAGAATCTTGTGGTTGCGATACTTGGCGATGTAGTTGCTCATACCGTTGCTCATGAGGCTGCGGCCGGTGATGTTAGCCACCTTACCGCCAACGCGGCCGTCGAAGAGGAACGATACCGAGAGGTCTTTGTAAGTGAGGCTCGAGCCGAGGCCGATGAGGCAGTCGGGTTCGCGGTTGCCAAGATAGTTGTATTTTTCGGTCGAGAGGCGAGGATAGCCGTTTTCGTCGATGAGGATGTCGCCGTTTTCGTTGCGGAGGTAGTCCGAACCGAGGATACCGGTGGTCGATTCGCCGAGGAATGCCGAGGTGTAGAGGTCGCTGTACTGCGAGTTACCGCCGGCGATGTATTTCATGTCGTCGGGCAGTGATTTTACCTTACCGCGGTTCATCGAGAAGTTGAGGGTTGCGGTCCATTCGAAGTCCTTGGTCGAGATGATGGTCTGGTTAAGAGTAGCTTCGACACCTTGGTTTTCGATAGAACCTTCGTTGCGGGTCTGGAGGATAGTACCTGATGTGGGCGATACGCGCACGACCATGATCTGGTTGTCAACGGTGGTGTTGTAGTAAGCCAGGTCGAGGCGAGTGCGGTTGTTGAAGAAGCGCAGGTCGGTACCGATTTCCCAAGTTGAGGTCATTTCGGGTTCGAGGGTGATAGCGCGCGACAGGCCGGGGTTCACAGCGAAGCCGTTGTCGGGCATTGTCTGCCACTGCTTGTAGTTGTTCGAGAACTGGTTGGCCATGCAGTCTTTACCTACCTTAGCGTAGTTACCACGAAGCTTACCGTACGAGAATACGGGGCTGTTGATGTGGAAGAGTTCCGAGAAGATGATACCGCCGGTGAACGAGGGGTAGAAGTAGGTGGGTTTGTTGGTCTGACGGAGCGATGACGAGCCATCGAGACGGCCGGTGACTGAGAGCTGTACGACGCTGCGCCAGTCCATGCGGAATTCGCCGAAGTAGCCGTACTTGTTGCTGTTGCTGCGGTTCAGTGTGTTGTCCTTGAGTGAGAAGATGTTGGGGTCGAGGTTGTTGAACGAGTAGAAATCGCCTTCGAGCACGAAGTGCTGGCCGCCGAAGCTACCCGAGAGACCCTGGCTTTCGGTGTATTCACCGCCGAGGAAGAAGTTGAGGTTCCAGTCGGTGTTGATGTCCCAGCGATAGTTGGCGAGGAATTGGGCGGTGATACGCTGAGCGCGCGAGGTGTCGAAGTCGTATGTACCCATGCGGCCGTACCAGTCGTTCTTCGAGCCGGTGCCGTCGGCTGAGAGGCCGAGGTCGTCGAATACGAATTCGTCCTGAGCGTAGCGAGGCACAGACCACGATTGGTAAGTGCTCCAGCCCTTATCGTAGGCGAACTTGCCGGTGAAGGTCAGGTTCTTGATGGGTTCCCACGAGATGAGTGAGTTGATGATGACGCGCTGGCCTTCGGTCTTCGAGCCGTCCATGTAGCGGCTGTAGTAGGGCGAGAGGGCTGCGTCGAGGCGCTGGCTGTCGTTGAGGATGTCCCAATCGTCGTAGCGGCACGACCAGTTGGGCAGGCCGTTGTTGAGGCGATAGTCGGCCATGTTGCGGTTGATAGCCCAGCTGTAAACCGACGACATCGAGTTGCCGAAGCCACGCGAGTTGTTGTCGATATAGTTGGTCGAGAGCATGATTTTTACGGTTTCCGAGGGGTTGAATTCACCCTTCACGAAGATACCGAGGCGCTTCTTGTAGTCGTTGGGAACGACGCCTTCGTTGTCCATGTAGTTGGCCGAAGCGTAGGCTGAGTATTTTTCGTTACCGCCCGATACAGATATGTCGTACTTCTGCATGAAGCCGGTGCCGAGGAAGCCGTCTACGTTGTCGTAGTATTGGTCGCCCATTTCGGGGTTCAGACGGGGACCCCAACCGCCATTCGAGTTGGAGATGTAGAAGCCGTTGCTACCGCCGATGAATTCGTTCTGGATAGTGGGCATGTGAGCTACGTTCGAGATTTCCCAACCGCCGCTGGCTGTGACGGTCACTTTACCGTCCTTGCCGCTCTTGGTGGTGATAAGGATAACGCCGTTGGCACCTTCCTGGCCGTAGAGAGCCGATGCAGCCGCACCCTTCAGTACCGACATTGATTCGATGTCGTTGGGGTTAAGGTCGGCCATCGACGATGCACCGCCGCGGATAGGCATGCCGTCGACTACGAACAGAGGTTCGTTGTTCTGGCTGTCGTTGATCGACGAGATTGCGCGAACCACAATCTGCGAAGCCGAGTTAGGCGAGCCACCGGCCATCGAAACCTGCACGCCGGCAACTTTACCCTGAAGCGAGTTGACGAAGTTGCTCGACTGACCGGCAACGACATCGTCGCTCTTGAGTTCTTGTACTGAGAAGTTCAGTTTTGATTTCTGTTGTGACTGGCCCATAGCGGTTACGACCACTTCGCCAAGCACTTCAGTGTTGCTTTCCAGTGTCACGTTGATAACGGTCTGGTTGCCTACGGGCACTGAGACGGTCTTCAGACCTACCATTGAGAAGACCAGTACAGCCTGGTCGTTGGGTACGTCGATAGAGTAGTTGCCGTCGATGTCGGTTACCTGGCCGCCTTGTTGGCCTTTCACTACAACAGACGCGCCGATTGCGGGCTCGCCTGATTCAGCTTCGGTAACCGTACCGGTCACGATTCGGGCTTGGCCCACAATCGCAAACAGGGAAAATAACAGTAAAAATAGCTGTTTTTTCATAATTACTTTATTAGTTGGTATTCAAGGTTTTAGTTTCTCGTGTTAGTTATTTTTATTTTTGAATATTGACTTAAGGCGTGCAAAAAGGACGCAATTGTCCCTTTCAGCTTACAAATTTAAAGGTTTTTTCATTACTACCGGGGTTTTAACACTGTTAATTAATAATTATTGGCATTTAGAAACATTATTTAAGTTAATAATAGACCGTATTTGCCTGTCTCGCGAATTATGCGTAACTTTGTCGGCCGACTTCCCGACAGAGGGAGAATTGTTTTATATATAATGTATAACTATGCGCATCGACATAATCACCGTACTGCCCGAAATGCTTGAGTCGCCGCTTGGCTGCTCGATACTGAAGCGTGCCCGCGACAAGGGCCTCGTCACCATTGAGGTTCACAATCTGCGCGATTACACTACCAACAAGCATCGCAAGGTCGACGATTACCCCTTCGGCGGCGATGCCGGCATGGTGATGCAAGTGGAGCCGGTCGACCGCTGTATCTCGGCCCTGAAGGCGCAGCGCAGCTACGACGAGGTAATCTTCACGGCCCCCGATGGCGAAATTCTCACTCAGCCGATGGCCAACTCGCTGTCGATGCTCGAGAATATCATCATACTGTGCGGTCACTACAAGGGTGTCGATTACCGCATCCGCGAGCATCTGATTACTAAGGAAATATCGATTGGCGACTATGTGCTCACCGGCGGTGAGCTGCCCGCAGCTATCATTGCCGATGCTATCGTGCGCCTCATTCCCGGCGCTATCGGCGACGAGCAGAGTGCGCTGAGCGATTCGTTCCAGGACAACCTGCTCGAGCCTCCGGTATATACTCGCCCGGCCGAGTACAATGGCTGGCGCGTGCCCGACATTCTGCTCAGCGGTCACGAGGCGCGCATAGCCGAATGGCGCCACGAGCAGTCGCTCGAGCGCACGGCGCGTCTGCGCCCCGATTTGCTCAAAAATTGAGGGGAGTTAAGAACGTAATCCGAGATAAACGACTATAAGAAAGGCTGCTATCACTATCAGTAGTACGGTGGCAGCTATGATTGCGCCTATCGCTATGTTGTGCATGGCGCGCCCTGGGCATTTCCTGCCGGTCACGCCCATCGCTATAGCTATAGCGCTCAGCCCGATTGCCGCCCAGGCATTGAAGGCTGCCGAACACCATGCTGAGATGGTGAATGCTATTGAGGCGATAGCGAACCACATTTCGCTGCTTGGTGTTTGGTCGGCTTTCTCATCCTTTATTTTATCTTCTGTCGACATTTTTCTGTTTTTTAGGTTTGTCTTTTATTTAGACAATTTAGGAGAAGTAAAGTTTAAAATAACGATGAGAAAACTTAGTGGGCTTCGAGCCAGTTAGCGCCCACGCCGGCTGCAACTTCGAGGGTGACGCGGCCCCGGTAGGCGTGCTCCATCTCGCTGATCACAAGAGCGCGCAGGTGGTCGAGCTCGTCGGGCTTGACGTTGAACACAAGTTCGTCGTGCACCTGTACGATCATGCGCGAGCGCAGGCCTTCGTCTTTCATTCGGCGGGCTATGGCTATCATGGCAATCTTGATGATGTCGGCAGCAGAGCCTTGTAGCGGTGCGTTGATGGCGTTGCGTTCGGCGTAGCCGCGCAGGGCGCCGTTGCGCGAATTGATTTCGGGCAGGTAGCGCTTGCGGCCGTGAATGGTGGAGACGTATCCGTCCTCGCGAGCGCGCACGATGGTCTGCTCCATGTATTCTTTGATTTTGGGATACGTCTTCATGTAGTTTTCGATAAGCTCTTTGGCTTCGCCGCGAGGGATGCCGAGGCGCTCCGACAGGCCGAAGGCCGAAATGCCGTAGATGATGCCGAAGTTGGCGGTCTTGGCGTTGCGACGCTGGGCGTCGGTGACGGCGTCGAGCGGTTCGTGGTAGATTTTTGCGGCCGTGGCGCGGTGGATGTCGGCGCCGGCATTGAATGCGTCGATCATCTCGGGGTCGCCGCTGATGTCGGCAATCAGTCGCAGCTCGATTTGGCTATAGTCGGCCGAGAGCAGCAAGTCGCCCTGGTCGGGGATGAATGCGCGGCGTATTTCGCGGCCGTCGTCGGTGCGCACGGGGATGTTCTGCAGGTTGGGGTTAGTCGACGAGATGCGCCCCGTGGCGGTCACAATCTGGTTATAGGTGGTGTGAATCTTGCCGGTGGCGGGGTTGATGAGCGCAGGTAGGGCGTCGACGTAGGTGGTCAGCAGCTTGCGCAGGCCGCGAATTTCGAGTATGAGGCCTACGATGGGATGCTTCGGTGCGAGTTTTTCGAGGATTTCTTCGGTGGTCGACCACGCGCCGCGCTTGGTCTTCTTGGCATTGGGGTCAATGGCGAGTTTTTCGAACAGTATGCGGCCAACTTGCATGGGCGAACTGATGTTGAACTGCTCGCCGGCGAGTTCGTAGACCTGCTGCTCGTAGGCGGTGACGCGCTCGGTGAGTTTTTGCGACAGGCGCAGAAGCTCGGCGGGGTCTATGCGCACGCCTTCGAATTCCATTGAGGCCAGCACGGGGATGAAAGGCGCTTCGATGTCGGTGTAGAGTTGCCAGAGATTGTCGGTGTGGAGTTTTTCGGAGAGGAGTGGCATGAGGTCGAGCACTATGGCAGCGCGCTCGCCGGTGGCTGCGGCCGCTTCGGCGGCAGAGGCGTGGCGCACCTTCTTGCGCTCGGTGGCCGAGAGGCTGTAGTCGGCTGTGCGGCGGCGCAGCATGGCGAAGGCCACGGTGGGCAGGTCGTGCGGCGTCTCGGGTGCCAGCAGGTAGTGGGCTACGGAGGTGTCGAAGTAGGGTGCGGTCCAGTCGAGACCCAGGCGTCGGGCGATGACCATCAGGCGCTTGACGTCATGACTCACCAGTGTGGCCGCTCCGCCGAATAGCTTCTGCAGCGATTCGAGCACGCGGGTGCGGTTGTCGCCGCGAGTGGGGAGTACGATGTAAGCTGTCGTGCCTCCGGCGGTAGCCAGCGACAGTCCGCTTAGAGTGGCGCGCATGGCTTCGTCGCCATCGATTTCGGCGGCGACACCTATGGTGCCGGCATTGATGGCGCGGTCGATGAATGTGGCTATGGCCTCGGGCTCTTCGAGTACGTCGACCGGTGTAGCTTCGATGGGCTGGGCGGCTTCGGCAGTCACTTCGCCGTCGTCGTCGAAGAGCGAGCCTTGCAGCGGTGCGGTGGTGGCAGGGCGCTGCGCCGGTTCAGCCTCGGGTGCCGCGCCGGTGTGTGCGGCAAGGCGTGCCGTGAATGTCTTGAATTCGAGTTCGTCGTATATGGCGCGCAGGGCGTCGACGTCGGGCTCGCGGCGTATGAGATCGTCGGGCGTGATGTCGACCGGGACGTCGGTCTTGATGGTGACGAGAAATTTCGAGAAGCGAATCTGCTCGGTGTTGGCTTCGACTTTGGCTTTGAGGGCGCCCTTGAGCTCCGCGGTGTGTTCCAGCAGGTTTTCTACCGAGCCCCACTCGGCTATAAGTTTGGCGGCGGTCTTTTCGCCGACGCCGGGGCAGCCGGGCACGTTGTCGCTGGCGTCGCCTTCGAGCGCCAGCAGGTCGATTACCTGCTCGGGGCGGCTGATGCCGTAGCGCTCGCACACTTGCTCGGGACCGCGCACTTCGAAGCCCTGGCCGCGCAGCGAGGGGCGGTATTGCAGCACGCGGTCGCTGATGAGCTGGCCGTAGTCCTTGTCGGGCGTCATCATGTAGGTGACGAAGTCGGTGGCTTCGGCCTTGCGAGCCAGTGTGCCGATGACGTCGTCGGCTTCGTAGCCTTCGACTTCGATGGCCGGTATGTGGTAGGCTTCGAGTATGCGTTTGATGTACGGAATCGACAGGGTGATGTCTTCGGGCTGCTTGTCGCGCTGCGCCTTGTACTCGGGATATGCTTCGTGGCGGAAGGTGTGGCCGCCGCGCGGGTCAAAGCACACGCCGATGTAGTCGGGGTTTTCCTTGCGCAGCACTTCGTCGAGCGTGTTGCAAAAGCCGTAGATGGCCGAAGTGTTCAAGCCGCCGGTGGTGACGCGCGGAGCACGAATCAGGGCGTAGTAAGCGCGGTAGATGAGGGCGTATGCGTCGAGCAGGAAAAGTTTTTTCATATCTGAGAGTCGTTGTTGAGGGGTGGGGCGGCAGTCAGCCGTTTATTGAGTGGGTGGGCGATTAGCAGTGGCTCTTTTCGAAGTCTTCTAATATATAACGTGCCACGGCGTCGGATGTGTTTGGCCCGATGACCACGTCGGCGACTGCTTTCACTTCGTCGAGAGCATTGCCTACGGCCACGCCTACGTCGGCGGCGCGCAACATGGCTATGTCGTTGAGGTTGTCGCCGAAGGCTACGACGCGGTCGGCGCCGGTGATTTGGCGCAGGCGTTCGATGCCGGCGGCTTTCGACACACCGTTGGCGAAAACTTCGAGCAGCCACAGGTCGGGCGAGTAGGTGTCCTTGTAGTACGACACATAGCACGATGTCGTCTCCGACAGGCGGCGAGCTACTGCTACGATGGCGTCGTGCGGCCCCATGGCGAAGGCCAGCACCATGCGGTCGAGTGCGGCTTCGGAGGCGGCACGGCCGATGTTGAAATGTTTCAGAGCCAAGTCGTCGCGCTGGTCTACGAAGAGCTGTTCGGATGGCGACAGCTCTGCGTCGTCGTGGTACACTTCGATTAGACGGTCGTCCTTGAGTGTGTAGCAGAAGGGGCTGATGCCCGAGCCTTCGAAGCCTCGGACTACGGCGCGAGCCTCGTCGGGCGTCAGCATCTTTATCTCGGCGAAGCAGTCGCGGCGGCGGTCCCAGATTGCGGCGCCGGTCATCACCACTAGGTCGGTGGTGGTGTACGTGTCAGCCATCAGCTCGACTACCGTGGCGGGCGTTCGGGCGGTCGCTATCGAGATGAGAGCTCCACGGCGGCTCAGCTCGCTGACTATGCGGGCCGACGTGGCGCTGACGCGGGCGTCGTTGTTCAGAAAAGTGCCGTCGAGGTCGGTGATGTAGAGGGTCATTGCTGAGTGTTGAAGTTGTCGCAGCGACTGAAGACGAGCACCGATGCTTCGGCGGCAATGCCCTCGGCGCGTCCGGTGAAGCCCAGTCGTTCGGTCGTAGTTGCCTTCACCGAGACGCGGCCCACGGCGATGCCAAGGTCGGCTGCCACGTTTTGGCGCATTTGTTCGATGTGGGCCGCCATCTTAGGCTCTTGCGCTATGATGGTGATGTCGGCGTTGCCGGGTACGTAGCCGGCTTCGGCCACTTTTGCCACAACTGCGCGGAGCAGCATGCGCGAGTCTGCCCCCTTCCACTGCGGGTCGGTGTCAGGGAAGTGCTTGCCGATGTCGCCCAGGGCTACGGCACCCAGCAGGGCATCGCTCAGCGCGTGGAGCGCCACGTCGGAATCGCTGTGGCCTAGCAGGCCGCGGCTATGCGGTATGTCGACACCGCACACTATGCAGCGTCGACCTTCCACCAGGCGGTGCACGTCGTAGCCCGACCCGATGCGTATATCAGTCATTTCATTCATATCTGCAAAATTAGTGATTTTTCCTGACTCGGCAAATATCAAATTCAGCCGAAGGCTGTGAAGACTTGCTGTTGCGAAAAAAAGCGGAGCCCCGCTGTGGGGGCCCCGCTATGGATGAGGGTTGGTTAGTTTGCGATTACTTCACAACGACCTTGGTGGCGGTAGTGCCAACAACCTTCACGTAGAAGCCGGGAGTCAGATCTTCGGCAGCAACGCGAATGCCGTTGAGGTTGTAGTAAACAGCTTCAGCAGCGTCAACAGCTACGTCTTCTACGCCATCGGCAATCCAAGTAAGGGTGATGTACGAGGGCTTGTTGTAGTCGAGGTTGGCAGTCAAGGTTACTGTCACGTTTTCAGCGCCGGCAAACTTGTAGTTGAAACCGTTGTACTGAGCGTTGGTAGGTGCGCCATTGTTGAGCTCGACATTAGCTTCGACACCGCCGAAGTTGTATGCCCAGCTGTTGGGCTGACCAATCTTGAGCTCACATTCGGGGAGGTTGTCGATTGTAACAGTGTAGACGATGTTGCCGTCAATATCAGCTTCAACGGGAGTAGACATCTTGTAGCCTTCGCCCCATTCGTCGAAATCACCGCGAACAGCGAGTTCGGGGAAGAGTGCGTCGGCAGTAGTGTTGAGTATCACAACATTGTTCTGCAGGTTAACAGTCATTTCGATTTCACCGCCGATGAAGTTGGTGAAGTTGAACGAGCCCTTACCGGCAACGAGGTTGCTTTGGAAAGCAGCATTGGTGAAGTGAACTTTAACGGGTGCGTCTTCTTCCTGAGCGCCGAACTGAGGCGAATCCCAACCCTTAAGTTCGGGAATGAAGCGGAACATACCCATGCCGTTAGCTACGTTGAACTTACCGGTGTAAACATTTGAACCTTCTTCAGTTTCGATGAGCTTGAAGTCTTCGTAGAAGGCAGCGTTAGCTTCAACGGGTTCAGTCCAGTTGGTCGGAGTGCCGAGGAGGTAGATGTGGCCTGCGTTAGGATCGGGTTCGGGTTGGCCAAGAGTGATGACATACTTGGCAGCGGTGATACCCTTGCCTGACGACATAAAGTAGTAGAGTTCAACCATTGTGTCGCTGATGGTGCGAGCGGTGAACGAGCCGAAGCTTTGGCCGGCATCACCACCGTCCATTTCGTCGATATAAACGATATTGCCTTCGCTATCGGCGATTGCGAATTCCGACGAGTAGTTAGCGCCTGATTTGCCCTTGATAGGAACAACCTGGTACTGAACGCCGCCAAGGGTGAATACGTCGAAGCCTTCCTGTGAATTAGAACCTGCGACAGCGCCCATGTTGGTGTATGTGCCATCGGCATCGAAATAATAAACAGACTGTGAGTTGCGGTTGCGAATAGCAAAAGCGTTTAGGGCGTCGTCGCCGAGTTCAACCATTTCGTCGAACGAAACCATCGGTTGAACGACAGTAGATGTGTTGATGGCGGGAGCAGAAATAGATTCGGTAGCGTAGAATGTGAGTTCGTCGGTTACTTGAACGCCGTTCTTCACTTGGATAAGAGCGACGCTGGTAGCGCCGTTTGCGCCAATGTAGAAGAATGCGCCTTCTTCGCTGAGAAGGTTACCTACAACGCGGCCAATTTGGTCGACGCGAGCAGTGGTAACGCCTTCGGGCATGGTCAGAGTCAGCTCAGTCTGAGTGCCGTCGGGTGCGATGATAACGAAATTGGTGCAAGAACCTGCACTGGGGAAGTCCTTGTTAACAAGGATGTTGCCTGCATCGTCAGAAGTGATGCCTACACCGAGGCCTTCAACGGCTGCGTAGTCAGCCTGAGCGCCAGTTTTATCGATAGCGACAACTTTTTTGTTAGCTTTGTCGTTGTAGTAGATTTTACCATTAAAGCCTGTAGCAAAGCGAGAATCGTTTTTGCCAGGGCCGGCGAGGCCTTCAAACCACCATTTCTTTGAAACAACGAACTCGGTTGATTCGCCCGTGAGGGTGATTTCCTTGGTAGCTTCGTCGATAGTGATAGTCCAGTTGCCTTCCGAGGGAGCAGCGATGTTACCGGTCTTGCCGGCTACGAGAGCGACGGGAGTGCCAACTTCGAGAACGTAAGTGTTGGGCTGGTCAACAACGCCAAGGACGCCTGCGTCGATAGCATCCCAGCTGTCTTTGCCGGTTGTAATCTTGAAGCCGGCTTCAGCTTTTTCAGTAAAGGTGTATGTGTACTTGCCATCAACGGGTACGAGTTCTTCCATCGCGGTCGGATCCCAGTTGTTGAATTCGCCGATGAGGTAGAGGTTCTCGTGCAGAGGTTCGGGTTTGGGCTCTGGCTCGGGGAATTTGATGGTGTAAGTAGAGCAGAAGAAGCCCGTGGTAGTGCCCTCGGCAACGCCTAATTCGAAGGTGTAGTCGTCAACGGGGCGAACGATGATAGAGCCACCATTGGGGAAAGCGCCGA
>CAYSQI010000011.1:33949-64424 GCA_964433215.1 uncultured Bacteroides sp.
ACGCCACCACGAATGCCTGAGGCGTCAATACCGCCATTATCTTTTGTTAAGACGGTGCTAAACGTTTCAGTAATCGTGAAAGGCGCCTCTTGTGCAAATGCCAACGAGGACACTGCTAATGCAGCACCCATCGCAAGATTGCGTAAGGATAGTTTCATGTTAAAGATTAGTTGGTTAATAATATAGGTTGTTTAATAGTTATCAAAAAAGCAGTTCGTTTTTGTTAGATTTAAGGTGCAGCTTGTGTATAACCACTTTAAGCGCTCAAAGATAGGCACTTTTTGCGTCAGTGCAAAACTTTTTCTGAAAAATTAACATAATTTCAGAGTATAACGGCGAGAATTCAGAAATACAGGCATTTTGTCGCTTTGAAAAAGGCGACAAGAAAAGTTGCGCTAATCAGCGCGTCAAGCTACAGATGTCGCTTACCAACTGCCGGATGCTCCGCCGCCACCGGTAGAGCCGCCACCGAAGCCGCCACCAATCGAGCCGCCGCCGAATCCGCCACTTCCGCGGCTCATGGAGCCGAGGATGGCACCGGCCGCCAATGCGCCGGCCGCCACGTCGGGCTTGGGTTCGATGTCGTAGAATCGGCGTGTGCGGTTGTGGCAGTTGAGACATTCGTATTCCTTGACACCCTTGCCGTGGGAGTGGGCCGTCGGGGCGGTCATGATGCGGTCGACGCGCAGCACGGCCGTGCGGGCGTGGCAGTTGTCGCACTCAATCATTACGGATTTTTGGTTGATGTAGGGCAGAATGTCTGTCTCGTGGCAATGAGGACAGAGCCACACGTCGTAATCGACCGAGCCGACGCGCTCTTCGAGGTCTTGGGCGGGTGTGAGGTAATCGTTGTCGTGCACTTCGTCGACTTTCTGCATTGTCGAGCCGCAGTTGGGGCATGCGCGGCGCGAGTTGCGCCAATGGCCCAAGAGAATACATAGCGGAATGGAGGCTATGGCGGGCATGCCCAAGCCGAGGAATGTGAGGGCTAGGTAGGTGGAGCGCCATGGCTCGAGGGCTACGTATTTGTCGTAGTGTGAGCGGCCGCGCAGAGCTGCGATTTTAAATACTAATATTACGAGCAGGAAGAGCGCGAGCGAGCCGCAAATACCGATGTACATGCCGAAGGCGTCGTCGCCGGTCATTTGCTTGGCGTCGTCGGCATTGTCGAGGGTCGAGAGATACTCTTGGGCGTGCTCGGGGTTTTGTAATATGTTGCAGATGAGGCCGACGGCGGCGGCAGTGCCGAGGCCATAGCGCTCCTGTCGGAATTCGGGCGCCATGCAGTCGCGGATGATGCGTCCGCAGGTGATGTCGGGGAGCACGCCTTCGAGTCCGTAGCCGGGGCGGATGGCTACTTTGCGCATGTCGCGAGCGATGAGTATCAGCAGGCCGTTGTCTTTGTCGGTCTTGCCGAGGCCCCAGTGCTGAAATAGCTCGGTGGCGAATTCGTCGATGTCGGTCGGCTCTATGTTGTCGACAGCCACGACCATGGCTTCGACCGAAGTCGTACGGCGCAAGGCTTGCAGGCGCGAATTGATTTCGGCCACAGAAGCGGCGTCGAGCACGCTGTCGGGGTTGGCAACGAAAGCGTTGCGGTCGGCGCGGTGAACGTCGGGAATTTCGGCCACGGTGTAGGTGGCGGCGAATGCTACGTGCAGTGTGAGTAGCAGCAATGCAATGACAAATGAGCGTTTCATTGTTGTTCAGCTTCCGAAGGATGCTTTATGTAATATTGGCGTAAAATCTCTTCGATATTGAAGTAATAGCCGTCGGGTTGCTTGTCGTCTTTCTTGTTGATGAGCACATAGTCGTAGTATGGCTCGCGGAATTCTTGCTCGCGGATGGTGATGCCCGAGAGGTTGAGGAAGTCGTATTCGTCGTGGGGATAGACCACAAACCAAGCATTGTCGGGGTCGAGGCCCGAACCCGACGAGGCTATGACGAGAAGCAGATGGTTGAGCTTGTATTGCCAAATACGAGCGAGGTCCATCTTGCCGTTTTGCTCGTAGACGTAGATGCGGTTGGTGAGTTGGCGCAGGTTCAGCGGATTGTTGGCCAGGACAGCCATGGCGTGGTCGAGGATTTGCTTACGTTCGGAGCGCGACCATTGCGGTTTGTTGAACAGCGGAGCCAGAGCGGTTTGGCGCTCGGCATCCGCTGCCGGGCGGTAGGGGTCGTAGTCCTCGAGGAAAAGTGTGCCGTAGTAGAGGTATTGAAATTCGGTGGGCGACATCAGTGTGTCGTTGGCCATGAATGATTTGAGAAGTTTCGGGTAGTAGTAGTCTGATGCCTCGTCGGTAGTGGCGAGGCGAATTGCTTCGAGGTCGGGCTTGCCGAGGGTGGGGCGAGCAGCCGAAGCGCCGAAGGTCGTTGCCAAAGCGATGAAGGCGAATATTGCGTATATGGCTTTTTTCATTTAATCAGAAGTAGTTGGGCGAAGATGAGCATGATGATGGAGAAGTTGACCAGCGCCGGAAGGGCGACGGCGGCAAACGCATCGAGGTGGCGATGGTGGTGGTGGCGCCGCCCGGCGGGTGTGCGGCCATAGGCTTCGTAGCCAAGGAAGGCGGCTACAGCGCCGGCGATGATGACTGCGGCTTCGCTACCGAATGCCAGGCCGAGGACTGCTCCGGCCAGGGCGCCGCCGGTGGTGTACAGCGCGCGTTGGCGCGGCATATTGCTGCCGGCGATATACTGTATAGCGATGGCGATGGCTGCTGCCGCGCCCCAGAACCATAGTTGGTTAGCAGTGAAAGAGACCAGACCGCTTGTGTTTGCTACAATCATAGCGAGAAAGGCTACTGCAGCGGCCGGCATGCGCTTGAGGAAGGCCATGAAGAGGGCTGCACAGCCCAGGAGAGAGGCTATCGAGAGTATTGTTATGGGCATCATGGTGTGCATTGTTGTTCGGTTTGTGACTTGTGCTTGCCGCACAGTCATCTACAAAGTTAGCGATTTATGCTGAGCCTCTGCCCACTTTTACGAATAATTAACTAAAAAGCGGCCTGTATGGTGGCTGAGCGCGGCGTCTCGTTGTTGGGCTCTTTGCGACAGCCGACAAATGTGTTCGCGGGTGTGAAAATACTCAAAAATTAAAATATGTTAAATTATAGTACTTTGTATTGCATAGTACCTTGCGAGTGATTAATTTTGCGGTGTCAAAACTCACAAACCGTAAAAACGGATACAACAATGAATATAGACAATCTGAAATCACAAATGCGCAAGGGCATGCTCGAATATTGCGTGCTGCTGATCTTGCGCGAGCACGAGGCCTATGCCACCGAGCTGATCTCGCGGCTGAAGGAGGCCCGGCTCATCGTGGTGGAGGGTACGCTCTATCCTCTGCTGACGCGCTTGAAGAACGATGGCTTGCTGGCCTACAAGTGGGAGGAGTCCACCTCGGGGCCGCCACGTAAGTATTATTCGCTGACCGAAGTAGGGCAGGCTTTCATCGAGCAGCTCGATAAGTCGTGGCAAGAACTCTGTGCCACAGTCAACCATCTCCAACAAAAATCAACAACCGACTAATATGAAAAAGAATTTTCCCATCAATATCAACGGCCTTATTTTCAATATCGATGAAGATGCCTACGACCGATTGAAAACGTATCTCGAACAGCTTCATGTAGCCTTTCCGGGTGCAGAAGGCAATGAGACAGTAGCCGATATCGAAAGCCGCATATCCGAAATATTCAGCGAGATAGCCGGCGGTCGCGGCAATATCATCACAATCGACGATGTGAATATGGTAATCGAGCGCATGGGCCGCCCGGCCGACTTGGCCGGTGATTCGGCCGAAGGCGAGCAGCCTCAGGGCGGAGCCACGCCGCCTCCCTTCATGGGTGTGGCCGATGATGCGTCGGCAGCTCGTGCGCAGAAGCGTCTCTATCGCGACGAACGCAACAAAGTCTTCGGCGGCGTTATCGCCGGCTTGGCTCAATACTTTGGATGGAATGTGACAGCGATGCGCGTCATCCTGGTGGTGCTGTGTTTGTTTACGCGTGTGGTGCCGCTCTTTATTTATCTGTTAGCCTGGATGATAATTCCGGCTGCGCGCACTCCGCGCCAGATTTTGGAAATGACCGGGCAGCCTATCACGGTGGGCAACGTGGGCCAGACAATTCTCGGCACGTCTGCTCCGGCGGCTCCCGGCGCTGCAAGCGAAGGCAATGGCTTTTGGAGCATTCTCGGCAAGATAGTGCTGGCGTTCATCGGTTTTGTGGGCGTGATGGTGGGGCTGAGCATGCTTGTAGTGCTGTCGGTGACGATTGCTGCTTTGATAGCCTATGCCGGCTGGGGCGAATGCGCCTTGCTCAATAATTTCGACTTTTACGTCGAGACCGGCAGTACTTACAGCGTGTGGTCGGCCATTTGTTTCGCGATAGCGGTGTTGCTGCCGGCGCTGGCTTGTATTTGGGGCGGCTGCAACGCGCTATTCAATGTTAAGGGACCTTCGCGCGGCACTATCATCACGCTGATAATCCTCGAGGTGGTGGCACTGACCGCAGGCTTCGTGCTGCTAAATTTGAGCTGGGGACATTGTGCTATAGCGTGTGCGAGCTCGGCTTTTTGTCAGATAATATAATAGTAGCATTATAAAGTCAACGCCCACCTGTGCGAGTGCATAGGTGGGCGTCGTTTACGTTGGTACTTTGCGCTTAGTTCATCACGAATCCCGGCAGGGCTGAGTTGGGGCCGGCCACGTATGTGCGGGCAAACTGCTTTAGGAAAGCGATGGTCTTTTTAGCGGGTGCGACAGCGCGACGGCTCTCGCGAGGTTGCTCGGCATAGCCGGCTTCAGGGGTAGAAAGATTCTTCATAGGCAGAACATTTGAACGATTTACATAATGTAAACGTCGCTCTGTCTGATTTATTGCAAAAAAAACGAAAATTTTCGAGCCTAATTGTTCACCTCAAGCCATGGTGGCCTTTTTGTTTGAATTCGATGGACAAAATAGGAATAAATGATATTTGGGAAGTTGAAAAAATATGGCGGCATAAGGGCCGCCATATCAGTATCTTGTGTGGTGTCTGTTTTTGGGGGTTAGACGTTGAAGCGGAAGTGCATGATATCGCCGTCCTGCACGACGTATTCTTTGCCCTCGACGCCGAGGCGGCCGGCATCGCGCACGCCCGATTCGCCACCGAGTGTCACGTAGTCGTCGTACTTGATGACTTCGGCGCGGATGAAGCCCTTCTCGAAGTCGGTGTGGATGACGCCTGCGCATTTCGGGGCTTTGGAGCCGCGGCGGAAAGTCCAGGCACGCACTTCGTCGGAGCCGGCGGTGAAGAATGTCTGCAAGTCGAGTAGGGCGTATGCGGCGCGGATGAGGCGAGCGACGCCCGACTCTTCGAGGCCGATTTCGGCGAGGAATTCCTGACGCTCTTCCCAGGTGTCGAGCTCGGCGATTTCGCTTTCGGTCTGCGCGGCTACAATCATGAGCGATGCGTCTTCGTCCTTGATGGCTTCGCGCACGGCGTCGACATACTTGTTGCCGCTGACGGCCGAGGCGTCGTCGACGTTGCAGACGTAGAGCACGGGCTTCGATGTGAGCAAGAACAACTCGCGAGCGAATTTTTGGTCATCGGGTGTGTCGAATTTCACCGAGCGGGCGGGTTTGCCTTGGTCGAGGGCTTCCTTGATGCGCACGAGGACTTCGTACTGCATCTTGGCTACCTTGTCGCCGCCTGTCTGGGCCTGCTTTTGTGTCTTGGCAATGCGCGCATCGACGGTCTCGAGGTCTTTCAGCGTCAATTCGTACTCGATGATTTCCTTATCGCGGACGGGGTTGACCGAGCCGTCGACGTGTGTGATGTTGTCGTCGTCGAAACAGCGCAGCACGTGCAGTATGGCATCTGTCTCGCGGATGTTGGCCAAGAACTTGTTGCCGAGGCCTTCGCCCTTCGATGCGCCTTTGACCAGGCCGGCGATGTCGACGATTTCGACCGTAGCGGGTACGATGGATCGCGGATTGCACATTTCGACGAGTTTGTTGAGTCGCTCGTCGGGCACGGTGATTACGCCTACGTTAGGCTCGATGGTGCAGAAAGGGAAGTTGGCGCTCTGGGCTTTTGCGTTGCTCAGGCAGTTGAAGAGGGTCGACTTGCCCACGTTGGGGAGTCCGACTATGCCGCATTGTAATGCCATAATGTATCTTAGTTTTTATTTTTTACGGGTTTACAGGCTGCAAAGTTACAAATTTAGAGCCGATTCGGCAAATCGGTGTTGCGCCGGTTCGAGGATTTGCGCTGCAGATGGCGTGCTTGTCACAAAAAACGGCACATTCATCACAAAAAACACGATTTTCACAATTTATGTTAGTAATTTTTTGTGCAAAGCCCGCAAAAAGTGCTAAATTTGCGCATTACTACGAAAATAATAAACCAATAAAATATAAATACCATGCGTTGTAAAAATTGCGGCTGGCCTAACAAGCCCGGAGCCACCCACTGTTCGAAGTGTAATTCACCTCTGATCGAAGTTGGCAATCAGTCATCGGCAGGAAACATGTCGACTTCCACGCCCCCGCCGATGCCTATGTCGACACCTCCGACGCCTCCGACACCTCCGGCAGCGCCCGCAGTGCCGCCAACGCCTGCCGCTCCGCGCCAATCGGATGTGCTGAGTGGCACCGTCTTCGAGAATGATGTATTTCCTGAAAAGCCCGCAGTAGCGCGTCAGGCTGCGTCGCCCGTCGATGAAGGGACGATTTTGACCGGTGCCGGTCCGGCACCCGCTGCAGATCCGCAGCCGATGGTATGCCCCAAGTGTGGCTATCCGCTGCGCCCCGACACCGACAAGTGCCCCAACTGCCGATTCCAAATCAAGAGTGTCGCTACGGCATCCGCCCCTGCCGCTCCCGAACCACCGGTAGCGCCCAAGCCCGCCACTCCCGAGCCGCCGGTAGCGCCCAAGCCCGCCGAGCCTAAGGAAGAGACAATTCCTTTCCAGCGTCAAGCCACTGTGAATGCCGAGCAGGCCTTTGCAAACGCCGGCAAGTTCTCCGGCACAATCAACCCGCTCGTGCAGCCCATCGTGCATGAATTCAAACTCACGCTCGTGCCGCGCCAAAAGGAAGTGCTCGCACAGCCCGAAGTCGCTTTCGAAGGCGAAAGTGTAAGCCTCAATCGCGAGAAAGTCGACCCGAACAACTCTACGATTACCTCGCGCGAGCAGGCTTGTATATCTTACGAAGACGGCAAATGGTTCATCGAAGATAAATCGTCGTTCCAGACCACGTTCGTCCGCGCCGGCCGCAAGACCGAGCTTCGCAATGGCGATGTAATCCTCATGGGCGACCGTATGTTTGTGTTCGGTTCCGACCAGGAAGACTGATGATTAACGGAGTCTTCCGGTAATAATCTCTCACTCAACCGAAAAGAACAATGCCAATTTCAACACCGATAATCGAAAGAGTCCGATACCAGGCGGGCGATACTGTCGCCGGCCGGTATCGTATTGAAAAATCTTTGGGCGAAGGCTCGTTCGGCAATGTGTATTTGGTGGTCGGTCCCGATGGCGGACGCTACGCACTGAAGTTGCTACGCCTTTGGGAAGTGCATCCCGATATCCGTCATCAGCTGAGCCAACGCTTCGATATGGAATTTGAGACGGGACGCATCAACTCGCCCTACCTGGTGCATTCGATTGACCATGGCTTCGCGAGTGGCAATCCGTATATCGTCATGGAGTATTGCCCCGGTGGCGACTTGATACGCCTGGCAACCAATAGCAAGCTCGACTATGCCAAGGTGGCAATCGAGGTGCTTGGCGGCCTTCGAGCCTTGCATGCCGCCGGAAAGGTGCATCGCGACCTTAAGCCGGAGAATGTGTTGCAGAAGGCCGACGGCACGTTTGCCCTGACCGACTTCGGTATAGCCGGCGACCGCAACAAGCGCATGACCGAGCGCAATCTGATGGGGCGTCCCAAGCAGATATTCGGCACGTATGCCTACATGCCCCCCGAGCAAGTGCGCCCCGTGCGCGACGCTACCGTGTTGCCTACGACCGATATCTTCTCGTTCGGCGTCATGATGTATCAGCTACTTACCGGCGGGCGCTTGCCATTCGGCGTGCTCGAGGGCGAACACGACTTGATGCCATATCTCGAACGTGGCCGAACGGGCAACTGGGACCGCGACGCCTTGCGCCATCTCGACAATAGCGCGAAGTGGATTGCTATGCTCGAAGGATGCCTAAATCCGAACTTCCAGAAGCGCCTTCAGAGCGCTACCGACGTGATGGCTTGCGTGCCGCGACCTGTCAGCACGCCTCGCATCCCCGAGGTGGAGACTCCCGAGGACTTCAGTCGCAAAGTGGTCAATGGTCTGCTCCTGCGTGTGATGCAAGGCGAAGAATATGGCCGTGTATATCGCCTTGACGATATGCTCAAGGGCGATCGCGCCGTGCTCACAGTCGGGCGCCGCGACCCGGCTGTTACTAACGACATATCGATTAAGGAAACTCAGTCGGTCTATATGTCGCGCCGTCATTGTACGCTTGAACTCGACTATACGCTCGGCGCATGGGTAGTGCGCGACGGACAGTGGCTGATGAATACCGGCGGCAGCCAATGGCAACGGTCGACCAATGGCACGTTTGTCAATTCGACCGAGGTGTCGATCGACGGGCTGGTTATCAATCCGGGCGACATTCTGTC
The DNA here is from genome assembly GCA_964433215.1 of uncultured Bacteroides sp. Taxonomy (GTDB): domain Bacteria; phylum Bacteroidota; class Bacteroidia; order Bacteroidales; family Muribaculaceae; genus CAG-873. The sequence goes on from CAYSQI010000011.1 coordinate 42,616, forward strand.
GATTGGGGATGTCAAACTCCGAGCCGAAGGCTATTAATTATATCTGAAGAAACAAATCATACCCTACATAAAGTATGGCAAATAACAACAGCACTACTCCGCTTTCGAACCAGTTTTCCAGAACTTTGGGCGCCGGTGTCAGCTCGCTGGTGAGCCCCGGCTCAAAGAGCTACTACATATTGGAACACTGTGTCAGTTCGAAATTCCATCAGATGGGCGAGGCGCAGAAGATTATTGTCGACAATATAGAAATCGGTCGCGACCCTCGTTGCCAAGTTCGCTTCGACGAAAATTTCAAGACTGTCTCGCGTCGCCATGCCGCCATCGTGCGCGATGGCGACAACTGGAAGCTGGTGCAGATTTCAAAGACCAATTCCACTCTGCTCAACGGACGTCGCATATCCACCGAATGGTATCTTCAGAGTGGCGATGAAATTCAGATTTCGGTCAACGGTCCGAAGCTGCGTTTCATTATCCCGACTGGCGACAAGGCCTCGATGGGCTCTATTAATTTCACTCAGCGTTTCGATCTTTTCCGCAAGCAGGCGCTCAAACCATATAAGTGGGCCATGGTGGGTATGGCCGGTGTGCTTGTCGTAGCTGTGGCTGCAATCGTCTACTTAGCCATGTTTACCAAAGGTGTGGCCGACGATGTCGAAAGCCAAGGTAAACTCTTGGCCGAGGAAATCGAAAACAATAGCGACAACGTGGAACGTACCGACTCGCTATGCCGCGAACTGCTCAATATCAACCAAGCTGTCGCACACCAGCAGCTTGAGATGCAAAATGTCAAGCAGATGGCTGAGAATGCGCAGCGCCGTGCCGCCGCGATGAGCCGAAATATGGCTCCGACTCCCGAGGCCTTCGCCGAAGTGTCGAAGAATGTCTACTATCTGATTGTGGGCGTATATCTTGATGATGAATTCCAATTCGCATTCTCCGGTACAGGTTTCTTGCTCGAAGACGGCCGCTTCGTGACGGCCAAGCACTGTGTCGACATGGGCTACCACCATGCCGGTGATTTCGACGACGAGACTATGGCAACTCTCAACTCGCTCCACTACTTCCAGCCCGAGTCGCTCAAATATAAATTCATTGCCGTGTCGGGTGCCGGCGACAGAATTACCTTCGAATACACACCCCAATCATCGATTTGGGAGTGGGGCTATACCAACTATGAAACCGGCACCACATCCATCACCGACGGTGAGGGCAACGAAATCTTGATTCCTGTCAAGTACAGTGATTCGGCCGTGGGTGCCGACGACTGGGCTTACTTCTCGACCGGTAAGAGCGGAGGCCTGAAGTTTGATGCCGAATGGAGTGCAAATCTCGGTGCCGGCACCAAGCTCCACATCTTAGGATTTCCGCGCTCGGTCGGCACCGAAGAATTCACTACCACCGGTCGCGTAAGCCCCAACTATGTAGAATCATCTGTAGGCCAAAGCGGCCTTTACGACGGTATCATTCTGTTGGCTAACGACGAGGTCGATAGCGGCAATTCGGGCGGCCCCGTATTCGCTCAGCGCGATGGCCAGCCGATCGTCATCGGCATCATCTCCGGCAAGGAGCGCCTCGGCGCCCGTACCGGCGAGAGCTCGGCCGTGGCTAAGTGGAAATCGCGTGTCGTGCCTCTCTCGGCTATGTACTAATGAGAAACATCAATTGATACACATTAACTTGAAAATACACATTAATTATATATGAGAATATTTCGTCAACTGGCGTTTGCCGCATTGATAGCCGCGTGTACGGCCGGCGCTGCCGCTCAAAAGAACAATTTCTTTCGGCAAGTTCGTATGCCAAGATTCGATAAGTATATCGCTGAAGCTGTGCTGCCGGCAATCAGTGTCGTGCGCTCTACATATTTTGTAGCAGACGACAATGAACAAAGATATCGCGCGAAGAACGACACTGTTTTCGGTCGCGAATACTCGCTCTGCGTTATGACCACTTCCGGTCCGGTCTTTTCGGATTGTGCCGAAAAACCCTGGGACTACGACGCTCGCTTCGACAAATATCGCAACAATCCCGCTTACAAGACGCGCCTCAACGACCATACCTTGGCTCCGGCCGATGGTAGTGGAGAATACAAGCCGTTCGTTATCAACGAAGAATTATGGCTTAAGCCGATACCGGCCGGAGCGGATAGCTCGCCCGTGCTGCTCGGACAGTTTGACCCCGCTACCGAAAATGTAGGTCTTGCAACGGCCGTCCCTGCCGGCGCTGCTGTCGAGGGTATCATCATGTGGTTCACTTACGACCATGCTTCGGATACCATAGCCGACCGCCAACGTGTCAATATTACCTACGACGAAGCAACTTTGAATTTCGGTAATAATGCTACGACCGTTGCATATAAGCCCTTGAACGCACCCGATGCCGGTGATATTATCGGTAGTATCTTCTTGATGCCTGTGACCACTGCTCCGGGTGTGCTGGAATTTCGTCTAGGCGCTTTTATCGTGCCGCCGTCGGGTCTTGAAGATTCTTGGACCGTGCTTGCGGCCGACCTTCCTTCGCTTGGCGAGTCGGTTGATGCTGTCAGCGCACCTGCCGATGACGCTGTCGAAGATGACGCACAACCTACCGACGACGAAAGCTCTACCGACATCGTAGGCGAGCCGTTCGACTCCGGCGAAAAATCGAAGTTGTCCGCAAATTAAGCTCTGTCCTCGCTCCACCTTAGATTAATCACTGATATTTCTAATCATTATGTCAGATATAAAATTCCGAATAGCCGCCAAAACTGACGTTGGCTGTGTTCGCACCAATAATGAAGATAACTTCCAGGCCGCTGCTGATTTGACGCAGCAGTCGATGACCTGGGTCAACAACCAGACGTACGACTTGGGCGCGAATGGCGCTCTGCTGGTCGTAGCCGACGGCATGGGTGGTATGAATGCCGGCGAAGTCGCTTCGGCCATCGCTATCGACACCGTTCGCGAATTCTTTACGCCTGATAATCTCACCCCCGAGGTGCTCAAAAATCGGTTCACTATCGAGAAATTTATGAAAGATGTGGCCGTCGAAGGCGATCGACGCATCAAGCGGAAATCAACTTCTGAAACTCGCGGCATGGGCACCACCATCGTGATGGCTTGGTTGCTCGACGGCCTTTGCTACGTATGCTGGTGCGGCGATTCGCGCGCTTATATCTACAACAAGACCACCGGCCTGTTCCAGGTGACAAAAGATCACTCTTATGTGCAGACTCTTGTTGATGCCGGTGAGATTTCCGAAGAAGACGCATTCGACTATCCCAACAGCAACGTCATCACGCGCTGTCTGTGCGATGCCAAGCAGAAAGCCGAGCCCGACTGTCTGTTTGCGCCACAGCCTCTGTGCGATGGCGATATCATTCTGCTCTGCTCCGATGGCCTTAGCGGCTTGTTGCGCGACTATGCCATTCAGGCAATAGTCGAGACTTCGACCGACGACGTAAATGTCATGACCGATAAGCTCATCGATGCTGCACTCGATGCAGGTGGCAACGATAATGTCACTGTTGCAGTTGCCGCTATCGACTCGGGTGGCGCTGTGAGCACTGTCGACCGCGTCCCCAACAAGGTCCTGCCTAAGCCTCATAGTGAGCCGGCTATAGCGACAAGCGTTTCGCCTCTGAAGACAATTCCACCGGCCCAAGCTGCCGCCACTCCTACAGCGGCTCAGCCGGTGGCCGCGCCTGCACCTGCCGCACCCGAAACGCCTGCCGCGTCCGAAGCATCGTCAGCCGATAATCAAGGCGCTCAACAGCCGGTCGACGCAAAGAAGAAAAAGTCGCACATCGGTCTGTGGATTGTAATTATTGTAGCGCTGCTGCTTGTCGGCGGTGGCATTGCATATTACATGTATAGCCAAAATGAAACAACCAATAAAGTCGCTGTCGATGCTGATGAAGACGAACTCGACGATGAGGACGACTTGAGTGATGAACAGGGTGATGAAACCTCAACCGATGAAGTCGAAAATACTGAACCGGAAGCAGCTCCCGAAGTCTTTGATGTAGAAGAGAAACCTGCGGCTAATCCCACTCCCGCAGCTCCTGCAAAGCCAAAGTCGAATTCTGTCGGAAAAGAAGTGAAGAAAGCCGAAGAAAAGGCTAAACCTGAAGAGAACGCTACTTCTGATACCGAGGAGATCGTCCCGCTGAACGAAAATCCGGATTTCGTACCTGTCGAGCCTCAAAATAAACCGGAGACTAAAGAGTAGCAATGGCTTCAACCATTACAATTGGCCGTGCACCGGACAATTCGCTCGTTGTCAGTCAGCAGTTTGAGACGGTCAGCAACCGACACGCCGATTTGTGTTTCGACGATGACGGGCGCTTGATGTTTACCGACCATAGTTCGAACGGCACTATTATCAATGGCCGTGAGGTACGTAATCAGACCGTGACCGTATCTGTTGACGACGAGATACGCTTGGCCGGAACGTTCTTGCTCGAGTGGCCGGCTGTCATGGCCTTAATGCCCGAGCTGCTGCGAGCCGAGTCGCGACGTACGCGGCGGCGCTCCGATATTAATCCAATGTCCGGGCAGGCCGATGTGTCTGAAACACCGCTTGCGGCCGCGCAATCCGAATCGGTCGGCACTGAGCGATTTAGCGACCGGCAGTCTTTTGTCTCTCACTATACCGACAAACAATCGGTGCCTGTGTCAGATGTCAATAAGGACGCCGACCGGCAGCCTGTGCATCGCAGCAACGGCGCATCCGGCCGTCCTTTCCCTTGGAAGGTCGTCTGTCTGTGCTTTGTTGCTTTCTTGGCCGTCATGGTTATCTTGGCTTTCACCGTTTTTGACGACGTAGTCTTGAACCTGTTGTAATTCCCGTCTGTCACATCTTTTGGCGGCGGCAAGCTGCTTTCATCACCCGACTATGATATACTTAGAACCAAATACGATATTCGACGGACGCTACCGCCTTAACGAGATGCTCGGACAAGGCGCGTCGGCACAAGTATGGCTTGCCGAAGATACGCTTACCAACAACTTGCGTGTGGCTGTCAAGGTCTTCACGGCTGCGTGCGCCGATTTCGACTCTTATGGTGCAAAAGACTTCCAAAAGGAGTTTACCACCGTATATAATATCAACCACCAGAATCTGCTGACGCCTACCAACTACTCTGTGACGGATGGCGTGCCGTATCTTGTCCTCCCTTATTGTGAAAATGGCTCTGTAAGTTCGATGGTCGGTCGTTGCGACGAATCCGACGTCGTGCGTTTGCTGCACGATGTGGCTGCCGGTCTTGAGCACCTCCATCGCCACAACGTGATCCACCAAGATATCAAGCCTGATAATATAATGCTCGACGATGACCTCAACTATTTGCTGAGCGACTTCGGCATCTCTACCGGCCGCAATAGCGAGGCTGCAAGCTTTGGCGGCACACGAGCATATATGGCTCCCGAACGATTCAATGGTGTATCCGACGGCAAAGGCGACATTTGGGCGCTGGGCGCTACTGCTTACGAGATGCTCACGGGCAATGCTCCTTTCGGCGACCATGGCGGCCTTGTTCAGGCTCAGGGTGAGCCCATCCCGTCGATCGACCGCACCGACCTTTCGGCCGGCCTGCTGAGTATCATCAACGAAATGCTCGATGCCGACCCCGACAAGCGCCCGACACCCGAGCAAGTGCGACGTCGCACCGCTCTCTATATTGAGACCGGCTCTTGGAAAGTTAAGCAGGCAGGTGCGCGTACTCTCAAGGTCGGTGCTATAGTGTTGACACTCATTGCCGTCGTCGCCGGATTCTTCGTCTGGGGAATGCTGCGTACCAAGACTTATTACTATCGCGATTATGTCGAAGTGAAAGGCGTGCCTGTGGGCATAGGCGCACTGTATGGCTCCGAGCAGCGAGCTCGCAACGTCAGCTACCGTATTATGACTCGCGGTGGCAAAGTCACGCGTCTGTCGCTTGTCAATGGCAAAGGACGTATCGTTGAGTATCAAGATGCCGAAGAGCTGGGTGTGCGTTTCCCCGATCAAGAGTATTTCTATGGCTCAAACGACGAAATCGACTATATGATAGCCCGCGATTCGCATGGCAAGGTGTTGTATATGTATAGATTCACCTACGATGACAAGGGCGCTAACGTGGCGATTCAGTACGACGACGAAAATAACTCTCCGAAGTTCTACAATGGCACTGTCCGTCAATTTGATATCAACACAAGCAATGTCTCATCATCGAGCATTGCTCACATGCACCTCACTTACGACAAGCACAACCGACTCGTGAAGCGCACTTTCTTGTCGCTTTACAAGTTCCAGACACCCGATGCAAATGGCGCTTTCGGTCAGCAATATGAATACGACGACCAAGGCCGAGTCACCGAAGTCATCGCTATCGACCGCGATGGTAATCCCGTGGGCGACAGCAATGGTACATCTATTCGCCGATATAAGTACGACGACGAAGGCAACCGTATCGAGGCTGCTTTCTTCGCCGCCGATGGTAATCCGTCGCACGAAGGCAACAACATACACATTGCCCGTTTTGAATACGATGATGTCGGAAATATGATTGCCGAAATGTATTTCAACGGAGCCGACGAGCCCGTGGCAAGCTCGAAGTCGGGTGTGTCCGGTTATCAATATGAATACGACGACCACGGCTTCCGTACACGCACTATTTGTGTCGATGGCGACGGTGAACCCGTTTTCAACCGCAGTGGCTACGTCGCTGAGGTCTATCAACCCGACGAAAACAACTTCATAGCTCAGATGCAGTTCGTCGATGATGACGATAATCCGGTCATAGCACACTATTATGGCAACCGTATCTCCGGTATCAAATATTCGAATAATTCAACCGGCCTGCCTCTCGAAATGACCTTCCTTGATGAAAATGGCGAGCAGACCGACGACAACCGTAATATTTCGAGCTTTCGCTACACCTACAACGAGACCGGCGATATTCTATCGATGGAAACGTTGCGAATCGATGGCACTCCGGTGGGCCCGAATGGCAACGACTCGCGTATCGTCTACGAATATGATAGCTTCGGACGCAGCGTCTCGGTGTCCTTTTTTGATAGCGACGATAACCCTGTAGTCGATACACTCAATGTCCACAAGGTTGAACTTACGTATTCACGCGATGGCGGCTCCGTGGAAAAAATTCAGAATTTTGGCGTCGATGGCGAGCTCGCCAACAATCGCAACGGTATTGCTACCCGTGCCATTTCTTACGACGGCCAAGGTCGGTGCTCGGAAGAAGCATTTTTCGACGCAAGTGGCAAGCGTGTCATGGTCGGCGCATTCAGCCGATTAGTGTATGCCTACGATCCTACTATCTCGCGTATTAATCAGACTCAGTACTACGACGATAAGAATAAGTTGCTCTATACGAATTATGCCACATACGACCTCGCTACCGGCCGTATAGCTACCGATTGGATCGTCCTGCCTACAGGAATGCTGAAGCCTAATACCGCTAAGATACATTACTCATACAACGACCTCGGTTTTGTCGTGTCCACTAAGGCTACCGACCTTTCGGACAAGCCAATTGATGTGCCGCTCAGCGACGACAACGTCAGCGCTGTAGCTCACGAACTTCGCAATGTTTATGACAATTCGGGCAACGTCAAAGAGATCTCTATTTGGAGCTCCTCCTCAAAACCGGCAGCAAGTAGTCAAGGCGTGCATCGTATTGTCTACGAATACGATAATCGCAATCGCATCGTGCATAAAATACATTATGCGACTAACAATCAACCTGCCAGAAAAGATGGCGATATCGAATTGACTTACCGTTACGACAATCGTGGCAATACTGTCGAAGTCGCAGTTTTTAATGGCTATGGCCGACCTGTTAATACCAAAGTCGGCTACCACAAGATGGTGAGCGAGTTCGACAATCATAACAATCGTATATCGGATAAGTATTTAGATGTTGACGGCAAGCCGGCTGACGGCAAGCCTACTGCCGGTAATAGCGTTCACGGTATATGCAGCGTCAAATACGAATACGATGACTTTGGAAATCAGACGCGTGTCAACTTCTATGACAAATCCGGTAAGCGAGTGTACTCTGTCAAACAAACTTTTAACAAGTTTAAGGTCTTAACTCGGCTGGAAATACTCGATTCTGACAATAAAACTACCGACAAGATTTATGGTTTTGCTGAAGCCGTAGTTACTACGACCCCCGATGGCTATTTCCCCGTCTCGCAGTGTCTTAAGTCGGCCAACGGCAATGTTTTGCTTACGTTGTATTACAACCGCTCCAACGGCGAGTGGGAAAATGCACCCGTCGCCAATGCCGCTTCGACTTCTTCCACGCAAAAGCAACCCGCTCAAAATTCAAATCAGAACTCAAGTCAATCCGTGAGCCGCACCTCGTCGCAAAGTTCGGGCGACACCTCTTGGATGCCGGATATGAAGCGACAGGCTGCTGCTTGCCCCCGCGAAATCGACAACGGTATCGTCATGCGCAGTATCGAAGTCTCCGCAACATCGGTGACTATCACCATCGCAAACAAGAACATCTCCGGCACAAACTACGACCGTGCCGAACTCGCACAATTTGCCCGCGACTACATCAACTATCCTCACGACTATTTCAATGTCCCCCAGTCGGTCAAGTGTCGCGTAGTTATTTATAACCGTCAAAACCAAAAAATCTACCCCTTCTGATATGCAACCCCAAGGCGACAATCCGACGACTCCACGTCAGCCACAGCTACGCCGCGCCGCTGTGGCCGTCGGCCTCGTTGCCTTGGTATTAATAGCTATGCAGCCGGTATTCAACTCTCGCGGTGGGTCAGTGGCCCCTCAGCCAATCGATTCACTCAATGCCGCATTGCGCATTTGCGACCGACAAATCGACTCGCTGCTTGCACTTGGCGATGCCGACGACGACACTGCCGACATTCGTCATCGCCAAGCCTTCATGCTCCTTTGCCGATGCGATTCACTCGCCGCCGTCGGCGCCACAGCAGAGCTCGACTCCGGCATCGTCAATCGCTTACTTCTATCGCTCGTGCGTGACTCGGCTATCCTAAGCGCCAAAGTCGAACTCTTTGCCGATATGCCACGTCTACGCGCCGACCTTGCCGAGCGTTTGCTGCATACCTCAAAAGCTTTAGACTATATAGAAAATCGTAAGTAAATCATAATCAGATTAAATATGGACAAATACTTAAAACTACTACTGTCGCTCGTTATGATGCTCCTGCCGTTCCTGATTAAGGCTCAGGATTGTGCCGAAACCTACGAGCAAGCTGTCGAAATTCGTCGTACTCGCACCATCGAAGCTCAGCAAAAAGCTATTACTCTCTTTGAAGAGGCCCGCGCATGCTTTACGACCCAAGCCGACATCGACAAGTGTGACCGTCAAATAGACCTTTGCGCCCGGTTAATTCGCCGTATGGGTGGTGAACCCGTGCTCACACCTATGCAGCCTCGTCAGCTTCCCGCCGAAGCCGAAACTCAGACACCGAAACAGACTGAAGAAGTCGCCGAGACCGCTGCTCCGACCGATGTCCCTACTGCAATTATCAACATCCAACTTCATGCTAAGGACAACGAACCTATCGTCATTACACTTGAAGACCTCAACGGGCTTGAAATCAGCGAATTTCCCGACTGGATTTCAATCACTACCGACGCCGAGACTAATACCCTCTCAATCAAAGTCGACAACAACTCGGTAAAATCACCCCGTGGTCACACTATCACAGTCAATACACCTTCGCTCAACTACACCATTACAATCGACCAAGCTCCCAAAAAAGGACTACTTTAACCATATTTTTCGCAACATATCGGTCTGAAAACGGCCCGAAAATCGCAAAAATAATGCCTAAAGGCAAAAAATATGCGAAAAAACTTGCACGGTCCAAAAAATAGTCCTACCTTTGCATCGCAAAACCCGATGGTGCCATAGCTCAGTTGGTAGAGCAAAGGACTGAAAATCCTTGTGTCCCCGGTTCGATTCCTGGTGGCACCACTCTCGAAAGACTTGCAAATCAACGATATAGATTTGCAAGTCTTTTTGTATTTTGGGGCTTGATTGTGGTGCAGCCACTCCTTGTCAAAAAAAACGGCACAAAGATGTTCCAAAGTGTTTCATTGCGTTTCCTTAGGTTCTGCCTTGTTTGCGCAAAAGTTTGTACATTGCGTGTCGGCTCTTTTGGCTATGGCAAATCTAAAACTCTACCTTGATGGTCGCCGTCTGAAAGCGGACGGGACTGCGCTCCTTAAAATTTCGCTGTCGCACCTGCGGCAGGTTCGGTATGTGTCGCTCGGTCTTTCGTTGAAGCCGTGCATGTGGGATTCCGAACGCTGCCGGGTGACTGACAAGCATCCATCCCATCTTCGTTTGAATAATGCGATTGCTCGGCTCAAGCTCCGAGCGGAGGATGCCTTTCTGTCGGTGGTGGCTTCCGGCTCTCGCTATACGTTGGCCGAAATCCACGAGGCCGTGACTCGTGCTGTCTTGCCGGAACCGGAGGAGGTGTCTGAAAAACCCGACCCCTCGCTGCTGTTCCCGGTCTTTGAAAAATTCGCGGCCACTAAAAAGGCAAGCACCCGGCTCACCTATGAGCGCACCCTCGCGCATCTTCGGACTTATGCGGGTGGTCGTGCGTTGCGCTTCGAGGATATCACTCGGTCGTGGCTGCTGGGGTTTGATGCTGCGATGGCGAAGACGGCGCCCTCTCCAAATGCCCGGGCTATTCACATGCGCAATCTCCGGGCGGTCTTCAACTTTGCCATCGACGAGGGGCTGACCTCTTGGTATCCGTTCCGGAAATTCCATATTAAAACGGTGAAGACTGCAAAGCGTTCCTTGTGCGTGGAGGATCTTTTTATGACACATTTGGAATCGTCATGGATATTGTCAGTCGGATTAGTTCGGTTCGTGCTTTATATATGCTCGATAAACCAAACCTACCTATATGAGGGCTGGGGAAAAGAAAAACTGCTATACTCAGCCTTTTTCTTCTAATGGTTCTCCTGATTTGTCAGCGATTTCTTGGTTGAAAGTCTTTATTTCGTCAGTGATTAGTTGTTTTAGCTCTTTTTGAGGTACGATAAGTTTGTATTCGGCGACGCCGATGGGCTTGGTAAACCCCTCAAGTGCTAGCTCGACCTCCACGTTGTCTTTTTCGGCACATAGAATAATGCCAATTGAGGGATTTTCGTCTTTGCCACGTTCAAGTCTGTCAAGCAATGAGAGATAAAGATTCATCTTGCTGATATATTCGGGCATGAACTCGGATATTTTCAAATCGACGGCAACGAGCGACCTAAGTCCGCGATGAAAGAAAAGCATATCCACCTTGTAATCCTTGCCGTTATAGGACAGAACGTGCTGATTGCCAATGTATGTAAACCCCTGACCGAGTTCAAGAAGAAACTGCTTTACCTTCTCAACCAATCTCCGCTCAAGCTCTAGTTCAAGAAGCGGCTCAGTCACTCCAAGAAATCCCATACAATAGGAATCTTTGAAAACTTCGTTGGCGTATGCTGCCTGAGCCTCCGGGAGTGCGACTGTGAAATTATTTGATATGTTGGCTTCCGGATGATGCTTGTGCATCTCCAATTTGATGGCATTCACCAACAAGTCGCAATTCCATCCTTTTTCGATAGCTCTTTCAGCATAGTATTGGATAGCGTTGTCATCATCTTTCAGCTTGGTCATCAACTGATTTATGTGTCGCCATGGCAAAACTCCAACGCTGCGTTGGAGTTTTTGATCGGAGAGATGGAATCGGGCGTAATATTTCTTCATCGCCCACAAATTGCTTACCGACATGCCCATTTTGGGGTACATCTCTTTCAGGTCTACTGAGAGCCGCTTTACTACACTATCCCCGTGTGCGCTATCGAGTTTGCGCTCATATAGCAGCTGACCAATGCGCCAATGCGTTTCATTGGATGTACTGACAATGGCACGGGCGGCATTATCTCTCGCGGTCTCAATTACTGCAACAGCCTGTTGCAATATTTCATTATATTCTGATTCGTTTTGAATACGAACAACTGTACCCATACACAAAGTTAATACTTTATTTTGATTTTCAGCTATGTGCAGATGCTTTACATCTCAGTGATGCCGGCGCGTCTGGCGGTGTGGCTGTTTTTACGGATGTAGTTGCCGATGGAGAGGTTACACTCCATCCCGTGGACGTTTCCGGCGAGGTCTTCTTATATCGGCTCCGGTTTATGGGTTGAGTTTGGATTGTAGGGCGTGCATTTTGGTGGCGATGGCGTCGGTGGCGAGGTTGCCGATGCTGCCCAGGTGGGTGTGGTTGACCGAGCGTGTCGGCCGGTAGGTGCCTTCTTGGACGGCGATGCCGATCTGGCGGTAAGCGTCGCGGAAGGGCACGCCTTGGAGTACCAGACGGTTGACGTCTTCGACGGTGAAAATGTAGTTGTAGCGCGAGTCGGCAAGGATGTCGTCCTTGACGGAGATATGCTCGAGCATGAATGTGGCCATGTCGAGGCATTCAATCAGCTCGGTAGTGGCCGGGAAGAGAATGTCCTTCATCAGTTGCAGGTCGCGGTTGTAGCCCAGCGGCAGGTTGGCCGTCAGTATGGTCAGTTCGTTGGGTAGCGACTGCAGGCGGTTGCACTTGCCGCGCATGATTTCGAACACGTCGGGGTTCTTCTTATGGGGCATGATGCTGGAGCCGGTGGTGAGTTCGTCGGGGAATTTCACGAAGCCGAAGTTGCTGCACATCCACATGCACACATCCATGGCGAGGTGGCCGAGTGTCGAGGCAATTGCGGCTACGGCTGATGCTACGGCGCGTTCGGTCTTGCCGCGGCTCATCTGCGCAGCCACCACGTTGTAGTGCGGATTGGCAAAGCCAAGCAGGTCGGTTGTCATCTCGCGGTCGAGCGGGAACGACGAGCCGTAGCCGGCAGCTGAGCCCAGGGGGTTCTGGTTGGCGATGTTGTAGGCGGCAACGAGCATCTGCATATCGTCGGTGAGGGCTTCGGCGTAGGCACCGAACCACAGGCCGAACGACGAGGGCATGGCCACCTGCAAGTGGGTATAGCCGGGCATCAGCTTGTCGCGATGCTCTTCGGAGAGCGCTTGCAGGCGTTCGAACAGGCGATTGACGGCATCGGAAATGTGGCGAAGTTCGTCGCGGAAGAAGAGCTTGAGGTCGACGAGAACTTGGTCGTTGCGCGAGCGTCCCGAGTGGATTTTTTTGCCGACGTCGCCCAGCTTGGCGGTTAGCAGGAATTCCACTTGCGAGTGCACATCCTCTACGCCCTCCTCGATGGTGAAGCGTCCGTCTTCAATCATGTCGGCGATTTCTTGCAGAGCCGGCAATAACTGCTCGAGTTCCTCGGCTGTGAGCAGACCGATTTTCTGAAGCATCTTGATGTGTGCCATTGAGCCTTGTACGTCGTAGCGCGCCAGTCGCAAATCGAGTTCGCGGTCGCGGCCTACAGTGAAGTTCTCAATAAGTTGGTCAGGCTCAAAGCCCTTGTTCCAGAGTTGTTTCGCCATTATATGTCAGAAAATTTTAGGTTAGTAATGAGTTGGGGGTAGAGGTGCAGAGCCTCGTTGATTTCGGAGATGAGCACGTATTCGTCGGCAGTGTGTGAGCGCGCCGACTGCCCGGGTCCCATCTTGAGCGAGTGTATGCCGTGCATCAGAGCCATATCAGATGTGGTGGGCGATACGAATGTCTCGCGGCCCAGCGCCACGGCGCTTTTGACCAGTGGGTGGTCGGTCGGTATCACCGAGGCGTGTACGCGTGTCGAGCGCGGAGTCAGTTCCGACCATTTCACGCAGCGGCGCAGCAGCTCGACGGTTTGCTCGTTGGTGTATGCGTCGGTGGTGCGCACGTCGGCTACGAATGTGCAGCGATCGGGCACCACGTTGTGCTGTGTGCCGGCGTTAATCATAGTGACGTTGACCTTAATCGGCCCCAGCACGGAGCTGACGCGCTCAGATGAAAAGTCGCGCAAGGCTACGATGTCTTCCATGGCGCGATATAGGGCGTTGATGCCTTCGTTGCGGGCAGCGTGGCCCGAGCGTCCGGTGGCTGTGCAGTCGAGCACCAGCAGGCCGCGTTCGGCGATGGCTGCTTGCATACCGGTCGGTTCGCCCACGAGTACCATGTCGGGTGTGAGCCCTCGCTCGGCCAGGAGGGGCAGCAGAGCGCGCATGCCGTGCTCGCCCATCACTTCTTCTTCGGCCGTGATAGCAAAAATAAGGTTTACGGGCAGGTCTGTGCGACTGTAGAGTTCGACGAACGTTGAGGCGAGTGCCACGCCCGAGGCTCCGGCGTCGTTGCTGCCAAGGCCGTAGAGGTAGTCGCCTTCGATGTCGGGGCTATAGGGGTTGCGAGTGTATGAGGCCGCAGGGCGCACTGTGTCGTGATGCGAATTGAGCATCAGCGTCGGACGGGCAGGGTCGAAGCCGGGAGCTACGGCATACACATTGTTGTGAGTGCGCTGCACATCGGCCACGCCTGCTGCGGTAAGCCACTTGGCCCATATATCGGCAGTCGCACACTCTTCGCGCGACTGTGAAGGCGTGGCAATCAGCTGCCGGAGTAGCTCTATGGCGGTCTGTAGCCTCGGATGTTCGGCGGTTGTCGTCATTTTGTGCGTATGTAGGTGCCGGAGCCTGATAGCAGTTTTTCGGCGCTGCAAATGCGCACTTCTTCGACTCCTTCCGAAGCCGACAAAAGGGCGTTGTGAATTTTTGGAATCATGCCGCCGGCGATGGCTCCGCTTTCTTTGAGTTCGGCAAACGTTTCGGCCGTGACCAGCGGAATTACCGACGACTCATCGTTGACGTCGGTCATGACCCCCGGCTTTTCGAAGCAGAACGTCAGGCGAGTGGGTGCGAGAGCAGCTGCACCGCAGGCTACGGCCGAGGCAACGGAGTCGGCGTTGCAGTTGAGCAGGGTGCCGTCGCCGTCGTGGCAGATGGCGCAGACAACGGGCACGTTGCGGTTTTTGAAGAGGGTCTCCAAAAATTTGTGATTTATGCGGTCGATATCGCCAACGAAACCGTAGTCAATCGGCTTGGGTGAGCGTCGTGTGGCTTGAATGAAATTGCCATCGGCGCCCGTTAGGCCAACGGCGTCGCAGCCCAGTCGCTGCAGGCTTGCTACTATGCGTTTGTTAATCAAGCCGGCGTAAACCATCGTGACGATGTCGAGGGTCTGGCGGTCGGTGACGCGTCGACCTTCAATCATATTTGCCTTGATGCCCATGCTTTCGCTCATGCGTGTGGCTTCTTTGCCGCCGCCGTGCACTAAAATTTTGTCGCCTGAGATAGCGGCGAAATCTTTCAGAAAAGCTTCGAGGGCTTCGGGGTTGTCAATGACATTTCCACCTATTTTTATAACATTTATCATAGTTAAAGCGATTCGAGAAGGCGTTTTAGTACAGTCTGAGCCGAAATTTCGCGATTTGCAGCTTCGGGTATGACGATGCTGCGTTCCGATTCGATGACGTCGTCGGTGACAATCATATTGCGTCGCACCGGCAGGCAGTGCATGAAGTAGGCATTGTCGGTCAGAGCCATCTTGGCGGCGTCGACAGTCCAGGCGCGGTCGGTCGAGAGTACCTTGCCGTAGTTGGGGTCGGCGTATGCGGCCCAGTTTTTGGCATAGATAAAATCGGCGCCTTCGAAGGCCTTCAGCTGGTCGTACTCGACGCGGGCGTTGCCTACGAATTCGGGAGCGAGCTCATAGCCATGTGGGTGAGTGATGACGAAGTCGTAGTCGGTGGCGTTCATCCACTCGGCAAAGGAGTTGGGCACGGCTTGCGGCAGTGCGCGGGGGTGAGGAGCCCAAGTCAGCACTACTTTCGGACGTGCTTTAGTCTTGTATTCCTCGATGGTGATGAGGTCGGCGAAGCTCTGCAGCGGATGGCGTGTGGCAGCTTCCATGCTGAATACCGGGCGGCCGGAGTAGCGGATAAACTGTTCGATGACGCGTTCTTCGTAGTCCTCGCGCTTGTCCTTGAGGCCGGCGAATGAGCGCACGCCTATGATGTCGCAGTACGAGCCCATCACGGGGATGGCTTCGAGCAGATGTTCGGCTTTGTCGCCGTCCATCACTACGCCGCGCTCGGTCTCGAGTTTCCATGCACCTTGATTGACGTCGAGGACCATCACGTTCATGCCAAGATTCATGGCTGCTTTCTGGGTCGACAGGCGAGTGCGCAGCGATGAGTTGAAAAATAGCATCAGCAGCGTCTTGTTCTTGCCAAGGTGTGAGAACGCAAAGCGGTCGCGCTTGATTTCGGCGGCTTCGGCCAGGGCTTTGTCCAGAGGGCCGATGTCGGCCACGCAAGTGAATTTTTTCATATCGAGGTGGTGGTTAGGAGATGGCTTTTTTGAATTCAGCGATGAAGTGTTCGGCCTCGGTCATCGAGAGCGACAGAGCGGGCAGCAGACGCACGGTAAGCTGGCCGGCACCGCCGGTGAAGATGTGGTGCTCGAACAGCAGCTTTTTGCGGAGCTCGCTGCCGGTGAAGCCTTCGACTTCGAAGCCAATCATCAGGCCGCGGCCGCGCACGTCGGTGACGCGGTCGATTTTCTTCAGCTCGCTGATGAGGTATTCGCCCACGGCAGCTGCGTTTTCCACCAGATGCTCTTGCTCAATCACGTCGAGCACGGCGATGGCAGCGGCGCAGGCCAAGTGGTTGCCACCGAAGGTGGTGCCGAGCATACCCTTGCGAGCCGGGATGGTCGGTGCGATGAGCACGGCGGCGGCAGGGAAGCCGTTGGCGATGCCCTTGGCGCAGGTGATTATGTCGGGGCGCACGCCGGCAGCGTACTGGTGTGCGAAGAAGCGGCCCGAGCGGCCGTAGCCCGATTGGATTTCATCCAGTATCAGCAGGGTGCCGTTGGCGTGGCAAGCCTCTTGCAGCTGTGCGAGAAATTCGGGTAGCGGCTCGTGGATGCCGGCAACGCCCTGGATGCCTTCGATGAGGGCGGCGGCATAGTCGCCGGTGGCTAGGGCGGCGCGGGTGGCTTCGATGTCGTTGAGCGGCACGAAGTCGACGTTGTCAGTGACGTTGAACGGGGCGCGAATGGCCGGATTGTCGGTGGCCGCTACGGCGCCCGAGGTGCGGCCGTGGAAGGCCTTGCCGAAGGCTAAGATTTTCTTGCGGCCGGTGGTGAACGATGCCAGTTTGATGGCGTTCTCGTTGGCTTCGGCACCCGAGTTGCACAGGAACAGGGCGTAGTCGTCGTAGCCTGACGCGCGGCCAAGTTTTTCGGCCAGTGTGGTCTGCAACGAGTTCTGCACCGAGTTGGAGTAGAAGCCCAGGCGTGCCACTTGGTCAGCGATAGCTTTGACGTAGGTCGGATGTGCATGGCCGATTGAGATTACGGCATGTCCGCCGTAGAGGTCGAGGTAGTCGGTGCCATCGGCGGTGAAGACGTGCGAGCCTTTGCCGCTGACGGGTTCAATATCGTAGAGTGAATATACGTCGAAAAGATTCACGGTTGCTCTATTTTATATGTGAATAGATGATGTATCAGAATGCCGACGGCTTCAAGCGCAGGCCTGTGCGCTCGTCGAGGCCGAGCATGATGTTCATATTCTGCACGGCTTGGCCCGAAGCACCCTTGAGCAGGTTGTCCTCGGCGCAGGTGATGAGCAGCAAGTCGTCGTGTTTTTCAACGTGGACGATAGCTTTGTTGGTGTTGACGGCCTGCTTGAGGTCGACAGCGCTGTCGCTTACCACGGTGAAGGGTGCGTCGGCGTAGAAATCTTTGTACAGGGCCACTGCTTCTTCTTCCGAAAGCGAGCAGCGCAGGTGGGTGGCTGCGAAAATGCCGCGGGCAAAGTCGCCGCGCATCGGCACGAAGTTGATGCGGGCCGTGTTGCCGGGCTGCAGCTTCTGCAGTGTGGCGCCAATTTCAATTAAGTGCTGATGGGTGAAGGGTTTGTAGACCGAAATGTTGTCCGAGCGCCAGCTGAAGTGGGTGGTGGCGGCGGGTTTCACGCCTGCGCCGGTCGAGCCGGTGAGAGCTGTGATGTTGATATCACCATCTGCGGGCAGCAGGCCGGCGGCAGCGAGCGGCAGCAGCGACAGTTGCAGCGCTGTGGCGAAGCAGCCGGGGTTGGCTACCGAGGTAGCCTCGGCGATGCGTTGCCGGTTGATTTCGGGCAGGCCGTAGACGTAGCCACAGCTTTCGTCGCGGAAGTCCTGAGCCAGGTCGATAACGCGCAGATTGGCCGGACGTTCGTTTTCTTCCCAGAATTTGCGACTGTGGCCGTGGGCCGAGCACAGAAACAGAATGTCGATTTCGTCGAGCGGATGCTTGTCGGAAAAGATGAGGTCGGTCTCGCCCAGCAGGCCTTGGTGAACGTTGACGATGGGCTGTCCGGCGTTGCTGGTGGAGTGTACAAAGTGGATGCTTACCTCCGGATGGTTGATAAGCAAGCGAAGGAGTTCGCCGGCAGTGTAGCCGGCGCCTCCGATGATACCTATTTTCTTCACGATAGAGCCTTGATTATTCGTCCTTGCCGTTCTTGAGCTGGTTGTTGTGGTAGATTTTCATCTGGTTGCCCAAGATTTTGGTGAAGCCCTTGATGTCGTCGGCAGTCCATGCCTTGTTCACTTCGCCGTATTCGCCGAAGTCGGTCTTCATCAGGTCGAAGGGCGAGTCCACGCCAACCAGAGTGTAGGTGTACGGGCGGAGCAGCACTTCGACTGTGCCGGTGACGTTGCGTTGCGAGCTTTCGAGCATCTTTTCGATGTCGCGCATCACCGGTTCGAGATACTGAGCTTCGTGGAGGAACATGCCGTACCAGGTGCCCACTTGGTCCTTCCAGTACTGCTGCCACTTGGTCAGGGTGTGCTTTTCGAGCATCTTGTGGGCGGCGATAATCAGGATTGGTCCGGCAGCTTCGAAGCCTACGCGGCCCTTGATGCCGATGATGGTGTCGCCGATGTGCATATCTCGGCCGATACCGAAACGCGAGCCGATGCGTTCAACTTCGCGTATGGCCTCTACCTTGTCGGTGTATTCCTTGCCGTTTACGGCAGCGATTTCACCTTCTTTGAATGTGATGGTCAGCTTTTCGGGCTCGGTGACGGTCACCTGCGAGGGATAAGCCTCTTCGGGCAGGGTTTGCTCCGAGTGCAGAGTCTCTTTGCCGCCAATCGAGGTGCCCCACAGGCCCTTGTTGATTGAATATTCAAGTTTTTTGAAGTCGGCTACGTAGCCGTGCTTCTTCAGATAGTCGATTTCGTACTCGCGAGTCAGAGTCATGTCGCGAGTGGGGGTGATAATTTCGATTTCGGGAGCGAGAATTTGGAACGTAAGGTCGAAGCGCACCTGGTCGTTGCCTGCGCCGGTCGAGCCGTGAGCGATGGCGTCGGCGCCGATTTTCTTGGCGTAGTTGATGGTAGCGATGGCTTGGAAGATGCGTTCCGAGCTTACCGAGATGGGGTATGTGCCGTTGCGCAGCACGTTGCCGGCCACCATGTATTTGATGCTCTTTTCGTAGTATTCCTGCGTGATGTCGAGCGTGGCGTGCGAAGCGGCACCCAGGCGCTTGGCTTTTTCGGCGATTACGTCGAGCTCTTCTTTCGAGAAGCCGCCGGTGTTGGCGATTGCGGTGTGTACCTCGTATCCGAGGTCTTCAGATAGGTATTTTACTGCGAATGAGGTGTCAAGTCCACCTGAGAAAGCGAGCAGCACTTTCTTCTTCTTTGTTTCAGTCATGATAATTGTTGATTTCGATTTCTAAATAAGTGAAAAAACGAATGTCTACGATGTCCCTTGCCGAGGGCATCGCAGATCATCATTTTAAACTCTTGAGGTGAAGCAACTTCTTGAGGCTGTTTTTCACCTTCATGATGTAGGGGTTGGAGCGTTCGTTCTCGGGCAGCGGCTGCTTTGGGTCGTAAAGCATGCCGGTGCAGAGGCACATTCGGCGGTTGTTGCGCTGCAGAATGTCGTAGTTTTTGCAACCCTCGCATCCTTGCCAGAATTCCTCATCGTCGGTCAGCTCTGAGAATGTCACGGGCTTATATCCCATGCGCGAATTGAGCTTCATGACCGGTAGGGAGGTCGTGATGGAGAATAGTTTGGCAAACGGAAATCGAAGTCGAGCCAGCTCGAAAGTTTTCGCCTTGATGGCGCCGGCAAGGCCAAGATGGCGGTATTCTGGGTCGACAATCAATCCGGATGTTGCAACAAAATCTCCATGACCCCAGCTCTCAATGTAGCTGAACCCTACGAGACGGTCACCGTGCAGTGCCACCACGCTCTTGCCGCTATTGATTTTCTGAGCGATATATTCGGGTGTGCGCTTGGCTATGCCGGTGCCGCGTTGCAGAGCCGATTCGTAGATCAACTTCACAATGAGGTCGGCATACTTCGCCTGTTCGGGTTCGGCAAACTTGACAGTGATGTCTTTAATGTCCATTTGTTTTCTTTGTTAAGTCTCCGAAAAAGATTGTGTTATACAATAAACCCAAGGAATCAATTGATTGAATGAGTCGTTATTTTACACTAAAAGCACAGCACGTGGGCGCGCTGCGCTCTTAGAGTCGACAAAGTTACTAATTTCTTTTGACTCTACCGCCATAAATCCTCAAATTCAGTAAAAAACAAGGTTAAAGTTCTTCAAAGTTCGCGAAAGTCCGAAAACGTATGTCTCCCCAGGCGTTATCTTACTAAAAAAAATTCTTGGCATTTTACATTTATGTAAAATATTTTTTCGTAACTTTGCGTTGTAATTATAAACGCAACAAACTATGAGCGAAGTAGAACTCCTTTTGGTTAACAGCAGTGATAGCTGCACGATGTACACAATCCAGTTTCTCTCAGACGATATGAGCGAATTTGAAAAGTTTATTTCCAAATTTAGAGAGGATGCTGAATTGAATCCTGATTTTCAGGCTATCATGCGTTTTGTTGAACAGATACTTGCGAACGGCGCATTGGAGCGATACTTCCGCAGAGAGGGTAAAATGAGCGATTCTGTTGTTGCACTACCTGTACTGAAATCCAAACTTCGTCTTTATTGCCTCCGCCTTACCGATAAAATTCTTGTACTTGGCAATGGTGATGTCAAGAATAGTCGTACGTATGAGGAGGACGATACACTTCAAGGCTACGTTATGGACTTGCAGAAGTTTGAACGACTGCTTAAACAGGAAGTACGTTTAGGCAATGTCGAAATTTCAGAAAAAGAGATTATAACCGATAAAACCTTTGATGTATGAGAACCGCCAATATTCCTTTGCAGGAAATCTTTAATGAGATACCTCGTGAGAAGCGAGAGGAAACCAGGCTCTCTTTCGCTATCTCCAACAGACTTGATGCACTTATGCGCGAAAAAGGCTTGAATAAAAAGCAGTTTGCCGAGGCAATTGGCAAACGTCCGAATGAGATTACAAGATGGCTAAGCGGTGAACACAACTTTACCATCGCTACTTTGGCGATGCTATCAACATTCTTTGGCAAACCGATTATCTCGGTCGGATAGCCAAATTACTGCATGTGTTGTTGATTGTGTATTATTCAGCTTTTTGAGATTTTGCTGATGTTTTCGTCGTAGACATTTTTTTGTAATTTCATACGTACTTAGGGTCTCCGCTTTTTTGCTCCACGTTGCCCTGTGTTAGTTGCTTTAACATCTTTTAGCACCTAAATTTGTTAAATATTTCGGCGCAAAGTGTTGCAAATCTTTTTCACTGTGTAAAATACTTTATTGTTTTTTTGCACGTGATTAGACTATGAAAGCTATTAAAGTTATGCAGTTATCATATTTTGCCACTGATTTTGAGTGACCGCGTGCTCCGGCGATGGCGCTTAGCGCTTGGGGCGGATGGTGATGACGGCG
>CAYSQI010000012.1:0-12266 GCA_964433215.1 uncultured Bacteroides sp.
TGAGAAAATTACCGACGCCTGCGCTCTTTGCAAAGCAAAGCGCCTTCGGCGGTTGTCAGGCTTCGCAGTGTACGCCTTCGGCGGTTGGTGGGTTGTGCGGCGATTGTCCTTGCTGTATCGTTAGCTTCGCAAAAAAAACGCCGCGGGGGCGGCGTTTTTGCAGTAGTATTTTGTGATGGGCTTACCAGCCGAGGATTGCTTTGAGCTTGGGAAGGAGATAGTTTGCGTAGTGGCGGAATCCAAGGTCGGTGAGGTGGATGCCATCGACCGTGCCGTCGTCTTCCGGTCCGTCGAGTCCTTCAGATTCGATGAAGTAGAGGTTTTTGTATCCTTCGTCTTTGAGACGCTGGAAGTTGCGACGGAATGCGTCGTTCTTGGCCGGTAGGTATTTATTGAACATTGAGTCGTAGCGGTAGTAGGGGTAGAGCGGCCCGGCGAGCATCACGATTGGTGTGTCGGGGTGAGCGTCGGCAAGGATTTTGACGAAGTCGTAGGTGAGTGTGTCGCATTGCATTTCGGTGCAGTTGGGCACTGGGTCGAGCAGGAATAGGTCGACGTCGGGAATTTCGTTCATAGCGCGTGCCATGCATTGGTCTTGCTTGCCTTCGCCTGAGATGCCTATGTTGACGACTTCGGCGTTGAGTTCACGGCTGATGATGTTTGTGCCGCACATGCCTGTACGTGAGGCGCAACCGCCTTGCAGGATGCTGGTGCCGTAGGCTACGATTTTGCGGTCTTTAGAGATGATTTGCGGGTCGCCTTTGGTGATAGTAGCGGTGCTGTCGACTTTGACCCAGAGCTCGTTTACGCCGTCGTAAAGCGGGAAGTAGATCATGTATTCGTGCATCTCTCCGTCGAGGCGTTCGACGTATGTCGATTCGACGATTTTTTCTTCTTTGTTGTTGACGTACGGGCGGTTGGTGTTGACGTGGCGCCAGACTGAGTCGCCTTCGAGGATGTAAAGGTCGGTGCCCTTAAGGCCTGTGTCGGCCATGTGGATAAGGTGGGTGTTCCAGAGAAGTTCGTATTTGACGCCGATGCGTTTGGAGTTTGTGGCAAATCGGATGCCGATGCCGGATGAGCATTGTGCACGCTCCCAAAGGTCGGGTCGCACGCTGTCTTTTAGGTAAGCGGGGATGCGAGTGAACGGGCGCAGGGTGTTGTCCCAGCCTTTGTTGATGACGCGGAGGTCGAGGGCGTTGACGAATTTCCAGGGTTCTTGTGGCTCGTCGGCTGCTCTGAGGGGCAAGAAAGCCAGCAGAGCCAGCGCAAGCAGAAGTAATTTTTTCATAGTTTTAAGGCTATAGTTGTTTTGTATTGTTGTGATGCAAAGGTACGATAAAAGGGCGGAATATCCTAAAAAAATAATAAAATCGAGCGTAAATGGCGAGCAAAAGTATTGATTAGCGATAAAAAAGCATTACCTTTGTATGCTATGAATATAAAGATACTGACCATGCTGGCCGCAGCAGCCATGAGCGCTGAGGCCGCCGATGCTTGCACAAGCCTCATTGCCGCCAAGGGGGCAACCGCCGACGGCTCAACAATGATAACGTATGCGGCCGATAGCCATACGCTATACGGCGAATTGTACAACAGGCCGGCTGCAGACCATGCGCCGGGCTCGATGCGCACTGTGACCGAGTGGGACACCGGCCGCCACTTGGGCGAGATACCCGAAGTGGCTCATACCTACGCGACGATGGGCAATATGAACGAACATGGCCTGACGATCGCAGAGAGTACGTGGGGCGGCCGTCCGGAGCTTGCCGGCTCGGGTCTGATTGATTATGGTTCGCTAATCTACATAGCCCTCGAGCGTTCGAAGACGGCACGCGAGGCTTTGGACGTGATGACGTCGCTCGTGCGCGAGTATGGCTATGCGTCGGAGGGCGAGAGCTTCTCGATTGCCGATGCCAACGAGGTGTGGATTCTTGAGCTGATAGGCAAGGGAAAGACCGACCCCGGGGCTGTGTGGGTGGCTCGTCGCGTGCCGGATGGCTGTATCAGCGGCCATGCCAACCATTCGCGTATTCATACCTTCCCGCTGAACGACCCTGAGACGCTCTATTCGCCGGATGTAATCGACTTTGCTCGCAGCCAGGGCTTTTTCGACGGTAAGGATAAGGATTTCGACTTCTCGCGTGCGTATGCTATTGCCGATGCGCTGGCTTTGCGTGGTTGTGATGCTCGCGTGTGGAGCTACTACAATCGCTTTATGAAGGAAGGCGAGGCCGATCGCTGGCTGCCCTGGATTCTTGAGGGCAAGGGCGAAGTGATGCCTCTGTGGGTGAAGCCCGCTCGCCCTGTGTCGCTCAACGACATGAAATGGATGATGCGCGACCACTTCGAGGGCACACCTCTTGATATGACGCTCGACCCGGGTGCAGGCCCGTACTCGGTGCCCTACCGCTGGCGCCCGCTTACATACGAGGTCGATGGTTCGACCTATACCCACGAACGAGCCATAGCGACGCAGCAGACCGGCTTCTCGTTCGTGTCGTCGATGAGTTCGGCTCGTCCGGCTTCGATGCGCGGTGTGCTTTGGTTCGGCGTTGACGATGCCAACACGTGCGTCTACATCCCCGTATTCAATACGCTCACGGAAGTTCCTTATCAGCTGGCCCCGGGCAACGGCGACTTGCTGACGCTTTCGTGGGATTCGATGTTCTGGGTCACCAACTATGTAGCCAACCAGGCCTACAACCGCTATTCGCAGATGATACCCGATATCCGTCGCGTTCAGAAGGATTTTGAAAGCTCGCTCGAGGCTACGGTTGAGGCGCTGAGCACGTCGCTCTCGGCCGTGTCGGATGCAGAGGCCGCTACCGTGACAAATTCGCTGACCGCTCAGGCTGCCGCCGCCGTCACAGCCGGTTATAAGCAACTGGGCGACTATCTGCTGGTGAAATACCTCGACGGCAATATCAAGAAGGAAAACGCTCCCGGCGAATTTAGCCGCACGGCCGACGGTATGCCCGTGTCGCCCACTTATGGCGGATACAACGAACGCTACTTCCGCCAGATTGTCGACAGCGAGGGCGATCGCCTCAAGATAGAGGCCGAGAGTCACTAATGCGTTTATGAAAGCAAGCACGGCAGCGCGAATCATTGTCGTCGCGACGGCGCTGGCCATCATTGGTGTGATGGCCGTGCGCCTGTTGACCGGCAATATGCACGTCGACGTTGACCCTGCGACGTACCCT
Organism: uncultured Bacteroides sp.; assembly: GCA_964433215.1. Classification (GTDB taxonomy): domain Bacteria; phylum Bacteroidota; class Bacteroidia; order Bacteroidales; family Muribaculaceae; genus CAG-873. The sequence continues at coordinate 3,207 of CAYSQI010000012.1, forward strand.
GTCAGAGGCATCGATATTTCGGCTCATAATGGGCGAGTCGCGTTCGACTCCGTTGCGGCTGCCGGCTATTCATTCGTCTATATCAAGGCCTCGGAAGGCGCGACGTGGCACGATGCGCGTTTCGAGGAGAATTATCGGGCAGCGCGCACGGCCGGTTTGGCCGTGGGCGCTTACCATTTTTTCAGGTTCGACGTCACCGGCTGGAAGCAGGGCGTGAATTTGCTCAGTGCGCTGCGCGGAGCTGATTTAGACCTCCCCGTGGCAATCGATATTGAGGAGTCGGGCAACCCGGCTGATTACAATGTCGACGAAATTATCGAAAATATAGCAGACATGATAAGTGTGCTCGAGCGCGCCGGGCGTCCTGTCATTTTATATACAAACAAGAAAGGCTATGTGAAGTTTATCAAGCGTCACTTCGACGATGTGCCGCTGTGGATTTGCAGTTTTACCGACCCGCCGATAGCCGAGCGCACGCGCTGGACATTGTGGCAGCACAGTCATGAAGGGAGCGTCAGCGGTGTATCCGGGCCGGTCGACCTCAACACCACCAATCATCCTGCCGGCAAGTCGATATTTCGCGAGCCGTAGGTGGCGCTGAAGCCGAAGGGCGCTGAAATCAGCGATGTAGCGAGTGCGTCCGGGGCAGTCCACTGTAACCTTTTTTTGTAACCATGCACAACAACATACACAGATACTTAATACTATGCTTAATAAAGCGATTAGAAGTGTTTTCAAGGGCGCAGCGGTGCTGATTGCCGTGGCGTGCAGCTCGAATATGTCGGTCTCGGGGCAGAAATTGACGTGGTCGATTGATTTCGAAACGGTGTTTGATAATCGCGAAGGCGACAATGCCATCACCGAGACGAAAACCTACTTTTTCTCGAATTTCGCACCGGAGATAGGCGTGCAATTCACCGAGAGCGACCGCATAGCCGGCGGCGTCGTGTGGTATCAGCCTATCGGAAATGAATATAAGGGGTATAAGATTTCACCCACGCTTTATTATCGCCACACCGGGGAGCACTGGAGCGCATCGATCGGTATGTTTCCACGCCGACAATTGCGCAGCGAGCTGCCTAATTTCTTGTGGAACGATTCGCTGATCTACAATCAGCGCAATATACGAGGCGTATTGGTGCAATACACCTCGCCCGATGCTTTTGTCGATTGCTATCTTGATTGGCGACAATTGCAGACAGCGAACAAGCGCGAAGCGTTTAATATTGTGTTTCATGGCGAGTGGCAACCGAAGCGCCGCGCGTTTTTAGTGGGTGGCCACGCTATGATGAATCACTTTGCGTTGGTGAAAAATGCGCCTGCCGACCAGCATATCGTCGACAACTTTTTGGTTAATCCCTATGTCGGCCTGGATCTCGGCCGAGCTACCGGACTCGATAGTCTGGTCGTGCGCGCCGGCGCGTTGCTGACCATTGAGCGAAATCGAGCGTACGACGAGTGGAAAATGCCGGGTAGCGCATGGGTCGAGTTATTCGGACAATGGAAACGGCTCGGTCTGAAAAATTCGCTTTATGCCGGCGGAAAGCTATTCCCAAGCTATGCCGAGCATGGTTCATTGCTGTATCAAGGCGAGCCGTTCTATCAAACGGGCTTCTATAACCGCACCGATGTGTATTTGTCGATAATTCGCAATAAGTGGATCGATTTGCAGGCAGCCTTAGATTTTAATGTAACGAAGGACTGTTTTATTTTCTATCAGCGACTGATGCTGAGGGTATATTTGGGCAATATTTGAGCCCGGAGAGATACGAAAACGAAGCGATGCGCCCATTTCAGCGCATCGCTTCGTTTATTGAGTGATGTTCAATCAGAGCCGGGACTCTGATTGAACAGGAAAATTTAGCGATTATTCGGCGTCGGGATCAACACCCCACTGCTGGCGAGCCAGACGGCGGTAGTTGTTGTAGCGCCACTTAGCGTTTTCTTTGGCAGCTGCGAAGAGCTCGGCAGCTTCGTTGGGATACTGCTTCAGAACAGACGAGTAGCGAACTTCGCCCTTGAGGAAGTCTTCGAATTTGTCCCAATCGGGTTCCTTCGAGTCGAGCGAGAAGGGGTTCTTGCCTTCTTCTTCGAGCGCGGGGTTGTAGCGCCACAGGTGCCAGTAGCCGCATTCTACGGCGCGAGCTTCTTCCTGCTGCGAGTGTCCCATGCCTGCGCGGAGGCCGTGGTTGATACAGGGAGCGTATGCGATGATGAGCGACGGACCGTCGTATGCTTCAGCTTCGCGGATAGCCTTGAGGGTCTGAGCATTGTCGGCGCCCATAGCTACCTGAGCGACGTAAACGTAGCCGTAGGTCGAAGCAATCAGGCCGAGGTCTTTCTTGCGTACGCGCTTGCCTGCAGCAGCGAATTTAGCGATAGCGCCGACGGGGGTAGCCTTCGAAGCCTGGCCGCCGGTGTTCGAGTACACTTCGGTGTCGACAACGAGGACGTTGACGTTCTTGCCCGATGCGAGTACGTGGTCGAGGCCGCCGAAGCCGATATCGTAAGCAGCACCGTCGCCGGCGATGATCCACTGGCTGCGAGCAACCCAGTAGCCCTTGAGGGCGAGGAGTTCCTTGCAGGTGTCGCAACCGCAAGCTTCGCACAGGGGTGCAATCTTGTCGGCAACTTCGCGGGTGACGTCAGCGTTGTCGCGGTTGTCGAGCCACTGCTGAGCGAGTGTCTTGATTTCGCCCGAGCACTTTTCGCATTCGAGAACCTTAGCGAAGAGGTCGGCAACGCGGCTGCGCATCTTTTCGGTAGCGACCTTCATGCCGAGGCCGAATTCAGCGAAGTCTTCGAAGAGCGAGTTAGCCCAAGCGGGACCGTGGCCGTTGGCGTCGGTGGTGTAGGGGGTCGAAGGTACCGAGCCCGAGTAGATTGACGAGCAACCTGTAGCGTTAGCTACCATTTCGTGGTCGCCGAAGAGCTGCGAGATGAGTTTCACATAGGGAGTTTCACCGCAACCCGAGCAAGCGCCTGAGAATTCGAAGAGCGGGGTAGCGAACTGCGAGTTCTTGGCGTTGAGTTTGATGTCGACGAGGTTTTGCTTCGAAGCGACCTTTTCGGCGCAATAGTTCCACTCGGTCTGGTGAGCGAGCTGGGTTTCGAGGGGCTTCATTTCGAGAGCCTTCACGCCCTTCTTGCCGGGGCAAACGTCAACGCAGTTGCCGCAGCCGAGGCAGTCGAGCACGTCGACGCTCTGGATGAACTTCATGCCGGTGAATGTCTTGCCGATAGCGGGGATAGTAGCTTCTTCGCCGAAGGGAGCAACGCTCATTTCGTTGGCGTCGAGTACGAACGGACGGATAGCAGCGTGGGGGCAAACGAATGCACACTTGTTGCACTGGATACAGTTTTCAGCCTTCCATTCGGGAACGAAAGCAGCGACGCCGCGCTTTTCGCTCTTGGCTGTGCCCTGCTGCCAGGTGCCGTCGGCGATAGCTTCGAAGTCAGAAACCTTGAGGAGGTCGCCATCCTGGCCGTTGATGGGGCGCACGATGTTGTGGATGAATTCGGTGTCGCCTTCGTGAACTACTGCGGGATCATCGGCGAGCGAAGCCCAAGCAGCGTCAACGGTGAGCTTGTGGTATTCGCCACCGCGGTCGACGGCTGCGTAGTTCTTGTCGACTACGTCCTGGCCCTTCTTGCCGTAGCTCTTGACGATGAATTTCTTCATCTGTTCGATAGCGAGGTCAACGGGGATTACTTCGGTGATGCGGAAGAAAGCGCTTTGGAGGATGGTGTTGGTGCGGTTGCCCAGACCGATTTCCTGAGCGATCTTGGTAGCGTTGATATAATATACGGTGATGTTGTGCTGAGCGAAGTAGCGCTTAACCTTGTTGGGCAGGTTGGCAGCGAGTTCCTCTTCGTTCCAGATGGTGTTGAGCAGGAATGTGCCGCCGTCGCGCAGACCGCGAGTCACGTCGTACATGTTGAGGTAAGCCTGAACGTGGCAAGCGACGAAGTTGGGGGTGTTCACCAAGTAGGTCGAGCGGATGGGATCGTCGCCGAAGCGGAGGTGCGAGCAGGTGAAGCCGCCCGATTTCTTCGAGTCGTAAGCGAAGTAGGCCTGGCAATATTTGTTGGTGTTGTCGCCGATAATCTTCACCGAGTTCTTGTTGGCACCTACAGTGCCGTCGGCGCCGAGGCCGTAGAACTTAGCTTCGAAGGTCGAAGCGCCGCCGAGGGCGATTTCTTCCTTGGGAGGCAGCGAGGTGAAGGTGACGTCGTCGATGATGCCGACGGTGAATTTATCTTTGGGTTCGGGGAGAGCGAGGTTTTCGAACACGCCGATGATCATGGCGGGGGTGGTGTCCTTCGAAGCCAGACCATAGCGGCCGCCTACGATGCGGGGAGCGTTCTCCTTGCCGAAGAAAGCGTCCTTAACGTCGAGCAGCAGGGGCTCGCCGTTGGCGCCGGGTTCTTTGGTGCGGTCGAGTACGGCGATGGTGCGGCAGGTTTCGGGGATAGCAGCCAGCAGGTGCTTCACCGAGAAGGGGCGATAGAGGTGAACCGATACGAGGCCAACCTTTTCGCCCTTGGCGAGGAGGTGGTCGATAGCTTCCTGAGCGGCCTGGGTTACAGAGCCCATAGCGATGATCACGCGGTCGGCATCCTTAGCGCCATAGTAGTTGAAGAGGTGGTATTCGCGGCCGGTGATGTCGCTGATTTTTGCCATGTAGTCTTCCACGATGTCGGCAACAGCATTGTACTGCTTGTTGCAGGCTTCGCGGTGCTGGAAGAATACGTCGCTGTTTTCAGCCATACCACGAGCTACGGGAGCGTCGGGGGTCAGCGCGCGCTTGCGGAAGGCAGCGAGTGCGTCGCGGTCGAGCAGCGGTTCGAGCTGATCCTGGTCGAGGGCTTCAATCTTCTGAATCTCGTGCGAGGTGCGGAAGCCGTCGAAGAAGTTGACGAAGGGAATGCTTGATTTGATGGTCGATAAGTGGGCAACGCCGGCGAGGTCCATTACTTCCTGAACGGAGCCTTCAGCGAGCATAGCGAAGCCGGTCTGGCGCACCGACATCACGTCCTGGTGGTCGCCGAAAATCGACAGAGCGTGCGAAGCGAGCGTACGAGCCGATACGTGGAACACGCAAGGCAGCATCTCGCCGGCAATCTTGTACATATTGGGAATCATGAGCAACAGGCCTTGCGAGGCAGTGTAGGTGGTGGTGAGGGCACCTGCCTGCAGCGAACCGTGAACGGCACCGGCGGCGCCACCTTCCGACTGCATTTCCTGCACTAAAACTGTTTCTCCAAAAATGTTCTTCCGGCCTGCGGCAGACCATTCGTCGACGTATTCAGCCATAGTCGACGACGGGGTAATCGGGTAGATGGCTGCTACTTCCGAGAACATATAGCTCACGTGGGCAGCGGCCTGATTACCATCACAGGTCAGGAATGTCTTTTCCTTACTCATAAAATATTGATGTTTGGTTAACGATTTTCCATACCTTTTTCGAGGCACAAAGGTAGCAATTTTTGACGGGTTACACAACATGAAAACGTTGCCAATTTAGCCTTGATATTATCTTTTAACACGATTTCAAACCATTTTAGATGAAATCTAAAGGAAAAAGCCCATTAAAAAAACGAAAATTGAGACGGCCATGTCGCTACTTAGTGTTTTTTAAGGAGTTTTAATTCGCATCGCCGTCGGTGGATTGTTTTTTTCGAGTAGCGAGCTTCGGTAGTGAGCTCGTGTGTGAAAAATGGCATTTTGAGCTGCGGATTATTGGTTGTGAAGCGAAATTTTGCTAATTTTGCCGAACAGACTTTACAATAGGTAATAATCAATCGAAATATGAAGAAAATTTTCACACTCGCGCTTGCAACAATCTGCGCATCGTCGCTCGTGGCTCAGACGCCCGCCGACACTGTAGCCGCCGACACCGTGGCCGGCTTCGGTTTTAAAGACGTTATCACCATCCCCACCACTTCGGTCAAGGACCAGAATAAGTCGGGCACCTGCTGGTGCTTCTCGGGCTTGTCGTTCATCGAGAACGAAATCCTGCGCGCCGGTGGCGACTCGATCGACCTCTCTGAGATGTTTATCGTGCGCAAATGCTACGAAGGCAAGGCCGAACGCTATGTTCGCATGTACGGTGGCACGAACTTTGGCCCCGGCGGCTCGGTGCTCGACGTGCCCTACGTAATCTCGACCTTCGGCATCGTGCCCGAAGAGGCCTATCCCGGCTTACTTTATGGCGAGGCCAAGCACGTGCACGGCGAGCTCGACGGCATCCTCACCGGCCTGGTGAAGACTATCGTCAGCAACCCCAACCGCAAGGTGTCGACCGCGTGGAAGAATGCCGTGGCCGGCGTTCTCGACGCCTACTTGGGCGAGGAGCCGATGACGTTCAAATACAACGGCAAGGACTACACACCGCAGTCGTTTGCCGCATCGCTGGGTATCAGCGCCGACGACTATGTGGCCGTGACTTCGTTCACTCACCATCCGTTCTACAAGCCCTTCGTGCTCGAAGTGGCCGACAACTGGCTGTGGGCGCAGTATCAGAACGTGCCGCTCGACGAGCTGAAAGCCATCGTCGACTATGCCCTCGAAAACGGCTACAGCGTGAGCTGGGCGGCCGACGTCAGCGAAGGTGGCTTCAAGTGGAACGATGGCGTGGCTCTGATGCCGAAGGCTACCGACGAGGCCGACCTCACCGGCACCGAACTCTCGCGCTGGGTGAAGCTCTCTGACCGCGACCGCGAGAAGAAGCGCTTCGAATTCGACGGCCCCGTCGACGAAATGGTCATCACTCAGGAATCGCGCCAGGCTATGTTCGACTCGCAGGAGACCACCGACGACCACGGTATGGTCATCGTCGGCACCGCTGTCGACCGCCTCGGCAACCGCTACTACAAGGTGAAGAACTCGTGGGATACCAACAACGCATTCGATGGCTACTTCTACGTGTCCGAGCCTTATTTCCTGGCCAAGACCATGAATATTCTGGTCAACAAGAAGGCTATCCCCGAGCAGATTGCCCGCAAGATGAAATGAAGCGTATCGGTATTCTCTCCGACACCCACTCGTGCTGGGACGACCGCTATGTCACCCACTTTGCCGGATGTGATGAAATCTGGCATGCCGGCGACATCGGTTGCCTCGACACGCTGCAGCGCCTGCGGGCTTGTGCGCCCGTGGTGCGCGCCGTGCGGGGGAACATCGACCACGGACTTGTGGCTCGCGAGTGTCCCGAAATACTCGAATTCAAAGTCGAGGACGTGGGTGTGTTCATGACTCATATCGGCGGCTACCCGGGGCGTTATGCTCCGGGCGTCCGTCGCATGATGATTGATAGCCGCCCGCGGCTGATGATTGCCGGGCACAGCCACATACTGAAGGTGATGTACGACGACGAGCTCGACCTGCTGCACATCAATCCCGGCGCCGCCGGCTACCACGGCTGGCAGCAGCATCGCACCCTGGTGCGTCTGGTCATCGACGGCCCCGAAATTCGCGACCTCGAAGTAATAGAGCTTGGCAAGAAAGCAGAATGATGAAACGAAACATTAAATCCCTAATCGCAGCGTTGGCCGTAGCTGCCGTGGCGCTGGCCGGCTGCAAGACCTCCGAGGCCAACTATCGCGCGGCCTACGACCGTGCCGTGGCCGGACGCGACTCGGTGGATGCGATTCAATCGACTATCTATGGCGCTCAGCGTGCCATGTCGGCGCGTGTGGCAGTCGTGGCGGGCGACTCGCTCGAGATTCGTCCGCAGCGTGTCGCTGTCACCGAAGGCGGTGGCGGCGCTCGCGAAAATCTGAAGACCTACAATGTAGTCGTCGGGCAGTTCAAGCAGCGCTTCAACGCTTGCTCCATGCGCGAGCGTCTGGCCGAGGCCGGATATGCCGAGGCGTTCGTCGTCGAGACGGGCGAGCCTTACTACTACGTGGTGCTGTCGTCGCACGCCGACGTCGCAGCCGCCGGTAAGGCTCTGCGTGCCATCCCGGCCGACTTCCCGGTGCGCATGAAGGCACCGCTGCCTTTTATTTTGCAATCGGGTAGGTAGTGTGTTGATGCACAAGTGGTTACTCGTAGGCGAGTTCTACGTTGTCGACCCAGATTGTGAGTCCCGGTGTGCCGACGTAGGGTTCGCCGCTGCCGGCCGAGAACATGATGATCATGTGCGTAGGTGTGGCCTCCGGGCTGTCCCAGCCAACTTCCTTGACCGGTACCATTTTACCCTTTGAATTGCGAGCATAGTACGATTTTTCTTCCGAAATCAGCCCCATGAACGGCTTGTAGAACGCTTCGTGGGTGATGTCGCCGTAGTGTATCGGCAGGTGATGTCGGTTGACCCAGCCGTTGGTCGAGGTGCCGAGCAGCTCGCGGCCGGTGCCGACGCGCTTGGCGTAGATGTTGCCGTCGGCGTCCTCCCAGCGGCGTTGCAGTATGATTAGTGTCTCGGCATAGTCATGGCCTTGTAGAGTCTTTTGCGAGCCGAACCCCGACGAATAGATGCGTTTGTTGCCTTCGGGCACTGAGAGCGAGTAGTCGTAGCAGAGAGCCGCCGGGCGTTTGGTGAAGGGTACGCCCATCTCCATTTTCGAGTACGGTTCGGATGTCGATTTGATAGGCTCGAGCATGCGGCCCAGGAACATCGAGCCGGCCACTAACACCTTGATGTTGATGATGCCGATGGCGGTGCACGTCTCGATTTGCGTGGTCAGGCGGGCGCAGCGGCCGCCGCCGGGCCGGGTGTCGGGGTAGATGGCGTTCGACGTCTTGACGATGCCGGCCACCTTGGCCATTACGTTCGACGACGCCCACGGGGTGCCGCCTTTGGGCTCGTAGGCGATGGCGCCCTCGATGGTCTCGTTGGGGCCGATAGCATAGACGGTGCGCTGATTGCCGCCGATGATTTTTGATTCTTTTATATGGCGAGTTACCCACTGCTCGAAGTCGCCGTAGCGTACTTTCTCGTAGGTGTAGCCATCGGCAGCCGGCGATGTGGTCGCAAGGGCAAGGGCGAGTAGGGTGATGCGGGTCAGTTTCATTTGTGTGTGGTGTTTTTTATTCGGGCTGCAAAGTTAACAAAC
>CAYSQI010000012.1:12366-58626 GCA_964433215.1 uncultured Bacteroides sp.
GAGAGGAGAATGTCGCGAGGTTAAATCCACTGTTGCCAGCGGTCGCACGACGACTTGATGTGTTGCGCCGTAGCGGTGGAGCCGTAGTGCTTGACTACGGTCTTGAGGTTGAAGAGCATATATTCGGCTTGGGCTTTCGCTTCGTCGGTCGCCATCGAGGCTATGGCTTGGCGAGTCTCATCGCGGAATACTTCGCCGGCTTTGCTGTAGCTCGCAACCCCCCGGCCGTAGTCGATGATGCTTTCGAAGAATTCGTCGTAGTCGGTGTGGCCGTATTCGGCGTATAGGTAAGAGCCATAGCCATACTTGGTCAGTGCCCAGCATTTGGTCGCGGCGTTATACTTGCCGATAGCGTAGTGCAGGCGGGCCATGCCGCGCTCGTCGGCTGTCGGTGCGGCCGTCGCGAGCCGTCTGTACTCGAGCATGCGGCGGGCGAAGTTAAGCTTGGCGTTCAGCGGCGTGCTCAGGTAGACGTTGCCGGCCGGCTGTTCTTCGGGGTAGACGGTGAACGGGTCGCGACTGAGGAAATTGCCCGCGTCTTTGTAGATATTCATGGTGCGCTGATAGCTTTCGGGCACTCGGGCCAGGTAGGCAGCCGCCAGGCTGTAATTCTCTTCGCGCAGGGCTATGGTGCCGATGAGTTCGTCGATGTAGGCATCGTCGGTGCGGGCGTACTTTTTCAGGAACGTGTAGAGCGGCGTGTTGGCGGCTATTCGCGCTTTGGCGGCTATGAGTTGCTGCGAGGTCAGCGAGTTCATGAGCCCGAAGCTCAGGGCGCTGTAGTCGTAGTAGTTTTCTACAGTGTCCGATGCGCGAAGTTCGTCTAATGTAAAGAATTTGTAGCTGCTGTATTCGGAATAATCTCTATGAAGGCTTCGCGCACGCCTGAAGTTGTCGGCACAGCCGCAGAGCAGTATGGCCGTGGCGTAGTCGCCGCGATTCCACATCTTGGGTAGCCACGTGTAGGCGATGGTCTTTGTGATTTCGAGCCAGTCGCTTGCGCATGGTTCGGTCGGGGCGGTCTTTCCTTCGAGCCACTTCAGGTCGGCGAGCAGGCGCGAGGTGTTGTCGGTCTTGGCGTCGGTCAGTGCGCGGAAGGCGCGAGCGTGTTCGCGGAAATCGTCGCTCGAGAATTGATGTTGCAGCGCGCGGTTGACGAGCCGGGCGGCGGTCGTGTAGTCGTCGTGATGCTTGCCGGCGGCGAATGCGAGGACGAATTCCCAGTCGCCGCGATTTTTCGTCTTCGTATCAGCCAAAATTTTTTGAGCGACGGGCACGAGTCGGCAGAAGGAAGCAGAGTCGGACGATAGCGACTGAATGTGAGCCATCAGCGCCGGGTTGTCGGGGTTGGCGAGGGCAAATTCGAGCAGGTGCTTTTTGTCGTACGGGTCGAAACGTCCCGAGCGGATGTAGAATTCGGAGGCGCGGACCGAGTCGCCCAGTGCGTTCCAGCAGCCGCTCACGTAGCTCATAGCCATGCGCTTGAGCAGATTGGTGTCGGGGAAGTCGGCGAATGCCTCGTCGAAGTACTCGATGCACTTGTCGTAGGAGCGCATGGCGAAGTATGCGCGCACGGCCTGCAGTGCGTAGCGGTCCTTCAGTCGAGTGCCCCGATATTCGAGGCAGCGGTCGAGAATTTCCATCAGGTCGTAGCCCTGGTCGCCGCCCCAGTCCGATGCCGGATAGTACCAGGGCGAATTCATCTTGGCGCGGCTCTCTTCGAGGTCTTTGGCGGCCGTGAGAAAATACAGGATTTCATTGTCGCTTCTGTTGTGGATGTAAGCGAGCATCCGGTTGCCGTAGTTGTTGTCGTAGTAATTGTTATAGAACAATTTGTCGGCGCTGAATTTGTAGACGACCTGCTCGATATCCGACAGAGGGATGTCGGGCGACGTGGCTTCTTGCCACAGACGCAGGTTCTCTTGGCGCTCGAAGTACGCGGCCGAGTAGCCTTCGTGGTCGGAGCTGAAAAAATCGGCCCACTGTGGTGTCATGTAGCTCGGGCCGCAGGCTTCGCACTTGTGTGCGGCGCCGCCGAGGCCCAGCGCCAGACTAATGGCGATTGCCGGTCGAAAAAAGGCCTTGAATTTCATGTTCGTTGTACTGTGATAGGTTGTTGAGGTCGAAGTGGTATAATACGTTGCTGTGCGGAGTGTCGCCGAGGATAGCTTCGATGGCGGCTTTTACTTCGGCGATTTCGCTGAAGGCCGAGGTCTCGGCGCGGATGATGTCGCCGGCGCGGATGATGCGTTTGCCGTAGGGGAAATCTCGCACCACCCTGTAGCGATTTTTCTCCATGGGTTCGAAGGTGGTGGTGTCGGTCGGGTCGATGCCGTTCATGAGCCCGGCAAATTGGTTTTTATGGTAAAGCAACTGCCACGAGTAGGTGGGGTAGGCCACGTCGAGGTGCAGCGGGTAGCCGCCCAGGTGCTTGAGGTAGGGCTGCACGTCGGCCATGCTGATGATTGAATTTTCGGCGTTGATGTCGTTGAAGTTGCCGGTGTTGTAGACCATCAGCACGCCGTAGTCGACGGGCGGCACGTCGCCCGATAGCTGGTGCAGGCGGATGGTGGAGCTAAGCGACCAGGGCAAGTCGTAGTGTTCGATGCACTCTCTGACCGAGTCGCACAGGGCGAAGAACGAGCCCTGCGTCGAGCCGGTCCAGTCGCAGTCGAGCTGTAGGCCCTCGACGTTGGGCACATTGTTGTACGAGCACATGTTTTTGACGCGGGTCACGATGTTGCGGGCCAGGCGTCCTTCGTTGTCGCGCGCCTCTTTGAGGGCCTCGAGGGTGATGTAGACCGTCGGGACGATTGCGATGTCGCCAATCTGTTGCTGTTCGCTACAGTTGAATTGGGCGATGCGTACCGAAGCGTTCGGCACGGTGCGGTCGCCGTTGAAAGCCTCGTCGCTGACTGCGACGTCGAACATGCGCAGGTAGATGCGCCCCACCCGGTGTCGGTGCAGATAATCGTAGTGGGCCGAGTCGAGGTCGAAGACCGTCTTCCAGTAGTAGACGCTGTTGACCTCCGGGTGTGCGAAATCGCGCTGCGGAGTGTCGCACGAGCCGGCGGATAGCGCGGCCAGCAGCAGGAGTGTGTAGATGATGATTTGTCGCATTGCTGATTGATTTTGGTGCAAATATCGGCAAAAAACAATGCCCGCCGAGCGATTTCGGTGGGCATTGTATGAAATGCGGTTTTATTGTACGAAATGCACTTGTCCGTCCTATCGCCACACTATGTAGTTGATATTTTCGGCGAAGGTGTCGGGTTTGGCGCCGAAGGTCACTTTGCGCCCGGTGGCGTCGGTGGCGAAGCTGTAGTTGCTGCCGCCGACCAGGTAGATGGCGTTCGATACGCCCAAGTCGACCAGCGCTTGCGAGAATTCGTGGAAGGTGAGTCGCGAGCGGCTCATGACCACCACGATGCGGCCGTCGAGCTCGGCCAGCGCCTTGCGCAGCGACGAGTTTTGCGGCTTGTTTTCCACCACTTGGCCGCCCACTACGAGCGGATATTGGCGGAAGAAGTAGCCGTCGGTCTCGATAGCTTGCTCGAGCAGCGGCGTCGAGTCGGCCACGCCGATGGTTATCGAGCCGCCGATGATGGCGCAGAAGCCCGACTTCGAGCGGCCTTTGCTGATGAGCTCGCCTTTGCAGACGTAGGCGCCCACGATGCCGCCATTGTCGCGGCGTATGTCGGCTGCCTGCATCACCATGACGGCCGTCGAGTCGCTCGCGACGTCGCTGCCGACGTGCAGCGAGGCGGTGGCGCCCTGCGGGGTGAGAATCACCAGCGGCACGCCGCCCGCTGTGGTGTCGGCGATGTCGACGTAGGCACGGGCGCCGAGGGCCGAGGGCATGGCGGCCGGTTGCGTGCCGACTGTGGCCGAGTCGAGCGGCTCTTCGACGTTGACAATCAGCATGGGCTCCTGTGCCGCTTTCTCCTTACGGACGTAGCCGATGGCGGCTATGGCGACTATTACGGCCACGGCGATGGCCGCAATCAGCAGCGGCCGGCGCTTCGGCTTCCGGCTCGGCTCGGTCGGGCTCGACTTTCTCGTGACGATTCTTATCTCGTCGTCGTTGATATCATTGTTCGTCATATACCTTATTCATTTTCAAGTAAATCCTTCAGCGACTTGAGCGCATCGCGCGATGCCGACACTTCGTGGCGGAAAGTCCGGCAGTCCGATAGTATCAGTTTCTGTCGAGTCGGATTGATTAGGGTGATGAAATAGCGGTTGATGATGAGGCTTTTGCCGATGCGTATGAAGCGGTCGTCGGCCGAGTCGACACTCTCACTGATGCGACGCTCGATTTGGCCCAGTTGCATAGTCAGCACATACTTGCTGCCGTCCATCGTGGTGATGGACGAGTAGTTGCCGTCGGCCGTGACGAAAATCACGGAGTCGCTCGGTATGACGACCGTTTCGGTCGATGTGCTGAATTGCAGGTTGTTGCTCATAATTGCGAAGGCAAAGTTAGTTTTTTTTAAAGAAAAGAGCAAATGAGTGGCGCTCAAGAATCAAAAAAAGCCGACACCCGCGTCTGTGCAGATGTCGGCTTTTCTGTTGGTTACGGATGCTAATAAAGCAGATTATTCCAGCAATTCATAGCCGCTATATTTGCCCGTAAATAGGTCATCGTAATTTATATATATCATATTATCGCCAGTGGGTATAGCTTGCATTGAAATTGTCCTAGAGTCAGTAGTTATAGATTCAGTGTCTTCGTATTCTTCATAGTTATCTATAGCATAATTCAGACTGATGTAGACATCGTAGTTTCTAAGAGTTTCAGCTTGATAATACATTAAATACCGATGCAAAACATTGCCTTTAAGGTACCCTAAATCGAAGGTTCTTGATGCAGCCCATTCACCAGTTTCGGTGTTTAAGATTTGAATAATAGCTTCCCATTTGTAAGGTGGAATGGTGTTGGCATCTACTTCGAAAACAAAGCCATAAGTGCTCAACTTGCCATCAGAAGAATCTCCGCCGATAATACTTATTTGTTGAGCCGAGACAATTTTGCCATATAAATTCTGCATCTTGAAAGCAGTACCTCTAGCGTGATGTTGTGCGTTTAGCAAATTCTCATAATAAGGGATAGCGATGTATGTGCGTTTGTTTAGGTTTTGTATTTCTTTATCGTCGTAAGGTATGCTGAATGTATAGCTATATGTTTCGTTACTATCGTATTTGCCTTCATTAGAAGCGCTTACGACTTTTATAAAGTTGAGAGAACCAGATTTTGTCCAATCTTTATCATCGCACCAAAACAAAGCCAATTTTGGTGAATTTTTCGGACTAAAGAAATAAGACAAAGGCCCAAGATCATATTTTGTTTTTAGCTCGGCCGTGAAGACTGCTTCCTTTTCACCGGAAAGCTTTTCATTTAATATCACTGTTGTGGAAAATTCAGGAGCTAAAAACACCTTATCGTCTTTAAGTGTGAAGGGGCTGCTCGGAGCTAGAGTAAATAGATTGAATTTGCCAATTCGACCTCCAAATTTAGGTCTCAGATATATGCCAAATGATAAATATGATTCTTGGTCCGATGAAAGTTCAAGATTTTTCCTATCATCGATTATGTTGAGCTTATTTTTATAGATTGCTTTGTCTCGATACGATAAAACCCATTCTGAACTTAAATCTACAGAGCCGTATAGATCTACGGCTTCGCAGTAAGATACGCCAAGTTCTATATTTAAGATTAGTGCAACACCTGCATTAAAATTGAAACTTTGGAAATTAAATGGTTCTGATAAGCCTGTAAAGTGAAGGCCTTGTTTAGGCTCACCATTATCTTCTTCATCATTTTCGTCTTCAAAGATTGAAAAATCAGTAGAGAAATCGATGTTGGATATGTCATCTTCTTTTGGTTTGGATTTTTTTTCGCCTCCATATAAAAATTCGCGTTCATCAGATTTATGGAATCCGAATTCGGCAATTTCTTCGGTGTTATTAACATAGACACCTATCGCTTGGTTGAATTGTAATTTTGCAAATAATTGAACTATTATGGATGGCGTGACGTAGAATTTAAGAGTCCCGACAGGTGTGGCAATGACAGCACCAAGTTTTGGTATGGGGAATAAATATTTATCAGTTTTATTATTACCTTCAAGCTTTAAACCGATGGCTTTAGCTCCCTGAGGATAGAAAACATCAATAGGACTAGCTCCTAAAATAGGAATTGTGCATACGCCTTCAATCGATTTTACGATAAGACCAGCTAAACATTCTTGTACTAAGCGTGCATGTAAATCGTAAATATCATTATCAGTATCAAAATTATAAGATACACGTAATCTTATAGCAATATCGACACCTAAAAAGCCTTTGAGTTCACCTGAAAATTTAATTAACTTATTGGTCTCGTCTTTCTTTTTAGCAATTTCCGAAAAGTCACTATCTTTAAAAGCTTTAATTGTCTCAAAATAGTTACCAACTATATCGTTTAAAGATTCACCAAGGCCTTCATCTTCGCCAAGGCAAATTTGTCTACGTATTAAATCAATAGGCTTAAGGCTTCCGTTAGCTCGGCTATTTCCTGTATAATTATGATCTACAGCTCTTAATCGAGCTCCTGAAGTTGGCCGACCTTTGGAATTCAGCATTCCGCTTCGATTTTCATTGGGTTCTTCTTCGACGTAGAATTCGCCTTGGGCGTTTAGGTGCTTGAAGACTTCGCGTATAGGTACAGCGTGCCCTTTGACTACGTAGAGGCCGTCGGCTTCTTCGACTACGTCGACTTTGTGGCAGACGGTGGCATTGAATATGTCGTAGAGGCTCGTGGCAAGGCCGTTGCCGCGTTGGGGCATCATGTCGGAAGGAATCGACTTGGCAAAACGGATTTCTATAGATTTTGACGTGGTGTCGACATTTGCGCTGAATATGTACGGACGATATGTCTCGTTGATGTAGACTGTGTTCTCGTTGAACTGATATGTGATGGTCGTGATACTATCCATGTAAGTAGCGGGGGCGGAGAAGCCGTCGCCGTCGGCCACGGGGTTGCCGAGCTGGATGTCGCGGTCGTCCATATAGAGTTCGCATCCGGTGAGGGTGACCACGAATGCGCATAGCACGAAGAGCTTATTGAGAATCGTTTTCATATCGTCAGAAGGTTATTTGGTATAAATCGGAAAGAGTACCTAAGGCGTTCAGGCCGTCGAATTGTGGGCGCTGAGCAGCTTGATATAGCATGTGCTTCTCGCGGTCGTAGCATCGGAATGAGACGGGGCCGATGAGCGAGTCGGCCAGGTTCCAGATGCGAAGCAGGGCGTAGTTGATGCCGAAGGCTTCCTGCTCGTGGGCGAAGCCGATGATCGAGCCGCGAGCGAAGGCGGCGACGATCTGGGTCGAGTCGTTCCAGGGCTGTCCGCCGACGGTGATGTTGCCGTAGATGACCATGTCGGAGGGGTGGAGGGTCTCGAACGACTGGTCGAGCCAGCGGTCAATCACTATCACGTGGCAGGTGTCGGAGACGGTGCCCGATACGCCGTAGGCCATCACGTCGACTTCGCCGGCCATCATAGCGGTGATGGTGTCGTTGTAGATGATTGCCGACGAGTCGTTGACGCTGCGGTTCATGTCCCAGAACACGGGCAGGTTGTCGGTCTTAGGCGGGTCGAAGTTAACTATGAGAGCCATCGTGTCGCCTACCATGATGTAGGCGGTGTCCTGTGCGACTCGCATAGATACGTTGCCGACGGGCTCGGCATCGTCGAATGTGAAGAATTCGCCGCAGGAGCTCAGGACGGTGATGAAGCCGATTGCTATGATGTGGAGTAGGTACTTCATGGATTCGTACTGTTTATTGCTGTGTTGAAGGAGAAGGAGCGGTCACGGTGATAGTGTTGGATGTGGGGCCCATGCGGCCGTCGGTGAAGCGCACGCTGATGCGGTACTGAGCCGATTCGCCGGGCCGCAGCAGGCGGTCGACAAACTGTCGCTCGGCCGAACGCACGTCGGTGATGTAGTTGAAGCCGTCGTCGCGGGGGCCTTGCCGCCAGATGCAGAAGTAGAATTCGTCGCCGTTGAAGATGTCGAGCGAGGAGGTGTCGACACTCCAGGCTATCTTGCTTTGGCGCTTGGTGGCGTCGTAGGTGCCGTCGAGTGTGAGCGGGAAGTTAACCATGTTGCCGCCGATGAGTCGGGCCGTCAGCACGGGCGAGAGGCCGGATGTGAGGCCCCAGTGCGACACGGTGAGCACGGAGTACTGGTAGCCGAGGCGCGGGTCGGGCTTGACGGCGTCGTCGATCTGGAAGATGTAGCCGTTGCGAGCCACGGAGTCGGCATCGTAGGTGGAGTGCAGCTCCCACTGGCGCGCGCCTTCGCGGCGGCGATAGACTTCGTAGTGGCTGATGATCTCGTTGCCGACGCCTACCCAGCGCGTATGTATCATGGTGTCGTCGATCCAGAGCGAGTCGAGGTGAGCCATTTCGGGGGTGGAGGTGTTGGGGCGGAGCACCCGCAGGGTGTCGCTCATGGCGCCTTGGTTCATGGCCCAGTCGACGCCTCGCACGCAGTAGTAGATGTAGCGCTCGTTGGCATCGACGGCTACGGTGTCCACGTACGAGCGGCTGTAGACGTGCAGGTCGTTGACCTTGGTGAATTCGTGCTCGAGCGAGTTGGCGAAGAACACGTCGTAGTAGTGGAGGTCGAGCGTGTCCTGCATATTCCAGGTGAGGACTACGGAGCCGTCGAGCTCGGTGACGGCGCTGAGGCCGGTGGGCGCCTTGGGCGGCTGCATATCGGCCACACGCAGCAGCTTGGGCATGGCGTAGCCGAGGTTGCCGGCGGTGTCGACGGCGGCGATGGTCATCATGCCGGTGCGCACGTGGCTCACGTCGATGCGCATCATGGTGTCGGTCGGTGCGACATACTGGTTCGACAGCAGGCGCCAGTGGCGCAGCGAGTCGGCCGAGTTGGCGTAGAGGGGTATGTAGTGGGTGAAGTCGCGCTCGATGGTGTCCTTGTTGAAGTAGATGTTGGCGTAGACTTGCTCGGGGGCATCGCCCTCGCCGTCGATGCGGTCGATGACAATCGAGGTGATGACGGGCCCGACGGGCGCCTGCATGTCGGGATAGAAGACATTGATGGCCGGGCTCTTGGGGGTCATGTCGCCGAATGCGTCGTATGCCTCCACGCAGTACTCGTAGAAGCCGACTTGGGGCACGCTATCGGCGTAGACGATTTCGGCATCGGAGCCTTCGTAGGGTGGGGTGTAGGGGTTGCGGTTGAGTCGCGTCCACTCCTTGTCGCCTCGCGGGCGGCGGTAGATGTTGAAGAGGCCGTGTTCCGAGTCCTTCCATGCCAGCACTGACTCGCAGTGGCGGGTGATGCTATCCGAGAGTTGGATGTCGTAGGGCCCGGGCTTGTAGGGGGTGTTGACGACGTTTCGGATGATGGCACGGCGGATGAAGAGATGGCCGGTGGTGTCTTCGACGGTGGGGATGATGAAGTAGCGATATGTCTCGCCCTCTTTGACGGTGCGGTCGGTGTAGCGGAGGGCCAGGGCGTTGGCCAGGTCGGGCCGACGCTCGGCAGCCATGAACGCGGCGGCGAGGTACATCTTCTGGTCTTCGACGATTTCGGTAGCCTGGCCGGGTGAGCTCGAGTAGTAGGGGGTGTTGTCGAATTCCATGCCGCCTTTACCGTAGAGGCCGCCCATGGCCAGGTAGGCCAGCGAGTCGGTCTCGTCGGGGTATGCGGCTCGGAATTGGTCGAGCGACAGGGGCTTGAGGCCGCAGACCAAGGTGTCCAAATCGAATTGATCGCTATTCTCGTTGACGCGGATGATGTCGACGCCGTTGCGGGTGAGGTAGACCCACTCGGGGTAGCTGTTGATGGCCCAGCGCAGCGTGATGCTATCGCCGTAGGTGCGATGTACGGCAAGAATGTCGACGTACAAGTCGATAGGGCGTAGAGAATCCTTGACCTGCACGGGTCCGGAGGTCGAAGCGGTCGAGGCGGGGTCGGCCGGGGCCTGTGTGGCCGTATTGTTTAAGTCGACAGTCGAGGTAATTGCCGGCAGCTGCGGCGACAGGATAGCCGCCAGCGCTGCCACAGCGAGAGTGAATCGAGTTGACTTTTTCATTTTCATATTATATTGTAGTACTATTTCTTATAGAAGAACGTGAAAAACGCTGCCTTATTTTGTGATGGTTTTCGTGTTCGTAATCGTCTTGGTAGTCGAGCTTGACGAGGTCGAAGTCGAGGTCGAAGTCGACGGCAATCGCTTGAGAGTCGTGCCGGTCGAAGTTGACGTTCCGGTCGAAGTACCGGTCGACGTCGAGGTTGATGTGCCTGTCGAGGTTGATGTGCCGGTTGACGTCGAGGTTGACGTGCTTGTCGAGGTCGACGGCAGGCGCGTGATAGTCGTGCCGGTCGAAGTCGAGGTGCCGGTTGACGTCGATGTGCTTGTCGAGTCGGTCGAGGTCGTGGTGTTTACTCGATTCAGACCGCTGCCGAGGGGCGAGCTTATTCCGCTTGGCTGGATGCTATCGGTCGATGTCGTCGAAGTCGAAGTCGAGGTCGACGAGTCAGACTTGTCCGACGAGTCCTCATCATTATTGATAGTGACGATTTCGCTGGCGGTCGAGGTCGCTACACCGGTGGTGCTCGACGAGCTTGTCGACGAGCTTGTCGAAGTCGAAGTCGAAGTGCTCGACGAGTCTGACTTGTCCGACGAGTCTGACGAGTCTGACGAGTCACCGGAGGTCGTGGTGTTTACTCGATTCAAACCGCTGCCGAGGGGCGAGCTTATTCCGCTTGATTGGATGCTATCGGTCTTGCTCGACGAGTCGGTGGTGGTCGACGAGTTCAGCAAGGGGGTATCAATCGTCTTGTTCGGCAGTTTCGAGGTGCTTGTCGAGTCGGTGGTGCTTGTCGAGTCGGTGGTGGTCTCGGGTGCTTCTTCTTCAGCCACGTCTTGTCTGAACAAGCTGAATATCGAGTTCGTCAACGCGGTTGCGAACTCTACGGCTGTCAGTCGCCATTCTTTTTGCTGCGCGCTGAGCTTCTGGCCTGTCGGTATGCCGAACTTGGTGAAGAATGCTTTTTCAGCCGCGTTGTAGATGCCCTTTTGCAGCACAGAATCGTTAGGCTCTCCGTCCAGTTTGACGATCTGCTCGGCCAGGGTCTGCGACAGTGCCTCGTCGTTGAGATATGAGTTTGCGAGAGCGCGAATTTGACGTTCGAGGTCGTTGGCCGTTCTGTCGTTGTTAGCTTTAGTCTCGGTAACTTCGGTCACTTCCTCCGGTATCTTGATATCGGTGGTGTATGCGTCGTCGCCGGATGACGAGCCGGAGCTACTGAAGCCTTGCGACTGGGTTATCCTTCTCGCGCTATTACCTACGCTCAGCGGATACTGCATCGTGACGGTTTGGCAGTAGACACTGTTGGGCGTAGCTGCTTCCGCGCCGGTGAATACCGTGTAGTTCAGGTCCTTGAAGTTCCATGCGTTGACGCGATAGCGTGTATAGCTGATTAGCGAAACGAGCTTTTCGTTTTCGTTATACTCAAGGCTATTCATGATGGATGTGTAACCTTTCTCGCTTATTGAACCGTCGATGTCTTTGTCGATTGCGGCAATTAGCATTTTCGATCTAAGGGTTCGGCCTTGTTCGCCTGAGGATTTATTGATGCGCCAGTGCTTGTTCTGGTCGTTTGACACTGTGTGTACCGTGCTGTTAATCCAGTCTGAGCCTACACCGCTTACGAGTACAAACTGATAGTAGGGTACTTGAACACCATATCCGGTGCCCTTGGACTCATTGCCGGCGGTCACTTCAAGGTATGCTTCTCCGCCATGTGCATTCATATAATTTTTCCATGAACTATTGCCCCCCGTAGTCATGAAGCGTAATTCATCGGCAATAGCAAGCGACAGGCCGTACCAGGTGTCGTAGAGGCTATTGAGCTGATCGATATAGCCGTTGATGGTGCGTTGCATGCCCTTGGGCGATATGAGGGCGCCGATGCGTCCGTCGCCGAAGTCGCACAGCGGATATTGAGCCTGCGAGGCGGCATAGTGCGACTTAGTCATGAATAGAGCTTCGACGTTTTCGTTGTACTTTTGGCTTACGATGTTGGTGACGTTGTTTGCCGGAAGATTACCGTTGGGGGTGTATTCCGAGTTGAAAGGAGTCTTGATGCGCAAGCTTTCCGAGGACTTGACGTCGAGGCCGGCGCTGCTATTTTTAATTTTATACCCGCCGATGAAGAAGAGGTTCGACAAGTATGAGAAATAAGCAGCCGGGTCTTTGGTCACGTACGTATACGTGTTGCCGCCGTATTTGAAGGAAGCGAACTTTTCGGTCTCCGACGCGCCGCCAATGAGGTCGATATCCGATTGATAGAGGGCGTGCATACCCGTTTTATTGGAGATGCCGTCGTTGACAGTGATGCTATTGAGGCGCACGGCAGCGTAGTTCGACCAATAGAAGCCGCTTGCGTTAAATAAATATTCGTTATCGTCGTAATTGCCCCACTTGGTTGCATCGACAGGTATCGAGTACAGCTCTTTGGTGTAGGTCACGGTCTTGACGCCTTGCACGAATTGGTAAATCTTAACTCGGTATTTGATGCCGTTGCTTTCGCCCATTTCGGTGTTGAGGTATTCGTCGCGGTCGACAGATACGCGGTAGCCCTTTACCAGTTGGCCACGTCGCAATGACTTGTTGCCGTATTTGCCCTTAGCGTATTCTTCGGCTGCCGACTTCACGCGTTTTTCCGAGCTGTCGAACACGGTGTATTCGTCGACAACTTTCCATTCGCCCAGGTCGTTTACGTCTTCGTTCCATTCGTAGAGGAGCTTGATGGTGCCTACGGTGAAATTGTCGGTCACGGGGAAGTCTGATGCCGGAGTGAGTATCGACACGGAGTCGTTCTCGATCCACTTGTTGGGTCGGGTATAGAAGTAGCCGGTGGGGTAGTTGGTCTCGGCGGCTCCGTTTTCTTTGAAGGAAACGACGCCGGGGTAGATTGCCCAATAGAGGCGGCCGTTCTGTTCGTTGTTGAGGAGCTCGCTGCGGCAGGCCTGCGAGAGCGAGATCATCGGGCGCTTGATGTCGCTATTATGAGCCTGTACCGGGGTGTTCGACTTGATGATTACGCTGTCTTCGCTTTCAGCCATCGGGTAGGCCAGCTTCACGACTTTGTACAGGTCGTCGATGCCGTTGAGCGATACGCGCTTGTCGTCGGTGCAGAAGTAGTACGACTTGGTCTGCGACCACGGGGTGGGCACGTATTTGCCTTCCTTGCCGTTTTCTTCCCACTTTTCGGGGTCGACCCACTCTTTGTTGATGAGTTCTTTCGACACGCCGGTGACCATCAGCCGGTAGAACTTGTTGGGGTTCAGCCTGGTGAGGCTCAGAACCACGTCGACGTCGTTGGTGGTGTAGTCGAGGGTGGTGCGGGTGCCGTTGTTGTCGTTCTTGCAATCATCGAGGGTCTCGTATTCGACCAGGACAGGTTCTTGGCCGACGGGGATTGAGAAGCGGAATGTGCGGCTTGCCCATGCCGAGAAGTCGGTGACGTCGGGGTTCTGCGACGCGTTGCGCATGCGCTCTTCCTCGGTGGGGTCGAGCACGCGCACCTGCTTGTCGAGCGCGGTCTGTGTCGTCACGGTGGGGCGAGCGTCGAGTTGCCAGCTGATCTTGTGCTCCTCGATTTCTTCGATTTCCTCGCTGCCGAGCGAGCACGATTCGAAGAGCTCGTAGTTGTCGAGTGCGTTGCCGACGAACATGTCGCAAGTCTCGCCGCACTCGAAGGTGAAGGTCTTATTGATTTTCACGAGGCCGTTGAGCAGTTTGAGCTTGCAGCGGGCCTTGCCGGTGAAGTAGTTGGGGTTGGGGAGGCGAGCCTCGAGCACGCCGCCGATGCCGGCGTCGACGAGGTCGATTTTCTTCTTGAAGAAGCCCAGGTCGATGCGGAAGCCGAACTTGGCGTAGAGGTAAGCGTAGAGCTGGCCTTGGCCGTACCAGTTGTTGTAGCCGGGCGTTTTGCCGGTGTTGACGCAGACGGCGCTATCGTACTTGCCGATCGATACGTCGAAGCCGGCGGTGGCGCCCATTTCGCCGTAGAAGAGGTGGAGGTCAACGTCGATGTAGCCCCAGACTTGTGCGCCGAGCATGACGCCGCCTTGGTTCTTGCCCAGAGCTTGCTTGAAGCGTTCGAGGGTAGCCTTGCGCTTCTTCTCGGCGTAGGCCTTCGAGTCGCTCGAGACGCCGGTGTCTGACTCTCCGTTGTCGTCGCCGGCGAGGAATTTTTCGACCTTGGCGGGCAGGGCGGGGAGGTCGCCGTTGCCGGGCAGCTCGGAGCCGATGCACAGGTAGGCGTTAGCGCCCACGCTGACGGTCACGATATCAGATTTGAAGTCGACCAGGATGAATTTGCAGCGCTTGTCTTCATCGGGTTCGCCGAGGTAAACGTGCCATGCCACCGGGTCGAGTTCTTCGCCGTTGCGGAGGCTCTGGATGCGCAGGTCGAGCGATACGGAAGCTCCGGCCGTGGCCTTCGGGCCGTCGTCGTTGCCTTCTTTGTCGTCCTTGGTCAACTCTTTGCGAGCTTCTTCAGCGTCTTTGCCGGATTTCTTTTCACTATTGTCGCCGAATGCGCCGCCGAACTTCTGGCTCAGCTCTTCTTTGCTTTGGTCGATTGCGTCCTGAGCTTTGCCGGTGAGTTCTTGCAGAGCGCTGGTGGCTTCTTCTATCTTAGCTTGCATTTCCTTGGCCAGGCCGTCGGCTTTGGCGTCGACGGTGACGTTGAGCTGGAAGTAGCGGTCGGTCTCGTTGCTTTCGTAGACGATATCGACTTTCGTCTGTACGACGCCGCCCATGCAAGTCATGTCGCCGGTGAATTTGAAGGTCGACAGCGAGTGGCCGCCGTTCTTGTTCTTCAGCACGCACACTGCGAAGTCGAAGTCGCCGGTGAACGAGCCGTCGGTCGTGGCCAGGCCGAGGCCGAAGATTACGCCGATGGCGCCTTTCTTGGCTATCGGGCGCTTGGCTTTTTCTTTTCCGGTGGTCTTGTCCTTCTCAGTGCCGTTGTATGCGCAGTTGAAGTATAGACCGCCCGAGAGCGATGTGAGCTTAATCGGGCCCATCGGGATACCCATTTTTGCTCCGACTTTTGCGTCGAAGTAGCCCCAGCTCCAGCGGTCGTCGCCTTCTTTGTGGTCGTAGTAGCCGCCGGTGGCGCTAAGTTGGAAGAGGCCGTCGCCTATTTCGACTTCCAGTTCGCCGCCGTAGCCATTATCGCCGTTGCCGTCTTCGTCTCTTTCATCGACGACTATGAGCGTACCCTTGAGTTTGAAGCCGGTGACTTCGATGCCGAGGGTCAGGCTATCGAACTTGGTATCTTTATAGTCGAAAGATATGTCGGAAATCTTCTTGAGGCTGAGGTTCTTGACGGTGGCGAGGAAGCTAATCTGTGCTTCGGCCGAAATATTGAGCTCTTTACAGAGCGTGACCTTGCCGCCGAGGGTGAACGAGAGGTCGGAGCCTTTGAAATCGAGGTCGTACTTGGTCAGTGCGAACTCAAACGGGCCGATTTTCTTCTGCGGCGAGGCGTAGCCCCACTGGCCCAGGTTCAGATAGAGTTCGTTCTCGATGAGTTCGATGTCCTTGGCTTCGTTCCACCAGGTGATGTCGCTCTTTGAGCCGGTCCACTCTTCGATGACTTTCTGGGCGGTCTTCTGCATTTCGGGCTCGTAGCGCGATTGGAATTCGCCCGTGCGGGTGTTGGCCAGGCGCATGCCGCAGAACTTGATGCCGGGCAGCGTGAGGTCCATCGGCAGCTTCTTCAGCTTGTCGTTTATCTTGTCAGCGCAGCCGAGTTGCACTTCGCCGCCAATCATCAGCTCGAAGTTGGTGTGTAGCTCGCCGGTGTCGTCGGGTAGGGCCTCGAGCAGGAAGTAGGTCAGCTCCTTCTCGAGCGTGAGGTCGGCCAGCCAGAAGTCGAAGCTCAGGCCTTCGAGTTGCCAGGTCTTGAACACGTAGGCGTAGCCGTTGAGCTCGCTTTCGCCGGCCTTCGAGAATTTCTGGTTGTAGATGTTACATGAGTAGTTGACTGTGCCCTTCATCATCGGTATCTCCATCTTGCCGCAGAAGCGGAAGTCCTTGTGCTGGTTCTGGATGAAGTTGACCGAGATGGTGTCGAGCGAGAATGCGAAGCCGCTGATGGTGGCGTTGTCGCCTTTTCGGTAGTTGATGGCGTTGACGATGCCGGCTTCGACAGTCATACCCGACTTGTCGATGAACATATTGTAGAGGCCGACTTTCATGCGTCCGCCTTCGTCGCCGATTTTGATGTCTTCGGGGAAGGCCATCGAGATTTCGTCGATGTATACGCCCATCCATTCCGAATCCTGCTTGCCTTCGAGATGAGCTTTGGCGCGGTCGTATTCCTTGGGGAATGCGGGCATGCCCTTGACGTTTTCGCGGGCCGAGTGGTCGATGATGACGTTGCTGCCGGCGGCGAAGGTGTAGCCGGGCAGGTCTTTGTGCTCAAATTCGTCGAGCTGTGCTTGGCCGTACCAGTCCCAGCCGGCCAGCTTCTGGCCGTTCTTGTTGATAGGCGCTTTGACGTCGGCGGCGATGCGCAGCTTCGGATGCTCTTCGGTCACCTTGCCGTTCGATACCTTCTTGAGGTCGGGCAGGGTCATTTCGAGGTCCATGTGTAGGGCTTCGAACTCGCCGCCGCTCCACGACAGGAAGCAGCCGTCCTGCGGGCTGATTACGTCCTGCGGTGCCTTGAACGTGCAGTCGTAGTCGGTGCTCGGGTCTTTGAGGGTGAAGTCCTTGAGCAGCGCTATGGTGGCGCCGTCGGGGATGAGGCTTTCGGGCGAGATACAGATGCGCGGCGCGCCGAACAGCAGTATCTGGTTCTTGGTCACCTCTGTCTCGGGCACTACGAACGTGCCGAAGAGGTTCATCGACGCGTAGGTCGGGGTGAAGATCATCTTCTCGATCTGTATGTCGACCGGTGTGGTGTTGTATTCTTCAGGAATCTGCAGCGGGAAGTGCACGTCGGTGAATTCGCCTTTGGTCACGAACGATTCCAACTTGTTGTAGCCTTCCTTGATGTCCTGATAGTAGCCGATGATTTCCTCGCCGAGTTGGTCGGCCAGGTTGGCTATCTTGCCGTCGACGAGGCCTTGCAGCTTATCGGCGTAGGGGATGCCGGTGTCGGCGATGAGGTTGTCGATGCCCCAGTCGGTGAAGAGCTTGTCCACTACAGCCGAGCCTCGGATTTCTTCGCGCTCGTCGCCGCCGAAGGTGACGACGGTGCCTTCGAAGACTTCGTCGTCGGTGTTGATGGCGATGTCGTCGAATTCTACTGCCAGTTTCCACTTGAAATGGAACGGCTGCCAGATGACGTGGCCGGTGCCGGAGAAGTGGCCCGGTTTCTTGTCGATGGCGCTCAGCTTGGCGCCGTCGAGCACCAGTTCGTATTCGCCGACCTTGATTGTGGCGTTCTTGAGGTCTTCGACGGTTCGCTTGGTCGGCTCTTTATTGGTGATTTCCAAGCCGTTGGAGCACTGGAAGTAGTTGTTCGAGAAGCGGTCGGTCATCGCGAAGTCGACTGCGTTGATCGTGTCGTTGACGTATTCGATGGAGTTCTCGTTGAGCACGGCGGGTATGACGCGCAGCAGCAGGTAGTCGCCCTTGGTGATCTTGCCTTCGAGGTCGCGCCAGTAGATGGTGTCTTTCTCTTCGGTGAGGCTTCGCGAGGTGTAGATGGGGTCGCGTTCGAGCATCTGCTCGCGTTCGAGGTATTCGGGTGCCGAGAACAGCTGCACGGCGTAGGCGAAGTTCAGCGTGTCGGGGCGTGTGCCGCGGCCACCCAGGTAGACGGGTTCGTTCCAGTCGACGGTGATGTCGCTGCCGATGAACAGCTTGCGGGCGCCGTCGAGTTTGCCGAACGTCGGGGTGGTGATTTCGGGGTTGAGGAACGAGTAGAGCGAGTCGCTCCTCTGGCCGCTGCCGCCGAAGCCTATGAGTTTGATTGTTTCCGTCGAGTCTTCGGGCTCAGGGGCGGGCTTGGGGGCTTCGGGCACCTCGGTGTAGTCTTTGATGCGGAATTGCAGCATGTCGCTCTTGCCGCCGTTCTGCAGCAGGATGAAGTCGAGCGAGCCGTCCTGGGTGTTGTTCGACCGGGCGGTCACTTGGGCTATGTACGTCTCGTGGGGCGAGAAGTTTTTGATGACGGTGGCGGGGATGAGGCACTGCGGCATCGTCAGGCCGCTCTTTTGGTACACCACTGCGTTGCGCTCCATGGCCTCTTCGGGGTACTGCAGCGGCATGGCTTGCACCACCTTCAGGTCGTAGGTGTACTGTACGGGCTTCGGGTTGCAGTTGATCACCGGTGTGCTCCACTGCAGTATCGGTGCTTGCTTCGACAGCGTGGCGATGTTGCGGTCTTCGTAGTCGTTCAGCGATATGGGCGCTATCCACTTGGGCGCGCTCGCCTGGTAGCAGACTGTGAAGGTGGCTTTCGACAGCATCGGGTTGCTCAGCATCACCGGATCGGTCAGGCGCGGGTCCCACTTGTAGGCGTTCAGCACTATCTCGTAGGTGCCTTCATCGAGCAGGCCGAATGTGCCGTTCGCTACGTTCTCAAACAGGCTCGGCGGCAGCTGGATGTCCTCCTGGCGCACGTGGTTGAACATATTGCGCATCTCCACGGCGTCGAGCAGGCGTGTCTGGTAGGCCGGGATCGTGATGCCCTGCACGGGATACGTCTTGGCCGGCACTATGATGTCCATGCCGTTGCTCGGCATGAGCTGATGGATTTCCACGCCGAAGAATATCGTCTGGGGCTCGCTCTGCGAGTTCTGCACCGAGATGTTGAAGTACATGCCCGGGTTCGAGATGTAGAGCAGCACCTGCGGTGGCAGCACCGTGCTCTTAGGCGTGATGGTGACTTCTACTTTGTCTTGGGCTACGGTCGATGCGACGGTGCCAAGGACTATTGCGAGGACGGTAAATATGCGTTTCAGCGTGTTCATTTCTTAGCCCCTTCCTTTTTTTTGTTTTTTATTTCAAGAAGTGAGAACGTATATACGTAGTTGAGCGACAGGCGGATGTCGGTCGCGTCGAGCGTTGAGCGTGTCTTGTCGATGTTCACGTCGCCATATTTGCTGAACTGTGCCGAGAAGCTGAAGGCGTGCGCCTTGGCCAGGGTGTAGCTCGCCGACATGTCGAACGCCAGCGACAGGCTCTTCGACTGGTGCTGCACCTCGTTGTATATGGCCGACAGCGTCATGCTCAGGCTCAGATTGTTGTCCTTCAGGAACGAGCGCCCGGTCGTGAACGATGCCACGTCCGACAGATACTTCATGTTGAAGCCGTCGGTCTGCTGGTGGCTGAGGTTGAATCCGAAGCTCGTGGCCCATGGCTTCACGTTCATGCTGTACGAGGCGCCCAGGGCCAGCGTCGTGACGTCGCTCTGCCCGATCGAGAATTTGTTCAGGTCTTTGTTGGCCGTGTAGTTGGCCGACAGCGATATCGAGTGGTCGAGCACGTTGCCCATTATATTATATGAGGGCATGATGCTGGCGCTGTGCAGTATGCGGTTCACGCGCGTGGTGTCGTTCACCTCCACCGAGCCGTCGGTCTGATTTTGCAAGTAGCCGTTGTACATGGCCGTGATGTTGAAGTTCTGGCCGATGTTCATGCCGGCCGACGCCGAGTAGACGTAGCCGTTGGTCGTGTACAGCTGTTTGTTGTTGAGGTTGTCCGACTGGCCCGAGAAGTTGGCGGCCAGCGTCACTTTGTTGAACAACATTGTGCCCAGGCTGATGCCCAGCGAGTGGTAGTTGTTCGATGTATAGTAGGTACCCAGCGAGGTGTAGTCGGGTTGGATTATCTTATAGTAGATGCTGGTGTTGAACCCTCTGAAGTTCAAGCTCAGCGATGCGTCGCCTGCAAAGCGCAGCGACGACGTGTATTTTGCCTCGAATACTTTGTCCCAGCGTGTGGCTTCGCCGCTGGTGACTTTGGGCGACTCGCGGTCGGCCGTGAAGGCCGACGTAGCCGCGTTGACCGACAGCGACATCCACCTGAAGGGGGTCACGCGGCCTTTGATGCCCACAAGCAGGTTCTCCTGCGGGCGGATTTTTTCGCGCCATGCCTCGTCGATCGATCCCGGCGAGTCGTAGGCGCGCAGCAAGTAGATGTCCACGCTGTGGCGGTCGTTGCCATACCCGGCGCTGAAGCCCCAGCCGTAGCGCTTGTACTGCGGATTGCGGGGCGTCGGGTCCGTCGGGTCGTCGTTGATGGCACGCTTCAGCACTCCGTAGAATGCCGACGTGCGGAAGTGTTTCCCTCGGTACTCCAAGCCGATGCCGTTGAACGACATGTTCAGTATGTAGTTGCTGAACGGTATCGACGACTGGCCCAGGTGACCGATGAAATTCTTGTAGCGGGGGGTCAGATTAAACGAAATCTGAGGATATGAAAAGTCAAGGTCGTTATTACTAAAGTATAAGGAAAATGGCATCGAAAAGCCATAGATGCTGACGTTGAGGTTGGCATACACCGAGTTGCTCAGTGGCGACATGTAGCCCGTCCCCATCGACGAATGGTAGTACGTGTTCTGTGTACCGATGGAGCCGGTAATAATCAGCGGGTCGCTCTTGCCTATCTGAGATATGTCTTGGCCTGCTGCCGGGCTTGCCGCGGCTAACAGCAGCCCTGCTGCCATTATGCTTCGAACAATTCGCTTTCCGCGTCTTGTGTCGGGCGTCTTTATTCTCATTGTCAGTCAGTTTGATGTGATGTGTGCACCGTGGTGCTTTGATTGGTTATTGCGGACAAGCCGAGTGGGACTCACTCCCACTCGGTTGTCTGCAATTGGTTTGTTATGGTTTACTTGATGTAAACTTTCTGGGCTTTGTTACCGTCGACTACGATGTACAGGCCCGTGGTCGGGTTCGTTACTTCGATGCCGTCGATGGTGTAGTACTTGGCGTTCGGGTCGAGCGAGTCGGCGCTGATCGATTCGATACCGGTCGACGAGCCGGCTACCTTCAGGCTGATAGGTGCTTTCAGCGTACCTGCCATCTGGCTGTAGGGCTGTGTCGTGTCTACGTCGTAGATCTTGCCGTTCATCGAGTCATATACGCGGAAGTTCACTGCCTGGCCGTTCGAGGCTGCGTCGCCGTGTACGGTGATGAACCACTTGCCGTTCACGCATACGCCTTCGCCGCGGCATTCTCCGTTGATGTAGGCGCCGATCGAGTAGCGGCTGTCGGCGAATTCTTCGCCCAGGTCGGCAACCATCGACATGTTGTCAGAGAACTGAGCTGCGTCGTAGTGCCATACGTTGGCGTGCTTGTTCAGAGCGTGAGCGTTGCTGGACTGCGATGCGGGCTTGCCAAGCTCAGCTTCGGCCTTTAATTGATAGCCGCCTTGACTAAAATTCTCACTTCCGAGATAGAGAAGGTAGCCTTCGCCTGCTTTCAATGTGGTGAGCGAGCCGGTCCATTCTGAACCATTGTATTCAGCAAAGCCATCGTTTTTCGACACGATGCGGTCGCCTTCTGCATATTCGATTGCGGGCATTGCTTCGTTTATTGCATGGTCAAACTGATACGGGTTGCCAAACCAACTCCATTTCGGGTTTAGGAAGCAGTATGCTCCGCCTACTTCAGAATACTGCTTGTAGCCTGCGGCATAGTTGTTGACATACTCGCCATCTTTGATATAGACTTTGTAGCACTTTGCGTGTTCCATCGTGTTCAGATCACCGAAGTAGCCATATTTGGGGTCGTTGAACAGCAGTGAATACTGCGAGCGTATTTCATGGAGGGCGTCGCCGTAAAGGCTTTGGATACTATCTTTTGAGTTAAGATCGCAATAGTAGGGTGATACCCATGCCCAGCCGCCTTTTTGTTCGTAGCTTTGGCAGATTCTGATGTTGGCGCTGCCAAATTCTACCTCGTCATAGTACACTTTTATAGAACCGTCGCCGACGGCTTCGGGATTGATGGTCCACTGCAAACCGGTTTCGTCGGTAGCTGCTGCTTGGGCGAGTTCCCAATGGGTGAAGTTTTCATTTACAATTGCCCTAACCATGATTTTCGAGGGATCAACAGCGGCTGTCGCGGGGTTCGGAGTCAGTGTGATTGTGCGAACTTGGTTGCGGCCCATGATGACATCTGAGCATATAAATCCGAGAAGACCCTGAGTTACTGTGACGAGGAATTTTGAAGATGCTACTACATCAGAAGTTTGTAGAGCTCCATTAACGAGGGTTGTACGCTGTGCGCTGTGCGAGATTACAATATAGGCATCGCCGAGTTCTTTGGCTGTTGCTGACCATGTTTTAGTGTTTTCACTGTATGTGACTTCGCAAACGTCCGGGTCGCCGCTCGTAACTTCATTTCTAACTGGCACGTAAGTTGCGTCGGGTGTAAATGAGAAGTTGCCGAACAGCTTATCGGTAATGTCGATTTCTGCGTTGGTATATTCAAATGCAAGGTCTTCGTTCTTAACGTTTACGCCGGTTACATTCGGATATACGTTAATGTTGATATTAGTCTTTACTGTTAGTTCATTTGCATCTATACCTTCAGACTCGATTTCTAGCACTACATTGCCGGACTTGGCAGCTGTGATTATTCCGTTTTCGTCTGTAGATAATACACCTTCTGTGTCTCTGATTATATTGTATATTACTTTATCATTAATGTATTGGTTAGGTGTAAATTCGTAGGCATAGGGCAGAAGTGTTGAAAGGTTGTCACCTACAAACAAATGAATATCATTTACTTTTGCCGTAATACTTTCGAGATAGTTCATTACATATACCGAAAGAGTAATGGATTCTGAACCGCCGGTGAGAACGAGCTTGTGGTGGCCGGCTGTGTTCGGTGTCCATTCTGTATAAGGATTTGCGTCGGCGTCTTCGGTGTCGTTTTCGGTGAAGTCTTCTGCTACATCCCACGACCATACAAGGTCTTCATTAGCATCTGCAGGTTCTATGATGTAGCAGTTGTTCATGATGGCGGTCAGAGTTTCTGCATCGCCTACATATACTACTTGCTCATCGGTGTATCCTTCTTTAAGTGTGAGGCTTGTAATAGGTTGACGAACGTAAACATCGGCCCAGCTTTGCTCGTCAAAATCTGACAGGCGGCCAATACTTAAACCAAGGTAAATACCTTTACCGGGATTCAAGCCGGTTAGTTCGTTATTTTCTACTTTAATAAACTCCTGGCTATTTGCGAAATCCCATTCAATTGTTGGAACGGTTGCATTCGCAGGAAACCAATCTATATATGTAAGAAGGTCGAGCTTTTCGTTTACGTCAACTGTCAAATTGTCGGGGAAAGTGTAGCCGGTAAGCTCAACAAATTTCAACTCGAACAGCTCAGTCTCCAAAGGTAGATTCGCTTTGGTTTCGTGTGCGTAAATCAGTGTTTCGTTAAGCTCGTATTCGAGACCTTTATAGAATAGGCGGAAAGTAATTTCTTTGCCATTGTCGCTTTCACTACCTCTAATATTCATAGCGAAATAGCTGATTTCGTCAGCGCCTGAGCCAACATTTGCTACGTATGACGTGGCACGGCATTCGCCACCTATGAAGGCTCCAAGTTGGGGCTGGTCGTTTGATGTTGTTTCGTATTTCAGCTTGTTGCCGTCGGCATCAACGAGGCCCGCCAATACCACATGTGCACCGTCGTATGCGTCGACGCCTACAAAGGTCCAATCCTGGGCATTGGTTACAATTATGCCGAGGAAAAGCATAATTGTGGATAAAACAATTTTTTTCATAATATGTAATTTTTGGGTTACTGATTGATTCTTTTTTCTTTTTCGTTTTTTCGGTCCTGTTTTTTTTACTTTTTTCTTTTCCTTTCTGTTTTGTGTCGCTTCCGTGCTTTTTGCCGGTGTGCGATGTCCGAATTTTTTGCCGCACGCTCCTTATCGTCGGGTTTTGCGTTTGAGCGTGGTGCTTTCGTGCATTGGCCCCTTTTTTAAGAACGGAATTGACTGGTTTTAGTGTTTAACAATTTTTAGTTGGTTTATATTTTCGTTAACTTTTGCCGGCTCTCGGCGTTTGTTGCTTTCGAGCCGCTTTTTACTCACTTGCAAAATTATTACAATGTATCTTTTTTGGCCTTGCAGATTTTTTTAAAATTCTTGCAATTATTAACTAAATTACCCTCTTTATGTATTGCAAAAAAATACATACCGCCAACCGAACACGCTGAGCGACAAGCGAAAACCATCGACATATTTACACATTTTAACAGTCTGAACAAATGCCAAAAGTTGTTGCAACTTGTGCTAAGAGCCACCCCGCCGCCGTGCCCCCGCCTCGGCCGCCATTTTCAGCCCAACTACCGCCCTCCGGCTCCGCTTTTTTGCTCGCCAACGGCGGCCGATGTTCCTCCTTTCACAATTTTTTACTAATTTTGTACAGACTCTCATGGATAACACCCCAAAGCCTATTTTTCACTATACATGAAATCAATTTTCCGCCCTATATTATTAATGTGTATCGCGAGCACGGCGGCGCTCGCCGCTATCCTCTCGGCCTGCAACCACTCCGCCGGCCATTCGTTCTCGGCCGACCAACGCCGCATCGCCGACAGCACCGTCAAGTCGGTCCGCGGACTCGAAGCACTCGACCTCATGTACTCGCAGATGTGCGACGACGCCGACCTACTCGGCCAGATGGTAGCTCTGCGCGAGAAGGGGAAGGTGCTGCGCAACGAAAGCCGCTTCGCCGAAGCGCTCGCAACTCACTCGGCCGGGCGCGACTTGGCCGAAACTCTCGGCGACACCATCGAGCTCGTTCAGGCTCTCAACAATATCGGCACCGACTATCGCCGCATGGGCATCCTCGACCTCGCACAAAACTACCACTACAAGGCCTGGCTCCTCGCCGACGACTTCTCCGACTCTTCGTTCGTCGCTAAGAAAAACCGCGTCGTCTCGCTCAACGGCCTCGCCAACGTATACCTATCTATCGGCAACCTCAACCGCGCCGACAGCGTCCTCCGACTCGCACTCGCCGGCGAGACCGCTCTCGGCAGCTTCACCGGTCAGGCCATCAACTGCGCCAACATCGGTGCTATTTTCCATCAGCGCAACATCCCCGACAGCGCCTGGTACTACTACCGACGCTCCATGGACCTCAACATGCGCGACGGCAACAAACTCGGCATCGCGCTCTGCCACACATACTTCGGCGACATGTACCGCGAAGAACTCAACTACGACCGCGCACTGGACGAGTACGAGCAGGCCTACGCCATCATGAAGGACTTCAGCGACAACTGGCACGCCCTCAACTCGCTCATCGCTCTCGCCGGCATCTGGAACGAACAGGGCAACTTCGCCAAGACTAAATACTACCTCGACGAAGGCCGACGCGTGGCTACCGATATCGAAAGCAACGAACACCTCGCCGACATCTACCGCCTCTACAGCGACATGTATCGTCGCATCGGCGACTATCGCTCGGCACTCGACTACCGCGACAAGTCTATCGAACTCAAAGCCGGCCTCGTCGACATGGACAAGGTCAACCGCATACAGAACACCACACTGGCCCTCGAACGCGAGCGCCAGGCTCGTCAGATGGCCGAAGCCAACGAACAGCTCGCCGGCGAACAATCCATGCGC
This sequence comes from uncultured Bacteroides sp., assembly GCA_964433215.1. GTDB lineage: Bacteria > Bacteroidota > Bacteroidia > Bacteroidales > Muribaculaceae > CAG-873. The sequence continues at coordinate 38,022 of CAYSQI010000012.1, forward strand.
CGCCTCAGCCTCATCATCTTCATTGTTGTCGTCGTGTTCATGGGCAGCCTCATCGCTATGCTCATACACACCCGCCACGTTCGCCTGCGCAGCCACAAAGCCCTGGCCGACCTCAACAAGATGCGCGAATCATTCTTCACCAACATCACCCACGAATTCCGCACCCCGCTCACCGTCATCCTCGGCCTCAGCCGCGACCTCCAGCGCGACGACAACCCGGCCGACACCGATGTCAAGGACCTCGGTCGCACCATCGAGCGACAGGGCCATCGCATCCTTTCGCTCATCAACCAGCTGCTCGACATCTCCAAGATCCGCTCGAAAGTCGGTGCGCCCGACTGGCGCACCGGGTGCGTCGACGCCTACGTCGCCATGATCGTCGAGACATACACCGGCTACGCCCGACGGATGGGCATCCGCCTGCAGTTCATCGCCCGCGACCGCGACGTCTACGCCGACTTCGTCCCCGACTATCTCACCAAGGTAGTCAGCAACTTGCTCTCCAACGCCCTCAAATTCACCGACCGACATGGCCGCGTCGACGTCACACTCTGGGCCGACAACAAAATGCTGCGTATCGACGTCGCCGACAATGGCAAGGGCATCGCGCCCGAACACCTCGCTCACATCTTCGAAGAATTCTACCAATCCGACAACCTCGCCGACCGCGGCGGTGCCGGCTCGGGCATCGGTCTCGCCCTGGTGCAGCAGATCGTCGATTCGCTCGGCGGCTCTATATCTGTCGATAGCACCGTAGGCCGTGGCTCCACCTTCCACGTCGCCCTGCCGCTCCACAAGAGCGCTACGCCGTACCCGTCGCCCGACGACGATGCCGAAACGGCTATCTCCGACTATGTCGCCGACAGCGGCTCGCAACTCATCCCCGACGACCGGCCCGCTACCGCTCTCCCCGACGAGGTCCCCGAGCCTTCGTCGGCCCCGCGCGTACTCGTCGTCGAAGACAACGACGACATCGCCGCTTACATCGGCAGCCAACTCAAGGACAAGTACCAAGTGTCGTACGCCGCCGACGGCCGCCGCGGCTGCGATATGGCGCGCGAACTAATGCCCGACATCATCATCACCGACCTGATGATGCCCGTCATGGACGGCCTATCGCTCTGCCGTACAATCCGAGCCGACGACGTCACCAGCCACATCCCCATCATCGTCGTCACCGCTAAAGTCACCGAAGCCGAGCGCCTCGAAGGCCTTCGCGCCGGAGCCGACGCTTACCTCGCCAAGCCTTTCAACAGCGACGAACTTATCACTCGCGTCGATAAAATCCTCGAACAGCGCGCAGTCCTCAGCCGCAAATTCGCCAAAGAACTCGACGTGCTCATCGACCAAGACCGTCGCACGCCCGCAAAGTCAAAAGACGCCGCCGACAAACCACTAATCTCCGACATCGACCACCGATTCCTTACCAAAGTCACCGACTGCGTCTACATGATGCTCAACAACCAAAAATCTGTCGACGTTAACGCCGTGGCCGACCGCCTCTGCATGACATACGGCCAGTTCAACCGCAAGCTCACCACGCTCACCGGCTTCACACCCGCGCAGTACATCCAGCGCATCAAAATCAAAAAAGCCCAGCGTATGCTGCTCGCTCACCCCGAGCTCGGCTTCAACGACGTCGCCGAGCAATGCGGCTTCTCCGACTACTCCAACTTCGTCCGCGCATTCAAAAACGTCAGCGGCATCACACCCACCCAGTTCGTCCGCCAAGACCCATCCCTCACCTAATCTTTCCCCCAAGAGGAAAGAAGCCGCCGCGCAGCCCGAAGGAAAGGAGCCGCAGCGCAGCCAGGGTCGCAGGCGACTCGCCTGCGACCCAGAGGAAAGGCGAGCGCAGCGCAGCCAGGAGAGCAGGCGACCTCGCCTGCGACCCGCCAGTCGACAGTAATTTTTACCAAAGTCGCCCCCGCAGCGCAGCCAGGAGAGCAGGCGACCTCGCCTGCGACCCCAGAGGAAAGGCGAGCGCCGCGCAGCCAGGAGGAAAGGCGAGCCGCAGCGCAGCCTGGAGAGCAGGCGACCTCGCCTGCGACCCGCCACTCGACGCTAACTTTTCCCAAAGTCGCCCTCCGTCGCACACTCTGCTTCGGTGCGAAGTGCCACCGTTTGGGGGCGTTTCCCGTAGAGTAGGTACTTAATTTTTTTCTATTCGGAGCATTTTGCTTGAAAAAATACTTATTATTAGGTATTGTGTTTTTCGTCGATAATATATAACTTTGCGTTTTTAAAATCGGCGTTAACGATGAGCAAGAAAATTATCATTCTGCTGTTTGTTCTATTGGGTAGTTTTACCGAGATTTGGGCTCAGTCGGTCGCGTTTCGCGGTTCGGTCTTGAGCGAGGTTACGCGCGAGCCGTTGGAATTTGTCACAGTGCAGCTTTTGCGTGCCGAGCGCCCTGTCTATGGCGGCATCACGGATGCAAACGGGCGGTTTGATTTGTCGCAAATCGTGCCGGGTCGTTATCGCGTAGTCGTAGCCGGTTTGGGCTACGACGAAGTCAGCGGCGAGTTGTCGCTACGTAGCGATACCACAGTCACTTACGTGCTCCGCCCTACCGTCACGTCGCTGAGCGAAGTGGTGGTGACGGCCTCGGAGTCGGCTCGCCCCACCAGTGCCTCGATTGTCGACCGCACGGCGATGCAGCATTTGCAGCCCAGCAGCTTCACCGACTTGATGGAGCTGGTGCCCGGTGGCAAGGCCGTCGACCCTCAGATGGGCCAAGCCAACTTGGTGCGCATACGCGAAACGTCGATTACCGAGGATATTTCGTCGCTCGGCGTGGGTTTCTATGTCGACGGCGTGTCGGAGAGCACGGATGCCAATTTGCAGTATATGCCCAGCAGCTCGTCGGAGGTCAACAACACCACCACGATGTCGAAGGGCGTCGATATGCGTACCATTTCCACCGATAATATTGAAAATGTGGAGATTATCCGCGGCATTCCGTCGGTGGCCTACGGCAATGTCTCGAACGGCGCGGTTATCATCCATCGCCGTGCCTCCGAAAGCCCGCTCACCGCTCGTTTTAAGGCCGACAAGACCAGCAAACTGCTTTCGGTCGGCAAGGGTATCAGCCTGGGTGGCAACGGCTCGCGCATCCTCAACGTCGACCTCAGCTATCTCGACTCGAAAATCGACCTCCGCAACAGTGTCAAGAACTATACGCGCTTCACCGCCTCGGTGCGTCTCAATGGCAACGATATGTTTGCCGACGGCCGATATATGCGCTGGAACGTGAGCGCCGACTACACCGGCTCGTTCGACAAAGCCAAGCGCGACAAGGATGCGACCGTCAAGGAGGATTCCTACAAGTCGGATTTCAGCAGCGTGAAGCTCGCCGGACGCTGGAGCCTCGACTTCGGCGAGGCGTCGTGGCTGCGCATGGTGAATGTCTCGGCCTCGGCCAGCCAAAAGTGGGAGACGATGACCGAGACGCGCTCGGTGTCGCTCAACCGCCCATCGGCTATTGCCACGCAGCGCGAAGCCGGCGAATTCGATGGCATCTATCTGCCGTTCAACTATGTAGCGCAGATGGAGGTCGATGGCCGGCCGCTATATCTCACGGCTTCAGCTAAGTCTGAATTCGTTTTCCCGCTCGGCGCCCTTCAGAATAAACTCAACGTGGGTGTCGATTGGAGCTATCAGAAAAACCTCGGCGACGGCCAGGTGTTCGATGTGTCGCGCCCCATCAGCGAGAGCCTCACTACGCGCCCTCGCCGCTTCAAGGACGTGCCCGGCCTGCAGCCCTTCGCTGTCTATGTCGAGGAGGCGTTTACACTGCCGCTGGCCGCTCACAAGCTGTCGTTCACGCCCGGCGTGCGCTTGCAGTCGCTCCTGGGCCTCGACCGCCAATATGAAATGCGTGGCAAGCTGTATCCCGACTTCCGCGCCGACCTACAGTGGACGCTGCCCGCTATCAACGGCTGGAAGCTGTCGTTCTCCGGCGGCCTGGGCTGGATTAGCCGAATGCCCACTACCGCTCAGCTTTTCCCCGACCTCAAGTATGTCGACCTGGTGCAGCTCAACTACTATCATACCAATCCTGATTTTCGCCGCATCAACATGATGACGTACAACTGGGACAACACCAACTACGATCTGGAGCCGGCACGCAACCGCAAGTGGGAAGTCCGCTCGGATGTTAGCTACGACGGCAACCGCCTGTCTGTTACCTACTTCCGCGAGCGCATGAACAACGGCTTCGGCGACCTCACTTACTACAAATCGCTGGAATATAAGCAGTACGACCCGTCGAGCATCGACGCTTCGACCATCACCTCGGCCCCCGCTCTCGACCGTCTGACGTTCGCTACGGACTATAACCTGAGCGTCTACTCGATGGTCGGCAATACTACCAAGGTGCGCAAGCAGGGTGTCGAATTTCAGCTCGCCACAAAGCGCTTCGACGCTATCAAGACGCGCCTGACCGTCAACGGCGCCTGGATTGAGACCGTCTACAGCACCAACCATCCCACCTACAAGGCCGCTTCGATCTTGCTCGACAACAAGCAGCTCCGTTTTGTCGGCCTCTACCTCGACGAAGCCGGCATCACGAGCCGCTCGTTCAACACCAACTTCATGTTCGACACCTACATCCAGCGCCTGGGCCTCACGTTCTCAACTTCGTTCCAGTGCACTTGGTTCACTTCGCGTCGAAATCTCTACACCTCCGGCGTGCCCGTTAGCTATGTCGACCAGGCAGGTGTCAATCACGTATTCACCGATGCCGACCGCTCGGACGTGCAGCTTCAGCATCTCGTCGAAAAATATTCGAATTACTATTTCGACCGCACCACCGTGCCTTTCTTCATGGATGTCAACCTCAAGGCGTCGAAGCGTATCGGCAAGTTTATGAACCTCTCGTTCTACGTCAACCGCCTCCTGGGCATTTACCCCGACTACACTCAGCGCAATGTGCTGGTGCGCCGCTCACCGACTTCGCCTTACTTCGGCATGGAATTGAATTTAACATTTTGATAACTAACATAATACACACGAAAATGAAAAAGCATTTAGCAATCGCAATTCTTCTTGCTGCTACCGTAGGCTTCACCTCGTGTAGCGACGACGACGATGTAAAAATGTCGATCGTCGAAATCTCTACTACCGTCGACACCGCCATCGAAGGCGTGCAAATCACCCAAGGTACTTATACGTTCGAAAACGTTAATACCATGGTGCGTACTGATGTCGCTTACCCCGCTCTGTCGGTCGACCTCGCCGACGGTCTATATAACGTGACTTTCATCGGTAAAGGTACTTATACGCTCGACGGCGCTCCCGTCGAAGTCGACGTTCAGGGCGTGGCTCAGAATGTCGTAGTCTCCGGCGGCACTTGCAAGCTCGACATGAAGGCTCACGTGCTCAATGCCGGCGAACCCGACTTCGTCATCGCCGAGCTTTTCCTCCCCGGCACCCTCAACGAATCCGGTAAGCAGTACAACGGCGACCAATACGTCCGCATTTACAACAACTCCGACCATGTGCTATATGCCGACGGTCTCGTGTTCGTCGAATCGCAGTTCAGCACTACTCAGAAGTATGCTGCCGTCGACCCCGACATTATGAACGAAGCTATCGCTGTCGGCGCTGTCGCTGTTGTCCCCGGTAGCGGTACCGACTATCCCGTCAAACCCGGCGAGTCGTTTATCCTCTGCGACAACGCCATCAACCACCGCGAAGCCAACCCCTCGTCTATCGACCTGAGCAAGGCCGACTTCGAGTGGTACCTCGAATCGGACAAGGACGTCGATAACCCCGACGTGCCCAACCTCGACATGTACTACTGCTACACCAAGACCGTTTGGCTGCTCAACAAGCAGGGCATCCGCGCTTACGCTATCGGGCGCCTGCCTCAGGGCGTCTCAAAGGACGACTACATCGCCAACTATGTGTATAACTATACTTACACCATGCAGAACGGCACCGTCAGCAAGCCCCAGACCAAGTATAAATTCCCCAACGAATGGGTCATCGATGCAGTTAACGTCGGCTCTGTCAACGAATGGCAGTGGAACGTTACTTCTACTCTGCTCGACATGGGTCACACCTATCTTGGCGAAAACAACACCGTCGCTGAAAACATCGGCAAGTGCGTCATGCGCAAAGTCGCTTACACCGATGGCGAACGCCAGGTCCTCCAGGATACCAACAACTCTACTATCGACTTCTTGCCCGCTGCCAAGCCCAGCCTGTTTTAATTAATTCCTGTCTGCTGTGAAAACCCGAGTATTCGTTTTATCTCTTTTGACCCTTTCAGCTACGCTGCCCATAGCTGCTCAATCGCTGTCTGACAAGGTGAACCAACTCTCATCGTTTTCTCTCGGTTTTCGCGGCGATTTGTGGCACAATCCGGCGCTTTACTATCACTATACACCATACACGTGGACCGATCTTCGCGTCGGCGGGTTCGTCGACGACCGTGGCGACGCTTCCCTGCGCCAAACCGGCGACAAGGATACTCACTACGGCCTCGACGTCAACTCGTTCGTTATTCTCAACGACCACAACCGCGTGTTCGGCACCGCCGGATATAGCGTCGACAAGCAGAAGAACGTAGTCTGGAACGAAAACATCGACTGGGCGCTCGTCGCGCCTTACGTGACGGGCGACTCAATCGGTGGCTTCCTCAACGGCGAGACTTACTACCTCTCCGGCGGTTATGCTGCACAGTGCGGCAGTCGTTGGGCTTGGGGCCTCGAGGCTAAGTATCGAGCCGCTCACAACTATCGCGACAAGGACCCTCGCCCCTACAACACAGCCTCCGACCTCTCCGCCACCGCCGGCGGCTCGTATCTGCTCGGACGTTATCGCATCGGCCTGGCTGCCGACTTCCGCATCTATCAGCAGAATAGCTCGATTTCGTTCCTCGCCGACAAGGGTTCGACTTCCGTTTTCCACATGCTCGGCTTGGGCATGGACTATGTGCGCTTCGCCGGCAATCAGACGGGCGTCAAGTACCAAGGTATCCAATGGGGCGCGGCGGCTTCGCTCCTCCCCGTCGCTACTGACCGCGGCCTTTCGGCTTCGCTCGCTGTTCAGCGAATGTCGATCGACAAGAAGCTGACCTCGGCCAACCATCTGACTCTGCTCAACCTCGCCACGACCGACCTGTCGGCCTCCATCGCTTGGATGCGCCCCATGGAGCCCGCGCGACACATCGGCCTAAAACTCGACGCCGCCCTTACCTCTCGCAAAGGCACCGAAAACCTCTACGGCGAGGCCGGCGGCAATTCCTACGGAACGCTCATCAGCGAGTCGCCCGGCATCGACATATCCTACGCTCAGCTGGCCCTCACTGCCCTTTGGGAGCAGCTGCCGGCCGACGACCGCCGCTGGGGTGGGGCCTTGCTGCCATCAGTTGCATACACTGCGCTCTCTACCGACTACGCGTCGGTGCACCGCTCGCTCGACGTGTCGTCGCTACAGGCTTCTCTGCGCGCTCGCTTGCAGTATCAGGCGCCGCGCTGGGCGCTCTCGGCCGAAGCCTTGGGCGGTTACTTCGCCAACCTGTCGGCCGACTACGTCTTGCCCGGACTGAACACTGCCAAGTCGTCGGCGCAGACTCTGATGCACAACATCCGTTACCTATCGGACAGCTATGCTGTCGCCGGTTTAAGCCTCAAAGCCGATTGGGCCCTAACTAAGCAGTATGGCCTGTCGTTCGGCGTTCAGTATCAAGCATCCATCTTCGACGCCTGCGGCACGGCGCACCACGCTGCCTGCTCTGTCGGATTTATTTTCTAACATCTTTAAAACCAATTATTTATACAATTATGAAAACAAAAATGATGTTTGCAGCCCTCGCTTTCGCAGCGGCCGCAACTTTCGTTTCTTGCGGAAACAACAAACAAGCCGACGGCAACGCTGATGCCGAACAGACCGAAGCTGCCGCTCCGGCTGCTATGTCTATCGACGACGTTCTCGCTCAGGCCGATTCTCTCGCCGGTCAAGAAGTCGTTATCGAAGGCGTTTGCACTCATGCTTGCAAGCATGGCGCTACCAAAATCTTCCTGATGGGTAGCGACGACACCAAGACTATCCGCGTCGAAGCCGGTGCGCTCGGCGCCTTCGACCCCGCCTGTGTCAATGCCGTCGTTAACGTTGTCGGCACTCTCGTCGAAGAACGCATCGACGAAGCTTACCTCCTCAACTGGGAAGAACAGCTCAAGAATATCCCCGAACAGCATGGCGATGGCGAAGCCGGCTGCGACACCGAGAAGAAAGCTCGCGGCGAGACCGGCAACACACCCCAGGAGCGCATTGCCGCTTTCCGCACCAAGATTGCTGAACAAAAAGCTGCTACCGGCAAGGATTACCTTTCGTTCTACTACGTAGAAGCTAAGGATTACAAAGTTGTAGAATAATCATTCTTCTGCTGCGGAGCTCGACATTGTTGCCGCGTTCCGCAGCAGTCGCTTTTCCCTATGCCTGTCTTTAACCTGTTCGCTTTTTGATACAGTTTTTTACCAATTAGTATGAGTGCTATAATTGAGTGTAAAAATCTTACACACTTTTACGGAAAACGAAAAATTTACGAGAACCTGAGCTTCGAAGTGCCGCAAGGCCGTATTCTCGGGTTGCTCGGCAAGAATGGTACCGGCAAGACCACCACTATCAACATCCTGAGTGGCTATCTGAAGCCCCATTCGGGCACTTGTCGCATCTTCGGTCAGGACATCACCGCCATGGACCCCGCTTTGCGGCGCAACATCGGCCTCCTCCTCGAAGGGCACGTCCAGTACCAGTTTATGAACATTGAGCAGATCGAACGCTTCTATGCCGCTTTCTATCCCGGTCAGTGGAAGAAGGAGGCCTATTACGACCTCATGAAAAAGCTCAAGGTCGCTCCGGGCCAGCGTATTTCGCGTATGTCTAATGGACAGCGTTCGCAGGTTGCCCTCGGTCTTATCCTCGCGCAGAACCCCGAGCTCCTTATCCTCGACGACTTCTCCCTCGGACTCGACCCCGGTTATCGACGCCTTTTCGTCGACTATCTCCGCGACTATGCTCGCTCCGAAAACAAGACGGTATTCCTCACCTCGCATATCATTCAGGACATGGAACGCCTCATCGACGACTGCATCATCATGGACTATGGCAAGATCCTTACTCAGCAGCCCATCGACTCGCTGATGAACGGCTTCAAGCGCTACACCGCCACTGTCCCCGAGGCTTGCACCGACGTTACCCTCCCCGAGTCCTGCTATCATCCGGCCGTCATTCGCAACACCCTCGAGACCTACTCATTCCTCAATCCCGCCGAGATGGCGACTGTCCTTAACGAGGCTGCTGTCCCATTCTCCGACCTGAAGTCCGAAGCCGTTAGTCTCGAAGACGCATTCATCGGCCTCACCGGCAAGTATTAACCCGTTATTCTGCATCCTTTCATTATGATTAAAGCTATATTTTTCAAAGAGTGGATCAAATCGCGTTGGTTCCTACTGCTCGCCACACTCTTCCTGGTCGGTATGACGGGCTATTGCATGCTCCGCGCCGACCGTGCCATGGGCCTTCATGGTGTCGAACACCTTTGGGTGGTCATGGTCCAGAAAGACGCTGTCTTCGTTGATCCTATTATGTTTGTTCCCTGTCTTATCGGCATCCTGCTGTCGGCCGTCCAGTTCTTCCCCGAGATGTCGCGCAAGTGCCTCAAACTTACCCTCCACTTGCCCTGCTCTCAGCTCAAAAACACTCTGGCGATGCTCGCTTTCGGCGTCGTGTCGCTAATCGTCTGCTTCGCGCTGAGCTACGCCGTCATGCTCGCTTACCTCCCGCAGCACTTCAGCTGCGAACTCGTCGCCCGTGTCGTCCTCACGGCCGCTCCTTGGTTCTTGGCCGGCATTGCCGCATATCTCCTCTTCGCTTGGATTTGCCTCGAACCGACCTGGAAATGCCGTGTCCTCAACATTGCTGTCGCCTTGCTCGTCCTCCGAGTTTTCTTTATGTCCTCAAGTGCCGAAGCCTACAACGGCTTTTTGCCCTGGCTCGCTATCTACACCCTGCTGATTGCTTCCCTGTCGTGGCTCTCAGTTGTGCGTTTTAAAGCCGGCAAGCAAGATTAATCACCACGTAAAATCGAAAATCGAAATGATACGTCTATCTAAAATATTTCTTTACGTCACCGTTGCCGTTCTGCTCGTGTGGATTCTCCCTTGGTGCTGGGCTTTCGTCGCTTCCTCGGCGTCAAAGACCCCCTTCACTATCTATAGCGCTTTGCTCGACGACTTCGTCGTCATGGAGCAAGACCCCGTCAAGGGCCTCGTACGCCACGACACTCAGGGCAACACTTACACCCAGCAGCAAGTCGACTCCCTCCTGCCGGCATTCTACCTCCGACAGCTCACCGCCGACGAGCGCTTCCCCGACACTATCTGCGGCGTCGCTGTCAACCCCAAGGACATTCAGCTCACTAACTTCACCTTCCGTAGCGTTCCTTCCGACATCAACGCCAACCAGGCCGAGCTTTACTTCCTCCTTGAGTCTATGTCGCCACGTGTCGACCTCGAAATGCCTTCCGACGCTTTCCGTTTCACCGACCACGGCATCGAATTCATCGACATGGCCGAAAACCAAGTCAACGACGCCAAGAGCAAACTCTTTACCGATATGCTCGCGCGCAAAGGCTTCTCGTTCCCGGCTTCGTACGCTTCGGGCAACGCCACCACGCGCAAAGACTACGACAACGGTTACCTCCTCATCGACAACGACCACAAAGTGTTCCACCTCAAGAGCACCAAAGGCCGTCCCTACGTCAAGGCTATCACCACGCCCGATAGCGTCGTGCCTCAATATGTGTTCATCACCGAATTCCGCAGCAAGCTCACTCTCGGCTACATGGTCGACTCCAAATGCGAATTTTATGTGATTAACGCCGACGGCTCCGTGCACAAGTCCGGTGTCCCCGCTTTCGACCCCACCAAGGACGAACTCACCATCTTCGGCAATATGTTCGACTGGACAGTCAAAGTATCTACCGACACCGACGACTACTTCTACGCCATCGATGCACACGACTACTCGCTCATCAAGACCTGCGAATACACCGATATGCGTCACTCCGTTCCCGGCCTCTCCTTCACGTCGCCCGACGACAAATTCGTCAAGCCCCGTTTCTAATCCCCCACCACATACCACAGCGGCTCGAGCATCCTCGAGCCGCTTTTTTTCACACCCAAATCCCAAAACCCACGCCATCACCCACCAAAAGAAAAACGCCACGCAGCCAGGCTATCGCCAAAGGCGCTCTGCAAAGCAGAGAGCGCAGGCGTTTCGCCTGCGAAACGCCAGTCGATGGTAACTTTACTCAAAGTCGCCCCCGCAGCGCAGCCTGGCAACCGCCGAAGGCGCTCTGCAAAGCAGAGAGCGCAGACGTCTCGCTTGCGAAACGCCAGTCGGGAGTAATTTTACTCAAAGTCGCCCCCGCAGCGCAGCCTGGCAACCGCCAAAGGCAAGCGTAGCGCAGCCAGGAGAGCAGGCGACCTCGCCTGCGAAACGCCAGTCGACGGTAACTTTCACGAAATCAAAGCCAACCGCCAAAGGAAAAACGCAGCGCTATCGTGAGAGCGCAGGCGACCTCGCCTGCGAAACGCCAGTAGGTACATACTTCCTCGTACGCATTACCACCATAGCGACCCACCTGTCGTCGGTAACTCCCTTTGCCCCCCCCCGTCCGTCGCTACTATCTACACACAAAAAAATTAGAGGCTGTGCCGATTGGCACAGCCTCTATGTTGTAGCTCAAGTCGGCGCGATGGCCGGCTTGAGGTGGGGTAGGGATTAGCGCTTGATTACGCGTGTGGCGACTGTCTGGCCATCGTAGTTCACTACCAGCAGGTACAGGCCCGAGGGCACTGCCGATGCGTTGATGCGGACTACGTTGCCGGCGGCTACGTCGGCTTCGTGGGTCAGAACTATCGAGCCGTCGGTGGCGTAGAGTGCGAATTCAGCGCCCATGGCGTCGAAGCCACACTGTGCGTTCAGCCAATCCTCAACCGGGTTAGGCATTACAGTCAGGGTTGCGTTTGCATTGGCTGTGATGTCTTCCACGCCCGAGGGTTCGGTTACGATTACAGTCATTACCAGGTCGGTCGATGCACCTTCCGAGTCCGTAGCGGTCAGCGTTGCGTTGACCGTGCCGGGCTTGAGGCCGTTGAAGATTACGCCATTCGAGGTCGTGAATGCTTCTGCGATGTCGTTGGCCGGCATTGTCAGCGTGTAGCTCATTGCGTGGCCGTCGGGATCTTCGAAGAAGTTCTCGTAGGTGTAGACACCTGAGGTCGTATTGGCGGTAATCTTGATTTCGGGTGCTTCGTTTGCTACAGGTGCACGGTTTGTGAAGGCAATTTCGTAGTTCACTACAGCGTATGCCTTGTGACCCTTCACGTCGACTGCGTCGATGGTGAACGAATTGCCGGTGCCCGATGTGCCGTAGTCGGGAGTCAGCGCGATGTTGAAGATTGCTACGCCTTCACCATCTACGGTGTACGTGCTGTCTTCGTTCAGCGTTGCACCGTCGCATGACTCAACCTTTGCGATTTCGCGTGCGTCGGTCAGAGATACGATCACGTCGTCGCCGTCAGGATCAGCCACGATTACCTGTACGGTTGTGGTCGAGCCTTCCTTGGTTGCGATAGTCGAGGTCGGTGCGTCGATCACCGGCTTGCCGTTGCAGTCTAGGATGATCGGGAAGTTGATTACCGGCTGCATCGGGTCGTTGCTCTTGATTACAAGCATGGCCTGGTTGTTCTTTTCAAGGCGTGCTGCCGCTGCGTTGAGTTCAATTTGGATTTCTTTGATTTCTTCAACTTCTACGGTGCCGCTTGCCGGGCTCAGCAGGCGTACCCACGGCTGGCCTTCTACAGTCTCAAGACAGCTCATGATGTTGCCGATTGAGCCGTAGGTGTCCTGGAACAGAACGCCCAGGTCGAACCATCCGTACGATTCTATCCAGCCTTGGTAGCGTCCTTCGACTACTTGGTCGTTCTTCGAGCACAGGTACGACGGATATTCGAAGCCTGCGTCGTAGGTTGCTACTACTACGAATTTCTCGCCGCCAATCATGTAGACGGGCTTGTCGAGTTCTACTACATAGTAGCGGCCTAAGCCATCAGCTACGCTCTCGCCGCACTTCAGTGTGGCGGTACCCACGACTTCTTCGCCATCGGGGTCTTCGCCGAGGATTATTTCAAAGCGTACGGTGTATCCCGTGATGCCGGTGTTGGCTAGTGCGGTGTACAGGTGCGAGATGTTGAAGCCTTCGGCAGGTGCGGTGTACAGTGTGGCGCTCTTGTATGTGTCGAACTGATTATTCGTACCATACTGGTAAGCTGCGTTGCCAAAGTGCTCGTAGTACAGTGCTTTGTTGTATTCGAAGTTGGTCGGTCCGTCGTACTGGTGTACATCGGCCTCCATCGGCTGCATCTTGCTCTTGCCGGTGATTGCCTTGCCTTCGAGATCTACGAGCTGAGGCATTTCGGCTACGTTTACTTTCTTCGCGGCCTTTGCCTTGACGGTGCTCAGGGGTTCGAAGCCGCCTGCGTCGCCGCCGCCGGTTTCTTCACCGACGCCGCTCTGGTCGATTACCAAGTCGTAGGTCAGCTTGTACTCGCCGGCATTGCCGATCATCAGAACTTCAGTGATGATTGTCGTGTCTTCGGGGGCTACTGCGTAGATGCTTTCTTTGTCAAGAATTATGTACGGAGCCGGGGTGACATTGAACGTTATCTTGAAGTCGTACTGCTGTTCGTCGGCATCTGCTGAGAGTTTATAGCGGAAGTGAATCGGAATTTCGTATGTGCCCGGAGGCATATCGTTAAGCATCGGCACTGAGAAAGGTATAGGTTCTTCGCCTACTTCGAATTGAGAAACTTCCTCATAGACCATGTTCCAGCCCTTCTCATACCCTCCGGTCCAAGGGTTGTATTGTTCCGTGTATGCGTAGAGAACGAAGTAAGGTGCACCGTATTCTTCATCTACCGGCGAATCAAAGTCTACATGGACGATGGTGAACGGGGCTGTGCCGTTGTTTCCAATTTTGAATGCTGCATCGTACATTGCTCCCATCTGCACCATCGGGTTGCTGTAGTCCGTGCTATAGTAGTATACGGTGTGCTCTACGACGGTGTCGGTCGGCCATACAGGTGCGGCCTCGCCTTTGATGCTCAGTGATACCGGAATGTTGATATCCTCACTGTGAGGTACGTTCGACTTGATGTTGATGTTCGTCTCGTAGACGCCTTGCATCTTGTTGGTCACGAAGTCGAAGCCTACGGTTTCGCTTTCGCCGGGGGCAAGTGTTGATTCTACGATCGGCGTAAACTCAACGGCCTTGCCGAAGGCTATCAGGTAGTCGGGGATGCGAACACCCTCGCTGGCGCCTTCGTTCGAGCAGCCGGCTACGCCGTACGCTGCCATGATAACGGCATTTTCGCTGTGGCCCTTATACTGGAACTTGAATGTGCCATCCTTCTTCATGATCAGCTGGAAGCATACGTCGAAGTTCACGGAGTTGGCATATTCCATCCACGAAACCACTATTTCGTCTTCGCCTACATAGTGGTAAGTGCCGGCGGTTGAAGTCTGGTAGGGCGAGTGTAGACCCCAGTAGGGCGCGATGATATTTGTGTACATTGTGCCTTCCGGGAATTCTGCCGGCGGTTCCGGCCAGATCTTTTCGTCGGTGCGTTCGGTGAACGATACGAAGCCCGTGTTGTAGATGTACATTGTGTTGTACTTTTGGCCGTAGAACGGGAATTCAAACGGCAGGTCTACTGCTACGTAGTCGGTCAGCAGATATGTGGCCAGGCCGGTGAATTCTCCCTTGCCGGTGGTCTCGATATCTTCCCATGCAAATTTCACATTGGGATCGTCGCCGTTGATTGCGTAGCTGTACGAGGTCTTGGCGCTCTCGTTTTCGGGTAGTGTTATGCGAGCTATGCTGTTGGGTATCACTGAGTATCTCGTGTCTTCATCGCCGTTGTTGGTGATCACGAGGTCCTTGTGCAGCGGATCGCCGCTATTCAGCGTCTCTGTTACTTCTGTGAAGCTCAGGTCGATAGCCGGGCAGCCGATGACGTTCGCAAGAGTTGTGAGCGGCAGGTACTGTTCGCCATTGATTATTGCTTCGATTAAGCCTGCAGCTTCGCCTTCGTTATCGGTCGGTATCTTGGCCAGAATGTCGAGCGATTCGCCGGCCTTGATTGTGATCGGGAACTGTAGCTCTTCGCAAAGTGTCAGGGCTGTCTTATTGGCGTCGTAACGGATGCCGGTCATCTGCATGTCGCGTTGGCCCTTGTTCATCAGTGTAAGTACTACATTGACGTCGGAGCTGCGATATACATCACCTAAGAGGATACTATCTTTTTCCCAGCAAGCATCGGATACGAGTTCATCGCCTTCGATGGTGGCTTTGATGCGAACGCCGTTGTAGGCCTGGTTCGGATCGTTGGTCACGATGGTGATGTCGTTGTATGTCTCGCCGGCGTTGAGTTGATTGTCTGCCGATACGGTGGCTTTCACTTCTACTGTTTCGCCGGGGTTGATCAGGCCGTAAGGCTTGTCCACTGTGCGTACGAAGTTGCCCTTAGGCGCTGTAAACTTCACCGCGGTGCCATCATTGAACATGGTGTGTCGCTGATTTTCTTCGGTGAGCTCGCGGTCGATGTAGCCCCAGTCGATCCACTGTCTCCACAGGGCTATGTCGGCGCCGGTCACTTCTAAGTAGTCTTTCACTTCAAAGTCGTTGATGCCGCAGAAGAGGGTGCAGCCGCTTTGGAACATTTCCGATGATGTGTAGTCATCGTAGAACATCTCGATGTCGCCGTTGTTCGACAGTACGATGCGGAAGCTTATCGGGGTGTATTGTCCCATGCCGTCGTACGCCAGACCCAGTACGTTCGAGTAGTTGATGATGAACTTGCCATCCTGGCGGCCATATTCGATCTTCGAGTTAGCTCCGAAGTTGCACAGACGGCCGTAGGCTGAAATCAGGCCAAGTCCCTTGATATCGGTCGATTCGGGGGTCATCGGCTCGCGGAGTATCAGCGTGTTGGGCGCGAAGCATACTGCACCGTAGCTGGTGATGTAGATTTGTTCGTAGCGTTCGCCATAGTACGGGAAGCTAAAGCCGATGCTGATGGGGCCTACTACCTGTACGTTGTCGTTGAACTTCGAGTGGATGTCGGTGCCGTTGTTCAGTGCTGTAGGTGCGCTGTATTCAAAGGGTTCGCAGTTGTATCCTTCGATGTTCGACGATACTGAGTAGCCGTACTTGTGTGTATGGCTGTTATTACCTTCGATTGTCTTGTCGGAGAACTTCGGCATCACATATTCCAGAGGATAGTTGCCTTCGTTCACGATGTTGAACGTCACTTCTTTGGGCTCGTCACCGATGGTGAGGGTGTCGGCTTCTACGACCGAGGGATTGAGACCCAGCTTCGACGGGTCTGTCGCTACGCCACGTACGATTACGCGGAATTCATAGTCGTCTTTTCCCTTGAACACGATGTAACCGGTGTGGCTACCCGACGCTTTCGGTGCGTATGTGACGTCGAGTTTTACTCGGCTGCGTGCGGGGAAGCCGCCGTCGAAGAACCCCGGGCCTGCAAAATGTTTGCTGGTCGACGTGATGTTGCTCGAATAAAAGGATTCTTGCCACTTGCTGCCCCAAAATGAGCCGTAGCCTTCGTTGAATACTTCTACCGTGAGGGTCTTCGTCTCGCCTACAAGCATCGAGCCGAAGTCTACGATCTTCGGTACGGTCACTGACGGAGTCTGGCCGCTGATTGTGAAATTAACGGGCAGCTTCACGGTGCTGTTGCCGGTCTCGTTCGTCGATAGGGTGATGTTGGCCTTGTATGTGCCGTTGATGAGCTTGCTGCCGTCAACCGTTGCGGTCACCTCTTGGCTCTCGTTCGGGTTTACGGTGCCCTTCGACGGCGTCAGAACTACCAACTCGCTGAAGTCGGGGTTCTCGCTGCGCGCGTAAATACCCCATGTCAGGCGGTCGGCTACATCTTGATAGCTTGAGCCTACCAGGGCGTCTTTCAGCGACAGCCAGGTCTGGCCCATGTCGTTACTCATCCAGCTATAGGTGCTGATGTAGTCGTACTGCTCGTTGTAGATAGCGCACGGCAGGCTGTAGCCGGTCTGGCCACCTTCGAAATGTACTACTACCCAGAACGATTCGCCGGCTTTGAAGTTGATCTGCTCTTTGAGCTTGATCGGGCTGTTCGATGTGAACCAGCTGTAGGTCACGTCGGCCAGCTTCGTTGCGGTCAGCAGCGATTGCGGGCCCTTGTAGATTTCGATGACGGGGTTCGTGCCGTATGTGAAGTCTATTACAAGGCTGGTCAGGTTGAAACCATCGGGGTATACGGCCGGGTCGACGTAGAAGAGCTGGGCCATCGAGTTCGGTAGGCTCAAGTCTGTCTCGCCGATTACGGCATAGTATGCGTTGTAGTATTTGATATCCTTCGGATAGTCTGTCCTCTCATAGTCGTCGGATACAAGTCCGCTGGCCGACGACGGATTCGGGCGTAATCCAAGCTTGCCTACTTGCTTGCTCAGACGGCCCGGGACGGGGTTAGTGGCGCGTGATGCTACCGACGTGGTCGACATCGATACGCTCGATTTCGACGATGTCCACTTCAGTATACCCGATGCCTCGTTGTTGATCGTGAACGTGCCTTGACCTACGGGCGAGTCGGCTGTGGCGGTTATCGACACTGTGGTCTTGTCCAGGGTCATCTTCGGGCCTTCGTTCGTGCGGATATTCTTCACTTCCGACATTCCCGAGGCGTTGCCCCAGCGATTTACGGCTACCAGCGCTACATAGTAGTCTGTCAGCGGTTCCAGACCTGTGATTTCGGCCGAGTAATTTTCACCCGATGTGAGGAACTGGGTGTCGATCACTTTGCTCTTGATTTTCGACAGGTCGCTTTCGGCGGTGAAGGGTTCGGTCGAGTAGTAGATGATGTGCGAATGCACTGCGTTGTCGCTCGATGCCGGTACGGTCCAGTTCACTACGATGTAGTCCTGCGATGCTTGCAGTGTGAAGTCGGTCACGGCTTCCGGTGCCGAGCCGTCGCCCATCTGAAGGGCCTTGTAGGCATCAATGTAGCCCGAGCCGTACAGGCCGCGGTAGTCTTCGTTGTTGCCATAGCCATAGAAGTCGTTAATCGACGACAGAAGTTGTGTGCGGAGTGCTTCGTTCGTGAATGTCGGCGATCCGTATTTCGAAAGTACCAGTGCGGCAATACCCGACACGTGCGGACATGCCATCGATGTACCTTCGTTGAAGCCATATTGGTTGCTGGGAAGCGTCGACAGGATACCTTCTGAGGAATTGAACGTCAAGTCGCCGCCGGGAGCCATGATGTCGACCCAGTCGCCGTAGCATGAGTAGGATGCGGGGGTGAGCTCGGACGTCATCGAACCGACGCTCAGCACCTTGTCGTAGCATGCCGGGTAGTAGTCGCCAGTGTCGCCGTTGTTACCGGCTGCGAAGATCATCAGACCGCCGGTCATGTTGTCGCTGCTGGCTGCTTCGGTGAAGTAGTCAATAGCGTCAAGCACGGCTTGTTCGTAGTAGCCGGGATCGGCCCAGCCCCACGAGCATTGTGCCAGCGTGGCGCCCTTTTCGCAAGCATAGACTATCGCTTCGGCAAAGTCGCCGTCGCCTGCGCCCTGGCGGCTGTCGAATACCTGGCACGAGAGTAGCTTAACGCCGCTTCCGGGGGTGCCGTCGCCACCTGCTACGCCGCAGACACCGATGCCGTTGTTGTTAACGGCTGCTACCGTACCTGCTACGTGCGTACCATGCTGGTGCGGATACACCGTGGCCGATTGCGTACAGAAGTTGTAGCCATAGATATCATCTATGTAGCCGTTGCCATCGTCATCTCGGCCTTCTGTGCCGTTGAGCTCTTCTTCATTGATATAGATGTTGGCTGCAAGGTCTTCGTGGGTGTAGTCGATACCGCCGTCAATCACGGCGACTACTACGTCATTGCTGCCGGTTGTCAGCTGCCAAGCTTCAAACAGGTTGATGTCGGCGCCTGCTACTCGCAAGTTCTTGTCGCCAAGGTTGCGGTAGTGCCATTGTTCGCTCAGGCGTGGGTCGTTGAACGGCAGGTCGCTGCTCTGTGCTCGTTGAGGAGCCGATACGACGCGGTAGCCCCCGGTGCCGTCTTTCAGCTCCATCGGCTTGATTACCTCTGCCTTTTCAATGCCTGCTACTTCCTTGAGCGATTTTACAATCGACTCCGGTGCAAGTGCTTCGTCAAAGGTCACTACGTACCATTGGTCGAGGCCATACTTTGCACGCTGTGCAGCGAACTTCGGATTCGGTGGCAACATCGGGCGGATGTTGACGCCGCTGATTAAATTCAGTGCATGGTCAAGTGTCTCAACACCCGATACAACTTTGCCGGACTTGGCCTTTAGCCGTGGGGCTTTGGCCACTGTCTGCGCAACTTCGGGTTGTAACTTGACACGCACAACGCCGCGAGTCGCTCCAAGCGGACTAGCGGCGTACGCCTGCGATGGCATGAACGCGGCAAACGCGAACACTGTCATCAACATTAGTAAAAATCTGCGCATAGTGTTAATAAATAAAGTTACGGTTATTATGGTTTTATTCGTTTTTATGGTAGTTTTTTATTTAATTGTTAACTTTCGATTGGTTTTTTGTTTTGGAATGTAAACGACAACGCAAAATTATACAAAATTTCTTAACATTCGCAGTTTTTGACAGAAAAAGTGCAAAATTACCGCCATTTTTTAACACACTGACTTCTTTATGCGCAGCAGCCGACGCGCTCCTGTCGTTTGGCCTGTTTTACAATCGCCGGATGACGCGGCACGGATTGCCTACTGCCACGCATCCCCCGGGTATATCCTTCGTCACTACCGAGCCCGCGCCGATGGTCGTCCCTGCGCCTATCGTCACACCCGGCAGGATGGTCGTTGACCCGCCGATCCACACGTCGTCGCCGATGACTACCGGCTCCGCCCATTCTATCCCGGCGCGCCGCTCGGCCGGGTCGAGTGGGTGGCACGCCGTGTAGATACTCACGTTCGGCCCGACGAATACGTTGTTGCCTATCACCACCGGCGCCTCGTCGAGTACCGTGAAATTGAAATTCGCAAAGAAATCTTCCCCAACGTGGATGTTGCACCCATAGTCGCACCTGAACGGCTGGTTGATGTTGATGCGTTCGCCGCACGAGCCCAGTATCTCGCGCAGCTGCTCGGTCAGCGACCGCGTCTCCTCGGGCTCGGTCGTGTTGTAGCACCGGATTTTTCGGCGTGTCGCCTTAAGTAATTCGATGAACGGCTCGTACGTCGCATCGTAAACCTCGCCACTCTGCATCTTGCGCCACTCGGCGGCGAATTTTTCATCTCCGGCAAATGCCGCGGGTATGTGGATGTGCTCGTCTTTCATTTGTCGTACATTATATTTATCTTAACGACCACAAAGATAGCAAAAAAAAGAAAAAGAGCCGCCTGCGAGGCGACTCTTCTTCGGTGATCCGGACGCGATTCGAACGCGTGACCGTCTGCTTAGAAGGCAGATGCTCTATC
>CAYSQI010000013.1:0-4567 GCA_964433215.1 uncultured Bacteroides sp.
ACAGTCACCACCCGTAAAGAGGCAAATTTTAAGAGTTTATGTTAGGGTTGAAAAATGTGCCGCCGGAGATGTCGAAGAAGCGGTCGAAGAAGTCTTTGAGACGCTTGATGACTGTTTTCTTTTTCTCTGCACGGCGTGCGCCTGCATTACCGAATAAGCCCATTGGCGGAAGTATGTCGGCGATGCCTGTACCGCTTTCGCGCACTTCGCCGTTGCGGAACGATTGCTCGATAAAGTCGAGTGCCTTTTCGCGATTGAGATTCTCCTCGGTTATGATTGCCTCAACCTCTTTACGCTGGCTTTGACGCACAAACTCGCTCCATTGGTCGTGAACGTCTGTGTCGGGTGTATGGCTGTCGATAAACTGGCGGATGAGTTCCTCTTTGTTGCGCAAGTCGGGCGATGCCTGTACCGACTTCATCGCCTTGATGATGATTTCGCGGTCGTGAGTTTCGTCGCCTGTGAGCTGACCAACGAGGAACAGGATGTAGTCGATATTAATTTCAATAGACTTCATCAACTCCATCTCAAACACAAGGTCGTCGTTGATATTTGTCAGTTCGCCACCCTTCGGGCGATATTTGTCGTGCAACTCGTTGTAGAAGCTGCGGAAGTCGAGGAAATCGCCGTTAAGGTCGATTATCTCGTTGCCGGCAAATTCGTCGAATGTGAGCAGGATGTTGAGCGCACAGAGTATTGTGCCGAATAATTTGATAAATTCTTGCTCGGCCTTTTCGCCCTCGAGGGGCAAGCTGCTGATGGGGAATTTGGCAAGAAGCTGCTCAATCAACTCTTTCCATCCGAAGTGGTGCTTGCCGTTATCTTCTTCGTAGCCGAAGTAGTAATCGTCGAAAGTTTTGAGCAATATCAAGCCGCCGGCATTTTTGTTGCCGAAAAGCTGCAAGCAATCGTTTGTAGCCTTTTCAAGATTGCGGAAGCATACGATGTTGCCGTGGTCTTTGATGGTGTTGAGTATTCGGTTGGTGCGCGAGTAGGCTTGCAACAAGCCGTGCATACGCAAGTTTTTGTCGACCCACAGCGTGTTGAGCGTCGTGGCGTCGAAGCCGGTCAAGAACATATTCACTACGATGAGCAAGTCTATCTCGCGGTTTTTCATGCGAAGCGACAGGTCTTTGTAGTAGTTCTGGAATTTGTCGGCACTCGTGTCGTAGCTTGTGCCGAACATGGCATTATAATCGGCGATGCACTTTTCGAGGAACTCGCGGCTGCTTTCGTCGAGTCCGTCGGTATCTTCGGGCGTTTCGTCTTCGATGTTTACATTAGGCGCGTAGCTGTAAATGGTAGCTATTTTCAGTCGCTTGTCGGGCGGCAACTGCTCCATCTGCTTTTGCAACTCTGTGTAATAGAGTTTCACAAATGGTATTGATGCAACGGCAAATATTGAGTTGAAACCTGTAAGGCGCACTTTCTGCTTTTGCTCGGCTACGGCGTTGCGGTCTTTTGCCGACGCAACCTCTTTTACGTTGGTTAGGCGGCTGAATGAGTAGCTACGTGCGTCGCGTCGCGTTTTCTGCGCAAAGTGTTCTAGGATGTATTTAGTTACGAGTGTGATGCGTTCAGGAGCCATCAGTGCACGTTCACGGTCGATGTTATTGACCATCTCGTTGAGCACTTCTTCTTCCTCGTGCATGGTACGGATGTAGTCCACTTTGAACGGCAACACGTTTTCGTCGCGGATTGCGTCGACAATGGTGTAGAGATGCAGTTGGTCGCCAAAAGCGCCCTCTGTGGTGGTAAACTCAACGTTGCGGACGCTGCCGGCGTTTTCGGGAAATATCGGTGTGCCGGTGAAGCCGAACATGTGATATTTCTTGAATTTCTTGACGATGGCTTTGTGCATATCGCCAAACTGCGAACGGTGACATTCGTCGAATATCAACACTACGTGCTGACCATAAACCGCGTGTTGCGGATTGCGGCTGATGAAGTTGGTCAGCTTCTGAATGGTGGTGATGATGATGCGAGCATTCGGGTCGTTGAGCTGCTTGGCAAGTACGGCTGTCGAACCATTGGAGTTTGCCGAACCTTTCTCAAAGCGGTCATACTCTTTCATCGTTTGATAGTCGAGGTCTTTGCGGTCAACCACAAAGAGCACTTTGTCGACGTCGGGCAGATGCGAAGCAAGACGTGCGGTCTTGAACGAAGTGAGCGTTTTGCCCGAACCAGTTGTGTGCCATATATATCCGCCTCCCTCGCGTTTGCCCCACGACTTGGCGTTGGTGCTAACGTTGATACGGCGGATGATTTCCTCCGTTGCCGCTATCTGATAGGGGCGCATCACAAGTAGAAGATTTTCCGATGTGAATACGCAATAGCGTGTGAGGATATTGAGGATGGTGTGTTTGGCGAGGAATGTTTGGGTGAAGTCAACGAGGTCGAGTATCGGCTCATTGTCTTTCTTCGCCCAATATGATGTAAATTCAAACGAGTTGGATGTTTGCTTTTTACCCTTACCCTTGCCGGGATTTTGATTGCTGCGCGCCACGGCATCTCGGGTGGTGTTGCTGTAATATTTGGTGAGTGTGCCGTTGCTGATGATGAAGATTTGCACAAACTCAAAGAGACCGCACCCAGCCCAAAACGAATCGCGCTGATAGCGGTTGATTTGATTGAAAGCGTCTTTGATGCTCACACCGCGGCGTTTCAGCTCCACATGCACGAGCGGCAAGCCGTTGACGAGGATAGTCACATCGTAGCGGTTCTCGAACGCGCCTCCCTCGGGCACATACTGGTTGATTACTTGCAGCGAGTTGTTGTGGATGTTGTCTTTATCAATCAGGTACACGTTTACCTTAGAGCCGTCGGGACGAGTCCACGCCTTTTTGTAGTCCTCTTGAATGGTGCGAGTCTTCTCCACGATGCCATGATTAGGGTTTCCAAGGTGCTCGTGGAAAAACTGCCGCCACTCGTCGTCGGCAAACGTGAGATGGTTGAGTCGCTCAATTTGTGCGCGGAGATTGTCAATCAGCTCCTGCTCGCTCTTAATTGGCAGATAGTCGTAAGCCTGACGAGTGAGTTGACTGATAAAGTCTTGTTCCATTTCCGCCTCGCTCTGATACTGAGCGGCGCTGCGATAACCCGGCTCAAACTCCGCTACGACGGTCGACTCGGGATTCTCCGATATTTGGCTGTACTCTTTCATTGGCGTGGGTGGGGTGATTTGTGGCTGGGTCTTTAATGTCTTTAATAAAAACAGTCTTTCGACCATCGAGCCACATTGTTATCTATATATTCTGCAATCTTATTGCCATCATTGCAACCGCGAATAATATGATCATGATAGCGGCGTTGCCATCCAAAATCAATATTGTTTCGCCGAGCAAACAAAGTTACAGTTCGCTTAAATCCTCCAATTACAACAGATAATGCCGTCCTCTCCGTAGGGACGCACGGTTCGTGCGTCCGGGTTTGCGGCGAAATACAAATTATTGCATGTAAATGATTAGGCATGACCACAAATAAAGGTATTTCCGCATAAGGATAATGCTTGCTAATATCCTCAAGCTGGCGTTTACAATACTCTCCAATTGGGGTATAATACATTTCACTGTTTTGGATTTGTCCAAAATAGTGACGTTTTTCCCGAGTGCAAATTGTGATAAAATATTCGCCTCCACTATAATTGTGAAAATCTGCTCGTGGCGACTTACGTTGAGGTCGAATCACCGTTGGATGGACGGATGCGCCGTTATTACGGACGCACGAGCCATCGCCATTTCGGACGCACGAGCCGTGCGTCCCTACAGATGGTATTTTTGTTATATCGTCGCTCATGCTAATTTTTTGAATGTCAACAAACGATTGCGATAGTATTCGTATTGCTCTTTGACCGCAGCGATTTCAGCCGGCAAACCTTGCGACAGGTCATTCACCAACGCCTCAAAGCGGTCGAGGATAGATACTATCTTCTCTTGCAGTTCGAGGGGCGGGATAGGGAACGACATACGCTTTAATTTGCCCATATCCACAGACGCAAAGCCGGATACATTTGTGTTATTTTTACAAAACTCATCTACTACAAACATATAGTAGTAAATAAATTTCGTAAGAAATTTATAAGTCAGCGATTTACGAACTTTTAAGTTCGTAAATTGCTGATTCGCAAGCGAATCAGCAATTATTAATGCGTGTTCACCTATTGTAGCCGTTGTGGCAAGTATAAAGGTATTCTTTTCAAAAAGTCCCTTACCCTTTATTGCAGATGGTGTTATATGCTGCAAAGAGTCAGATAAAATTCGTCCGGATTCGCGAATGTCTTCCATTCTAAACCAAGGAATAGTACCACCCTCCCAAAAAGATGGATTATTCTTTGAGGGAGTATAACCATTGCGCATTTCAAATACTTCTTCCATCGTCTTCCAAATAACAGGGTAACTATGCCCCCCCCAGGTAGTTACAGAATCCTCTTGCTCATCATCGGTCCCGCAGCCGGAGGCGGAGGGATTGAAGGTGAGCAAGAGATTACGATAATATTCGTATTGTTCTTTGCGCGCTTGCAGCTCCGCTTGCAGCTCCGCTGAATAGTCCGCGAAGCGGTCGAGAATTT
>CAYSQI010000013.1:4667-56369 GCA_964433215.1 uncultured Bacteroides sp.
ACCCCATTGGGGCAAAGGCGGTTTATAAGTTCTTGTAGCTTGCTCATAGTGTGCTCTCCTTTTCAAGTTCAGCGATAATGGCATCGATTTCGGCGCGGAGTTTGTTTTCGTGCTCCACGATGCGAGCAATGCGCTCGTTGAGTTCTTTGATGTCGGTCTGAGGACGTGTGTCCTCTGCCTCAACGTAGCTGCTCACCGAGAGGTTGTAGCCGTTTTCTGCAACAACGGCATTGTCAACCAACGCCGAGAAGTGTTTCACCTCCTTGCGGTCGGCATACTCGGCAACGATTGCCTGAATGTTTTCTGGCGAAAGTTTGTTTTTGTTGCCCTCGTGCACAAAGAGGTTGGAGGCGTCGATAAATAGCGTTTTGTTTTCGCGCTTTGACTTCTTCAGCACTATGATACAAGTGGCAATAGTTACACCGAAGAACAAGTTCGGCGGAAGTTGAATAACAGTGTCAACGTAGTTGTTATCAACTAGGTATTGGCGAATCTTCTGCTCTTTACCACCGCGATAAAGCACACCGGGGAACTCAACGATTGCCGCCGTGCCCTCGGTGGAAAGCCAGTGGAGCATGTGCATAGTGAACGCCAAATCGCTCTTGCTCTTGGGTGCAAGCACTCCGGCAGGAGCAAAGCGTGGGTCGTTGATAAGAAGCGGATTGTCGTCACCGACCCATTTGGTGGAATATGGAGGATTGGAGACTATTGCATCGAAAGGCTCGTCGTCCCAGTGCGCGGGTTCGAGAAGCGTGTCACCGTTTTGGATGTCGAAGTGGGCGTAGTTGATGTCGTGCAAGAACATATTGATGCGGCAAAGGTTGAACGTGGTAATATTCAACTCTTGACCGAAGAAGCCTTTCTTAACGTTCTCTTTGCCGAGCACTTTGGCGAATTGCAACAACAATGAGCCTGAACCGCAAGCAGGGTCGTATACCTTGTTTACATATTCGCGATTGTGACTGACAATGCGAGCCAACAGTTCACTCACCTCTTGGGGCGTGAAAAACTCGCCACCGCTCTTGCCGGCATTTGAGGCATACATCGTCATAAGGAACTCGTAGGCATCACCGAAAATGTCTATCTGATTTTCGTGATACTCACCTTTGAGGTCGATGTTACCGATATTATTGAGAATCTTGGTGAGCTGCTCGTTGCGCTTCTCTACCGTACCACCGAGTTTGTTAGAGTTAACGTCGATGTCGGCAAACAAGCCTTTGAGGTCGGGTTCGCTCTCCGTGCCGATAGCCGAAGCCTCAATAGCTTTGAAGATATTGTCGAGCGTCACATTGAGGTTCGGGTCATTTTTGGCACGATTGCGAACATTGCAAAACAACTGCGACGGCAAGATGAAGAAACCTTTTTCGCGCACAAGGTCATCCTTTGCGTATGCAGCTTCTTCGTCTGAGAACGTTGCATAATCGAAGTCGGCATCTCCTGCCGCACGTTGTGCCTGATTGATGTAGTTGGAGATGTTCTCCGAAATAAAACGGTAGAAAAGTATGCCAAGAACGTAGCTTTTGAAGTCCCAACCGTCAACCGAGTTGCGCAGGTCTTCGGCAGTAGCCCAAATAGCTTTGAACAGTTCTTGTTTTTGTTGAGCGCTTGTTGCCATAATTTGTTCCTTTGACTTAATTAATTACGCAAAAATACAACATTTTTTTCGACATATCCGGTTTTCAAAGAGTAATTTTCGCACTTAGCTGCGAAATTATCCCTAAAAAATCAGTGCGGCTCGCCGGGAGCCGCACTGCATAGGAGTAACTTTTTATATGTGATTTGTGCTTATTATTCAGCTGCCGATATGGTCTGAATAGGAGTTGGGCGCGAGCCGCGGCTGCGGTACTCGGAGTCGGATAGTTTGCCGAATGCGCGGAGGTATTTGCGAATCGACGATACCATTTCCTGAGTTTCCTGGAGCATGTTGACGTAGACGTAGAGCACGGCCAGGGAGTCGGAGTCGCCGTCGCGCAGCTGGTCGTGCGCGTTGTGGTATGTGTCCGAGATGAGGTCTTTGATTTCGTCGCAGTTGCGTCGCAGCGTGCCGACGGCTTCGATGCTGCCGCTGCCCATCATTGTGATTGTAGCTTCGAGAACATCGCTGACGCGGGTGCGGATTTGTTCGTATTCGGCGCTGTAGCGAGCGGGCAGGGGGTTGAAGTTGTTGTCGACGTGTTCTTTGCAGACTTCGTTGATGCGACGCAGGTTGTAGAGCATGCCCATGCAGCAGTTGTTGCTCAGATAGAACCATGTGCTCTTTTCGATGGCCATCTCGCGGGTGAGGTGGCGCAGGCAGAGGGTCTCTTTGCGGCGAGCGTTTTTGAGGACGGTCTTCTGGCGGGCGAGGTTAGATTCCGAGCGCGACAGGGCGGATGCGTTGTCCTTGATGAAGGCTTCGGTGATGGCTCGGTATTCGGTCTCGGCGAGTTTGAGGAAGGCGGTCTGCTGTTCGGTGATGTACATCATCAGCAGGGGCCAGTTGGCGGCTTTGTCGTTGGATGAGATGATGGTTTGGAAAAGCACGTCGCCTGATTCGGCTTCTTGCTTTTTGCTGAAGCGGCGGTTGCTGTGGATGATGATGTAGATGGTGAGGATGGCGAGAGCGATTACGGCCCACATGCCGCCGTAGTGCATGGCTGCCACGATGAGGCCGGCACCCATGAAAGCGGCGCCTGCGGTGAGGAACCAACCACCGATGACCGAGATGACGCCGGTGATGCGGAAAACGGCGCTCTCGCGACCCCAGGCGCGGTCGGCGAGCGACGAGCCCATGGCTACCATGAAGGTGACGAAGGTGGTCGACAGCGGGAGCTTGAGCGAGGTGCCCATGGCGATGAGTGCGCCGGCGAGTACGAGGTTGACCGAGCCGCGGATGAGGTCGAATGCAGCGCCGTCGGCCATGATGGTCTCGTCGACGTTGAAGCGACGGCCGAACCAAGCACGCACACGCGGCGGAGTCATGCTGACTACTTTAGAATTGACCGAGAGGGTCCAGCGGACGAGTCGGCGCGCGATGCGCGAGGAGCCGAACATCTCGTCGCCGCCCTGCTGGCTGCCGAGGCCGATTTCGGTCTTGGTGACGTTGCGAGCTTTCTTAGAGGTGACGAGCGAGATAACCATGATGACGCCGGCGCCGACCAAGAAGTAGAGCGGTGTGTTGGCGGGGCCGTTGAGCGAGCCCATCGTGAAGCCGTAGGCATCGCCTAAGCCATTGGCAGTGTAGTCGAGGTAAGATGCAAGGCCGGTCAGGGGTACGCCGATGAAGTTGACAAGGTCGTTGCCGGCGAATGCCATAGCCAGGGCGAATGTGCCCATGAGTACGATTACTTTAAGTACGTTGACGCGGCAGATGTGCAGCAGTTGCATCAGTAGTGTAAAGAACACGAAGCAGCTGCCGATAATGGTCAGAGTGTGGGTGGCGATCCAGGCTTTGACGTCGGCGGTCATGAAGGTGAGGTCCTTGGCGCCCTTGATGAGCAGGAAGTAGACGATGGCTGTGGCGCAGATGCCACCGAAGATGCCGATTTTCCACTTCAGGTTCGAGCGGTAGTTGAATGTGAAAATCGTGCGCGACAGGAACATGACGAGTGTGCCGAAGATGAAGGCAATCGCTACCGAGAGGAATATGCCTATGATGACGGACAGGGCTTTCTCGGTGTTGAGCAGATCGTCGAATCCGAGGTCGATGCCGTTCGACATTTTAATCAATGCCACGACGAAAGTTGCGCCGAGCAGCTCGAATACCATCGACACGGTGGTCGATGTGGGCATGCCGAGGGTGTTGAACATATCGAGCAGTATGATGTCGGTGACCATGACAGCCATGAAAATGCAGATGAGGTCGTAGAAAGAAAAATGCTCGGGACGGAAGATGCCGTGCCGAGCAATATCCATCATGCCGTTGCTCATGGCTGCGCCGATGAAGACGCCAAACGATGCTACAATAAGAACACGCTTGAACGATGCGGCTTTCGAGCCGATGGCAGAGTTGAGAAAGTTGACCGCATCGTTGCTGACACCGACCGAGAGGTCGAAAATGGCCAGCAAGAATAAAAAAATGATTACGCAAAGAAAAAGTATTTCCATATTGGTGTACCTTGTGGTTACTTATTCAAAATTTTCTGTACAAAGTAACCGGAAATATATTTCAAAAATATGTCAAAAAAACTAATCTTTTGTAAAATCGCCGTCGGAAGGGAAGGTTATACGGAAAATAAGACCACCGCCGGAGCGATTTTGGGCCGAGATGGAGCCTTGATGGAGCAACACGGCGTTTTTGACAATCGAAAGTCCGAGGCCGGTGCCTCCGCAAGCTCGCGAGCGGCCCTTGTCGACGCGATAGAATCGCTCGAACAGGCGCGGCAGGTGCTCGTCGGCGACGCCTGAGCCGTTGTCGCTCAGCTCGATGACGTAGCGCGAAGCGTAGCGCGCGGCCACGATGGATATGCGGTTGCCGCCACTGTATGCGATAGCGTTGTCGATGAGGTTGTGGAAAATGGTTTCGAGCATCGACGCATTGCCGACGAGCGGCATCGGGCCGTCGATCGAGGTGTCGATGGCGAAGCCTTTGGCTTCGGCAATGGGTCGCTGGAAATCGACAGTTTCGTTTATGATGCTTTGCAGGTCGATCGGTTCTTTGACTATGGAAGCGCCGCCGTCGTCCATTCGAGTGATAAGAGCCACGTCGGCCAGGAGGCGCTGGAGGCGGTCGGTGTTTGAGAGCGCTCGCTGAATGAAAGCTTCGCGTTTGTCGGGTTCGAGATTGCTATGAGCCAAGAGGGTCTCGAGGCAAACGCGAATTGCGGCAACGGGCGTTTTCAGCTCGTGGTTGATGTTGTTGGTGAGTTGCTTTTTGATACGTTCCTTTTCGAGCTGCTGGTGGAGGGCTTTGCGGTGCTCGGCGTCGCGGTCGGTCAGGGCTTGCTGCAGGCGAGCGTAGAGGCGGACGATGTTGTTGGAGATATCGCCCAGCTCATCGTGGGGGAAAGGCTCGGTGTCGGAGATGATAGTGCCTTTCTCGACGTCGCGTGCGAAGGCGCTCAGACGGGTGATGTGCTGGCCGATGCGTCGGGCGCTGATGTAGCACATGACGCACATCACGGCAGCAATGGCCCCCATAATCCATAAGAAGCCATAGTCGGCTTTTAGCAACTCGCTGAGCGACATGGAGTAGGGGACAGCGGTTCGCACGATGGAGCCGTCGTCGCTGAGGCGGGCCGAGTAGAAGTAGTAGTTGCCGGTGCTCTGGCTGTGACGGCGGACCGTGAAGCCCGAGCCGTGAGCGATGGCTTCACGGATTTCGGCTCGGTCGAGGTGATTGGTCTTGGGCAGCGAGTCGAGGCTGTTGTCGTAGATGATGTTGCCGTCTTGTGAAATGACGCTGACGCGAATGTCGTCGAATGAGTGAAATTCGTGAAGATTGATGGCGGCTACGTCGTGGCCATCTTCGATTTCGCTGATGATGTATGTGTTGATGGTCTGCAGCTGAGTGTTAATCCTCTCGGCCTTGAATTCTTTTTCGCGGAAATATTGAAAAATGACGAATGTGCCGGCCAGCAGCACGGTGTAGCTCAGCAACCAGAAGAAAAGTCGCGCGGGGTAGGAAATTTTAATCGAAGAAGCCATATCCGTAGCCCGAACGGCTGATTATGTGGCGGCCGTAGTGGCCAATCTTTTGGCGTATGCGAGTGATGTTCACGTCGATGACACGGTCGAGGACGACGACCTCGGCCGGCCAAATGTCCTTGAGCAGCTCTTCGCGCGAGAAAACGCGGCCGCGATTGCTCATAAGTCGCAGCAGGATTTCGAATTCTTTCTTGGGCATCTTCACTTCGACGCCGTCGACGATGCAGAGCTTGCGCGAAGGAATTACCGACAGGCCTTCGAATGAGACTTGGTCGGACTGCTCAGCCGCCGGCGAGGCCGCTGCGGTGCGTCGCAACACGGTCTTGACGCGAGCGATGACGTTGCGCAGCGAGTAGGGCTTGGTGATGTAGTCGTCGGCGCCGAGTTCGAGTCCGGCTACCATGTCGTTTTCGGCGTCTTTGGCCGTGCAGAAGATGATAGGGACCGACGCTGTGGCCGGATTGGCCTTGAGTATGCGCGCGAACTGAGTGCCTGAAATCTCGCCCATCATGATGTCGAGCAATATCAGGTCGTAGCTGCCCGGGTCGAACGTCAGCGCCTCTTCGGCACTCAGAGCCGTGTCTACTTCGTATCCTTCGGCTTCAAGGTTGAACTGCAATGCTTCGCACAGAGTCTCTTCGTCATCGACAACCAATATTCGTTTGCTCATCGTCTTATCGTTTATGTTGTTTTCGCCTGCAAATTTACAATTATTGTGCGCCGTAACCCACCCCACCCACAATATTTAATAAAACATTAACAAAAATTATTGAAGATGGTCGTATGGTTTTAAAAAAATGAGTACATTTGGAGAGAAAAAAATTATAGTGTGCTTATGGAAAACTTAAAAAGCAGGGTTGAATTGAGTCGGGCGGCTTCGCTGACAACTATTATTGTGTTAGCGATTATGCTCGGCGTGGCTGTCCTTAATTGGAATTTAGCGCCGGGTGCCGGTGTTGTCAGTTATGCACTTATAGTGATTTCGCTGGCTGTGTCGCTTTGCCATGCGCCTATGTCGGTGTCGCTCGATGATGGCGGTCTTCATATCAATTCGTCGTTGAAAATACGTACGATAGCATTTGCCGAAATAGCGTCGGTGGAGCGCTTTAAGCCATCGACGTGCGCGGTTCGAGTGTTCGCTTCGGGTGGATTTATGGGCTATTGGGGCGTGTTTAGCGAAAAATCGACAGGCCGATATACAGCATATTATGGAAATGAGAGCGACTGCTTTTTGGTGACGCTTCGCAGCGGTCGCAAGTATGTGCTGGGATGTAAGGATGCCGACCGAATGGTGGCAGAAATCTCGGCTCGCTTGTCGTAATAGCTGAGTAATATAAAAAGAACGACGCCGCGCGCAGCAATTTTCGAATTGACGGCGCGCGGTGTCGCTTGTAGTTGTGAATTTTAGAGGTCTGTGTTGAAACGAGTGTGGAGCTGCTCGAATCGGGCGAGTGACAGGTCGCCGAATCGGGCGAGCGAGGCGCGGACGCGTTCGAGGGGCTTGCGCTGCATGTTGCCAGATTTACTGTAGAATTTATCGGCGTAGCAGATGAGTTGCTCGAGGAGGGTCTGCGGCGCGAGGATACGGTCGGTGGGGAAGGGCAGGTGCCACTGCTCGATTTCGGTGGCGGTGATGCCGGAGCCGGTGTGTCGCTCAGCTACGCGAGCGATTTGTTCGTCGAAGCCACGGCGGCGGAGCAGATCGGCACCGAGTACGCCGTGGAGCAGGTATGGTTGTGAGCCGAAGCATCCGATCGAGGGTGCGTCGGTGAGGAAAATGCCGATGTCGTGAAGCATGGCGGCTTGTTCGACGAGGGTGTCGGGCAGTCCGAGCTGCAAGCGGCGGTTTATGTCAAGCGCCAACCCGGCTACGGAGCGCGAGTGGCGCTCCAGTATGTCGCGGGTCAGCGTTTGCGTGGGGTAGAATGTGTCGTAGATGTCGGTCCACGACTGCTGCGCGAGGGTCATTCTACGATTGTGTTCCAGTTGAATTTGTCGGGAGCTTCGCCGAGGCGGATAGCGTTGAGAGCGTTGTAGAGCTTGGTCGAGATGGGACCGGGCTTGCCGTCTTTTGCGATTTCGTAGACTTTGCCTGTGTCGATGTCGCGAATGTGTCCGACGGGCGAGATTACGGCAGCGGTGCCGCAAGCTCCGGCTTCTGTGGCGTTTTCGAGTTCTTCGACTGCGATGTGACGTTCTTCAACTTCGATGCCGAGGTCGCGGGCGAGAGTCATCAGAGCGCGGTTCGTAATCGAGGGCAGGATAGAGTCGCTCTTCGGAGTGACGTATTTGCCGTCGATGATGGCGAAGAAGTTGGCCGGGCCGCATTCGTCGAGGTATTTTTTCTCTTTGGGGTCGAGATAGAGCACGGCCGAGCAGCCGATTGCGTGAGCGTGTTCGCCGGCAACGAGCGAAGCGGCGTAGTTGCCGCCGATTTTGAAGCGTCCGGTGCCGCGAGGAGCGACGCGGTCGTAGTCGCGCATGATGCAGATGTCGGTGCAGCCGAAGCCGGTCTTAAAGTACGGGCCGACGGGCGTGACCATGACGATGAACATGTATTCGGAAGCAGCCTTGACGCCGATGCTGGGCGAGAGGCCGATTTCGAGAGGGCGGATGTAGAGCGAAGCGCCGCTGCCGTATGGCGGGATGAAGCGCTCGTTGAGCTTCACGGCCATTTCGCACATTTTGCAGAAGATGTCTTCGGGCACGGGCTCCATGAGGATGCCTTTAGCCGAAGAGCGAACGCGCTCGGCGTTGTCGTTCAGGCGGAAGATGCGGACTTTGCCATCGACGCCACGGAATGCTTTGAGGCCTTCGAATAGTTCTTGGCCGTAGTGAAGAGCCGTGGCAGCCATGTGCAGCTCAATCTTGTCGGATGAAGTTACTTCAATTTCGCCCCATTTGCCGTCGCGGAAGTAGCAACGAACATTGTAGTCGGTCGGATAGTAGCCGAAAGGTAGTTTTTTCCAGTCAATTTCTTGATCCATGATCAAACAGATTTAGTAAGAATTGGTTGCAAATTTGCGTAAAAAAAAGCACAATTGCAAATCTTTGCGCATAAAAAGGCAATAAAAAGCCGGGAAAGCCCCCGAGGGTTGCATAGTTGCCTTGTCGGAGGTTAGTCTTTTTTGGGGGCTTGGCGGAGCGAAAAACGGTAGATGAGTCCGCCTCCGCTGCGGTTGTCGACGGAGATGGAGCCACCGAGGGCGTCAATTGTGTTTTTGACGACTGACAGGCCGAGTCCGGTGCCGCCATTTTTGCGAGAGCGTCCGCTGTCCTCGCGGAAGAATCGGTCGAAGAGGTGAGGGATGCTTTCGGGTTTGACGCCTACGCCGTTGTCGTAGAATGCGAAGTGGTAGAATTCGTTGTCTTTCTCGGTGAGAATGAGGTTGATTTCCGTACCTTTGGAATATGCTATGGCGTTTTTTACGAGGTTGTTGAGCATACCGGTCAGCAGCGTGTGGTTGCCTATGACGGAGCAGTAGACCGGGATGTCGTAGTTGAATGTCATGTCGCCGAGCACGCCAGATGTCTCGCACTCGTTGACAAGTTTGAATACAATTTCGTGGAAGTTGATAGGCTCGGTGTTGATCATTTGAGCGCCGTATTCGAGTCGGGTGATACTCGACAGGGCGTCGAGCATTCGTGTGAGTCGGTCGACGTGTTCGCTGACTTTTTTGAGGAAGTGTCGGCGCGACTCTTCGTCCATGTCGGGGTGTTCGTTGATGGTATCGATGTATCCTTTGATAACGGCGATAGGTGTTTTCAGCTCGTGGTTGATGTTGTTGGTGATTTCGCGTTTGATTCGCGTCTTATCTTCGAGGGCGTGGAAAGCGACCTTGTGCTCGCGCTTTAGTTTGATGACAGCGGCGCTTCGTTGGTTGTAGATGGACACGATGTGGTTGGTGATTTCGCCAAGTGCATCCGCTCCGGTCTCGACTGTCGGTACGAAGTCGAAATCTTCGGAGGTGGCGCGCTGTGCGAAGTTGCGCAGCGCTTCGATATTTTGGCCTAATCGGCGCGCCATAAACCAAGCGAAAGCGGTTCCGATCAGAGCGAGGCCGAGCAAGAGCAGGTAAATGCGCCCCGAGGTGCTAAGGGTGTCGTAATAGGCTGCGCTGAACGACTTTCGAGCAGCGTCGTCGGCCGATGCGTCGTCATTAGCAAAGGCAGAGGTGGCCTCAGTCGGGACGCCATGTATATAGTGGTCGCGCAACTGGCGCTCGGTGGTGTACATCCATAGGCCTGTCACAATCAGCAACAGCCATAAAAGCACCACGAAGGGGGCAAAAAGTTTCAGCTGATACTTAGTCGGCTTTCGTAAACCCATAGCCAAAACCGAGGCGCGTCACGATATAGCTGCTATACTCACCCAACTTTTTGCGCAGGCGGGTGATGTTGGTGTCGATAGTGCGGTTAGTCACCACGACATCGGGCCCCCAAACGGCGCTGATGATTTCGCGGCGGGAGAAGATGCGATTGCGATGAGTGAGGAAGAATTCCACCAATTCGTACTCGGTGCGCGTCAGCTTTAGGGGTTGGTTGTTTAAGAATATGATTTTTTTGTTGCGGTTGATGCGCAGACCTTCGTAAATGATGTCGGATTCGTAGTCGTTCAATTCGTCGGCAAGTTCGGTAGTCAGAGCGGAACGGCGCAGCACGGCGCGCACACGAGCGAGGACTTCGCCGATAGAGAAGGGCTTTGTGATGTAGTCGTCGCCGCCGATATTGAGCCCCATGACTTTGTCGTCCTCGGCGTTCAATGCTGAGCAGAAGATGATAGGAATGCTTTCAACATCGGCTATGTCGCGAAGGCGTTTTGCGAAGTCAAAGCCGCTGATTCCGCCCATCATTATGTCGACCATAAAAAGATGGTAGCGTTGCAGATTTTTTTCGAGAGCTTCTTCGGCGCTGAAAGCGGTGTCGACTATGTAACCGTCTTTTTCGAGGTTGTATTTGAGAATTTCGCAAACTGATTCTTCGTCGTCGATAACTAATATTCTTTCTCTCATTGCTTAGCTTTTTTTCTACGATTTTTTATTTATGAGCCAAATTTAGATATAAATTCTGTATGTTAGGGTTAAAATATGTTAATTATTACGAATTTCGCAAACTTTCGGTTGGTCGCAGTGTTAGATTGGTGTAATTGCTTTATTGAACAATGATTTCATGGTATTAGATTTAAGGTTATAGATTGGTATTAACCGCTTGCGATAAGTCGTTAATCAACACCCGCTGCCGAAGCATCAGAGCGATGTCGCGGCGGTGGGTCTGTGTCGTGGATAGACGTGAGTCTTTGGCTCGCCGTCGGTATCGGCTACTATATATATGTCGACGAAGGGGTAGGCGGCTTGAATTTTATTAGCGATAGAGTCGATGGGCATGACACTACCCATAGTCATGGCGGCGGTGGCCAGCCCGTCGGCGGTAGCGCAGCGCGGAGCTACGATTGTGGCTGAAATGACGGGCGTCGCTGCCGGATATCCGGTCAGCGGGTTGATGGTGTGGCCGAAACGCGAGCCGTCGGCGCGCTCGCGGTAGTTGCGGTAGTTGCCCGATGTGGCTACGCACTCGTTGTCGAGCGATAAAATAGCATCGTGTTGGTAGATTCCCGGGGCATCGATACGAATACGCCATGGCATTCCGTTGGGGTTGACGCCGGAGGCTGCGACTTCGCCACCGACTTCGACCATAAAGTCGAGGCAGCCGTTTCGGCGCAGTGCGAGTGCTATGCGGTCGACGCCGTAGCCTTTAGCAATGGCGGCGAGGTCGATTTCCATATTCGTTACATCTTTAATAAGGTGTAAGTCGTGGAGACGACAGCGGTCGAAGCCGACCAGTGCGCGCGCCGAATCAACCGCGGCTGAGTCGGGTTCGGGCGTTTCGCCCAGGTTGCCGAATCCCCATAATTTCACCAGCGGTCCGACGGTGGGGTCGAAAAGTCCGTCGCTGACTTGCCAAATGCCGGCTGCTTCGGTGAAAACGTCAACAAATAGCGAGTCAACAGTATCGGTGGCGCCGGAGTTGAGCCGATAAAGCGTCGACCGGGTGTTGAACGTCGATAGCGACGAGTTTACGCGTTCGATTTCGGACAAAATCGAGTCGGCTAGCTCGGGTGCGCCGTTGTATGTGATGTGATAGACTGTGCCCCAGGCACTTCCGCTGATGTTGCGGTATGAGCCGTTGGTTGAGGAGCAGGCGCATAAACAGGCTGCGATTATGGCAAAGACAAAGCGAATTGTTTTCATGACGAGTGCGAAATAAAAAAATCATGACAAAGGTAGTAATTTTTTCGGCAAAAATTTGTCGGTTTAAAAAATTGTGCGTACCTTTGCAGTGCTTTTAAGACATGGTGAGCTTAGCTCAGTTGGTTAGAGCGTCGGATTGTGGTTCCGAAGGTCGTGGGTTCGACCCCCACATCTCACCCCAAAGAAGTTTGAATTCAGCCCGGTAAGTAAGCCGGGCTGAATTTTTTAGTATGTATGCTATGACAGACGAATTGAAGATGCTGCTTGACCGGGAAGTCATGCGCTACAATTGTCCGGAATTTATCGACGACGACCCGGTGCAATTTCCGCGTTTGTATACCGATAAGCGAGATATAGAGATAGCGTCGCTGCTGGTGTCGACTATCGCGTGGGGCAACCGCACGATGATATGTCGCTCGGCTTCGCGAATGCTTGATTTGCTTGAGCATCAGCCCTACCATTATATGATGGATCGAGGTTACGAGGAGCTACCGGTCGGCAATGTGCATCGGACGTTTTTCAATGTAAATCTTCAGCACTATCTGCGCGGTCTGCGCAGTATATATGCCGAGTATGGATCGCTTGAGGACTTTGCCGCAGCAGTAGGCGCGGGGCATAGCGACTCGCCGGCATGGCATCTGGCGGCGGCAATCGCCGAGCGGCTGACGGCGGCCAACGGCGGCGTGAGCGACTCGCGTTGCTTGCCGGGCAATATCGAAAAGACGGCGCTCAAGCGCTTCAATATGGCTCTGCGATGGCTTGTTCGCGACGACGGCATCGTGGACATGGGGATATGGCGCGTCATTCGCCCCGAGCAGTTGCGCATACCGCTTGATGTGCATGTCGGAAATGTGTCGCGTGCGCTCGGGTTGCTCGAACGTCGGCAGAACGATCGGAAAGCCGTCGAAGAACTCACGGCGCGGCTGCGTCGCTACTGTCCGGAGGATCCTGTGAAGTATGATTTTGCATTGTTTGGTGCCGGCGTGAGCGCTCGCGCTGCCGAACTTACCAAAGATTGAAGCGGTAGCCGATACAAGCCGACAGCGACATATCGTTGCCCATGAATGTGGTCTTGCGGTCGTTGATAATCGACGAGTCGATGCGTCCGATGAGTCCTGCAAACCAGCGCTTGTTGTTCCACACCACCGATGTTTTGAATCGCACCATCAGCGAAAGGTCGACCGTCTTGTTTTCGGAGTTGACAAACCCCTTGCGGACGCCGATAGTCGGTGAGAAGTGAAAACCGGCCATCCAGTGGCGAGCGAAGGCCCAGTTGTAGCTGTAGCCAAGTCGGAAGCCGTAGTTGCGAGTTCTCACTTTGTAATGGTGGTCGGTCCACCACTCGGGTATTTGGTCGAGCATGTGTAACGGCAGGCCGTTGAAGTCGAAGTCGTAGTCCTGAAGGTAGTAAGAAATTCCTGCGAAGAACGAGCCTTGACTCTTGTGCTGGATGCGTCCGAAGCCGAAAGCGGCCGACTGCGAATACTTCTTGTGGTTGAAAAAGTAGTAGGCATCAATGCCCCACGAGTGAATTTTTATGTCGTTGAAGGGAATGCTTAGGCCCGTTTCGTTGCCGAAGCGTTTGATTTTCGTACCGACGGCGTTGTTTTCGAGATAAACTTCCACGGCCAGCAAGCTACAGTCGAAGCCAAAGCGGTAACGCGAACGAGCTTGCGATGTGCCTTGGAATAGGTTGCTGATGTTGATATCGTAGCCCACCGACACGGCTAAATATGTGGCGTAGAAGCCCATAGACGTCGAAGGGTCGCTACGCATGGTCATGCGTACGCGCTCTGGAAGGCCGAAGTTGTAGTAGTTGAGCCACGAGTCGGTCGTAAGTTTTACATTAAATTTGTAGCCTGACCCGTGTACGTATGCCGAATCGTAAGTGTTGAAAAAACGGTCGCCCCAGCGGTAGGTGTTGACGCAGAACCGCGGAAATTTGCCCCATTCGGCGATTGAATCGAGATTGAACGAAATACCACTTGCCTTGACTCCGGATAGCAGAGACAATATTGTGACAATCAAGACCTTAGTAAGTAGCTTTTTCATTCGTGGATACACATTCAATTTCGGAGTGCAAAGTTACGAATTTTCCGCGACCTACCAATAATCCATTAGTCGAATAATTTGGTAGTTGTGTTTTTAAATGCAATTAAATGCAATCAGAGATTTAAAATAACTACCTAATCAACGAGCCCGGTGCAGAAATATGTAGTCGTGTGAGAATTCCAAACCGATGTCGTTGGTGAGCTCGGCTTTGAAGCCGTAACTTTCGCGCGAGAACTCGTTGATCAACTGGTCAGGGAATGTGAGAGCTACGAAGTCGGCGATGGGTTGAGGCACGAGCGCCGCCGGCACAGCCTTGCCGTACGGTGCGTTGATGTCGAGCCAGCGGCCGTTGGAGTCGAATTCGACTTCGGTGCCGTCGCTTAAAAGTATGTCGTAGGTTGTCGACGAATGTTTGCTATCCTTTTCAGCATATATTATAGTGAGAGAAGGGTAGTATTTCTCGACAAACGAGCGGGCATCGGCCGGAAGGTCGGTTGAGCTGATAGGTTTGTCGTCGTCGGAGCAAGCGCACATCGCTATGGCCAGCACTGCAATCAGTAGTTGAGAAAACTTTTTCATAATTATAATGAATTAATATAATCGCGAAAGTAACGCCTTCGAAAGAATAATTGTTCAAGATTGAAAGCGGTTTTTGCGGTTGCCAAATCGAAAAAATGACGTCCGCCGCTCCGAAAAGCTCTCCAAAAGCCCCGAAAAGCCCCGAAAAACGCCGAAAAACGCCGAAATAAACATTTGAGAATAAAAAATGGCGAAAAAACTTGCACGAATGAAAAAAAGGTCGTACCTTTGCAACGCTTTTGGGAAAGGCACTTCCATTTCCGGAGCATGATTCGCTAGCTCAGCTGGTAGAGCACAACACTTTTAATGTTGGGGTCCTGGGTTCGAGCCCCAGGCGGATCACTGAAAGAGAGTCGCAATCGCGGCTCTCTTTTTTGTATGCGCTCACCGCTATGCACACCGCGCCGAGCACTGCGCGTATGTAGGGCGCATAGTAAAAGGGACCTTAGGAATTAAGTAGTGCGAATAATTTATGAAGGTTGGAATATGATTCTCCTTCTTCACCAAGCGCAATGGCATTGGAGATGGCTATTGAAAGTTTGTTGTTGGCCAATAGTGTGGCTACCCAATTGTCGCGAGATAAGAATGACTGCTGTTTGCTGAAATTAGGCAGGAATCTGTGGAGCATGGCAATCACATCATCGGATGAAGCGAAATAGCGGTTGGTATTTAGATAATGGAGAAGAAACCAGAACTCAATCGACGGCATACTCTCACAGATGATTACAGACTGATTGCCGGCATAACGCCTACGCATGGCGTCGAATTTGTCCTTGTCCGCCTGATGTATGCGAGTTACATCCACGTCGAATACACATACAGCTATCCCGTCATCAGCGAGTACCCCTTCAACTTGACGTTGAATGTCGTCTATGTTCTGCTCAGCAAAGTTGCGGGGCTTGCAGACGTAATTATAACCGTTGAGGAGTTTCAGGTGTGTGAAATAGTATCGCTCGGTAGCTTCCTCGCCGATGATTGTAATCGCCGGATTTTTGAGTTTACGCTCTTTGATTCTTCTTGCCATTACAATACGTTGGGAAGTGCGCCGAAACGACCGTTCATATAAGCGCGGTGGATAGATGAGAGTTTGTTGAGTCCATTGAAATCAACCAGCGAGAACAACTGCGAGTTGCCGTCCTTCCCTTTCTCGGTAAACCATACGGAGTCCTTGCCGAAAATGTCGTCGATGTCTTTAAGAATCGGGTCGTAATGTGTCGAGACAAGAAGCTGAGACTGATTGTCTTGTGTGTTGACAAACTTTGACAGGATATACTCCATCAGGTTGGGGTGCATCGAGGCTTCAATCTCGTCAATGCAAAGGAAAGCCTGACGGTTGAGCTGTTCGTAAATCAGAGACTCCAGTTCCACCATTCGCTTTGTGCCCGTGCTCTGGCAAGTCTCGGGGAGAATATAATTCTGCGAACCATCGGCATTCTCGGCCTTATGGCCGAACAGAGCCGCCATCTTCTGAATCTTGATATCCGATATATTGAAGTCGGCCTCCTTTGCGAATTGCAGAAGATACTCGCGGAAATCCTCACTGTCCGCTATATGCTTTTTCGCATCATTTGAAAGAGAAGAAAGCGAACCGCTCTGCAATGGAAGAATACGGCTGTCAATCCATCGGCGCATATTGTCAAGATATGCGACCGAGACATTCACCTTCTTCATGGTTGCCAGCAGCGACATATTGCGGAGGCAGTTCATCGTCATGACATCCACTTCTGCCTGAGAAAGTCTGACTACAGCCGGATTGAAATTCAATCTGGATATACCACCAACATCCTCGCGACAGAACACCTTTGTCGGTCGGTTGGTGAGATAGACGAAGAGCGACTCTTGGCATACCTTTTCAGGATTTACCTTGAGTTTGTACCAATAGCGCAGGCCGTCAGCATAGAATTTCAGTTCAAATTCCGTGTCGAAAGACAGCGCTTCGTCGCGTAGCAGGAATGGCTGCACATCTGTACCGTCATCGTTGGCAGAAGGAAGTGTGTTCCAGAAACCTCGCAGGAACTCAATCGCTTCAAGCAGATTTGATTTGCCGCTCGCGTTTGCGCCGAGCACTACTGCAAAGCGCAACAACTTCACGCCATCAGGCATCGTGACCACACTGTTGTAACGGTCGTCTGCAGACGGCTCAAAACTCAATTCCACTTCATCGCGAAACGACTTGAAATTACGTATTTTCAGCTCTTGTATCATATCCGATGCGTTTTAATGGTGCAAATATAGCGAATATTCGGTGCGTTGCAAAATCAAAATCGAAATTTTATTGTTTTTAATTCTTATTTTGGGACATTACGCTCCAAAATAAGGATTAAATTATCTTTAATAAGACTAATTAATTGGAATTCTCAAGTCAGAAATTACGATTTTTAACCTCGAAAATGGTGTCCGAACTAATAAAAACGACTATCTTTTGAGGTGTGAAAGAGGAAACTCAATCACCTTCCGAGACAGAGGTTCCGGTCGAATCCAATTCCATGAATACTAAAGTTCCAAAGAATTCTCTTTAAGCAAGAAATCAAAGATACTCATGGTTGTAATGCCCTGCTCATCACGTGTCACCGGACATTCCTCCCCAAGAACTATAATCTTTTCTTGAAATGCCAGACGGCTAATCGAAAAAAACTGTTTTTTTTGGTATTTGTTAGGGGATGTGGATTTGGAGGGAGTCGAAGGCGAAGGCTACGCCGGCGGGGAGGTCGACGGTGGCTTCGGGTCCCATGTCGTGGCTCATGTGGGTGAGGTAGGTGTGGCGAGGGGCCACGCGCTCGACCACTGCCAATGCTTCGTCGAGAGTGAAGTGTGATGGATGCGGCAGGTGGCGCAGTGCGTTGATAACCAGTGTGTCGACGCCTTGCAGGGCTTCGATTGTAGTGTCGGGCATTGCCGAGCAGTCGGTGATGTATGCGGCAGGTCCGAATCGAAATCCTAAAATCGGCAGCTTGCCATGGGTGACGGCGAGCGGCATGATTTCGTGCCCGTTGATGCTGAATGCCTTGCCGGCTTCGATTTCGTGAATTGCGAAGGTGGGTACGCCGGGGTAGAGATGTTTGGCGAATGACCACGGGTTGCGTTGGCGGAGGTCTTCGGCAACGTCGGCTTTGCAGTATGTCGGGAAGTGCAGTCCGTTTTTGCAGTAAGGGCGAAGGTCGTCGATGCCGCCGACGTGGTCGTAGTGGCTATGAGTGATGAGTAGGGCTGCGAGGTTGGGGGCTCCGGCATCGAGGATTTGTTGGCGAAAGTCGGGGCCGCAGTCGATCAGCAGGTTCGTGCCGTCGTCGTAGCTGACGATAGCCGACGCTCGCAGGCGATTGTCGTGCGGGTCGGCGGATGTGCACGCGGCGCAGCGGCAGCCTATTTGCGGTATGCCGGTGGAAGTGCCGGTGCCGAGAAAGTGGATTTTCATTGTCTGAAGCGAGTTAGGATGTCGTCTTCGAAAATCAAGTACACGCCATCGTCGTAAGACCAGTATTCGATTTGCGCACCTGATGTGGCGCCGCGGTGGAGCGAAGCCGGCGCGCCCAGGGCGAGTCGACATTCGTCGCGGGTCATACCTTCGGCTACGCGCGAGTGGATGATAAGTTGCCAGGTGGCGTCCTCGATTAGAGGAAAATCGCGTCGCGGGTCGGTGAACGA
Organism: uncultured Bacteroides sp.; assembly: GCA_964433215.1. Taxonomy (GTDB): domain Bacteria; phylum Bacteroidota; class Bacteroidia; order Bacteroidales; family Muribaculaceae; genus CAG-873. Next base: position 22,817 of record CAYSQI010000013.1, read on the forward strand.
AAACAGACGGTCGAAGTTGCGTGTGGCCGTTGTGCCGGAGCCGTAAGTCATCATCGCGTAGTGGATGCTCGAGTCGTTATCGCAGGTGAAAGCGACGCGCAGCGGATGTACGGCGGTGCCGGCGGTGACGCCCTGTATTTTGACCGGCACGTGGCGCAGGCCTGTAGTGGCTTGGCCGTAGGCATCGTACCAGTAAGGAGTGCGGATGTAGTAGGTGTTGCCGCGCAGTAGAGAGTCGGCTGCGGCAACCGGCGCGAGTTCAATGGTGAACGGAAGCTCGATGGTGCTGCGCTTGTCGAAGTCGGCTTTATCGACACCGGGGATGTAGCGGTAGGTGTTGCCTCGGCTGTCGCGCAAGTCAAGAGCGATGCCTTCGGTGCCCATGATGGTAGGTACGGAGGCCACGTCGGCGAGCGTCAGTGTGTCGCCACGGTTGAGACTATTGTCGGTCGGAGGGGTGAAGATGATTGAAATTTTGTTATCGCTCACGAGCCATTGCTTGCCCGGGCGCCAGGTGGCCGGCGTTTCGGCTTCGATGACCGAAGCAAAGCGAGCCTCGGCGGTGGCCGCGGACGACTGTCCGTGGCTACCGCCGGAGATTCGCGGTGTGCTTTCGATGCCGGTGAAGCACGAAGCGCCGCCGAGCGCTAAGGCCGTGCAGACCGTCGTAGTGAGAATCGCAGCTTTCAAAGCGGCTTATTTGGGCTCGCGGCCGAGGTTAAAGAAGATGAACGAATAGATGTCGGTCCACTCGTCGATAACCTTCGAAATGGGCTTGCCTGCGCCGTGTCCGGCTTTTGAGTCGATGCGAATCAGCTTGGGGCGGTCGCCGGTGTTGGCAGCTTGCAGTGCGGCAGCGTACTTGAACGAGTGAGCGGGCACCACGCGGTCGTCGTGGTCGGCAGTTGTGACGAGAATCGACGGATAGCGTGTGCCGTCGTTCTTGATGGTGTGGAGTGGCGAGTAGCCTAGCAGATAAGCGGCCATTTCGGCGGAGTCGTCGCTGGTGCCGTAGTCGCTGGCCCAGTTCCAGCCGATGGTGAAGAGGTGATAGCGCATCATGTCCATGACGCCGACGCGCGGAATAGCTACGCGGAAGAGGTCGGGACGCTGGTTGACGGTTGCGCCCACGAGCAGGCCACCGTTGCTGCCGCCTTCGATTGTGAGCAAGTCGGGGGTAGTCCACTTTTGGTCAATCATGTATTCGGCAGCGGCGATGAAGTCGTCGAATACGTTCTGCTTCTTCAGCTTCGTGCCGGCTTCGTGCCAAGCTTCGCCGTACTCGGCGCCGCCGCGGAGGTTGGTCTGGGCGTAGATGCCGCCGTTTTCGAGCCAGAACAGTCGCGAGGGCGAGAAGCCGGGGTTGAGAGTGATGTTGAAGCCGCCGTAGCCGTAGAGGTAGACAGGATTGGTGCCGTCGGGAGTCACACCTTTCTTATATACGATGAACATGGGCACGTGAGTGCCGTCCTTCGATGTGAAGAACACTTGCTCGGTGATGTAGTCGTCGGGCACGAGGCCGTCGACCGTAGTGGCTTTGATGAGTTTGCTCTCGCCGGTGGCTTGGTCGTAGCTGTAGATGCTCGAGGGGTAGGTGAACGACGAAAAGCTATAGAACACTTCGGCCGATTTGCGGTCGGTGGAGAATCCGGCCGAGCCGTAGGTGGGGAATTTGATTTCGCGTATGAGGCTGCCGTCGATGCGGTGCAGGTAGGCGTGGGTCGAGGCGTCGAGGTCGCGAGTGGCGAGCAGGTTGCCGCCCGAGATGCTGACGCCGGTGAGCACCGAGTGCGAGTCTTCGGCAATGATGGTGGCCCAGTTGCTGCGCTGCGGAGCGCGCGGGTCAATGGACACGAGGCGGTTCATAGGCGCGTCGGCCGAGGTGAAGACGAGCAGTCGGCCTTCGGGGGTGGTGCCGACGACAGATAATTCGCTTTCTTGCGACGGCTCAATTGTGATCCATTCGGCATCGGGCTTGCCGAGTTCTTTCACGTACAGCGAGTTGCCGAAGCCCTGTCCGCCGCCCGAGATGAGCAGGTACTTTTCGTCGTCGGTGACGCCGACTGAGTGGAAGTAGAGCGGTTGGTCGCGGTTTTCGTAGATTACTGGGTCGGCGCTTTGCGGAGTGCCGAGCTTGTGAAAATATACGCGGTGATATTCGTTTGCGTTGGAGAATTCCTTGCCGGCTTCGGGACGGTCGTAGGCGCTGTAGTAGAAACCGTCGCCGTGCCATGCGCAGCCGGTGAATTTAGCCCACTCGATGTGGTCGTCGAGCAGCTGGCCGGTTGCGTTGTCGAGCACGTAGATTTCTGTCCAGTCGCTACCGCTGCGCGAGATGGTGTAGGCGGTGTATTTTCCGTCGTGGCTTTGGAAGAGTCCGGTGAGTGCTACGGTGCCGTCGTCGCTGAGCTTATTTGGGTCGAGAAACACTTCGGCATCAGCAGCCAGCGGGGTAGTGCCGCGGTAGATTACGGCTTGGTTGCGTAGGCCATCGTTGGCCGAATGGTAGTATAGGCCGTCTTTGCCCTTCCATGGCAGGCCTGTCTTGGCATAGTTGTTGAGGGCGGTGAGGCGTTGGCGGATATTTTCGCGATAGGGTATTTGAGCGAGGTATTCGCCGGTGACGCGGTTTTCGGCAGCGACCCATTCGAGGGTGGCAGCGGCCGTGTCGTTTTCGAGCGGACGGTAGCGGTCGTCGACTTCGATGCCGAAGCATTCGTAGCGTGTGCCGTCGGTCGGAGCCATCGGATATTGCAGCGCCGTAGTTTGTGCCGACGCGCTTGTAGCAATTAAAGCCATTGCTGTGAGGATATTTGTCTTGGTCATAATAGATATTATTTCAATTGTTTGCCATCAGCGAAAGCGTTGCCGACGCGCTTGCCTAAGGCGACATAGCCGTGGTGCACGGGTTCGTATGTGATAAGTTGCATTTTCTCGACGTCGGGCTGACCGTCGTCGGTCAGATAAGCTTCGTCGACGAGGATGTTCACGATTTCGGCTATGATGTAGCAGCCCGTTTCCGATTCATCGAGTTTTTGCTTGATGCGGCATTCCAGCGTCATCGGGAAGTCGGTGAACACCGGGGCGTTGACGTTGTCGGCGTTGACGGCAGTCCAACCTGTCTTTTTCATTTTGTCGGGGTCGTTTTTTGCACTAACCATTCCGACGAAGTCGGCAGCCACCATAGTGCTCTGCGTGGCGAAGGCCACGGTGAAGTCGGGGCAGTTGTTGAGATTATCGGTAGTGGCATGAGCGCCCATCGAAATTATAATTTCTTTTGCGTCCCATTGTCCGGCCCAAGCAGCGTTCATCGCATTGGGCTTGCCGTTGTTGTCGTATGTGCCGATAATCAGTACCGGCTGTGGAAGCATCCACGATTTCTGACCAAAGCTTTTCATATTAAATACAAATTATGGGCTTGCACGATGACGAAGAAATAAAAAACATCATCGGCGAGTACAGAGTTAAGTCTTACTTATGTGCAAAGATATACAATTTCGGCCGAAAAATAGGTCTAAATCGGCATAGAACAAAAAAAATTAACGTTTTTTCTTGCTTTCGATTGACTTTATGATTACTTTTGCCGTGGTAAATAACTTTTACAACGTATTCAAAAAAACTACTTACCTTAAAAACCATAATTACTATGGATATTAATAAAATAATGGCCGATTTGGAGGTTAAACACCCCGGCGAAAAAGAGTATCTGCAGGCTGTCCGCGAAGTACTGATGTCAGTACAGGACATCTACAACCAACATCCCGAATTCGAGCGCAACAAGATTGTAGAACGTATGGTCGAACCCGACCGCATCGTTACGTTCCGCGTGACTTGGCTCGACGACAACGGTGAAGTACAGAACAATATAGGTTATCGTGTGCAGTTCAACAACGCGATTGGCCCGTACAAGGGCGGTATCCGTTTCCACGCATCGGTCAACCTCTCAATCCTCAAATTCCTCGGCTTCGAGCAGACATTCAAGAATGCACTGACCACGCTGCCTATGGGTGGTGCCAAGGGTGGTAGCGACTTCTCGCCTCGCGGCAAGAGCGATCGCGAAATCATGCGCTTCTGCCAGGCCTTCATGCTCGGTCTGTGGAAGAACCTCGGCCCCGACCGCGATGTGCCCGCCGGCGATATCGGTGTAGGCGGCCGCGAAGTTGGCTACATGTACGGCATGTACAAGCGTCTCGTCAACCAGCACGACGGTACATTCACCGGCAAGGGCCTCGAATTTGGCGGCTCGCGCATCCGTCCGGAAGCTACCGGTTTCGGCGCACTCTACTTCGTGCAGAGTATGCTCAAAGAGAAGGGCGAAAGCATCGAAGGCAAGACCGTGGCAATCTCGGGCTTCGGCAACGTGGCTTGGGGTGCTGCTACCAAGGCTACCGAACTCGGCGCTAAGGTCGTGACAATCTCCGGCCCCGACGGCTACATCTATGACCCCGCCGGTCTCAACGAAGAGAAGATCAACTATATGCTCGAACTCCGCGCTTCGGGCAACGATATCGTAGCTCCCTACGCTGACAAATTCCCCGGCTCGGAATTCTATGCCGGCAAGAAGCCGTGGGAACGCAAGGTCGACATCGCTCTGCCCTGCGCTACTCAGAACGAACTCAATGGCGACGACGCCAAGGCTCTCGTTGCCAATGGTGTAGGCATGGTTGCTGAAGTTTCGAACATGGGTTGTACCCCCGAAGCTATCGACCACTTCATCGCTACTCGCACCACTTACGCTCCCGGCAAGGCAGTCAACGCCGGCGGTGTAGCTACTTCGGGTCTCGAAATGAGCCAGAACGCTATGCACCTGCAGTGGAGCGCCGAAGAAGTCGACGAAAAGCTCCACACCATCATGAGCGACATCCACACCCAGTGCCTCCGCTACGGCGTAGAACCCGACGGTTACATCAACTACATGAAGGGTGCCAATATCGCCGGCTTCATGAAGGTGGCTCACGCTATGATGGGCGAAGGTGTCTGCTAATTAATCATTTGCTTAAGAACTCTACTCTATAAGTCTTGCTCCGGGCGTCCGGGGCAAGACTTTTTCAAAATTTGCCTGATCGGATATGAACGTTTACCTCCAGATTGAGAAGCTGACCAAGAGTGTCGGCGACCGTATGCTTTTTGCCGATGTGACTTTCGGTATTAACGAAGGCGACAAAATCGGCATAGTCGCTAAAAACGGCACCGGCAAGTCGACCCTGCTTTCAATCATAGCCGGCGAGCTCGATGCCGACTCGGGCACCGTCACGCGCCGCAACGACTTGCGCGTGGCTATGTTGTCGCAGAAGCCTCATTTCGTGGGCAACCCCACCGTGGCCGAAGCAGCATTGCGCAGCGACGACCCCGCTGCCGTTTGTGTTCGCAAGTATGAGGAAGCGCTCGCAGCCGGCGACCCCGAAGTCATACAGCAAGCTGCTCACGCCATGGACAACCTCTCGGCTTGGGATTATGAGGACCGCCTGCGCCAGTTGCTTTCGCGCCTGCGTATCGACGACCTGACGGCGCGTGTCGATACGCTTTCGGGCGGACAGCGCAAGCGTGTGGCGTTGGCCTCCGCCATCATGAGCGATCCACAGTTGCTTATCCTCGATGAGCCCACCAACCACCTCGACGTGGAGGTCATCGAGTGGCTTGAAAACTATTTGAAGCGCTCGCGTGTGACGTTGCTGATGGTGACGCACGACCGATATTTTCTCGATCGCGTCTGCAATCGCATCATCGAAATCGACAATCACACCATCTACACCTACGACGGCAATTTCGACTATTATTTGCGTCGGCGTGCCGAGCGTATCGAAGCAATGACTGCCGAGTTGGCTCGCATCAACAACACACTTCGGCGCGAACAGGAGTGGATGAGCCGCCAACCTCAGGCTCGTGCGGGCAAAGCCAAGTATCGTATCGATGCTTTCTATGAGCTGAAAGAGAAGAAAAGTCAGGGTATTCGCCCGGAGAAGGATGTAAATCTGTCGGTCGACGCATCGTACATCGGCTCGAAAATCTTTGAAGCTCGCGGCATTTCAAAGCGATTTGGCGATAAGGTCATTCTCGATGATTTTTCGTACACGTTTGCACGCTATGAAAAGGTAGGCATCGTCGGCGCCAACGGTGTCGGTAAGTCGACGTTTATAAAACTGCTGCAAGGACTCATTCAGCCCGACGCCGGAACGTGGGATGTCGGTACGACTGTGCGTTTCGGCTATTATAGTCAGGATGGCATTGATTTCGATTCGCAGAAGCGAGTTGTGGATGCTATTCGCGAAAAAGCCGAGGAGGTCGACACCGGTGAGGGGCATCTGTCGCCGATGCAATTTCTCAATCGCTTTTTGTTCTCGCCGGCCGATCAGCAAAAGTATATTCATACACTCAGCGGTGGCGAACTTTGTCGATTGCATTTGGCAACTGTGCTGATGATGCGCCCCAACTTCCTCGTGCTCGACGAACCGACCAACGACCTCGATATCGTGACGCTCGGCATTCTCGAAGAGTATCTGGCTGAATTTAAGGGCTGTCTGATTGTAATCAGCCACGACCGCTATTTCCTTGATAATATCGTCGACCACTTGTTCGTGATGGAAGGCAATGGCATAGTCAAGGACTTTCCAGGTACGTATACTGAATATGCCGCGTGGCGCGATGAGCAAGCTGCAGAGGCGGCTCGTGCGGCTCGAGTCGAGAAACCGGTGGAACGTCCGCGAGCACAGCGCGCGCCGAAGATGTCGTTCAAACAGCGTCGCGAATTCGAGCAACTTACAGCCGAGCTCGACGAACTCAACGCCGAAAAGTCGCGTCTCGAAGGTGTGTTCAACTCCGGCGAGACCATCGACGATGTAGCTGCTCTTTCGGCTCGCTACGAAGAGGTCAAAGACCTGATTGACGAAAAAGAAATGCGCTGGCTCGAACTCTCTGAGTTGGAATAGCAGCCGGTCGGGTCAGGCAAGCGGCTCGGTAGTGACGAGCAGGCGGTTGCCTGCACGGTCGCTGATAGCAAACAGGCGGTCGGCGCCGTCTTTTACGCCCAATTTGGCGCGCAGGGCGTCGGCGCCGATGTCGAAATTGCGTGTCGTCACACCCACTCGCGGATGTCGCGATGCGTAGCGCTTGATGTTTTTTGACGCGTAAGGCAGCACTTCTGTTACCTTATATATATGTCCGGGGAAACCGTCGACCAGATTGGTCGACCACCAGACGTGAGTGTTTGCGGCCGGCTTGTTCAGACCGAAGCGCTCGGCAAGCAGCTTCATGGCTCCGACTTTCATTACTGCCGGGAACGGCTCGTAGACGTAGCCCCCTTCGCTCGGAGTGTCGTATGCTACTTGTGCATCGTTTTCTTCAGAACGTTTAAATGCGAATGCCCATTCAGCGCCATTCGAACCTAAGGTGACGGCTTCGATGAGCGGGTCGGCGCAATCTGCACCGAAGTCGACGATAATGTCCAACTCTTTGCATTCGGTGGTTGTGCCGAGCGCTATGACGCGTACGGCGTCGGGAAGTTCGCTCAGTGTGTGGCTGATGTCGAGCATAGGCGACGCTTTCACGATGAGCCGGTCGGTGAGTCGGCGCAGCAGCGGCAGCATGGCTACAACGTCGGGGCAGCAGTCGGCCAGAGCGTAGACTCGGCCTCCGGCATCGTCGCGCCTGGCCGGGTCGATGAACATTGCGTCGAAATGTCGCCCTTCGTCCAGAGCTTGCTTGCAAAAGTTAAGGCAATCGTCGCACACTACGGTGAGCCGATCGTTGCCGGCTGCATTGTGGCGCAGCGCGTCGGCCACGTCGCTGTCGATTTCGACGGCTGTGACGTCTGCGGCAGTGCGTGTCAGAGCCATGGCGTCGATTCCGAGCCCGGCTGTTAGGTCCACAACTTGCGTACCGCCTTCAACCAGCGAGGCATGGTAGGCCGCCAGCCGGTCGGAAGTCGACATTTCGCCTGCGAGCGCGTTCGGAAATACGAACTGAGGATTGCCATCCAGCGTGGCACCGAGTTTCGCGGTGTATTTGCGTCGACATTCGATTTGCAAAATTTCAAGTGCGCGCTCCTTGCCGAATTTAAGTCGTAGGCGTGTAGGGTTGTCGGCTTTGTGGGTTTCGACCCACTGAAAAAAGTCGTCGTGAAGCTCCATTGACGTGTCTGTGTGCGAAAAAGTTTTAAAAGAACACCGGCACGGCGGCTTTGGTGGCCGCAGCGCCGGTGTAGGTTGATATTGTCGGATTAGTGCGCGCCCGGATGGACGCATTCTAATCGCGTCGGTGTTGTCTTATTCGCCCTTGATGGCTGCGATACCGGGAAGCACTTTGCCTTCGATGGCTTCGAGCAGAGCGCCGCCACCGGTCGAAACGTATGATACTTCGTCGGCCAGACCGAACTTGTTGATGCAGGCTACAGAGTCGCCGCCACCTACGAGCGAGAAGGCGCCGTTTTTGGTAGCTTCAACGATAGCATCGGCGATAGCGCGCGAACCGGCGGTGAAGTTGTCGAATTCGAACACGCCTGCAGGGCCGTTCCAGAGGATGGTCTTCGAGGGCAGGATCACATCGGCGAAAGCCTTGCGGGTTTCGGGACCTGCATCGAGGCCTTCCCAGCCTTCGGGAATGTCCTTAACCGAGCAAACCTGGGTGTTGCAGTCGTTAGAGAAAGCGTCGCCGGCTACGCAGTCGGTGCCAAGGACGAGGTTCACGCCCTTTTCTTGAGCTTTCTTCATGATGTCGAGCGCGAGGTCGAGCTTGTCGTCTTCGCAGAGCGAGATGCCGATTTTGCCGCCCATAGCCTTCGAGAAGGTGTATGTCATGCCACCGCAGAGGATCAGGTTGTCGACCTTGTCCATGAGGTTTTCGATGATACCGATTTTGGTCGAAACTTTCGAGCCACCCATGATAGCGGTGAAGGGGCGCTTGATGTTGTTCAGGATGTTGTCGACAGCGTTTACTTCCTTCTCCATGAGGTAGCCGAGCATCTTGTGGTCAGCATCGAAGAAGTCGGCAACGACAGCGGTCGAAGCGTGGCGACGGTGAGCGGTGCCGAATGCGTCGTTCACATAAACGTCGGCGTACGAAGCCAGAGTCTTGGCAAAGTTTTTCTGACGTTCTTTCATTTCCTTCTTGGCAGCGTCGTAAGCGGGGTCGGCTTTGTCGATGCCAACGGGCTTGCCTTCTTCTTCGGGGTAGAAGCGGAGGTTTTCGAGCAGCAGAACCTGACCGGGCTTCAGAGCAGCGGCGAGTTCGCCGGCAGCAGCGCAGTCGGGAGCGAATTGTACGTCAGCGCCGAGAGCCTTGGCTACAGCGTCTTTGATTTGGCTCAGTGACAGCTTGGCATTTACTTTGCCTTTGGGTTTGCCCATGTGCGACATGATGATGAGTGAGCCGCCGTCGTTGAGGATTTTCTTCAGAGTGGGCAGAGCGCCGCGGATACGGGTATCGTCGGTGATGTTGCCGTTTTCGTCCAGGGGCACGTTGAAGTCTACGCGCACGATGGCTTTTTTGCCGTTGAAATTGAAATTGTCGATTGTCATCGCTTTATTTTTTAGTTTAGTAAGTATTCATGAATACAGATGCGAACTTGGCATAGCGTGACTGCCAATGCGAGTGCAAAATTACGAAAAAAATATATTACGCAGCCACATATTTCAATTAAAATTAAAGAAATTTTTCAATAAATAGCTGACAATTTCTATATTGGTCATGCGCGAAGCCTTCGGTTGATGCTTTTTCGTCTGTGTCGGGGTTTGCGTCAGAAGGTGATTTGGGCCATGATGCCGAGGCGGCGCGCGTAGCGATGAGCTCCCGAAAAGTTTTGTCGCTTGGCGTAGTTGAATTCGGCGGCGACTTGAATTCTAGGTAGCGGATTCCAAAACACATTCACGGTACCCATCAAGCCGTATTTGTATTCGTCGGGGTTAATGGCATGTGATGGCAGAAATCGGGTCTGGGCGGCACTGATGGTTATGAATAAGTTGTGGCGTAGGTTGTACTGGAGGCCGATGTTCCAGCCCAGTGAGCGTGGGGTGTATAACTTGCCCGGTCGGTCGGGGAATGCTATCAAATCATAGGCTCCGACGAGCAGGTCGCCACCCATTCCGGCGTAGCCTGCACCATAATTGGCCGTCAGGTAAGTAGTGATGGCCGAGCAAGGGTTTGTGATGGCCGATAGTTGCACACCCCAGCCTGTGGCTGTGCGATTTTGCTGCGACTGCAAGTCGCGATAGGGCAGAGAACGCACTATTGCCGAGGCTCGCACATGTTGCAGTCGCCCCCAGCTATATTGTATCATTGCTGCGAAATCAGGTATGAACGACGACCGTGCTTTAGTCAAAGTGCCGTCGGCGCCAATCTCAGTGTCGGGATTTTCAATCGAGGCGGCGACTATCACGTTGCGTGTCAGTTGGGGCATATAGCGGATCAACACAGTGGTGTGGTCCATTTTGTTGTTGGGACCGCCGGCATCGACAGTAGGCGGCACTGCGGCGGGGTCGCTGAACGTGGAGCCGGCGTATCCGATGGTGAAATCGCCGACTATGCCGTAGGCTTTCTTTAGGTGAAAGTCTCGAGCATTGTAGCCGTTGAAATTTGCTTCTATGTAGAGTTGATAGTCGCCGATGCGAGGTGCATGCCCGAGCATTCTGAAGTAAAGGCAAGTTCCTGCCGGCGTAGTGCCAAAGTGCTTGTCGTTCAGAGGGTCGACCGGTATTGGTATTTGAATAGGCATAAATGCCGGAGTAGGCATGGCTCCGCCCCAGTCGTAGTAAGCGCGCATGCGCACAGTGCCGCCAATGCCCATCAGCATAGTGCTGTCTTTGCTCATAAAGAGGAAGTAGGGCGCGTCGGGATTTTGCGAGTGTCGAAACTGGTCGTAATAGAACTCTTCGATGCGATTGCGGGTAGCTTCGTCGGGTAGGTCGCTGCCGGAGTTGCCGATGCTGAACACTCGTGTGCTGCTCACCAGCGAGTCGATATGCTGCTCTGTGAGAGTCTTTGCTGCGGCCGACCAACCGGCTAAGCACGTAATCATTGCCGCAATTATCACCTTTGATTTATTCATAATTCGTTAACATCTTTCAGTCATATAACACCTTCGCAGCGACATTAGTTCCGACTGTAAAGTGCAGCGATAAAGCCTGCAAGATTGTCGGGCGTTGACGCTAATTCCGCGCTTGTAATCGTTCTTTTTACTATTGTTCGACTCGCGAAAAATTAGTAAATTTGCAAAAAAAATAAAGAATATGACATTGTCCGGTTCATTCACTGCCGACTGGCGTATGCGCGACATTATCAGGACCAATAGCTCGATGCTGATGACATTGAGTCGCTTCGGCATATCGCTCGGGTTCGGTAATGCCACCATCGGTCAGGTCTGTGCGGCAAACAATATAGACCCAGCAACTTTTTTGGCCGTTGCAAACTTCTGCAGCGGTCGGCAAGTTGATTCGACAGATAGCATCAAGCTTACGTCGATGATGGATTATCTGAAGGGCGCGCACTCCTATTTCCTCGAATTTTCAATTCCTCGAATTCGCCATAAGTTGCTTTCGGTAATTGATCAGGCGCCGAGTGAGGTAGGGATGGTGGTCTTGCGCTTTTTCGACGATTGGGTCGACGAAGTTCGCAAACACATGGACTATGAAAATAATCGCGTGTTTGGCTATGTGGAACAGTTGCTCGAAGGTAAGTCACCATCGGACTTCTGCATCGACATTTTTGCCGCTCATCACGATTCGATAGCCATGAAGCTCGAGGCACTCAAGGATGTGCTTATCCGTTTTGTGCCGTCGGGTGCCGGAGATTTGCTCAATGCCGTGCTGTTCGATATAATCAGTTGCGAGGATGATTTGAAGCAGCACTGCGAGCTCGAGGACAAGCTATTCGTGCCGGCTGTGGCTGCGCTCGAGGAGCAAGTGGCAGCGACGATTGAGGAATCGGACAGTGATGACATCCGTGCCGACGGTGATTCAGGAGTTGACCCGCGTCTGGAGCAACTTTCAGCTCGCGAACGCGAGATTGTGGCGCAGATTGCGCTCGGCAAATCGAATAAGGAGATAGCCGATGCGCTGTGCCTGTCGGTGCACACCGTGACGACACATCGTCGCAATATTACCGCCAAACTGAAGCTGCACTCGGTGGCTGCAATTACTATTTTCGCAGTAATCAACCGCCTTGTCGACCTCGAAGATATAGACGTATAAAATATTCACAACAAATATCCTAAATCACATCTATGAAAAAACTATTTATTGCGCTTGCACTCGTGTTGACTACGGCGGCCGCCGTAGCACAGAATCCTAAGCGTGAATTTCGCGGTGCTTGGATGCACACAGTGTATCAAGCCCAGTATCACGACCAAAACACTAACGAGAATAAAGCTTATCTTCGCGACCAACTCGACCGCCTCAAGGCTGCCGGCGTCAATGCTGTCGTCTTCCAGGTGCGTCCGCAGGCCGACGCGTTCTACCCCAGCGACCTTGAGCCGTGGAGCCGCTACCTCACAGATGGAGGTAAGGCCCCCGAGCCCTATTGGGACCCGTTGCAGTTTATGATTGATGAAGCTCACGCTCGCGGCATGGAGCTGCACGCATGGCTCAACCCCTATCGCGTCACCAGCTCGAAGGCGCAGACTTTGCCTGCCAATCACGTCTATCACAAGCATCCCGAATGGTTTGTGCGCTACGACGGCAAACTGTACTTCGATCCGGCGCTGCCCGAAAGCCGCCAATTTATTACCAAGGTGGTGATGGATATCGTCAATCGCTACGACGTCGATGGCATTCACTTCGACGACTATTTTTATCCGTATCCCGTGAAGGATAAGGAATTTCCCGATGATAAGTCGTACGCCAAGTATGGCAAGGGCATGGACCGAGGCGACTGGCGCCGTAAGAATGTCGATTTGCTCATCGAAGGCCTCCACAATGAAATTAGCGCAGCCAAGCCCTGGGTGATCTTCGGTATCAGCCCATTCGGCATCTGGCGCAACAAGGGTACGGACCCGCGCGGCTCTGAAACCAACGGCCTTCAAAACTACGATGCTCTCTATGCCGACGTGCTGCTATGGGCTCGTGAAGGCTGGATCGACTATCTGTTGCCTCAGCTCTACTGGGACCTGCAGCACAAGGCCGCTTCGTATCTGGTGCTCGTCGATTGGTGGAATCGCAATGCCGAAGGTCGCCACATGTACATCGGACAGGACGTGGGCGTGACGATGAAGAAACCCGACATCGCACCCTCGACCGAACAGACTCAGCTACGCCACAAGGTGAACCTCACTCGCGCTGCCGAGAACATTGGCGGCAACTGCTGGTGGCCCGGCTACTCGGTGACTGCCAACACCGGCGGCATCGCCGACTCGCTGGCTCGCGACTTGCAGTCGACCGTGGCTATCGTGCCTGCGTATCCGTGGATTAGCGACCGACAGCCCGCCGCTCCGACTGCAGTGAAAGCGCAAGGCCGCACGATCACTTGGAATGCAGCAACACCCGTCGGTACTGCCGACGACGCTGTTAAATTCGTGGTTTATCGCTTTGACAGCGAGGCCGATATCGACCTCGAAGCTGCCGATGCTATTCAGGCTGTGACCTGGAAGCGAGAATTCAAGGCCAACGGTCCCGGTGTGTACGTGGTGACGGCTCTGAGTCGCGTCAACCAGGAATCGGCTCCGGCCAAGGCTGTCACAGTTCGCTAATAGCTAACCCTTATGCCCTCGGTCTCAATCGTTCTGCCTGTCTACAACGGCGAGAAGTACCTCGCCGAAGCCGTTGATTCGGTCATCGGTCAGGCGTATTACGACTGGGAGCTAATCATTGTCGACGATGGCTCGACCGATAGCTCGGGAGCCATCGCCGACAAATATTTAATGGCCGATAGCCGCGTGCGTGTGTTTCATGCGCCCAATGGCGGTCTGTCGGTGGCGCGCAATCGAGGCATCGAAGCTGCTCGTGCACCATGGATTTATTTCTTAGATGCCGACGACGCCATGCACCCGCAGGCGCTCGAATCGCTCGTCAAGGCCGTGGAAATTTCCGGAGATGTCGACCTTGTCGTGGCCGGTTTTTGCTTTGATAAGGCGCAGTTCGCGAGTGCCGTCGGCGATTTTGAGTTGATGACGCCCGAGAGTCTGGTTGAAGCCACACTCTATCAGGTGCCCGGAATCGTGCACACGGCATGGGGAAAGCTTTATCGCACTGAAATACTTGCGAATGAACAGTTTACGCTCGGACTATACTACGAGGACCTCGATTTCTTCTACCGCTATGCGCTGCGCTGCCGCGTGGCGGCGGTCAGTCGTGCGCCGCTGTACTTCTATCGTCAGCATTCGGCGAGTATCATGCACACTTGGGACGCTCGGCGGCTTGATGTGCTCGGAGTCACTGAGCGCATCGAAAGCTACATGGCCGAGCATTGTCCGACACTTGTGCGAGCGGCTCGCGACAGACGGCTGAGCGCCAATTTTAATATATTCATCAACGCCTCGCAAGCCGGGCAGACCGATGTCGCCCGACAGTGCTGGGCGCTCGTGCGCCGCTATCGGCTCGGCTCGCTCTTCGACGGCCGAGTGCGTGCGAAGAATAAGGCTGGCGTGCTGCTTTCGTTCTTCGGCAGTCGCTTGTTTAAAACCTTTGCGAAATGGGTAGGCGCGTGATGACACTCGACCGGCAGGCCTTTGCCGAAGTGTGCCACCGGCTCGAAAGCAAAGTCGCTGACGCCGGTTTCGTGCCCGACGCGGTCTTGTCCATCGCGCAGGGCGGAGTTTACGTCGGCGAGCTATTATTTCAAGATGTACCGCACTTCGGTACAAGTTTGCAACGACCTTCGACGCGCTATAAGCGCCCGCGGCTGAAAGCCATGTTGCGGCGCTTGCCAAGACCTGTACTTGATGCGATGCGCAAGGCTGAAGCTACGTTGCTCGCTATGCGAAAGCCTCGGCCGATTGACATCGCACAAGTCATTATTCCGGTGGAAATAGCTACCGGCAAGCGCATCTTGGTGGTTGACGATGCTGTCGACTCGGGTGCGACGCTCGATGGAGTGGTGCGCGCCATGTGTGAGGCGGCGCCCGAGGCTGTGATTCGCACGGCTGTCGTCACCGTGACGACAAAGCATCCGCTAATCGCACCTGACTTTGCCATTTTCAATGATTTAACCCTAATTCGATTTCCATGGTCGATGGACGTCAACGACACGGCGCAGTAGTGGTGGACCTCGACGGCACCCTTTACCGCTCGAATAGCTTGCGTGTGTATCTGCGCACGGCGCTGGCTATGCACGCCCGCCGGCTTGCCTTGCATCGCGTGGTGGCTATCGGTGTGTTGTGGGCGGCTCGCCGCTTGCACCTTATCGACCACGAGGCGATGAAATATCGTGCGCTGGCAGTAGCCGGGCGCAGCGAGCGACTGCTGAGCGACTTCCGCCGTCGTATGCAAGCGTCGCTGAATGAGTATGTTGTCTCGGAAATAGAGCGACATCGCGCCGCCGGCGACCGCATATTGCTGGCTTCGGCAGCTGCCGGATTTTATGTACCGCTCTTGTGGCAAGGCGAGATGCTCGTGTCGGCCGACGGTGGTCCCGACCTGCGTGGCGAGGCCAAGCGCGCGGCTGTGGTGCGCTGGTTGGCTGATAACGATTTGGAACTGCGTTTGTTTCTTACCGACCATATCCACGACTTGCCGCTCGTGCGCGAAGCACGCGACCGCGGCGCCGAGGTCGTGATAGTTGACCCGTCGCCGCGGTCGGCTGAGGCGTTTGCCCGCGAGGGCTTCGCTGATTGTATCAGACGTTGAAATACTTTGCTACCATTCGCTGCATGCGTGCAGGGTCGTTCATGGCGGCTTTCGTCTCCGCCGGGTCGTAGGAGCGCAACTTTGTGATGATGCCGTCGATCATGCCGGGCGAGAACACGTTGTTTTGTTCAAAAATATCACGCACCTGTTCGAGGCAGTCGGCCGATGCGGCGCAGTCGACGGGTAGGCTGTCGAGCGCGGCGAGGCGGTCGGCATTTTCGGCTGCGTGTATGTTGACGTCGACGTATGTGCGGTCGGCCACTTCGAGCGCGTCGGGGCTTTCAAGGCCATAGCGCAGGGCCACGGCCAATCCGGCCAGCAGCTGGTAGATGTCGGCCGAGCCGTCGGCTGAGCGAATTTCCACGGTCTGTTTTTGTGTCGGGTCGACGTAGTCGGGTGTCGATTCACCGGGATTGATAGCAGCGCACATGTCGGCATCGGCGGTCCAGCCCAGCGGCACGCGCACCAATACTGAGCGGTTGCGGTCGCCCCAGCATACGTTGGTGGGCGCTTCCTGGTGGGGCACCAGGCGGAAGTACGAGGTCGGGTTTGTGTTGCCGAAGGCCGTCAGTGCCGGAGCCAACTTCATAAGGCCGGCAATAGCGCGTCGGGCCGTCTCGCTGATGTGGCGGTCGGCATCGAGCATCATGTTCTTGCCGTCGCGCGACATCTTCATGTGAATGTGCAGGCCCGAGCCGGCTTTGCCGGTCGTGATTTTCGGAGCGAAAGTCACGTCGTAGCCCTCGCGGTAGGCGAGGTTGCGGATAACCCACTTGGCGAGCATCAATTGGTCGGCGGCGTCCGGAGCAGCGACCGGCAGAAATTCTATTTCGTTCTGCTCGTAGATGGTGCCGTCGAGGGTGAAGTTGCCGACCTCGGAGTGTCCGTACTTGATGCGACCGCCTGTTTGGGCTATGTAGTTCATGCACAGCGTGCGGAAGTCGTTGAATTTAGCAAACGGAGCACTTTCGTGGTAGCCCTTTTGGTCGGTGGCTTCGAAGCAGTGTTCATCTTCGGAGATTACGTAGTACTCGAGCTCGCCCATGGCTTCGAACACCATGCCGGTGGCTTTGGTAAATTCGTCGCAAGCTTTCTGCAGGGTGTATTCCGGAGCCGACTCGAGCGGCTTGCCGTCCTTGTCGCAGAAGCTGCAAAGCATCGTCACGGTGGGCAGTTCGGCGAATGGGTCGACAAAGGCAGTGCGATAGCGGGGCACGACGTAGAGGTCGGAGCTGCCGGCGCTGATGAAGGGGAATAGCGACGAGCCGTCGACGCGTTCGCCCAATGTGAGTATCGTCTCGAGATATGCGTAGTCGTTGATGACGAAGTTTAGGGTTTTAAGACGGCCATCAGCTGCCGGATACATGAAGTTCACCATCTCGATGTCGTTTTGGATGATGTAGTCGATGATATCGTGGCGTGTGAATTGCGATGCCGGTTTGTCGAGTGCGCGCACCAGCGCGTTTTTGCTCAAAGCTATTTCTTTATTCATCATGGTTGGTATTTAGGCGTTTATTCTAAGGTGCAACTAAGTTACGTCAAATAACTCATCCGTCCAACCACTTAACAATATTTAACCCCCGCCGGATAGGGTCGCTATTTGTCAGTCTGTCGGTTAACATAGTAGCGGCGTGTGTGTTAAAAGGTATAATAAAGGTGAAATCGCAGTCGTTTGTGGCCGATTGATTGTTATATGTGCATAAGCCGCTCGCGCACGTTCGATGTGGTGTGCTTATTAATTAAACTTAAAACTACTTCAGATGGCTTCACCAAAATTCCAGACAAAGATACTCGGCTTGCAGGAGAATCTGCTCAATTTCGCATATATGTTGACATCAAACCGCGATGATGCCTACGATTTGCTGCAAGAGACTACCTTGAAGTTGCTCGACAACGAGGATAAGTATGTCGATAACACTAATTTCAAGGGGTGGGCATTCACCATCATGCGAAACACATTCATCAATAATTATCGTAAGAAGGTGCGCGCAAACACGGTCGTCGACCAATCGGACACACTATATCAGCTCAATATGTCGCAAGCTTCGGTCTACGAAACGCCGGAAGGCGCGGCGGAAGTGAGCGATATACAGTCGGCCATAGACAAGTTTTCCGACGATATGCGCATACCCTTTTCGCTGCACTTGCAAGGCTATAAATACAAGGAAATTGCCGAGTATATGCACATGCCGGTCGGTACGGTCAAGAGTCGGATTTTCTTTGCTCGGAAGCGTCTTCAGCAAGAGCTTGGTGGTAGTCGTTGAGACAGTCAATATCGACGTTAGGCGTTAGGACGTCGGGTATAGCCTTGGTGGGTTTTACGCCTAGAGATGCGAGGCGTTCGACGCGCGAGGCGACGCTGCCTCGGCCGGTGCGCAGTCGGCTCATGGCCGAGTCGTAGGCGTTGCGTGCGTTGTCGAGTTGCGCGCCGGCCCGTTCGAGATCTTCGCAAGCGCCGACGAGCTTGTCGAGCATCTTGACGGCTTCTTCAGCGATGAGCCGGGCGTTGGTGTTGCGGTCGTCTGTCACCCACATTTGCTCGATAAGCTTAATCATTGCTACCAAGTGGGTAGGGGACACGATTACGACGCGAGCATCGAAAGCGCGTTGCCATAGGCCCTCGTCGGTCTGCATGGCGGTGAGGTAGGCGCCTTCGTGAGGCATGAACATGATGACGAAGTCGGCTTTGTCGTCGCCGATGTAGTCTTGGTAGTTTTTTAGTTTGAGTGTGCGAACGTGATTTTCGACGGCTTTGACGTGCGCTTTGGCCAGGGCTTGTCGCGTAGCGTCGTCGTCGGCTTCGAGCATGGCGAGGTAGTCGGCGAGCGAGCACTTGGCATCGATGATGATGCGTCGGCCGCGAGGGCAGACTACGACAGCATCGGGGCGCAGGCGGTGACCATCGTCGGTGGTGGTGGAGTCTTGATACAGCAGCCAGCGGCCCGGCTCCAGACCCGAATGTTCGAGTACGTTGGCAAGGACCATTTCGCCCCAGCGGCCTTGAAAGCCTCGGTCGCCCTTGAGCGCGTGGCTCAGACGCGCCGTCTCGGCGCTGACGCGGCGGTTGAGCTCGGCCAGCGACGTGATGCTTTGGCGCAGCGATGCGCGGTCGTCGCGGTCGCCGGCGTAGCAAGCTCGCAGGTCGCGCACGAAGCCTTCGATCGACGACCGCACCGGAGCCAGAGCCGTGGTGAGGCCTCGCTGTGAGCGGTCGTCGAGGTCGTGGCCCAGCTGGCGCAGCACGTCGGTAGCCAAGGAGCGAAAACGCTCGCCCTCGCGTGCTTCAGAGTCGGCAAGCCGACGCTCGGCAACGGCCAAGTCTGTGGTGAGACGTGTGTTTGCGTCGCGCAGAGCGGTGTTGCGATTGGCTATTCTGATTATGTAGGCAACAGCGGCTGCGAGGGCAATGCCCATAGCCGCCACACATATTATTAATGTAGTGTTCATCGTAGGCGCAAAATTACGGATAATTTGCGAGCCAATCAAGTGAAAAAACTTAGCTTGACAAGTAATATTTTCAAGAACATAGTAATCGTGCAGTGCGTTTATAAGTTGGTATAATGCCGTTTTTTAGTTAAAAATAGAGTTATTAAGGCGGGCGTTTTGAAAAGACGAAAAAAATGCGTACCTTTGCGGCTTGAAAATCGGATTCAGTTATGGCTGAGAAAGCAAAAGATTACATTTTTGAAGTAAGTTGGGAGGTTTGCAATAAGATTGGTGGCATTTATACTGTGTTGTCTACCAAGGCAAAAAACCTTCACAATGATTATAAAGATCACTTGATATTTATCGGTCCGGACGTATGGTCGGACGAAAATGTTGCGCTTGATTTTACCGAGAGCGCTACCGTGCTGCGAGGCTGGCGCGAGAACGCCCTTCTGCCCGAAGGTCTCAATGTGCGCATCGGACGCTGGGATATTCCCGGTCGTCCGCTCGTCGTTTTGGTTGATTTCAAGGCAATGTATGCCTCGAAGGATGCCTTCTATGGCCACATGTGGGAAAAGTTTGGCGTCGATTCGCTTCATGCCTACGGCGACTACGACGAGGCTTGCGCCTTCGGTCGTGCATCGGCTGAGGTCATCGAGAGCCTTGTCGAGTACTTCTCGAAAAAGGATTCGAAGGCCGGCTTTATCGCCCACTTCGATGAGTGGACCACAGGTATGGGCTTGCTCGCAGTGAAGGAGCGTCTGCCGCAGGTGGCTACTGTGTTCACGACCCACGCTACCAGCATCGGCCGTAGCATTTGCGGCAACGGCAAGCCACTCTACGACCAGCTGCCCAACTACAACGGCGACCAGATGGCTCGCGAACTCAATATGGAGGCGAAACATTCGCTCGAAAAAGCGGCCGCGCACGCTGCCGATTGCTTCACAACCGTCAGCGAAGTGACTGCTCGCGAATGTGAGCAGCTGCTCGAGCGCCGTCCCGACGTAGTGACGCCCAATGGCTTTGAGCCCGGTTTCGTTCCGGCTAAAACACGCTTCGCCAAGGCTCGCAAGGCTGCTCGTGCATGTCTGCTCGAAGTGGCCCGCGACCTCACCGGTCGCAACTTGCCCGACGATACATTCCTACTTGCTACTTCAGGTCGCTGCGAATATCGCAATAAGGGCCTCGACGTATTTCTTGATGCGGCTGCCCTTATGGCCGACAACGGCACGGCTCAGCCGGTAGTGGCATTCGTGATGGTGCCGGCTTGGTGTGCCGGACCGCGCGTTGATTTGCAGCAGGCTATCGCGGACCACAACTCCACCGGCCTCGCCGACCCCGTGTTGACACACAACTTGCACAACTACAACGAGGACGCAGTCAACGGTCGTATCCACGGCTTGGGCTTCGCCGACTATCGCCGCGACGACTCGGTGGCCGTGATTTACGTGCCTTGCTACCTCAAGGGCGACGACGGCATCTTCAACATGTCGTACTACGACCTGCTGATTGGCTTTGACGCGACGGCGTTCCCCTCGTACTACGAGCCGTGGGGCTATACCCCGCTCGAAAGTGTTGCTTTCGGTGTACCGACAGTGACGACTTCGCTCTCGGGCTTCGGCCAGTGGATGGAAGCTACGACTGAAAATTCGTTTGACGACTGCGGCGTGTGTGTCGTGCCGCGCACCGACTCCAACTACGACCAAGTCGTCACCACCATGGCCGATGCGCTGAGCTCGCTTGTCGCTTTAGATGTCGACCGCCGAGCTCGTATCAGCGAGGCAGCTCGCGCTACAGCAGCTGCCTGCGATTGGGCACACTTTATTGAATACTATCGCAAGGCTTATGCCATAGCCTTTGCTAATAATAAGAAATCAAATAAATAATACATATCATAAAAGTATGAAACTTCCGGTTAGTAAAACCAATGCACCCGTATGGCGTGACATCACTGTGAAAGCTCAGTTGCCTTCACAACTCAAGCCGCTCGAAGAAATGGCCCGCAACCTCTGGTGGGTATGGAATAGCGACGGCAAGAATCTCTTCCGCGAACTGTGCCCCGACCTGTGGCGTGCTACGGGTGAAAACCCTGTAATGCTGCTCCAGCAACTACCCTCGGAGCGTATCGACGAAATCCTCGCCGACAGCGCAATGATGGACCGCATCGATAACGTTTATCGCAAGATGCGCGAATACCTGAGCAAACCCATGCGCAAGGATGTTCCCTCGGTAGCTTACTTCTCGATGGAATATGGTCTGTGCAACTGCCTCAAAATCTACAGCGGCGGTCTCGGCGTGCTCGCCGGCGACTACATCAAGGAAGCATCGGATAGCTGCGTCGACATGACCGCTGTCGGTTTCCTCTATCGCTACGGCTACTTTACTCAGACTCTGAGTGTCGACGGCCAGCAGATTGCCAAGTACGAACCTCAGAACTTCAATCAGCTGCCCATCGAGCAAGTGATGGACAAGAACGGCCACCCGATGGTGCTCGAAGTACCCTTCCCCGGTCGCGTTGTCTATAGCCACATCTGGCGCGTGAATGTTGGCCGCATGAAGCTCTATCTGATGGATACCGACTTCGATGCCAACAGCGAATACGACCGCTCGATTACTCACCAACTCTATGGTGGTGACTGGGAAAACCGTATCAAGCAGGAATACCTGCTCGGTATCGGTGGCGTGCTGATGCTGAAGAAACTCGGCATCTCGACTCAGCTCTACCACTGCAACGAAGGTCACGCCGCTCTGCTCAACCTGCAGCGCCTCGTCGACTACGTGCAGGAAGATAAACTCGACTTCAACGTAGCTCTCGAGCTCGTTCGCTCGACCGGTCTCTACACAGTGCACACTCCCGTGCCCGCCGGTCACGACTACTTCGACGAATCGCTCTTCGGCAAGTACATGGGCGAATTCCCCGGCAAGCTCGGCATCTCGTGGAACGACCTGATGAACATGGGTCGCGAAAATCCCGACACCAACGAGCGCTTCTCGATGAGCGTATTCGCTCTGAACACCTGCCAGGAAGCCAACGGCGTTAGCTACCTCCACGGCGAAGTGTCGAAGCGTATGTTCTCGGGTATCTGGAAGGGCTACAGCTGGGAAGAATCGCACGTTGGCTACGTGACCAACGGCGTGCACATGCCCACCTGGGCTGCTTCGGAATGGAAGGACTTCTACTGGAAGAACCTCGGTCCCGAAGTATTCGCAGACCAGAGCAACCCCGAAGCTTGGCGCGGTATCTACAATGTTCCCGACGAAGATATCTGGAACATGCGCTGCCAGCTCAAGAACAAGTTCATCAACTTCGTTAAGCGCGAATTCAAGGCTCGCTGGCTCGCTAACCAGGGCGACCCCTCGGCTGTGATGGAAGTGCTCGACCGCATCAACCCCAACGCGCTCATCATCGGCTTCGCTCGCCGTTTTGCTACTTACAAGCGCGCTCACCTGCTCTTCACCGACCTCGACCGTCTGGCCAAGATTGTCAACAATCCTAAATTCCCCGTACAGTTCATCTTCTCGGGCAAGGCTCACCCCGCTGACGGTGCCGGTCAGGATCTGATCAAGCGCATCACCGAAATCTCGCGTCGCCCCGAATTCCTCGGCAAGATTATCTTCCTTGAGGACTACAACATGATCGTGGCTAAGCGCCTCGTGACCGGTGTCGACATCTGGCTCAACACTCCGACCCGTCCGCTCGAAGCATCTGGTACGTCAGGCGAAAAGGCTGAGATGAACGGCGTGCTCAACTTCTCGGTGCTCGACGGCTGGTGGTACGAAGGCTACCGCTTCAACGAAAAGGCCGGCTGGGCTCTGACCGACAAGCGCACTTTCACCGACCAATCGCAGCAGGATAAGCTCGACGCAGCTACCATCTACAAGATGCTCGAAAACGAGATTATTCCTCTGTACTTCGACACCAACTCGAAGGGCTACTCGCCTCGCTGGATCGAGTACATCAAAGGCTCAATCGCCGACATCGCGCCTAACTTCACCATGAAGCGTATGATCGACGACTATATCGCTCGCTTCTACGCTCCCGAAGCTGCTCGCTCGAAGACACTTGCAGCCAACAACTTCGGCAAGGCTAAGGAAATCGCTGCCTGGAAGGAAAAAGTTGCCGCCGCTTGGGATGGCATCAAGGTGCTCGACGTGCGTCAGGGTGCTGACGTAGCTTCAAGCACTACCGGCGAAATCTATCGCACCGAAGTAGTGCTCGACACCAATGGTCTGGGCGACGACCTGGGCGTTGAACAGGTAATCTTCCGCTGCGAAGATGGCCAGGAGAAGTTCGTTGACGCTCGCGAATTCAAGGTTGTCAAGACCGAAGGCAACGTCAAGACCTACGAGCTCCAGTTCAAGATTAAGGATGCCGGCGTATTCCGCTACGGCTACCGTATCTATCCCAAGAACGAGGCTCTGCCCCACCGTCAGGACTTCGCATTCGTTCGCTGGATCTAATCCCCGGCTTGGATTCCCACAATAATCGAGGGCTGCTTCGCCACTGCGGAGCAGCCCTCGATGTTACTATCAATTATAATAAGTGCATAAAAAAAGTGAGCGGATGGGTTGGCCATCCGCTCGCTGTCGTATTTGGGAGGATTGATTAGCAGGCTTTGAAGCTCATGTCGAGGCCGTTGACCGAGTGGGTCAGAGCACCGACCGAGATGAAGTCGACGCCGGCTTCGCCGTATGCGCGGAGTGTGTCGAGTGTGATGCCGCCCGACGATTCGATTTCGACGTTGGGGTTCTTCGAGCGGATAAGCTTGACGGCTTCGGCGGTGCGCTCGGGAGTGAAGTTGTCGAGCATGATGCGGTCGACGCCGGCTTCGAGAGCCTGGTTGATTTCGTCGGTGTTGCGAACTTCCTGTTCGATGCGCAGGTCTTTGCCGTTATCGCGGTTCCACTGCTTGGCGCGAGCAACTGCGTTGGCGATGCCGCCGGCAAAGTCTGTGTGGTTGTCCTTGATGAGGATCATGTCGAACAGGCCGATGCGGTGGTTGGCGCCGCCGCCGATTTTGACGGCCATCTTTTCGAGGATGCGCATGCCGGGTGTGGTCTTGCGTGTATCGAGCACCTTGGTGTGGAGCCCTTCGAGGCGCTGCTGATACTTGGCTGTCATTGTGGCGATGCCGCTCATGCGCTGCATGATGTTGAGCATGGTGCGTTCGGTCTGGAGCAACGAGCGCACGGGGCCTTCGACCACGAAAGCGATGTCGCCGGGGCGTACGTGTGCGCCGTCCTCAATGAAGACGGTCATCTTCAGCGACTTGTCGAAGAAGTCGAATACGCGGCGGGCGATTTCGACGCCGGCGAGGATGCCTTCCTGCTTGATGAGCAGGTGTTGGCGGCCCATGGCGTCGGCCGGGATGGTGCTAAGGGTGGTGGCGTCGCCGTCGCCTACGTCTTCGGCGAACGCGAGCTCTATCAGTTGGTCAATTAGTTGTTCAGGCGTTTGCATATCGTTTGGTGTTTTTTGAATTCTTAACCGCAAATTTAGTAAAAATTTGCCACAGATACGCTTGTTACGAAAAAAATGCTTACATTTGCGTAAAATAACGATGAAAATTAACCTTATTTGTGTAGGCAATGTGAAGGATGCGGCTCTGAGCAGCGTTCTGAGTCGCTATGTCGGCAAGTTGCCTTATTATATGCCTTTTGAGTTTACGGCCTTGGCCGATGTGAAGACGCCTCGCTCGGGTGGGCCCGAAGCGCAGAAACAGCGCGAGGGCGAAGCCATCCTGGCACGCACTGCGCCGGCCGATTTCGTAGTGTTGTTCGACGAGCGCGGGCGCGAATTGACCTCGCGCGAGCTGGCCGAGTTTATCGATAAAAAAGCATCGATATTGCCGCGCAACCTGGTGTTTGTCATCGGTGGCCCTTATGGCTTCTCGAAGGAGGTATATGCGCGGGCCGATATGCAGATATCGCTTTCGCGCATGACGTTCACGCACGAGATGGCCATAGTGATTGCAGCCGAGCAACTTTACCGTGCGCAAACCATACTTCGAGGCGAACCATATCATCATGACTAAATACATTTTCAAATCACTGTCGACGTTTGCGCTTGCCGTAGTCGTAGCGGCTTGCGGCGGCGCGTCGGGCTCGGCTGCATCGCAGTCAGATTCGGTGGCGGTCGACACAGCCGCAGTGCCTGCGATAGTCGAACCGCTGCCCGACACGGTCTATGCGTCGGCGTCGATAATCACACCGCGCATTCGAGTGCTCGACACCGTGACGCCCGGGCAAATCGACGACTACACCGACCCCTACCGCTCGGCGCCCGGCGTGCTGACTTTCCGAGCTAATCATCTGCGCGATGCCGACATGGGCGGGCGAGTCGAAGGCCGACCCTCCGAAATCGTAGTCGATTGGGAATTTGAGACTACCACTGATATGCGCGAGACCGGATTCGGCCAGTGGGGCGGCGGTACGGGCTGGACCGGCCAGCCGCTCTTTGTGGAATGGCCCGACAGCGCAGTGCGCCGCTTCAAGGCGGCCGGAAATCTCGCATCCGGCTTTTCGGGTCGCGAGATAATCGTCGGTTCGCTCTCGGCCAACCTCTACTTTATCGATTTTGCTACCGGCAAGGCGT
Organism: uncultured Bacteroides sp.; assembly: GCA_964433215.1. Classification (GTDB taxonomy): domain Bacteria; phylum Bacteroidota; class Bacteroidia; order Bacteroidales; family Muribaculaceae; genus CAG-873. Next base: position 48,605 of record CAYSQI010000013.1, read on the forward strand.
CGCGCGAGCCAATAGCTTTGGGCAATCCGATTAAGGGTACCGGCTCCATCGACCCGTCGCTCAACGGCAACCTTTACATCGGCCACGGCGTGCCGGCCGAGCGTCCGTTTGGAGCCGTTTTCGTAGACCTTAACAGTCACGCTGTAGCCGAAATCAAGCCTGAGGACCCCTGGGCTCTTCGCGGCTGGGGCGCTTACGACTCGTCGCCGGTGCGCGTGGGCCGCTTCTTGTTTCGCATCGGTGAGAATGGTGTCATTTATAAATATACCGTTGAGGCCGGTCGCTTGAAGCCTCACTCGAAAATGCGCTACACGGGCGCGGCCGGTACGTCGCCCGGCATCGAAGCGTCGATGAGCGTCTATCGCAACTATGGCTACACGGCTGACAATCACGGCATTGTCGTTTGTACGAACCTTGATAATTTACAGCCTGTGTGGGCGTATGCCTCGGGCGACGACAACGACGCCACGCCTGTGGTCGCTATTGAGGACGGCCATCCGTACGTCTACTGTTCGTCGGAAATCGACCGACAGGGTGTCGGCACGGCTCGCTTGGCCAAGCTCGACGGCCTCACGGGCGACCCCGTCTGGGAAAAACGCATTCCGGGAGCGCGGTTCGACAACGACGGTAAACATTTCGACGGTGGCTTTTACGCTTCGCCACTGCCGGGCAAGGGCAACTGCTCGCACTTGCTGTTCAGCAACATAGTCTTTAACGACAAGGGCGGCCAAAACGGCGGCTTTATTGCTGTAAATCGTGCAACCGGTGCTACGGTTTACACCGTGCCGCTGCGTGTGTATGCGTGGTCGTCGCCGGTCGGCTTTATGAATGCCGACGACCGGATGTTTGTGCTGACCGGTGATTGTGGCGGCAACCTGTATCTAATCGACGGCATCGACGGCACGGTCATCACTCGCAAGGCGGTTGGCTCTAATTTCGAGTCGTCGCCCGTTGTGGTCGGCAATTCGGCCGTAGTGGGCTCGCGTGGCACAAAAATTTTTAAAGTATCAGTAAAATGAAAATTCGACGCATCATACTCCCCATATTACTATTAGCTTGCTTTGTGGTAGCAATCGCCGCCAACCCCGACATAAAGGCCGTCAAAGGTCAAGTTGCCGATGGCTATAACTTTTGGCTATATACGCCGGCCACGGCAGCTGCCGATAGCGACTCGGTGGGCACTCCTGTGGTGATATTTCTGCATGGTGCCAGCCTCTGCGGGTGCAACCTCGAGCGCGTGAAGCGCTACGGCACTATCGATGCTATCACTCATGGCCGCGAGCTCGACGCCTACGTCATCGCACCGCAAAATCCGGGCGGAGCCTGGAGTCCGCGCCGTGTCATGAACATCGTCGACTATCTATGCCGTGACCATAACGTCGACACCACGCGCATCTATGTACTTGGCATGAGCCTTGGCGGATATGGGGCCCTCGACCTCGCCGCCACTTACCCCGATAAGATTGCCGCCGCTATCGCTATGTGTGGCGGAGCGTCGGTCAGCGACCTGAGCGGTCTGGCCAAGCTGCCGCTGTGGATTATCCACGGCACGGCCGACCGTGCTGTCACCGTAGCGCAGAGCGACCGTGTAGTTCAAGCTGTCGAGTGTGGCCGCGACAGTAGCGACACGGTGCGCCTGACCTACGACCGCATCAAGGGCATGAACCATTCGCGCCCCGCTCGCTTGTTCTATCGCATGGACATTTACGATTGGCTGATGAGTCATTCGCTCACCGACTCGCTGCGAGCCGCCAAGCCTACATTTCCGCTCACCGACCAAGTATTCCAGACAGCCTACAAAGATTTGAAATTTCCTACTCGCCGCAAACGCCGCCGGTAGGGGGATTCGTATATCTTGTTTTTTGTTAAACTATGTGCTGATGGATTGTGCTTTGGCGAAATTTGCGTAACTTTGCCAAAATCTTGTCCGGCTGTGAGGTGCGGGCTTTAAAACTACTACATGAAACGACTGATACCGCTATTGATAGCACTCGGAGTCGGACTGACTGCCCCTGCTATCAAGCCTGCTGAGATGAAAGCACATGACGCTGCCGGCCTGCCTGTGGTGGGTACCTTGGCTCCGGATGCTTCGAAGGCCTATTCACGTCTGCCGGATGCTATGGCCGACACGGTGCGCACCGAGTTGCGCGATCTTGGTTACAATTCTGCCGGACTGGCTATTAGGTTTCGGTCGGATGCCGAAGCTATAGGTGCTCGATGGCGCTCGGTCAAGATGTTCAATATGAATCACATGACGCCGACGGGCATTCGCGGTGTCGACCTATATGTGATGCGCGACGATTCGACGTGGACGTCGGTAGGTTCCGGCCGCCCGGCTCTTCGCGAGCACACCACGAGTTCGCTGATTATGCCCGATATGCCGCGACGTATGCGCGAGTATATGCTCTATTTGCCGCTCTACGACGGCGTCGACAGTGTGTATATCTTGACCGACTCGGCGGCAGTGGTCGAAGCTCCGGCGGTCGACCTTCCGCGGTGCGACCATCCGGTGGTGATGTATGGCACCAGCATACTGCAAGGCGGCTGCGCCTCGCGTCCCGGCATGGTGCATACATCGATCGTAGGCCGTATGCTCAATCGCGAGGTCATCAATCTTGGCTTCAGCGGCAATGCGCGCCTCGACTTGCCGGTGGCCGACCTTATGGCCTCGGCCGATGCGTCGGTGTATGTCCTCGATGTGTTGCCAAATTGCACGGCCGAGATACTGGAGGAACGCCTTGAGGCGTTCTACCGCCGCTTGCGCAGTGTGCGTCCGACGACTCCGATACTCTTTGTCGAAAGCCCTATGTTTCCGGCTTCGCGCTTCAGCACCGAGGTTGTGGCTACGCTGACGCACAAGAATGAAGTGTTTCGCGCTATTTTCGACCGTCTGCACGCCGAGGATGCGAACATCCACTATATGCCGGCCGAGCAGGGTATGACAAATCCCGAAGGCACGGTCGACAATTACCACTTCACCGACCTCGGTTTCGATGAGTATGCCCGCTCGACCTACCGCTTTGTTGCACCACTCATCGCTGATTGAATTCCGAATGATTCACGATCTGAAAAAGTACAATAAATAGAATAAAAACCTTTAAAACCGAACAATGAAAAAAAGAATTCTGACTATGCTGGTAGCTTGCCTGGCCCTGGTGGGCGCAGTGCAGGCGCAGTCGCCCAAGCGCGAGCTGCGTTCGTCGTGGCTTGCTACCGTTTGGGGCATTGACTGGCCCAAGTCTACAAATCAAGCTACAGCTAAAGCTCAGCTTATCGACTATCTCGACAACTTTGTTGCTCACAATTTCAATGGCGTGTGCTTCCAGGTGCGCGGCTTGGCCGACGCTATGTACAAATCGAGCTACGAGCCTTGGAGCTCTGCTCTGACCGGCACGCGTGGCAAGGACCCGGGTTGGGATCCGCTGGCTTTTGCTATTGAAGAGTGCCACAAGCGCGGCCTCGAATGTTATGCGTGGGTGAATCCCTATCGCGAAAATTCGAAAGGTGTTCCACTATCTGCTGCACAGGATCAGAAGTGGCTGGCCGATGGCTGGTTGCTCTCGAACGGCGAGTACGTAGTGTTCAACCCCGGTATGCCCGAGACTCGCGCCCATATCCTCAAGGTTATCAAAGAAATCTATACAAACTATGCTATCGACGGCATGCTCTTCGACGACTATTTCTATCCCAGCGGTGGTACATCGGAAGGCACGGATGCGCCCGACTACGACCTTTACAAAGCATCGGGAACCACGCTGTCGATTGGCGACTGGCGCCGCAAGAATGTCAACGATTTCATGAAGGAAATCTACGACAACATCCAGCAGGACCGTCCCGACTTGCGCTTCGGTATATCGCCTGCCGGCGTGGCCAGCGCGTCGGCCTCGAAGTATGGCCTGTCGAAGCCTGATATTGGGTCAAGCGACTGGCAGTATACTCAAATTTACAGCGATCCCTTGGCTTGGCTTAGCGATGGCTCGGTCGACTTCATTTCACCGCAGATTTATTGGAAAACTAATCACTCTACAGCACCTTTCGGTCCGCTGACTCAGTGGTGGAGCCAGGTCTCGGAGAAATTCGGCCGCCACTTCTATGCCTCGCATTCGGTTTCGCTGTTGCTTGAGAATAATACGACTGATAATTGGGAAGACCTCTGCGAGCAGGTGAGTCTCCATCGCCAGTACAACACGCAGGCCGATCCCGGCGAAATCTTCTATTCAGCAAAGAATCTCGATGGCGCAGGTTCGTCGAGTGGCGCTTCCGGCTTTGGCAACTATCTGCATCAGAACCGTTATCAGGCTCCGGCACTGGTGCCCCGCATCACCTGGAAGGACCGCCACGTCTATGCCGCTCCAGCCGGCTTCAAGCGCAGCGGCTCGACTCTGAGCTGGACTGCAACTAAGGGCGAACGCACCAACTCGGTAATCCGCTACTCGGTGTACGCAATTCCCATGTCGGTAGCGATTGAAAAGGCTATGGATGCCGGCGGCGACGGCATCGACGGCAAGTATCTGGCAGGCGTGTCGTATGCCACTTCGTACACCATCCCCGCCGGCAAGACTTCGGGCTACTACTACGCAGTCTGCGTCTACGACGGCTATGGCTACGAGTCAGAACCTGCTATTGTAGGCTATTCGACCATCCCGTCGGAAAAGACCACGCTGATTGCTCCGGCCGATGGCTCGACCGTCGACTGGACCGCAACGTTCAGCTGGAATGCTGTGGCCGATGCCACTTATAGCGTTGAGATTTCGTCGAAGGCCGACTTCTCGGTTATCGACCTCAGCCGCGATGGCATCACAGCCACCAAGGCCACTATCGACCTGTCGACTCTGCGCAGCACCGCCCAGTACTATTGGCGCGTAGTTGTAGCTCAGCCCGACAAGCTCGGCACGGCATCCGACGCCTTCATTTTCACCACACCCGAGCGCGAAGTCGGCATCTATGAACAAGGCTACACTGTAGCGACCGATGGCGCTACTTATGCTGATACTGACAGCTACAAGCTGACCTCGCTTTGGTACCGCTCGGTCGGCAAGGGCAATTTCAGCACCGTTGAAAAGGGTGCTCTCAATCGCGGTATGGTCGCAACGGCTGACTATGTATATGTCAGCGGCCGTAGCGAGGCTTCGTCGTCGGCCGACCTTTACCTGCAGGCCTACAATGCCGAGACCGGCGAGCACGAGCACGACGTAATCCTCGGAACGAACGGCCAGTGCAGCTACCTCCCATGCAACGACGTCATCAAGGACTCAAACGGCAACGTCTGCATCACCAACCTTACGCTCAACATCAGCAGCACTCCGCTGATAGTGCACCTGGTGAATGTCACTACCGGCAACCTGACCGAAGTGGCTTCGCTCACTGCTTCTGAAAAGGGTCGTATCGACCACGCAGGCATCTTCGGCGACGTCACCACCGGCAATTTCACAGTCTTTGCCGCCGTGTCCAGCAGCAATGTCATCTATCGCTGGACTATCACTAACGGTGAAGCCGCTGCTGCCGAAAAGCGCACTATCAGCGCTTTCTATCCGTCGGATGCTGCTAACTTTGGTATCGCTGCCCGTGTGTTGCCCGTCAGCTCGACTTTGCTCTATGTCGATGGTGGTAACACCTCGGCTGCTTTGTATGACTTCTCGACCGGCAAGATTGTCGATAAGGCTGCACCCGTAGCATCGAGCGAGTCATCTAATGGTGTGGCCACTTTCAATTTCGATGGCACGGACTTCCTGCTCTATGCGGCTTCGAGCTTCGAGAAAGGCTATACATTCAACCTAAGCGCCGCCGGCAGCGACAAGACTTTTGCCGCCGGCAGTCGCTTGTGGACCATCCCCGAGGCAACCATCGGCAACGTCAACTCCACGACCTGCTCGGCTCCGGCAGCAGCGTTGGTCAACAATGCCGACCGCGCCACGGTCTATGTCTATGTCCCCGGCAACGGCCTTGCTGCATACGCCCTTACCAAAAAGACACAGGGTGTCGGCGATGTCGTTTCTGAAATGCCCTCGTATCACATCTACGGTCGCACTATCGTGTTCGACACACCCGTAGCGTTTGCCAAGGCATTCACTCTCAGTGGTGTAGAAGTTGCATCGGTCACTTCGTCTGTCGAACTGCAACTCCCGACCGCCGGCATCTACTTGGTAGTTACGCCGAGCGGTGCTGCGAAGATTGCCATCAACGGCGAATTCTAAACGCCACCCACCGATATCACCAAATCGCCCCGACTCTCCAACGAGCCGGGGCGATTTGGTATGCGGTTGCCATGCTCAGCTGCGTTTTTTTTGACTTCTGTGGCGTTTTTTTGGTGGGTTTGCTTTGTGGGGTGGGGAAAAAGCGCTACTTTTGTTAACACTAATCCAAACTTTCGCTTTGCCATGTCATTATCACCCGGTACTCTCCTTCAGGGAGGTAAATATCGCATAGTCCGCTTCATCAGCGCCGGCGGATTCGGTTGCACGTACGAGGCCGTTCACACATCTCTCAACGGTCGCATCGCTATCAAGGAATTTTTTGTTTCCGACATTTGTAATCGCGATGAGGCTACCGGGTATGTGTCAGTCGGCTTGCAGAGCAAGGCTGCGACTTTCGATAAGCTACGCGAGAAGTTTATCCGCGAGGCGCAGGCGGTGTTTTCTCTCTCGCATCCCGGCATCGTGCACGTCAGCGACGTGTTCGAGGAAAATGGCACGGCATATTTTGTGATGGACTATATCGATGGCTGTTCGCTTGACGATTTGGTCAGTCAATACGGTCCGATGAAAGAGGAAACCGCCTTGGATTTTATCCGCCAGGTGTGCGATGCCCTTGCGTATGTCCATTCCAACAACCGCCTGCATCTCGATATCAAGCCGGGTAACGTCATGGTCGACCAAAACGGCCGCGCCATTCTGATAGATTTCGGCGCGTCGAAGCAATATGATACCGGACGCGGCGAGAACCTGTCGACGCTGCTCGGCTTCACCCCCGGCTTTGCGCCACCCGAGCAAATGACTGCCGATGTGTCGCGTTTCTTGCCGGCCACCGATATTTACGCCGTGGCTGCCACGCTCTACAATTTGCTGACCGGTGCAGCTCCGCTGAGTGCCAATCAGCGTTCGGCCGGCGACGAGAACGAACCGCTGCCGGCATCGGTGAGCGAGTCGACTCGCCGAGCCATCAATGCCGCGTTGCAACTCAACAAGTCGGCACGTCCGCAGACTGTGGCCGAATTTTCGGCAATGCTATTCGGAGAGGCGGCAGCGCCGCAGACACCCACGCCGAAGCCTGTAGCGTCGCTGTCGCGCGACACCGAGCGCTTCGAAAGCCACCCGACCGAGCGAAAGCCGGCAGCGACATCATCGCCGACACCCTCGTCAAGTAAAACTAATAATATCGGTGAGAAGTCGAAATCAGAATCGCCTGTACTTTTTTCCGTGGCAGTTGCCACGTTATTGGCATTGATGATTTTGGGAATAGTAATAACGGGTTCTCTATACAATAGTGATACTTCATACAATGATTCTTACGTCGTCGAAAGGGGCCATTCTGAGTGCAACCATCTTGATTTGTACACGACATACCAGGGTAAAGCGCGATTTTTTACCGTAGACGAATGGAACGCAGTGCCAGCGAGCGAACGGAGTGCGTACACTAAGTATGGCGTAGTAGTAAAGTGCAACGGTGTGTCGCCGTTTTCTCTCGCCTTGTATGATAGTAGCGTGGGAATGACCTGGGATGAAGCAGTGCGACGCTATGGTGAGTCCGCGTTGCCAAGCGAAGCCCA
>CAYSQI010000014.1:0-10119 GCA_964433215.1 uncultured Bacteroides sp.
TAGTTCATTAAAAAATTTTTTCAGATAGTTACAAACTCAAACTGTCAAATTCCCGGGCGGACGCCAATCCTTTACAGGTGGCGGCTTCAGCCGACGCTGAGCACAATTCGTAACACGCCCAATACCGAGACGATAGCCGCAAGGGTGGTGTTGCCTACTACCTATTTGTTAAATTACACATTGCGTTTTAAGTTAAGAATGTTAAATTCACAAAGTTGACTAATTTTTAGTGTTAAAAATTGGTAAGCGTGAGATTTTTTGTTTTAACTTTGCGTGTTATTAGTTATCTGCAGCCGTAAAGAAAATTCAAACCCTCGAAGGGAGAACGACCTTAGATTGTAAGAAGAACAACCATTGAAAAACAAGGGGTAGCCCGCTCGGGCACTTCCTCATTTTCCAATAATTTGCGCGACTTGACAAGCTGAGCGACCTCCGTGGGGTACCAAAGGAGCTCCGAAGGCTATGCTACGAAACGATCGGTGAAGAATAGAAATTGAGATTATATAATTACTAACTTAAATTACTAATTGCATGCAGAACATTTGTTTACAAATGACTCGGAAGGCAGTGTTAGCTCTCGCCTTGGTGATAGCTTGCGCACTTCCGGCATTAGCACAAAAAATCACAGTAAGCGGTACTGTGTATGAGCCCGAAGGCGAACCCGCCATCGGCGCGAGTGTCGTAGTGCAAGGTCAGCAAAATGGCGTAAGTACCGATTTCGACGGTAACTTCACCATCGAAGTTGACGCCCAAGGCACACTCGTATTTTCGTACATCGGCTGCGAGACCCAGGCGATAGCCGTCGCCGGTCGCTCGACAGTCGATTGCCATCTGAAAGCGAGCGCTGTAGCTCTTCAAGAAGTAGTAGCCGTCGGCTATGGCACGGTGAAGAAGGAAGACGCTACCGGCTCGGTTGCTATCATCAAACCCGACGAAATCGAGGCCGGCATCGCTACCTCGACCCAGGACCTGCTGGTAGGCGCTTCGCCCGGCGTGGTCGTGACTCTCGACGGCGGTAACCCCGCAGGCGGCGGTACAATCCGCATCCGCGGCGGCTCGTCGCTCAACGCTTCGAACGACCCTCTGATCGTAATCGACGGCGTGCCCCAGACCAACCAGAGCCAGGGCGGCGGCATGAACGCCCTGACGATGATCAACCCCCAGAACATCGAATCGATGACCATCCTGAAGGACGCATCGGCCACTGCTATCTACGGCTCGCGCGCTTCGAACGGCGTCATCATCATCACCACCAAGAAGGGACAGAGCGGTCGCCCGCAAGTCAACTTCTCGGCTAACTTCAGCGTAAACACCGCCCGCAAGAAGCTCGACATGATGAGCGGACAGGAATTTGCCGACTTCGTAAAGAACAATCTCGGCGAGAGCACCGTCGCGCAGCTGGGCTACAACGGCACCATCTACGACACCGACTGGCAGAAGGAAGTGCTCCGCACATCGTTCTCGCACGACTACAACCTGAGCGTTGGCGGCAAGGCCGACGTGCTCCCCTACCGCGTCAGCGTCAGCTACACCAACAACGAAGGTATCCTGAAGACCTCGTCGATGGATCGCGTGACGGCCGGCTTCAACCTCAACCCCAAGTTCTTTGACGACCATCTGACCGTCAACGCCAACGCCACCGGCACCTACGCACGCACCGGCAACGCCGACACCGGCGCAGTGGGCGCTGCCATCGCATACGACCCCACCAAGCCCGTTTACTCCAACATCGCTATGGCCGGCAACGCCGGTCGTTACCTCTACAACGGCTACTACAACTACATCCCCGGTGAAGGTGGACAGAACGACCGCAACTCGGCCGTCAACCCCCTGCAGCTCCTCGACGACGTCGATAGCCACAACTCGACTTGGTCGTCGAGCGGCAACCTCCAGCTCGACTATGCACTCCACTTCCTCCCCGAGCTCCACTTCAACCTCAACCTCGGCTACCAGGTGTCGAAGAACGACTGCACCTCGTACACCGCTGCCAACTCGCTCCAGGCTTGGCGCAACAGCAGCCTGCTGGCCAACAACGCGGCCGGCGCCGAGACCATGTACAAGTGGCACGAAGTTCAGCGCAACACCCTGCTCGACTTCTACGTCAACTATAAGAAGGAATTCGAAAAAATCAAATCGAACCTCGACGTCACCGTCGGCTATTCGTGGCAGAAATTCAGCTACTTCGGCCACTCGAACAGCTACGTGAACTCCAACGGCTTCCTGACCTCGACCGGCGCCAACGGCTTCGACTACGTCAACGGTCAGTACTACATGGACGTTAACCCCAACGGCAACATCGGCCAGACTGTCGGCGGCGAGAACGTTAAAGACTCGCGCTGGGCAGCGCCCGTACAGCTCGTTTCGTTCTTCGGTCGTGTCAACTATATGTTCGACGACACCTACCTCTTGACATTCACCCTCCGCGACGACGGCACCTCGCGCTTCTCCAAGGACACCCGCTGGGGCCTCTTCCCCGCTGTGGCTCTGGGCTGGAAGATTTCGAACCTCCCCGTATTTGAGGACCAGAACGTCATGAACGAATGGAAACTTCGCCTCGGCTGGGGCGAAACCGGCCAGCAGGATATCGGCTCGTACTTCCCCTACATGCCTATCTACACCTCGTCGTCCGACCCCAACTTCCAGTATCCGTCGTACTCGGGCAACGGCCAGTGGATTTCAGCCCTCTATCCTCAGCCCTACGACTCGAACATCAAGTGGGAGACCACCACAACCTGGAACGTAGGCTTCGACCTCGCATTCCTCAACAACCGCATCACGGCCAACCTCGACTGGTATCTGCGCAACACTCGCGACCTGCTGGCCAACGTGCCCGCCAAGGGTCTGCAGACCTCCGACTACCTGACTCGCAACATCGGCAAGCTCCGCAACTACGGCGTTGAAGTCACCATCGGTGCCAAGCCCGTCGTCACCAAGGACTTCACCTGGTCGACCAGCTACAACATCGCATGGAACCGCAACAAGATTACCGAGCTCAACGGTGGCACACCCATCGAATCGGGCCGCGGCGTCCCCGGCGGCGGCATCGGCTCGGCTCTCCAGTGGTTCATGGAAGGCGAAGCTGCTTACACCTACCGCGTATATCAGCAGGTATATGACGAAGCCGGCAACCCCGTCGAAGGCCAGTACGTCGACCAGAACGCCGACGGCAAAATCGACGCTGCCGACTTGATCAACTTCCACTCGCCCGAGCCCAAGGTGACCATGACCTGGAGCAACACCTTCAACTACAAGAACTGGGACCTCGGCATCTCGCTGCGCGCCTCGATCGGCAACTGGGTCTACAACGCACCCCGCCGCACACGCACCAACATCAGCTCGGTCGATGCTTACGGCCTCAACAACATGCTTCGCAACGAATTCTACTTCACCACCAACGACGCCAACCTCGCGCTGAGCGACTACTGGGTTGAAAACGCCTCGTTCATCCGCTGCGAAAACATCACCCTCGGCTACACCTGGGACAACCTGCTCCACGACAGCCTCCGCCTCCGCCTGTTCGGTGCTTGCCAGAATCCCTTCGTCATCACCAAGTACAAGGGCGTCGACCCCGAAGTGTTCAGTGGTTGCGACGACAACGTATATCCGCGTCCCGTCACCTTCACTCTCGGCCTGATTGCCACCTTCTAAACCCATTAACCACTTATCAGATAATTCGATATGAAACTCAATAAGATATTTCTGACGGCCGGTCTCGCAGTCGGCGTGGCTCTGAGCTCTTGTACGGGCGACCTCGACCTGCTGCCGACTTCGCCGGACGACATCACGCCGGGCACCTTCCCCGAAAACCCGCGTGAATACATGGAGCGCGCCATCGCATTCGTATATCAAGACTTTGCGACCTACGGCTATGGCACCAACTCGAGCGGCTCGAACATCCTGACCTCGATGGACGGTGGTATGTCGACCTTCCAGCGCGCCGTCTTCAACCTCGAGGAAATCCCCACCGACGAAGCCAACTGGCTCCCCTCGGCCGACGCTATCGACGCCAACTTCCAGTACGGCATCGCGCCGACCAATAACGGCGTCGTCATGGGCGTCTACTCGCGACTGATGACCAACGTGGCTCTGTGCAACAACTTCATTCAGTCCGACTTCCACTGCACCGAAGAGGCTGACCAAAAGCTCTTCGACGAATTCTGCCGCCAGGCCCGCATCCTCCGCGCCGGCTGCTACTTCTACCTCATCGACTGCTACGGCAATGTGCCTTGGGCTGGCGACGAAGTCACCATCGGCTCAATTCCTCCCCAGCTGAGCACCGACTTCGCTACCGGCCGCCGCGAGGTATTCAACCGCGTCACCGCCGAGCTCGAAGACATCGTGGCTTGGTACAAGGCCAACGACCCCGCCAACAAGCCCCCCTACGGCTATGTTGGTCTCGACGTGGCCGAATCGCTCCTGGTTAAGTTCTACCTCAACGCCGAAGTCTACACCGGCACCGCTCGCTGGAACGACTGCTTCACTCACGCTCAGGCCGTCATCGAACGCCTCGGCAAGGGTGGCTTCCAGAACTCGGGCCTCTGCAACGCTTACCACCAGAACTTTGGCTACAACAACAAGGCCTTCTCGATCGGTGGCGCCAGCGACATCAACGAAATCATCTGGAACATCCCCCAGGAAAACATGACCCTCAACGAAAACGGCGCCGGCCTCAAGAGCTACGCCAACGGCGGCTTCATGTGCAACGCTTGGATTGGCGACTCCCCCGCCGACAAGGACTTCCACTGCACCCAGGCCGAGTACAACTCGGGCAACGGCTGGAAGTGTATGAGCGCTCGCCGACAGTTCGTCGAGAACTTCGAATGGAACAGCGACTACACCTACTCGCCCGACATCCGCACCAAGTTCTGGAAGACTGCTGCCGATGGCTTCAACATCAACAACACCGAATTCACCCAGGCTGCGTGGGGCAACAACGGCTTCCTCGCCGTCAAGTTCACCAACTGGTACATCAACGACCTGGGCGACATCGACTACGACCTCTCGCCCGCTGCTGTCGACCCCCTCGGCATCGACTACGGCATGATTCGCTTGGCCGAAATCTACCTCTCGGCTGCTGAAGCTGCTCTCCAAGGTGGTGGCTCGAAGGACGACGCCCTCCGCTACACCAACTACGTACGCGAACGCGCCGGTATGCCCGCCTACGCCTCGCTCAACCTCACCGAGCTGCAGGCCGAACGCTGCCGCGAGCTCTACACCGAATGCACACGCCGCACCGACCTCATCCGCTACGGCCTCTGGATCTCAGGCTACAACTGGAACTGGAAGAACAAGGTGCCCTCCGGTGCTGACTACCCGCAGAACTTCAACGTATATCCTCTGCCCGCTACCGTCGTGACGACTAACGGCTATACCCAGAACCCCGGATATTAATACTGAAAAAAGGACAACACAATGAAAAAACTTTCAATAATCCTGGCCTTTGCGGCCCTCGCTGCCGGCTTCACGTCGTGCGAGGAAGACCGCGACCCTGTATACCAGGCACCCACCGAGTTCATTCTCAACGTGCCCCAGATGCAGGACCAGTACATAGAGCTCACCGATGCCAAGAGCAGCGTGCTCGAGTTCACCTGCTCGCAGCCCGACTATGGCTACTCTGCCGTCACTCAGTATTCGATGCAGATGGCCATCGACGAAGCTTTCACCACGACCTACGACCTCGAATCCGTATCTGCCACCTCGGCCCAAATCCAAGTTAAGCAGTCTGACGTAGCTCTGGGTCTGCTCGAGCTCCAAGGCATCGCCGACGAAGAAGCCTACGCCGCCGCTTACGGCAACGGCCAGACGGCCAAAATCTACTTCCGCGCCGTAGCTCAGCTCACCGGCGTCGAAAGCTCGCTGATTACATCTAATGTAGTGACTTACAACAACCTGCGTCCCTACTTCGCAGTGCCCGTACCCGGCTTCATCTACCTCGTCGGTGCACCCGAAGGCTGGGCAGGCCCCACCGAGTCAAACGCTGCTCACTACGCCGAATGGAAGCTCTCCGAACCCGCCAACGGCATCGGCTCGAAGATCTACACCGGTGTGTTCGACATCCCCGCAGGCTCGGCCATGTTCCGCTTCTACACTCAGCTCACCGGCTGGGATGCCGATTCGTACGGCGCTCAGGTCGATGACAACCCCCTCGACTTCGAATTCGTCGACGGCTCGTTCTCGAGCGCCATGGTCAAGGGTAAGGGCTCGTTCAACTTCCCCAACTGGGCCGGCGGCACCATGACCATCGTAGTCAACATGAGCGACATGAACAATATCCTTGTCGACATGTACGAAGGCAACCAGGAAGTCACCGTAGCCAAGTACATCTACCTCGTAGGTGGCATCTCGGGTTGGATGGCTCCCGGCACTGAAAACGCCGAAGCCTACAAGGCTTATCGCCTCGCCGACACCGCCGATAGCGGCATCTACACCGGTACATTCACCGCTCCGGCAGGTCACTGCAACTTCCGCTTCGCTCTTGAACTCACCGACGAAGGCTGGGACAACCCCACCCAGATTGGCGCGCAGGCCGAAGACGCCGACGTAGCTTGCGAATTCAGCAACAACGTCTACAGCGGCGGATACACCAGCGGCAAGGGCAACTGGGCATTCGAGCTGGCAGCCGAGTCGACTATCCAGATGACTGTCGATACTAACACTCAAACAGTCAGCTTTACATTATTGTAATACACTACCGCGCATCGACGGAGCCGCCGGCCGGCGACTCCGCTCCGAGGCGGTAATCAAAAAGGATAAATACAGATATGAAAAAATATGCAATCTATGGACTGACGGCCCTTCTGTGCTTCGGCTTTGTGTCGTGCGACAACTATGAGGAGCCAAATCCCGAGCCTCAGAAGAATGCACAGGGCACCGTGCTCAAGGCCGACGAAGTAGCCGTTGCCGACGCGCTCACCGCAGGCACCACCTACGACCTCAAGGGTCTCAACGAAGCCGGCGAGAACATCGTGCTCGCCACCATCACAGCCCCCAACCTCGACAGCTACAGCTACAAGGCCGTAGTCGAAATGTCGAAGGACGGCTTTGCCAGCAGCGGCTCGTTCGAAGCTACTGTTGAAGCCGCCAACGACGACGCTACGCTCTACAACATCGTAGCCACGCCCGACGCGCTCCAGGACGTCTACGTCAAGAACATCTCCAAGGGCCCTAAGGCCAAGGATGTGCAGCTTCGCTACAGCCTCTACACCATCTGCGGCAGCTCAGCAGCTCAGCAAGAAGCTCGCATCGGCGGCCCCGACACTTATTATGGTCCCTACACCATGTCGATACTTCCCTTCCCGTCGGACCTCGTCATCGAGGACAACTACTACCTCGTCGGCACTATCTGCGGCTGGGAAATCAAAGAGGCTATCAAGCTCAACCACTCTGACCTGAGCCCCTACGACGACCCCGTCTTCACCTGCAAGTTCGACGTCACCGAAGGCTGGTGGTGGAAGATTATCCCCGAATCGGTCTTCGTCACCGGTGATTGGGGCTCAGGCGCCAACTCGCAGATTGGTGTTGAAGTCAACGGCGACGAATCGCTCGCAGGCCTCCTCATGGCCCACGATGGCACTAACGAGCCTCAGGCCGGCTGCCTCAACGTCACAGGCCCCTACACTCTGACCATCAACATGGAAGAGATGACCTACGAGTTCTCGCTCGCTATCGAGTGCCTATACACTCCGGGCAACTCCAACGGCTGGAACCAGACTGCCTCGCAGCTGCTCACCACCACCGACTACAGCAACTACTACGGCTTCGCTCACCTCAACGGCGAATTCAAGTTCACCTCGGCTCCCGACTGGGGCGGCATCAACTATGGTATGGGCGCTGCCGACGGCCAGCTCTCCAACGATGGCGGCGCAGGCAACCTCAACGCCGGTGCCGACGGCCTCTACTGGGCTCAGGCCAACATTGCCTCGCTGACCTACAGCCTCACCCCGATTACCGCCATCGGCGTTATCGGCGACTCGACTCCCGGTGGCTGGGACGCTTCGACCAACCTCACCCCCTCGGCCGACTTCCTCACCTGGACCGGCACCATCACCTTCGGCGCCGGCGAGTTTAAGCTCCGCTGCAACGATGCTTGGGATATCGACTTCGGCGGCACTGCCGACAACCTCGTCTACAAGGGCGCTAACATTCCCGCTCCTGCGGCCGGCACTCACACCGTCACGCTCCACCTCGAGCAGCTCCCCTACTACCTCACTATCGACTAATCCGCAGCCGCGATACGAAAGCGCCCGTGACCTCCCTGCAGGCTCGGGCGCTTTTATTTTTTTCTTATTGTCGGAGTCGCTTTTTTTTGTTACCTTTGCGCAATATTTCCCACGGATGAACGCCTTAGACAGCATTAAATTTCAACTCCACGACGATATCGAGCGGCTCAACGACCTGATTCGCACCCGCTTATCGTCCGGTAATCCGTTGATGGACACCGTCATCGAAGGCTATCTGACGTCGAAAGGCAAGCAAATCCGCCCTATCCTCGTGATGCTATGTGCCGGCATGTTCGGGCAAATCGACAGCCGCGTACTCAATGCCGCCGCCGCTGTCGAACTACTCCACAACGCCTCGCTTATTCACGACGATGTAGTCGACGACTCTAAGCTCCGCCGCAGCAAGCCCACCATCAATGCCGTCTGGGACAACCATATCGCCGTGCTCGTTGGCGACTTTTTCGTATCGACATCGCTCCAACGAGCTATCGACACGGGCGATATACGCATCATCGAAGCCATCGGCAACCTCGGCAAGCTCCTTTCGCTCGGCGAAATCGACCAAATCTACAACGCACGCGAGCACACCCAGTGCGAAGAATCTTACTTCCGCGTCATCGACCACAAGACCGCTTCGCTATTCGTAGCTTGCGCTCGCGTCGGATGCTACGCCGTACAGGCTCCCGACAGCGCCACCGACACCCTCGCCGAAGTCGCTCGCCTGCTGGGCCTCTGCTTCCAAATCCGCGACGACATCTTCGACTATTTCGACGCCGACAAAGTCGGCAAGCCTACCGGCAACGACCTCCGCGAAGGCAAAATCACCTTGCCCCTGCTCCACGTCATGGAGGCCGGCAAAGCGCCCAAGGCCATCGAAATGCTATCCAACGACGGCATACCTGCGCTCTCCGACGACCAAATCGCAGAGCTGACACGCCTGGCTCGCGAACGGGGCGGCATCGACTACGCCTACGACCGCATGGCGTCTCTCCGCGCTCAAGCTCGCGAACTGCTGGCCAAGCTTCCCGTCTGCGTAGCATCCGAACGCCTCAGCAACTTATTCGACTTCATCATCGCTCGCGAATACTAATCGCTCCACACGAAAAAAAATATACTCGGCCGCTGCGGACACGCTGCGGCTTTTTTGTGCGTAAAGACTTGCAAATCATCCCTTTTCAGCTGTGCGCGCTGTCGCTCGTTGTAAAAATTTCAATTTTTGTTGAATTTTTTTGCTGGAAAACTTGCATATTTAAAATTTGCGTTGTAACTTTGCAACACAAAACAAAAACTCATTATAATTATATCTATGGAAAACACACTTCACACCCCACAGCTCGACGCCGAAGTGGCGCAGCTGCTCCAAACGAACCCCACGGCGGCACATTTCGTTGCCGACCTGGCCACCGGCACCGACATCAAGGAAGCCGTCGCCAACCATTTCGGCGAATTCTTCACTCAGCCGGCCGAAGCGGCCGCACGAAGCGCCGACAGCACTCCGCCGACGGCCGGCGACAGCTCAGCGCCCCACGCACCGACACCTCAGCCGCTCGCCGCGCCCGACGTACAGGCGCCGATGTATGCGCCGGTAGGCATTGCGCCGACCGACCAAGCCGCCCCCGACGGCGACGGCGACGACTCGCCCGACGACCCCTTCCTCATCTTCCGACCCTCCGTCTGGGATTAGCGCCCGCTCTACAATCACCCTTTCCCCCTCCCCTCTTACCCCTAATCACCTCTTACCTTTCCCCTCTTACCCCTTACCCCTAATCACCTCTTACCTCTTACCCCTTACCCCTAATCACCTCTTACCTCTTACCTCTTACCCCTTACCCCTAATCACCTCTTACCTCTTACCTCTTACCCCTTACCCCTAATCACCTCTTACCTCTTACCTCTTACC
>CAYSQI010000014.1:10219-51731 GCA_964433215.1 uncultured Bacteroides sp.
ACCTCTTACCTCTTACCCCTTACCCCTAATCACCTCTTACCTCTTACCTCTTACCTTTAATTACCTCTTACCTCTTACCTCTTACCCCTAATCACCTCTTACCTCTTACCCCTAATCACCTCTTACCCCTTACCTCTTACCTCTTACCTTTAATTACCTCTTACCTCTTACCCCTTACCTTTAATTACCTCTTACCTTTAATTAATCAATCTAAAACATTATGAACACACAACTTCTACCGGGAACCAATGGTGGCCAGCACGCAGTAGGCGGCCCCCTCACCACCTCAGTAACTAACCAAGCAGGCGAGATACTCTCCAATGCCATCGACCGCCGCATCGTGCGTGTTCGCCCTTCGGCCACGCCTATCGACCAGCTATCGCGCCTCATCGGAAGCCGTCGATGCGGCTCTATGACCGTCGAATACTACACCGTCGACACTCGCCTCAACGAAACCGCCTGCACCGAGGCTATTTCTTCGGAAAGTACCGAAACCGATGACAACAACGTGACGACTCTGAACGCGACTGTCGAGCACGCAAACGCCTTTGCGCCCTCCGACACCGTCCTCATTCCGGACGTCCTCGCCGGCTCGGCCAAGCAACCCCTCGTCGGATATATCCGTAGCATCAAGGACTCCGAACTCAACATCGTGTGCTTGAACGCGATAAGCAAACCCGGCGAAAGCGCTTCCTTCGAATTCAAGTCGTCAAAGCCCACCATCGTACGCATGGGCCGCGCCGCTTCCGAACTCGACGTGCAGACCGAACAGTTCGAGGCTCTGCCCATGAAGCGCAGCAACAACTGCCAGATTTTCAAAATGCAAGTCGAGCAGTCGCTCCTTCAGCGCCTTTCCGACAAAGAAGTCGATTGGAATTTCAGCGACCAGGAAGAAGCCGCTATCATGGACATGCGAATGGGCATGGAGAAGAACTTCATATTCGGCGCCTGCGCCAAGTTCATCCACCCCACAAAGAACGAGTATGTCTACTCGACCGGCGGCATCTGGAACCAAGCCGGCTCGCAAGCGCAAATCTCCGTGACCACCGAAATGAAAGAATCCGACCTGATCAACCTCTGCGCCAAAGTCTTCACCAACAACAACGGCTCGAAGAAGAAAATTCTAATCGGCGGCACCAAGCTCATCGCTGCTCTGAACAATGTGAAATTCGTACGCTCGATTTCGGGCGACGGCTCCCTCACCAAGTGGGGCATCCGCTTCCGCGAGATTGTGTCGAACTTCGGCACCCTCTACGTGATGCACTCCGACGTATTCGACCAGTGCCACCACGAAAACGATGGCATGATCATCGACCCCGATTACATCACCAAGTACACCCACATCCCCTTCAGCAAAGAGCACATCGACCTGCGCAAGTCGGGCAACCGCAACTCCGATGCCATAGTCCTCACCGAGGCTTCGTGCATCGTACTCCGCCACCCGCAGACCCACTTCCGCGTCCTCGGCTTCTAAGCCTATCGCGAGCACTCGGAGTCGGCGACCGCGCTCTCCGAGTGCTCTTTTACATCACACAACCTGAATATTTCCACCCTAGATCAATCCACCATGAAAACCTACACCGAAACCGAGATGTTGGCAATCTGGCGCAGCCGCTTGGGCTTCGACGAAGTCAACACCGGCTGCACCATCGAAAGCTTCGACGGCCACGACGTCGACAGCCGCATCCGCCAAGCTATGCGCGCCTGGTATCTCCGACTGCTCGACACCGCCCAAGCGCGCTTACTGCCCTGCGAGCAAGTCGAAGCCGCCTCAACTCAAGTCTATGGCCGACGACAACTCCTGATCCGCCTGCCCGACCGCTGCCGCCGACCACTGCGCATGCACGCCGACCGCTGGTGCTCCGCGGCCTCGCCCGATAGCAGCGAACGCACCTTGGTCGACCTGCAGCGACTCGCCTCGCCCTTCGGCTGGCCCGACGACAGCTGCCCCATCGTGTGCTTGCTGCCCGACGGCGCCGTGGTCGCTGCTCCTCTCGAACCCGACGACGAATTCTCGATCTACGCCGTTGTCGAACCCGCCGACGGCTCCTACACCCTCGACGAGAGCCTGCTCGACACTATTCCCAACCGTCTAACCGACTACTGCTATGAATAAAGATACTGCTTTGCTGCGCCGGGCCTACGATGCTTGGCTCGCCGCCGAACCGCTGCGCCGCCGTCGCGAGCGCCACAAGAAATACACATACGGCGACCAGTGGAGCGACCCCGTGGTCGACTACAACGGTCGCGTGGTCGAGGAGCGACGCTTCATCGTCGACTCCGGCAAGCGCCCGCTCACCAACAACCTCATTCGCCAGCTCGTCAAGACTATCGTCGGCCGCTACCGCACCTCGGCCGCCGAAGCCGCGCTTTACGACACCTCCGACGGCTCATTCGACCGCCGCAACCACCTGGCCGAGCTCGACAGTCGTCTCCTCGAGGAATTCGTCATCTCGGGATGCGCCATACAGCGCCTGTGTGCCGAACGACGCGAAGGCGGCGAGGGCGTCTGGGTCGACAATGTAGCGCCCACCGCATTCTTCGTCAACGATTATCGCGACCCGCGCGGACACGACATCGACTTTATCGGCATGCTCCACGACATGACCGAGGCCGAGCTAATCAACCGCTTCGGCCGAGGCAGCAGCCGACGCGCCGACGCCCTGCGCCGGCTATATGCTACCGACCATGCCGACTGCGGCATCGACGGCCCCGGCAGCCCGGGAGCACCCGCTTCGGCCGACATCGATTTCTATCGGGCACGCGACCGCCGACGGCGCGTCATCGAAGTGTGGCAACTTGCGGCCGACGAGGCGCGCGACGGCGCCGGACACCACTACATGGCCGTCCACTGGCAGTGCTCGTGGCTGGCGCCCGACGGCACCGTACTCTCGACCTACGCATCGCCATTCGGCCACGGCTCTCACCCTTTTGTAGTCAAGCACTATCCGCTCACCGATGGCGAGGTGCACTCGTTCGTCGAGGACGTCATCGACCAGCAGCGAACCATCAACCGACTCGTGGTGCTAATCGACACCATGCTGGCCTCGTCGGCCAAGGGGGCGCTACTCTTCCCGGTCGACCAGCTGCCGCGCGGCATCACCATCGACGATGTCGCCCGACTATGGTCGTCGCCCGACTCGGTAATCCCCATCACGGGCCGTACCGGCTCCGAAATGCCACGGCAGATGATTACAAACACCGCCGAAAGCGGTGCCTATCAGCTCCTCAACCTGCAGATGAAGCTCTTCGGCGACGTGTCGGGCATCAGCGACGCCCTGCTGGGTCGCAACGTCTCGGCCGCCACCGGCTCGAGCCTCTACGATGCACAGGTGCGCAACGCCGCCATCGCCCTTTCCGACCTTCTAGCCACGTTCACTTCCTTTACCGACGAGCGCACCGACAAAGCCGCCCGAACCTACAAATCCTGACCTCAACCCCGAGCCACTTGCCAAATATCCGAGCCCAATTTAAGGTTTAGACATTTTTAACAATTTTCAAAAGATTTTTTATGTTAAAAAATGACTCTATTCCGATAATCATGCTTAACTTTACACCGCGAAATAATCTTTCGCCGGAAACAACCGGTGATTTTATTACTATAAAACAACGGTACTCCGTGGAATAGAATAACTTAACAACCTTAAATTATCATTTATGAAGAAATCTTTACTTCTCGCTTCTATGGCAGCTATCTCGCTGTCAGCGGTAGCTCAGGGTTGGGACTCCGCTAACTACGAGACCAAGGAAGGTTACACCTTGACCAACGACTGGCTGATGAGCCGCGGTGATAACGGTGTTTCGACCGCTGTTGCCTATCAAGATTGGCTCAATCTCGAAAAACTGATGGCTAACCCCGGCAAAGCCACTATGGCTGCTATGCTCGGCGACTACATCTATGTATCTTGCTCGCAAGACAATTTCGCCAGAGTTGACAGCCTCGGCAATCCCTTTACGGCAGTAGACCACGGTGCTCACATGCTCGTAGTCGATGCTAAGACCGGCAAGTTTGTCAAAGACCTGAAACTGACACTTAACGGCACTCAGCTGACCGGCCTTATCGAAGCCAACTGGATTGGCACCGACAACGCCGACCACCTCCTTCTCGGCAACTACGTAAGCAAGGTCTACGACGCTACTACCAACACACCCAAGCCCATGAACCTCTATCAGATCAATCCCGAAACCGGTGAATTGACCGTGCTCAACGCTTTCGCATTCGACGAATTGGAAGGCGCCGGTGCAGAAGCTCGTGTTGACTACTACGACGTAGTCGGCGACGCCGTTAACGGCCCCGCAGCTTACATGGCTGTTCCCAACGAAAAAGCAGAAGCTTATGTTTGGGTCAAGGAAGAAGGTGGCGAATGGGAGCCCGGCGCAGTTGGATTCAATATCCTGACGTTTGAAGACACCTACCCTGCCAATCAGGTTGCATGGAACTACTCGCCGATGGGCTCGTTTGTTTATGACGACTCATTTGATATTGAGTGCCTGTACTTCTGGATGGACGGTCACACCACCAACCCCACGCTCTACGACGACCAAAGCGAACTCTTGAGCTCGTTTGCTACAGCTTCTACCGAAGCTGAAGAAGGTGGTGCTTGGGAAGGATTCTTACCCAAATTACAGCCTAATGGTGTGCGCCAGTTCCAACTCGGCGACGACCAGTTCCTCGTTTACGCTGTAGAATTCCCCGATGACAGCAATCTCGGTGGACAGATGGCAATCGTAAAACTCAGCGAAAGCCTCACTCTCGAAGGTGCTACTCCCATGTGGACCGCTCCCGCAGCTAAGCTGGGTATCAAGAAGGGCGAAGGTCGCTTCTCGCACAGCTACACGGTTGGTCCCGTATTCGAAGACGAAAACGGCAAGCTCGCTCGCCGCATCATGCTCTACAAGGACTGCAACGGCCTGGGCGTTTACACCATCGCTCAGGAAGGATTCGTAAGTGGCGTCAACAACATCATCACCGACAACACCAACGCTCCCGCTGAATACTTCAACCTCAATGGCGTACGCGTACAGGGCGAACTCGTTCCCGGTCTGTACATCAAGCGTCAGGGCACTGAAGCTTCGAAAGTCGTTATCCGCTAATCAACCGACTCACAACGCATAACAAAGGACGCGCCGCATCCGCAGCGCGTCCTTTTCTTTCAATTCACATTCCCATCATGCGCTTATTTGCTTGGATGCTGCCGGCTGTGTGCGAAGGCTGCGGCCGACGACTTTCACGAGGCGAGCGCGGAGTCTGCGCCGCCTGCCTGGGCGACCTGTCGTGGTACATCATCGACGGCGAGGCCCTGCGCGAGCGACTGCCTCGCAGCCTGCCCATCGACCGCTGCATGAGTTGGACCGCCTACCGCCGCGAAGCCACGGCTGCCCGACTAATCAAACGCGGCAAGTACAGCGGACGCCCCGACCTCATCGAGGAGTTAGCCGATATATATGCCCGCCGACTGGTCGCCGACGACGCTTTAGCCGGCGTCGATGCACTGCAAGCCGTGCCGATGCACTGGTGGAAGCGCATTCGTCGCGGCTACAACCAAGCCGACCTCATCGCCCGGCAGCTCAGCCGCGCCACCGGCATCCCGGTGATAAAAGCCTTGAAGGCGGTGCGCGGACACAGCTCGCAGACGCGACGCACGGCCGCCGGCCGCGCCACGAACGTCGAAGGCATGTTTGCCGTCGCACGAAAAGAGTCGGTCGCCGGACTCCACATAGCCCTTGTCGACGATGTCATCACCACGGGGTCGACACTGTCCGAAGCCGCACATGCCTTAGTCGACGCCGGCGCAGCTCGCATCAGCGTGGTGACACTTGCCGCCGCTACACAGTAGCCGCCCCCCACGACACACCGACAACTTAGCCGCGTTAAATGTGTGTTACAATAAGTAAAAACGACGGCAACAGCCTTTGGCTACTCAAAAAATATCCTTTACTTTGCGAAAACAGTCAACCGCAATGCACACCACGTCATTAGGCAACATCTTGATAGTTGACGACGACTGCGCTATCGTGAGCCTGCTGAGCGAAAATCTCAACAGCGAAGGCTATTCGGTGCGCGTGATTGAATCGACATCGGCCGTCGAAGCCGACGACCTGCAAGACGTGCATCTGATGCTAATCGACGGTGCCCGACAGATTCCGACAGGCCTCGAACTGATTTCGCAGCTGAAAACGACGCCGGTCGGCGAGCGTGTCGGCATGATTTACTATTCGGAATACGACGACGAAAGCACATTGATCGACGCCCTCGATGCCGGCGCCGACGACTGCGTGCGCAAGCCATTCTCGCTACGCGAGTTCTTGGCGCGAATCCGGTCAGTCATGCGTCGACGCATGCGGCTATTGCCCACGGGAGAATTCACCACGCTGCAATTCAAAGGCCTGGTCTTGAACCTGCTAAGCCACGAAGCCTCATTCAACGGCCGGCCGTTGTCGCTGACAAAAACCGAAATCAACATTTTGGAGATGCTGCTGCGCAATCGCGACGGCTACACCTCGCGCGCCGACATTTTACAGACGATATGGCACGACAATCACGATGTCAACGAGCGCATCGTCGACACAAACATCTCGCGCCTGCGCAGAAAACTGAGCGAGATGGGCGCCGGCATCGACAACCGCACCGGCCACGGCTACCGCATAACGATTGAGCAATAACCCTTTCGGCCTGTATTTAATCTTTTTTTAATTTTAATTTCATAATTATTATTTGAAATAGGCGTAACTTTGCATGCGCAATTTTAACATTTAGCATGGAAGAAACGTTTACTAAGGGGCTGACGGCTGCCGAAGTGGCCGAAAGCGCTCGCAAACATGGTGTTAACGTAATCACACCGCCGCCTCGCCCCTCGCTTTGGATAAAATTTCTCGGTAATTTCAAGGACCCGCTGATCCGCATTCTGCTGGTAGCCCTGCTACTTTCGATCGGCATCGCCATTTATGAATTTGTGTCAATCGATGCCGGCGCCAAGGTATTTCTCGAGCCGACCGGCATCTTGATGGCCGTGCTGATGGCCACGCTCATCAGTTTTTGCCTCGAAGTAAGCGCCGACCGTAAGTTTGAAATTCTCAACCGCACCAACGACGACATGGCCGTAAAGGTAATCCGCGACGGCGGCGTGACGGAAATCGCACGCCGCGATGTCGTAGTCGGCGACATCGTCATCCTCGACACCGGCGACGAAGTGCCGGCCGACGGCCGACTGATCGACTCGCTGTCGATGGGCGTCGACGAAAGTTCGCTCACGGGCGAGCCTATGGCGCGCAAAAATCATCAACCCGCACCCGGCGAAGGCAAGGATGCCACCTATCCGGTCGACATGGTGATGCGCGGCACCGCTGTGGTCGAAGGCCGCGGCACCATGGTGGTCACAGCCGTGGGCGACGCCACCGAGCAGGGCCACGTGTTCAAAGCGTCGACCATCGACTCGGGCGTCAAAACCCCGCTCACCATCCAGCTCGAGCGCCTGGGCCGACTGATTGCCTATGCCAGCTACGGTATCGGCCTGCTGATTGTCATCGGCCGCTGCTGCATCTTCGACTGGGCGGGCGCATCAACCATCGAAGCTATCAACTACGGCCTGACGACCATCATGCTGGCCGTGACGCTCATCGTGGTGTCAGTGCCCGAAGGCTTGCCTATGAGCGTATCGCTGAGCCTCGCGCTGAGCATGCGCCGCATGCTGGCTACCAACAACTTGGTGCGCAAGATGCACGCCTGCGAGACGATGGGCGCCACCACCGTAATTTGCACCGACAAGACGGGCACACTGACTCAAAATCGCATGTCGGTGGCCCACACCAACTTCTTCCTGCAAGGCGACAACGCCGCCGCTATCATCGACGAGGGTATCGCCACGAACTCGACGGCCTTCCTGGACCATAGCAATGGCCGCACGTCCGTGGTGGGCAACCCGACAGAAGGCGCCCTGCTGACGTGGCTCCACGCCCACGACGCCGACTACATGCAGCTACGCCAAGCTGCTGCAATCGTCGACCAGCTCGCATTCTCGACTAAGAACAAATATATGGCCACAGTGGTCGAATCAGCCGCCACCGGCCGCCGTATGCTCTACGTGAAGGGTGCGCCCGAGATTGTGATGGGTATGTGCTCCTCGATTGCCGCCGACGTGGCACGCACCGACATCGAAGCGCAGCTGCTCGACTATCAGAGCCACGCCTACCGCACACTGGGCTTCGCCTTCTGCTACATCGACGACGCCACAGCCGACAGAGTCATCGTCGACGGTCGCCTGACCGAGGGCCTGCCCCTGCAGTTCATCGGCATCTGCGGCATCGCCGACCCGGTGCGCGACGATGTCCCCGACGCTATCCGCGAGAGTATTCGCGCCGGCATCGACGTGAAAATCGTCACCGGCGACACCCCCGGCACGGCCCGCGAAATCGGCCGCCAGGTGGGCCTCTGGACCGAAGACGACAACGATTCGAGCCTCATCAGCGGACCCGAATGGGCTGCACTCTCCGACGAAGAAGCCCTCAGCCGCTGCCGCGACATAAAGATAATGTCGCGCGCCCGTCCGACCGACAAATCGCGCCTCGTAGCCATGCTGCAGCGCCGCGACGAGGTAGTGGCCGTCACCGGCGACGGCACCAACGATGCCCCGGCGCTGAACGCCGCCCAAGTGGGCCTCGCCATGGGCGACGGCACCTCCGTAGCCAAGCAAGCCGGCGACATCATCATCATGGACAATAGCTTCACATCGATTGCCAAGGCTGTGATGTGGGGTCGCTCGCTCTACCTCAACATCCAGCGATTTATCCTCTTTCAGCTGACAGTCAACATCGTAGCCTGCCTGATTGTGGTAATCGGAGCCTTCACCGGCACCCAGTCGCCGCTGACTGTGACACAGATGCTGTGGGTGAACCTGATTATGGACACCTTCGCAGCGCTGGCACTGGCAGCATTGCCTCCCTCGCCCGAGGTGATGAACAAAGCGCCGCGCCGCACCGGCGACTTCATCATCAAGCCGGCCATGGGCTGGCGCATCTGCACCATCGGCCTGCTGTTCACAGCCCTGCTGTGGGGCATCCTGCACTACCTGCGCATCCACACCGGCGGCTCGCTACTCGACTGGGACATCGGCGAGATAGTTTCCGACTTGTTCACAGCCGGCGGCCACCCCCTGTCGGACTACGACCTGACCATCTTCTTCTGCATCTTCGTATTCATGCAGGCCTGGAACCTCTTCAACGCCCGTGCATTCATGTCGGGACATTCGGCCTTCCACGACTGGCGCAACTCGAAAGTCTTCTTCGGCGTAGTGGCCGCCATCTTCCTGGGCCAGATTGCCATCGTATATGTCGGTGGCGAAATGTTCTCAGTCGTAGCTGTTCCGGTCAAAGACCTGGCTGCCGCCATCGCACTTACCTCGCCCATCATGTTGGTGCCGCTGCTCTACGACCTGGCAGCGCACGCCATTGCGAAATTGCGAAAAGTGCGTTAATTATTCTTTAAAAAGTGGTTAGATTTGGCTGGTAATTACAGATTTTGTAATTTTGCCGTCTGAATGTCAACGCAACTAACCATAGACGAGGGCAACTCGTCGACCAAGATAGGCGTGTGGACCGACGGCCTGCTGGTGTCGGAACACAGTTTCAAAGTAGGACGGCTCGAGGAGCTGCCCACTTTGATAGCATGCAACCGCGAAGTAGATGCGGCCATATTTTGCTCGGTGTGTCGCCGCAGCGAGGCCGAGGTGCGCCGGGCGCTTGCAGGCATCGCCCGGCGGCTGGTAATCCTCAACGCCGACACGCCGCTACCCATCACGCTCGGATATCGCACCCCGGCGACCTTGGGAGCCGACCGCATCGCGGCAGCAGCCGGAGCAGCGACCATCGCCCCGGGCCGCACGGCGCTTGTCGTCGACATGGGCACAGCCATCACCTACGATGTAGTGACGGCCGACGGCCGCTTCATCGGCGGCAACATTGCCCCCGGCATCTTTGTGCGACTGGAGGCGATGCAGCACTTCACTCGCGCACTGCCACTGGTCGAGACCGACGGCGAATGTCCGCGCTGGGGCTACGACACAGAGACGGCCCTGCGCTCGGGCGCTATCCGCGGCGTCGTAGGCGAGTTGCAGTACTATCGCCACTGCCTGCCGCAGGCAACGGACCCGGCGGTAATCCTCACCGGCGGCTCGGCCGACCTTATCATTCCGTATATCACCACGCCTATCATCATCGAGCCCGACTTGGTGCTGATAGGTCTGAACAGCATATTGAACTACAATGAAAATTAAACGACTGCTGACGGCCCTCGCGGCCATTGTAACTATCGCTGCGGCTGCCCACGCCCAGAACGGTACTATCTCCCCCTACTCGCGCTACGGCTACGGCCTGATCAGCGACCACGCCACTTCGGCACAGACTGCCATGGGTGGCGTCGGCTACGCCATGCACAGCGGCCGCCAGATAAATGTGATGAACCCCGCATCGTATGCGCGCACCGACTCGCTGACATTCCTCTTCGACATGGGTGTCGACCTGACCACAGTGTGGAACAACGAGACTGTCGACGGCGAGCGCACATCCGACAAGGACTTCGGCGGCGGCTTGGGATACATCACCATGCAGTTCCCGGTGTCGAAACGCATCGGCATGTCGGTGGGTGTGTTACCCTTCTCGTCGGTGGGATATTCGTTCGGCAACGGCATCGACAACGGCTATGCCTCGCGCTCGGGCGACGGCAGCATCAACGAGCTCTACCTCGGCATCGGTGGCCGCATCATCGACCGCTTGAGCGTCGGCGTGAACCTCTCGTACATGTTCGGCTCGACCAACAACTACACCTACGCACAGACCGAGAGCAGCTCCACCTCGCTCTTCAAGCACGAACTTGACGTGCGCGACTGGCACATCAACGCCGGCTTGCAATACCTGTACCCCATCGGCCGCGACATGCTCGCCATCGGCCTCACCTACTCGCCTGCCAAGAAATTTCTCGGACACGCCCGCACCTACGTGCAGGACCTCACATCCGATAGCGAAACCACCGAAGTCGAATCGACAAAGCTCCAGGACGGCTACTCGATGGCCGCATCCTACGGCGCCGGCGTCAGCTACACTTGGCGCTCGCGACTGATGGTCGAAGCCGACTTCACCTACCAGCCCTGGTCGAATGAAAAGTACGACGGTGTGAAAGGCGCCTTAGCCGACCGCTACAAAATCGCCCTCGGCCTGCAATATCAGCCCAACCAGCGCGGCAGCTACTTGCGTCGCATCCAATATCGCCTCGGCACATACTACGACCGCGACTACCTCATGATTGGCGACAACAACGTGCGCGAATACGGCTTGGCTTGCGGTCTGGGCCTCCCCGTACCCGGCTTCAAAACCTTAGTGAACCTCGGCTTCGAATGGTCGCACCGCCAAGGCACCCCCAACGCGCTGGTGAAGGAAAACTACTTCAACATCACCATCGGCGTCAACTTCAACGAATCGTGGTTCCGCAAGAACAAGATTTATTAAACCCTGCGCACTGACGCACACACCCACACAAGGCCATGCGCGGACTGAGGACACTGCCGATGCTGCTGGTCGCTGCGGTTGTCGCCGCGACCACCTTTTCGTGCCGTGAAGAGCGCCACTCGTTCGTGCCCGGCATCACAGACCCGGCGCTGACGCCCACAATGTCGACCTACGACGTTGCGACCTTAATCAGCGACTCCGGCTACACGAAATACAAAATCGTGTCGCCCGTGTGGGAAATCTACGACGAAGCCGAGGAGCCCTACTGGCGTTTCCCCGACGGGCTCGACCTGCAGCAGTACGACAGCCAATTGCGACCCGCCGCAAGCATCGTATGCGACTCAGCCGTCTACTTCAGCCGCAAACGCCTGTGGCGTCTCGACGGCCACGTCGTCATGGTCAACACCGAGCGCGACAGCTTCATCACCACGCAGCTCTTCTGGGACCAGTTCCACAAAGAAATCCGCAGCGACTCGTTCATCCACATCGTGCGCAGCGACCGCATCATCGAAGGCTACGGCTTCCGCTCCGACCAGAACATGACATCATATAATGTCAATCGCCCCACAGGCATCATCCCCATCGAACGCCAACCCGACCAAGTCGCTGCCACCGACACCGTGGCCGCCGACACCGTGGCCGCCGACACCATCGACATCAAGCCCACAATGCGACGCCGACCCGCTCCGAAGCGCGCCTCGCAGCGCAGCATCGACGCCGGCGACATTCGCAGCAACAACAGCCGAACCAATCATACTCTCCGACCCATAAAAACCTTGCCCAGACACTGATGGCTACCTGGATTATTATCACAGTGATATCGCTGGCATTCTCGGCCTTGTTCTCAGGCGTTGAGATTGCATTCGTCACATCCGACCGCGTACGCGCCGAACTCGACATGGCCCGCGGCGGGTTTATCTCGCGTATAATCAACCGCTTCTACCGCAACAGCGAGTTCTTCATCTCATCGATTTTGGTGGGCAACAACGTGATGCTCGTCATCTACGGCATGGGCGCAGCCGAGCTGCTGAAGCCATGGCTCGAGACCATCACCGACTCCTCGGCGCTGCTCCTGCTGCTCCAGACCGTGATTTCGACCACCGTCATCATCATCACCGGCGAGTTCATCCCCAAGACCGTCTTCCAAATCAACCCCAACAGCTCGCTGAAGATATTCGCCTTGCCCGTATTCGTCTTCTACCTGCTGCTCTACCCCATCTCATGGCTTTCGACTGCCCTGTCGCGCGGACTGATGCGCCTGGTGGGCATCAAGAGCGCCGAACCGCGCATGAGCGTCATCTCCGTCGACGAGCTCGGCGACTTCCTCGAGTCGAACATCGACGACCTCGAAGAGAAGCACAAGGAAGTCGAAAACGAAGTAAAAATCTTCCGCAACGCCCTCGACTTCTCGTCGACCCACGTGCGCGACTGCATGACGCCCCGCAACGAACTCGTCGCCGTCAACATCGACACCACCGACCGCGAGGAGCTCAGCCGACTCTTCACCTCGTCGGGCCGCTCGAAAATCCTGGTCTTTAAGGACGACATCGACTCCATCATCGGCTACATCCACGTCAGCGAGCTCTTCGACCCCGAAGCCGATTGGACCGAACACATCAAGCCGGTGCTCTACGCCCCCGAGAACCTTCTGGCCAACAAACTCATGCGCCGCTTGCTGCAACAGAAACGCTCGCTCGCCGTCGTCGTCGACGAATTCGGCGGCACTGCCGGACTCGTCTCGCTCGAGGACCTGGTCGAAGAAATTTTCGGCGACATCCAGGACGAGCACGACAAGGACCGACTCATCGCCAAGCGCATCGACGAGGGCGTCTACGAATTCTCGGGCCGATGCGAAGTCACCGACATCAACGAAGAATTCAACCTCGACCTACCCGAAAGCGACGACTACCAGACCCTGGCCGGATACATCCTACAGTCGACCGGCTCATTCCCCGCCAAGGGCGACGTCATCGAGCTGGGTGGCTACCAATTCGAAATCATGCGCATGAGCGCCAACCGCCTTGAGCTGATTCGCCTCTCGACAATCGAAGATAAACAAGCCGACTGACGCCTATGGCACGCCTGTCGACACTCTCCGCAATCGTCCGCT
This sequence comes from uncultured Bacteroides sp., assembly GCA_964433215.1. GTDB lineage: Bacteria > Bacteroidota > Bacteroidia > Bacteroidales > Muribaculaceae > CAG-873. Next base: position 23,826 of record CAYSQI010000014.1, read on the forward strand.
ACGGCAAGCCCGCTTTCCTGGTCACTGCCGCTGCCGTCGTCGCAATATTCCTTTATATATCGACCGGCCTGGTGCGCGACCTCTCGCAGCAAGAGCGCGAACGAATGGAAATCTGGGCCGACGCTACTCGCGAAATCATAAACTCAGTCGCCGACAGCGAAGGCGCCGTCAACATCGACTTCCTGCTCCGAATCATCGAGAGCAACACCACCATCCCCGTGCTGCTCACCGACGACGACGGCAACATCCTGCAACAACGCAACTTCGACCTTCCCCAGCCTATCGACTCGCTGAACCCATGGCCGCTTTCCACCATCAACGACCAATTCCTACAGCAAAAACTGGCCGGCCTCGCGCTGACCAACAACGTCATCGACATTGACGCCGGCAACGGCATCAACCAACACCTCTACTACGAAGACTCCACCCTGCTCAAACGCCTCAGCTTCTATCCTTATATAGTAATAGCTGTGATGCTGGCTTTCGTGGCCGTTGTCTACTTCGCCATGCTCTCCACAAAGCGCGCCGAGCAAAACCGCGTATGGGTCGGCCTGTCGAAAGAGACCGCACACCAGCTCGGCACACCAATCTCGTCGCTGATGGCCTGGATGGAACTCCTGCCCGAGATGGGAGTCGACCGCGACACCGTCGGCGAAATGAACAAGGACGTCAGCCGTCTGAGCACCATCGCCTCGCGATTCTCAAAAATCGGCTCTACGCCGCAAATGACACCCACCGACATCAACGCCACCGTAGGCGCAGCCTCGGCCTACATGGCCACTCGCATCTCCAGCCGCATCCGCCTGAGCACCCACTTGGCCGAAGATACCGACCTGCAAGCCATGGCCTGCGCCCCGCTTTTTGAATGGGTGATGGAAAACCTCATCAAAAACGCCGTCGACGCCATGGACGGACAAGGCGCAATCGACGTGAGCACCGGACGCGACGGCGATGTCGCATTCATCGAAGTTGCCGACACCGGCAAGGGCATCGCCCGCAAAAATTTCAAATCCGTATTTCAACCCGGCTTCACCACCAAAAGCCGCGGCTGGGGTCTGGGCCTGACGCTGGCTCGGCGCATCATCGCGCAATATCATCGCGGCTCTATCTTCGTCAAAAATTCAGTACCCGGACGTGGCACAACCTTCAGAATTGAGCTCCCTTTGATGTAAAAACGACTAATTTTATATCCTTTTTCACCTATTTTGCGAAAAAATTAAAAAAAATCGCTCAAATATTTGCAGGAATCAAAAAGTGGTCGTAAATTTGCACTCGCAATCGGGCAACAAGCCGATGCAACTCACCTCAAGGCAAGAGAGCCAAAAACAAAATTGGTGCGGTAGTTCAGCTGGTTAGAATACTAGCCTGTCACGCTAGGGGTCGCGGGTTCGAGTCCCGTCCGCACCGCCAGAGGAGAGAGGAGAATGAGAAATTGACAATCTTCGGATTTCGTTTCTCATTCTTTTTTTTGCATATACCCACTCTCAGAAATCCGCCACCCCAACTATTTTTGCCGAATTAGAAAAAAAGTTAGCCTTATTAAGGAATTTTTTCTTTAATCGCTTTCATAATCACAAAAAACGTTATAACTTTGCACTCGATTAACAAGGCGACGTTTCAAATTGTTTATTCCACACGATGCGACAGCATCGAAACGAACTGATAAAAATTAACCACTAATATTTCTAACCGCAAAATGAGCAACTTAGAAGAAATCAAAAAGAGCCGTATCGCCGGCGTGAAGGCCGACCTCGAAAAACTCGGTATCAAGAACGTGACTGAAGTTGTTTACAACCCCAGCTACGAAGAACTCTACGCATTCGAAACTCTCCCCACCCTCGAAGGCTACGAGAAAGGCTACAAGACCGAACTCGACGCTGTCAACGTGATGACCGGCGTTTACACCGGCCGTTCGCCCAAAGACAAATTCATCGTTCTCGACGAAACCTCGAAGGACACCGTATGGTGGACTACCGATGAATACAAGAACGACAACAAGCCCGCTTCACTCGAAGCTTGGAACGCTTGCAAGGAACTCGCTCTGAACGAACTCTCGGGCAAGAAGCTCTTCGTAGTCGATGGCTTCTGCGGCGCCAACAAGGACACCCGCATGGCCGTTCGCTTCATCGTGGAAGTTGCATGGCAGGCTCACTTCGTGACCAACATGTTCATCCGCCCCACCGCTGAAGACCTCGCTGACTTCACTCCCGACTTCGTTGTTTACAACGCTTCTAAGGCTAAACTGACCAACTACAAGGAACTCGGTCTCAACAGCGAAACTGCCGTTGTCTTCAACCTCACCTCGCGCGAACAGGTTATCATCAACACCTGGTACGGCGGCGAAATGAAGAAGGGTATGTTCTCGATGATGAACTACTACCTGCCCCTGAAGGGCATCGCTTCGATGCACTGCTCGGCCAACACCGACATGAACGGCGAAAACACCGCTGTATTCTTCGGCCTCTCAGGCACCGGCAAGACCACCCTCTCGACCGACCCCAAGCGTCTGCTCATCGGCGACGACGAACACGGCTGGGACGACAAGGGCGTATTCAACTTCGAAGGCGGCTGCTACGCTAAGGTTATCAACCTCGACAAAGAGTCAGAACCCGATATCTACAACGCTATCCGTCGCGACGCTCTGCTCGAAAACGTTACCGTTGACGCTGAAGGCAAGCTCGACTTCGCTGACAAGAGCGTGACCGAAAACACCCGCGTTAGCTACCCCATCGACCACATCGAGAAGATCGTTAAGCCCATCTCGGCCGGCCCCGCTGCCAAGAACGTTATCTTCCTGAGCGCTGACGCATTCGGCGTACTGCCCCCCGTATCGATCCTGACTCCCGAACAGACCAAGTACTACTTCCTGTCGGGCTTCACCGCTAAGCTCGCCGGTACCGAACGCGGCATCACCGAGCCCACCCCCACCTTCTCGGCTTGCTTCGGCCAGGCATTCCTCGAACTGCACCCCACCAAGTACGCTGAAGAACTCGTTAAGCGCATGGAACAGAGCGGTGCCAAGGCATACCTCGTGAACACCGGCTGGAACGGTACAGGCAAGCGCATCTCGATCCGCGACACCCGCGGCATCATCGACGCTATCCTCGACGGCTCGATCCTCAAGGCCGACACCAAGAAGCTCCCCATCTTCGACTTCGAAGTGCCCACCGCACTCCCCGGCGTAGATCCCGCCATCCTCGATCCCCGCGACACCTACGCTGACGCTGCCGCTTGGACCGCCAAGGCCGAAGACCTCGCTGCTCGCTTCATCAAGAACTTCAAGAAGTACGAAAACAACGAAGCCGGCAAGGCTCTCGTTGCTGCCGGTCCCCAGCTCTAATCCGCTGAGTTAAACACTCCGACATAAGCCGCCCGACCCGGATCCATCCGAGCCGGGCGCGCTATTTTAGTCGCTGGCACACGACGACGCGGCACCGACAAAAAAACCGCCCGGCCAAGGCGCAATATTTGTTAAATTTACAGTCAAAATTTTGCTATGCGAGTGGAAGTGCGTAATTTTACATTCTAAATACAAAATGCGTGATAGAAATCCACAACATAACGAAGCGCTACGGCGCGCTCGACGTGCTGAAAGGTATTGACCTGCAAGTGCGCCCGGCCGCCGTGACATCGATTGTCGGGCCCAGCGGCGCCGGCAAGACGACTCTGCTGCAAATCATCGGCACCCTGATTCGCCCCGACTCGGGCTCGGTGTGCTTCGATGGCGTCGACGTACAGAATATGTCGGACCGCGCTTTGTCGCGTTTCAGATGTTCAACTATCGGGTTCGTATTTCAGCAGCACCGCTTGCTGCCCGAGTTCAACCTACAGGAGAACGTAGCCATGCCGGCGCTGATTGCCGGGAAGTCACGCACAGAAGCCATGGCTGAGGCACGCAGCCTGCTTGAGCGCCTCGGACTTGGCAGCCGCTGCAGCCATCGTCCGGCCGAGCTCTCGGGCGGCGAGTGCCAACGTGGTGCCGTAGCGCGAGCGCTAATCAACCGTCCGGCCGTCATCTTGGCCGACGAGCCATCAGGCAGCCTCGATTCGCACAACCGCCGCGAGCTGCACCGCCTGTTCTTCGACTTGCGCGACGAGTTGGGCGCCACATTCCTTATCGTCACTCACGACGAGCACCTGGCCGCCGACTCCGATTCCATCATCGCCATGGCCGACGGCCGCATCGTCAGCGACAACACTTCCTCCGAAATAATTACCAAAGTATAAACCGCTGATAAACATACCAAAGATTACTTAACAACGTAAACAAACTAAAATGAAGAAACTCAATCAACTTGTACTCGGCTTGCTGGCCTTCGTATTCTGCTTCAGCACCGCATCGTGCAACAGCGACGACAACAGCGACTACCCGACAACCTACATGGCATTCGTAACCTACGCAGCCAGCAACCCCGAAGGCTCGGTATTCACCTGCCGCGAAAGTCTCGACAGCCCGCTGGTGACTTTCACCTCGACCATTTCACTCAAAGCCGACACATACACCATTGGCAAGCGCTATATCATCGCCTATAGCAACCAATCGAACATCCGCTACCAAAGCGGCGCTATCGACCTGATGGCCATCATGGAAGTTTTCAATGGCAAAGTTGAGACTGCCGACGTCAAGACCGTAGCCGACCTCACATCGACTACCATCGACGTCACCCTGCTGCAGCGCGAAGGCACTTATATCAACATCGAAGCTATTGCTCCTATCCAGAAGGATGCCAAGCAGTTTGGTCTCTACGTTATTGACGAAACCAAGGACGACGAAATTCCCCAGGTTTACGTAGGCTTCCAAAGCGACAACACCGGTGGCTACAACCGCACCTTCTACGGCTCTATCGACATCGCCGAGCTATGGAACCGCCCCGGCTGCAAAGGAATCAATGTTCACTTCCAGAACAACGGCATTAAAAAGGAGATCTACTTCGAACGCACTACTAACCTCGACCCTACTCCCTTCGAATAAATACTCGGAACTTTTACTTATCGCAAAACTTTTCGTAACTTTGCGTGTATAATATCTAATATCGTAATAAAAATGGATCAAAAGAAAGAACTCAAAATAGAACTGTCGCCCGAAGTGGCCACAGGTCTTTATAGCAACCTCGCTGTCATCTCTCACTCGGCACAGGAATTCTACGTCGACTTCGTGTCGGTAGCGCCCAACATGCCCCAAGCCAAGGTCATCAGCCGCATAATCATGACTCCCGAGAACGCCAAGAACCTGCTCTACGCTCTGCGCGACAACGTAGCCAAGTACGAGCAGACCTTCGGCGAAATCACCCGCAAGGCTCCCAAAGGCGGCCAAAACGACATCCCCAACCCCTTTCAGGCTTAACGACTAACTAACCGACTTCCGGGGCGGGCAGTCGCCCGCCCCGATATTTTTAACCACACAAAAAACACCTCCGAACACATGCTGACCAACAATCTCTGTATTTACAACTCGATGTCGCGCACCAAAGAATACTTCAAGCCGCTCCACGAGGGATTCGTGGGTATGTATGTGTGCGGACCGACTGTCTACGGCGACGGACACCTGGGCCACGCTCGCCCGGCCATCACCTTCGACATCCTCTATCGCTACCTGCTCCACCTGGGCTACAAGGTGCGCTACGTGCGCAACATCACCGACGTTGGCCACCTCGAGCACGACGCCGACGAAGGCGAGGACAAGATCGCAAAAAAAGCTCGCCTCGAGCAACTCGAACCCATGGAAGTGGTGCAGTACTACCTGACTCGCTACCACAAAGCCATGGAGCGCCTCAACGTGCTGCCGCCCTCGATTGAGCCCCACGCTTCGGGCCACATCATCGAGCAAATCGAATACATCAAGAAAATCCTTGATGCCGGCTATGCCTATATCAGCGACGGCTCCGTCTACTTCGACGTGCCCAAATTCAACAAAGAGCATGGCTACGGCAAGCTCTCGGGCCGCAACATCGACGAGCTGCTGTCGGCCACTCGCGAGCTCGACGGCCAAAGCGAAAAACGCAACCCCGCCGACTTCGCTCTGTGGAAAAAAGCCTCGCCCGAGCATATCATGCACTGGCCATCGCCTTGGAGCGAAGGCTTCCCCGGCTGGCACCTCGAATGCTCGACCATGGGCGAAAAATACCTCGGCACCACCTTCGACATCCACGGTGGCGGCATGGACCTCAAATTTCCCCACCACGAGTGCGAAATAGCGCAGTCGGTAGCCCACAACGGCTGCCCGGCCGTGCGCTACTGGATGCACAACAATATGATTACCATCAACGGCCAGAAGATGGGCAAGTCGCTCGGTAATTTCATCACACTCGACGAATTCTTCACCGGCAACCACCGGCTGCTCGAGCAGGCTTATTCGCCGATGACCATCCGCTTCTTCATCCTTCAGGCCCACTATCGCGGCACAGTCGACTTCTCGAACGACGCCCTGAAAGCCTCCGAGACCGCACTCAAGCGCTTCCTCGAAGGCTGGAAACGCCTCGGCGACCTCAAGGCATCGGCCGATTCGACTATCGACGTCGCTGACCTGCAGCGCCGCTGCTACGAAGCTATGGACGACGACCTCAACACCCCGATGGTAATCGCCACGCTCTTCGACGCCTGCCGCGTCATCAACCAAGTCAACGACGGCACGGCCCACGCCACCGAAGCCGACCTCGAAGCCTTGCGCCGGCTGATGCAGACATTCGCCGGCGACATCCTCGGCATCACCCCCGAAGGCGACGCCGCCGAAGGCGCCCTCAAGCCCTACGAGGAAGCCGTAGACCTGCTGCTCGACATCCGCCGCGAAGCCAAGAAGAACAAAGACTGGGCTACCAGCGACCGCATCCGCGACCGCCTCAGCCAGATTGGGTTCGCCGTCAAGGACACCAAGGACGGCGGCTTCGAGTGGAGTCTCAAATGACGCCTCGCGAGTTTGCTGTCGACATTCTGGCGCAACTGCCTTTCACCCCAAACGATCAGCAGCTGCAGGTAGCCCTTGCGCTCGCGCGCTTCTGCTGCCCCGAACCCGGCCTGCCATCGGCCGACCGCGTCTTCATCCTCAACGGATACGCCGGCACCGGTAAGACATCGCTCACCGGTGCGTTGGTGCGTGCACTGGCCGCCCGACATATCGACACCGTGCTCATGGCCCCGACGGGCCGTGCAGCCAAGGTGTTCGGCGCTTACGCACAGCGACCGGCTTCCACAATCCACCGCCGCATCTATCACCACCAGCTCCCCGGAGCCGGCGGCGGCGCCACTCCGCGCGAAAACACTTGCCACCAAGCCGTATTCATCGTCGACGAAGCATCGATGATTGGCGCCGGCGACGAAAACGGCCGGAGCCTTCTCACCGACCTGGTACAGTACGTCTACTCCGGCGACAACTGCCGGCTCATACTCTTGGGCGACACCGCCCAGCTACCGCCCGTGGGCCAGACCGAATCGCCGGCTATGAACGCCACCGAGATGCGCGGATACGGGCTCAAAGTAAGCCGCGCGACCCTTACCGAAGTGGCACGCCAAGCCGCCCACTCGGGCATCCTGCGCAATGCCACCCGCCTGCGACGCGCCTTGGCGACAGCCGGCAATAGCGGCGCCGCCGAAGCCGCTGCCACCGCTATCGTGCCGCTCAACGTAGCCGCAGCCGATGTCGACACCGTCGACGGTGCCGATCTGCCCGACCTCCTCGACAGCCTTTACCGCAACGACGGCATCGACGAGACTATCGTCATCACGCGCTCCAACCGCTCGGCCACCGACTTCAACCGCGGCATCCGCGCACAAGTCCTCGGCCACGAAGAAGAGCTCGTCAGCGGCGACTTGCTCATCGCCGCAAAGAACAACTACCACTGGACACGCCAGGTCAAAGGCCTCGACTTCGTAGCCAACGGCGAAATCCTCGAGCTGCGCCGCGTCCTCGGCTCCGAGATGAAGTACGGCATGCGCTTCACCGATGTAGTCCTCGGCCTGCCCGGCAACGACGAAGTCGAATTCAGCGCCAAAATCATACCGGCCTGCCTCATCGGCGACGCCGCCGCACTCAGCCGCGAACAGAGCGAGGCACTCTTCCGCGCCGTCTACGAAGACCCCGACCTGCACGCACCGGGAGCGTCACACCAAGAGCGCATCCGCGCCATGCAGAACTCGCCCTACTGGAACGCTCTGCAGATGAAATATGCCTACGCCGTCACCTGCCACAAGGCTCAGGGCGGACAGTGGCGCAACGTGCTCATCGACCTGTCGTACATACCGCCCGAGATGGCCGGACCCGAGTTCTACCGCTGGCTCTACACCGCCGTCACCCGCGCCACCACCCACCTCTACTTCATCAACCCGCCCGAAGCCCTTCTGGAGCCTCTACCCGAAGATTAAGCGCGCGTAAATCACACTTTTTCGACATAATAATGTCCTAAAGTGCCAAAAATTAGCGTTTTTGTGTTGCTGATATGCCACGAAAAACGTACCTTTGCACTTAATACCAAAAAAGTCTATCCATAATGCTATGAAAAAAGTGTGTATCAATACGCGCGACGAGCTGCTGATACTTGACCTCGACCGAGTTGCATACTTCCAAGCCGAGGGCAATTATACGCGTCTAACCTATATCAGCGGCTATGGTCTGGTGCTCAACACCGGCCTGTCGGGTGTTGAAAAAATCCTTGCAAATTCCCTTCCAAAAGGCGTCTCAGCGTTTGTGCGCTTGGGCCGTTCGCTGATTATCAACGAGAATTATCTGTCGAATATCAATCTGCTCAAGCAATACCTCACACTGTCGGACCTCACCGACCACCACTTCAAGCTGCAAGTGCCCAAGCACCTGCTCAAGCAACTCAAGGACCGCTTCACGGCGCGCTACAACGCTCCGCGCGGAGGTCGCGCTGCCGCTCAGGCGGCTGCCGAGCCCGCTGAAGCCGTCGCCGAGCCGGTCGACTGAATGCCTCGCTGCCGCTGTCCATCCATCCCGCAACATCACGACTCTGACTTATGCAACAAACATTCATAATAGGCCGTCGAGGCACCCAGCCGTTCAAGATTAGCGATGACCAAGAATACGTGCACAACGAGCACGCCCGGCTGACGCTCGACCCGCAGTCGCGCGATTGGTACATCGAGGACCTCAAAGGCACCACCGGCAACGGCGTATTTATTCGCCAGCCCGATGGCGAATTCCGCCGCGTGATTTCGTGCCGCATCAAGCCCCACGACATCGTCCGCCTCGGCCCCGAAAATGCCAAATCGTTCACCTTCATGGCCCATCATGTGCTGACGCCCGAAAGCTACAACTACGAATTTGCATATATGCAAGCATTGGCCAAGAAGCTGAACGAAGAAGAAGCCGCACAGACCGCCATCCAAAAGAAGCATACTCTCACCACCTATATCGTCCCAATATTCACCGCAGCCCTCTCGATGAGCCTGCGCCTGTTTGTGGACATTGACTTAGGCATTCTGATTGCCATCACCATGGGTCTGTCGTCGATTCCATTGGGCATTCTCCGCGTGATATACCGCAACGACGCCGAGCGGCTCAAAGCCATCAAAGCCCGGCGAGTCAAGCTCATCCAGTGCCCCAAATGTTGGCGTCCGCTGAGCGACTACGACCTGCGCTACGGCCGCTGCTCGGCCTGCAAAGCCATGTAAACCACTTTTTTTCACCGACCAACAGCAACAACCGATGAAACGCATCATATTCATACTTCTGGCCGCTATCGTCGCCACCGCCCTTCCATTGCAAGCGCGTACTTACGCCCTGCTGGCTGCCGTCTCCGACTACGGCAACCCCGAGCACAACCTGCCCAACGCCACACCCGGAGCCAAGGCATTTCGCGACATCCTCCGCACTCAGACCAAGGACATCACCCTGCTGACCACGAAGCACGCCACGGCTAAAAACATCCTCGAGAAGTTGCGTGCCATCACCAACCGCGCACAAGCCGGCGACCGCATCATTTTCTTCTTCAACGGCCACGGATTTCAAGGCGGTGTCGCTTGCTACAACGACACGTACCTCCACTACACCGACCTCGTAAAGGCACTCACCGACACGAAGGCTTCCGAAGTATTCGTATTCATCGACGCCTGCCACTCCGGCTCCGTCGGCGATGACGTCTCCGACAAATCAAATTGGTTCGAAGGCCTCAAGCCGGGCGACGGACACGTCTATATGCTCTCGAGCCGCGGCGAAGAAGCCAGCTACGGCAGCAACTGGCTCAACAAATGCTACTTCACACAAGCCCTACTCACCGGCTATCGCGGCAAATCCGACACCAACCACGACCGCGACATCACCGTCCTCGAGCTCTTCAAGCACATCCACAAGGACGTAGTGCGCCGCTCCAACGACCAACAGCACCCTATAATGCTCGCTCCTAAAAGTATGCACGACGCCGTGCTGATTCGCTACAACGAACAACCGACCGACTGATTTTTTTCATCAGCGAAACTCGACGTTTCGTCAAAAAAACCTAAGGCTTCGTCAAAGACCTTTGCAAAAATTTGCATCAAGGGCTTGCGAAGCCTTAACTTTGCAATGTAATCAACAACCCGACAAATCTAAAAACTTCAAAAATATGAGTACCCAAAATCCCACAATTCCTTTCGATTCGCAATCGATGCCCGAAGGAGCTCAGCAGGACAACTCCGGCAAATCGAGCGCCACAGCTGCCGCCGTCGCTACCGGAGCCGCTGCTGCCGCTGTCGGAGCCGCCGGCTACTACGCCTACACTCAGGTTTCCGACGACTTGGCCGACGACGAAGTGCCTGTCGTTGAGGCTGAGGTCGAGGCCGACTCCGAGGTCGAAGCCGAAGTCGTATCGGCCGAGCCGGCCGCCAATGCGGGTACCGACGTGCACACATCGACACCCGCAGCCACCGCCGGAAACGGAACTGCACATCCCGCCGCTCCCGCTGCTCCCGCTGTCAACGCCGACCCGGCCGAGCCAGTCGTACCGGCCAAGCCCGCTGTCGACGCCGACCCCGTAGTGGAGCCCGACCCCGTAGTGGAGCCCGAACCCGTAGTGGAGCCCGAGCCCGTAGTGGAACCCGATCCTATCGTCAACCCGCAAATCGACGTTAACGAAAACCCCGACGAAATTGCCGATGCCCTCATCGCTGTCGAAGAAATCGACCCCAACGACATCGACGGTGCCCAACCCTTCACTTGCACCGACCTCGACACCGTCTACGACATCTACGGCAACGCCACCACTCAAGCCGGCTACATTGCCGAAGACGGCACCAGCGGCGTGCTCATCGACCTCGACAACGACGGCGTTTTCGACCAGCTCACCGACGACCAAAGCGGCATTGTTTACGTTGTCGACGACACTTTCCTCACCGTAGGAGATGCCGAATTCGATGTCGAAAGCGGATACATCGCTTACAACGAAGAGCAAGACTCGATGATCGACGACGACCCCATGGACGACATTATTGACACCGAAGACCTCGCTTAATCCGACGCCATGAGTGAACCGACCAAAGTAAAAGTAACCTGCCCGAACGCGGCCTGCGCCAAGAAGCTGCTCGTCACACATCCCGGCAAAGCGTGCGCTCAGCAGTTCACATGCCCCACCTGCGGCAAGAAGTTCAAAATCTCCTTCACCGTCGGCGGAGCCGGTCGCGAACCCGACACCGCTAAACTATCGCCCGCCGCTGCCGCCGCTGCCGCCAAACAATCGGCCGACGAGATTAAAGGCACCGTGCGCCCCGGCGGTCTCGACCCTCGCTGGACTATCGCTCCCTCCGGTACCTCCGGCGCTATCCTCCGCATCAAGATGCACCGCCGCCTCCTTCCGGCTAAGGAGACAACCTTCAACCTCGACGGCATCGGCTCTTGGACTATCGGACGACTCGACGACGACTCTCCAAGCGACATCCAAATCACCGGCGACAGTTCTATCTCGCGACGCTGCGCTGCTATCTTCGCAACCCCCGGCTCTATGTCGACAACCTACATGCTGAAAGTCCTCAAATCCAAAAATCCCATCTTCATCAATCAGCGTCCGATGGCCGACAAAGAGAGTATCCAACTCATCGACGGCGACCACATCGTGATGGGACAGACTTCGATGACCTTCCACCTCAAATAATCCAACAACACCTTTACAATCACCCTCCCCTTAAACATCATAAAAAAATGGCAACTGACAACAACACCAACATACCCGCCGAAGGCACCGACAACAACCGCCTCAACCGCACCATCATAGACTCTGCCGACGAAAACTGCATCGACGAAAACGCATCCGACGAAGTCAAAGGCAACGCCGCCCGACGTGGCATAGCCGTAGCTGCCGGCTTGGGCGTAGCAGCTGCCGGCGCCGGTGTAGCCTACGCCGCCACATCCGACATCGCCGAGACCGAGACCATCGACGCTATCGTTGTCGACGACAGCTACATCGACGACGCCGACAACGCCGACCCCGAAATCGCCGACAGCGACAAGGATATCAACATAAACTTCAACGTACACAATCCGGCCGCAGCTGCCACTCCCGGCCGCCACGCTGCCCCGGCTGCTCCCGCCGAAGACGCCGCTCCCTCTGCTCCCACTGCTCCCGCCGAAGACGAGATTCTGCCTTCCCCCGAGGCCGAGCCGCAAGCTCCGACCGATGCCGCCGCTACCGAAGCCGCTCCGGCAGAGTCCGCAGTAGCATCGCCCGACCAACCCGCCGACACCGACCAACCCGGCGACACCGACGTCGCAACAATCGACCCCGACCAGTCCGCCGCTGCCGACGATCCTGCTGAAATCGACAATATCGACGACGTAGCCGATGAAGCTATCGACGAAGAAATCGAACCCATAATCGTCGACCCCGACGAAATCGTAGCACCCGACGAAATCGACCCCGACGAAATCTTCGTTCCCGAAGATGAATTGATGCAAGACCCCTGCATCGACGACATCGACATCATCGATGACGACCCATTCATCGACAACGGCGCAGCCGACGAATTCTCAGAAATCTAATCACTCAAAAAAATATAGCAATCATGAAACTACATAAAATCCTCCTTGCATCCCTCGTTCTCCTCTCGCCCATAGCCGCCAAGGCACAAACCGAAGCCGCCGCTGTAAGCCGCGACAGCGTCATGGCCGTAATCAACGCCGCCAAAGATTCCGACCCCGAAGCTCTCAACAACTTAGGAGTATGGTACTACAACGGCGAAAACGTCGAACGCGACTACACCACCGCCGCTCGCATGTTCGCAAAAGCCGCTTCGCTCGGCAACGTTGAAGCCATCGCCAACCTCGGCCTCTGCTACCGCTACGGCAATGGCGTCGAACAAGACTCGGTCCGCGCCATGGGCCTGTACGAACGCTCGCTGCGCGAAGGCAACCCCACTCTGCTCGCCGAGCTTAAAGCCGACGCCGACAAAGGCGACATCTTCGCCTGCGCAGCCGCCGCTCACTTCTTCAACAACGGCATCGGCACCGCTCGCGACTACGCTCAGGCTGCCAACTACTACAGCCGCCTCGCTCGCAAAGACAAGACCAACACCACGGCCGTTCGCCAGGCCGGCGTAGCTTATCTCAACGCAAAAGACTACAAGAAAGCCCTTGAATGGCTCCGCAAAGGCGCCCTGGCCGGCGACACCGTCTGCGAATACTACTACGGCTCGATGCTCGTCGAAGGCCTCGGAGGCACTCAAGACTTCGCCACCGGCTTCGTTTACGCCATGAACGCCGCCGAAGACGGCAACGCCAACGCCATGTACCTCGTCGCTCGACTCTATCGCGAAGGCAAAGGCGTCAACGTATCCACCACTCAAGCCAACGAATGGCTCGCAAAAGCCGCTTACCTCGGCCTCCCCAAAGCCATCTACGACTATGCCCTCGTAGCTGTCGAAAAGAACGAAATCATCGAAGCCGCCTACCTCTTCTCGTGGCTACAAGCCCGCAACTCGTTCGTGCAGCAGGTTAAAGCCCTGTTCGACGAAAAGAACGACGACAATATCCTCTCGACTCCCTTCGGCCACTACACTCTGGCTATAAGCGCAATTGCTGCCGGCGACTTCAAGACCGCCAAGAACGAAATCAAGGCCCTCAAAAAAGCTAAAATCGCTCTCGCCGACGTGCTGGAAGCTCAAATCCTCCTCAGCCCCGCTAACGAAAAACGCGATGTCGCCAAGGCCGTCAAGCAGCTCACCAAAATAGCCGGGAAAAACGCCTACGCCGCCTACACCCTCGGCCTGATCTACGAACGTGGCGCCGAGAACCTCGAACCCGACCCCGAGAAAGCCCTTGAATACCTCACCATGGCTGCCGATGCCGACTTTATCCTCGCCGGCGACGCCCTCGGCAACGCATACTACGAAGGCAGCTTCGGCGCTCGCGACGCCGCTCTCGCTCGCAAAGCATACGAAGCTCAAAACGCTCGCGGCATCATGCTCGCTACCGCCGCCAGCCGCTACGCATCTTCAATCCAAGACACCGACGCTGCCCTGGCCAAGAAAGTGGCTTCAATGAAATACCCCGAATCGCTCGACTCCTACCTCGCCATCACAAAATAAGTTGCGCGCGACGTAGACTCACCATAAGCGGCTCGGCAGCACACTCAGCTGCCGAGTCGCACTTATTTCGACCGCCTAACGCTCGTCTATTACCTTTTATTTGCAGATTTTTCGCTTTTTTCGTACCTTTGACCGCAGTGGTGTACGAACATCGTATTTTTTCGCATTTACATATTCTTAACCATAATCACATTATGAAGTTTAATAGCATTTACCTCCTGTTGGCACTTGCCGCCACTACAACCCTTTCGGGATGCTTCAGCTCTACAAAAAGCAACAACATCCTCGACATGAGCGAACTAATTCCGGCTCGTGAATCTTCGAAAGACGATTGGGGCTTCTATTCGCCTGACGGAGAATTTTTCTTAGCCGACGAATACGAGAACCGCCCCTCATCGGTAATCAACGGTTACTTCTCCGTAGAGGAAGGCAAATCAGGCTATACTCTTTACAAATTCGACAAAAAAAAGCCGACTGCCGTGCTCGAAGAGCTCTATGCCGTAGGCTACGTCAGCGACGGTCTTATTCCAATAGTTAGAAAAGGTGAGCGTATCACCGTGGTCAACACCTCCGGCGAAACGCAATTCACACTCGACCCGGTCAATGGCAAAGAAATCACATTTGCAGCACCCGGCTTCGTCGATGGTAGGCTTCTCATTCGCGACGAGAACGACAACTTCGGCTACGTAGCCACCGACGGCTCTTGCGTCATCAAGCCGAAATATAACACCGCCAACGAGTTTGCCGAAGGGCTGGCCGTGGTCAGCGAACGCGACGAGGACGACAATTTGCAATTCTCGGTAATCAACGATGCCGGTGCCATCGTGTTCAAAATCAAGCAACAACCCTACACCTACAACTTCGAAGACGGTATGCTGATTGTTCAGGACGACAACGGCCGACTAATCTTCATCGACAACTCCGGCAATCAAGTACTGAAATGCCCGAGCAAATGCAAGGAAATCAACGATTATAACAAAAAATTCATCGTATATCGCACCGACAACTACAAATACGGCGTCATCAACTTCGAAGGCGAAAACATCATCCGTGCCAAGTACGACGCCATCGCACTCTATGGCGACAACCGCTTTATCTGCAAAACCGAAGATGGTGACGACTGCGAAATCGTAGTGCTCGACGAGGCAGCCGAAGAGCTCTTCGACATCGACGACTACACCATCGTCATCTGGGCCGGCCGCTACGGACTCATAGGCTCCGACAAAAACGGATTAGAATTCCTCGACAACGAAGGCAAACCGCTCAAGAACGCTCAGTTCGAAGAGGTTGGCCCCGGCTTCAACGCTTCGTACGCTATCTATAGCGACTACTTCGACATGAACGCCGCTGTCGATGCCTTCGCCAACCTCTTCACCGACCGCGGCGTCGACAAATACTGCCTCGGGGCCGCACCCGCCGACTACTTCTCCAAACCCGCCGACTACACTTATCGCTCGGCTGTCATGGTCGATAGCCTCGCCTTAGGTTACAAGTACAAAGTCACCGCCGACCTCAACTTCAACCAGACAATCGCTGACTACACCTACGAAAGCTACGGCTACTACAACTACTCGCGACGCGACTACTGGCGCGACGGCTCGGAAATCACAAACATCCGCGTCAATATCCTCACCGACACCGAGTGGGGCAACGACGGCTCCATCGCATTAGTCAAGAAGCTGAAGGAGAAAGGCTTCAAACTCATCGACCAGACCAAAGCCGAAAGCGACAATTATGGCGCCCTCATGACCAATGGCGACCTTTGCTACTTAATCAACAGCACCAAAGGCGAAAACGAAGGTAGCGTCACTGTCGCAAAGAACACCACCGACAACATAAATAGCTTCCGCCGACGCATCAGCAACTGGAACGGGAGCTCGGCTGTGTCCGACATCGCTTACTTTGACGACGACACTGTTGAAGAAGAAATTCTCGAGGTCGAGGGTTGCGAATAATTATCGGCTCGTTGCCGAAATCACCTCCTACGTGGTAGCGACTCTTTTCGGCACGATATTTGTTATATTTACGTCAACTAAACACTATCAAAATCAAGAATAAAATGGAAAAAATACAACCCGGCAAATACGTCGAAATGATTTACGACCTCTATCAGGTCAACGCCGACGGCTCGCAAGAGCTTGTTCATCAAGTCGATGAAGAAGACCCCGAAGCCGTCATCTACGGCGTAACTCCCGGCATGGTACAGCCGCTCGAAAAAGACCTCGAAGGCAAGACTGTCGGCGACACATTCGACGTCACCGCTCAGCCCGACCAGGCCTACGGACAGCCCAGCGACGAATACCTCGTCACCCTTGAAAAAGAAATCTTCGCCGTCGACGGCAAGTTCGATGCCGAGATGGTGCACCCCGGCGCTAAACTTCCCATGATGACCGGCGACGGCTTCCGCATCACCGGTGTAGTCAACAAAGTCGACGAAAAGACCGTCACCATGGACTTCAACCACCCGCTGGCCGGCAAGGTCGTGCGCCTGACCGGTAAAGTCACCGTCGTTCGCGACGCGACACCCGAAGAAATCAAGATGGTCACCTCGGGCGGCTGCGGCTGCGGTTGCTCGGGCGGCTGCGAAGGTGGCTGCGAAGGTGGCTGCGAGGGCGGCTGCGAAGGTGGCTGCAAATAACCATCGCCGAGCCCGACTATCACCATAGCGGCGGACGCCTCCTCAGCGCGGTGTCCGCCGCTTTTTTTCCACCACTCCACTTGCCTTCAATCATTCGTCTTTCGCTGACCGCACAGCTATAAAATTACAATTTCAACAAATATACATTAGCTTTGTTTACATTTTTTAGTTTTTTACATCGGTGTGTAAAAATTTTATTGTATCTTTGCAGCAAACTGCTCTGCGGTTTTCCCATTCATACCATGTATCTAATCAATGGCTACTAAAACGATTAATCTACGACTTGTTGCCTATTCCGATGCAGCCGGCAAATTCGATGACCAAGCGCCTCTGAACGGCAACGAAGACAACTTCTACGTCGATGATGACCTCACCGACGACATCATCGGGCCTTCGCGCCTCGACACTCCCATCGCTCTGTCGTCGATGGGTTGCTTACTGGCCGTCGCCGACGGCATGGGCGGACAGAATGCCGGCGAAGTCGCTTCCGAAATCGCCGTCAACACCATCGCCGAGTTCTTCAAGGCCGACCGCCTCACTCCCGAAATTCTGAAAAACGAAGCTTCGCGTGCCGAATACATCAAGCAGACTATCATCGAGGCCGACCGACGCGTCAAAGCCGGCGCGGAAGGCCACCCCGAGCGATTCGGTATGGGCTCCACCATCATTATCTCGTGGATCGTCGACGGCACCATCACCACCGGATGGCTCGGCGACTCGCGATGCTACCGATTCAACACTCG
Source organism: uncultured Bacteroides sp. (assembly GCA_964433215.1). Classification (GTDB taxonomy): domain Bacteria; phylum Bacteroidota; class Bacteroidia; order Bacteroidales; family Muribaculaceae; genus CAG-873. Next base: position 41,709 of record CAYSQI010000014.1, read on the forward strand.
CTACGGACTCGTGCCCGTGTCGCGCGACCATACTTATGTGCAGGAGCTGGCCGACAATGGCATCCTCTCGTACAACGACACCTTCGGCCACCCGCAAGGCAACATCGTGACTCGCTCGCTCGGCGACCCCGACACTAATCCGCTGCCCGAGGCCGTATCGGCTCCCCTCTACAACGGCGACATAATCCTCATGTGCAGCGACGGGCTCAGCGGCGTAGTCCCCGACCGTCCGATGCGCGACATCTCCGACTCCATTCAGGACATCATGACTGCCGATGCCAACGACCTCACAGCCATGAAAAACCATCTGATGCAAGCCGCCGAACGACAGGACTGGTACGACAACGTCACCGTGCTGCTTGCTCGCTTCGATGGCGACCTGCCCGACGCGCCGAATACGAAAAAGATGGCCGCCACCGACCCCACCGGCAGTCTGCGCGACTTGCTCGACGGCCCAAGCACCAAAATCAACCCACAATTATCAGGCACTGCCAAGCCGGGCAACGACGCCATTAATCCAAAGTTCAAATTGCTGCACTACGGCATCTATGCCGTCTTAGCACTGCTTATCGCCACGGCCATTTTCTTCGCCGTCAAGCTGTTCAGCGGCCCCGACGAGGCACCTTACCCCGACGAGACACCGGACGCAGCCGTCACAAACCGATACAATGACAGCGACGACGATGACCTCGTCGGAGACCCTATCGATGAGCCACTCCTCAACGCCCCGACTAACTCCGACGACGCCTCCGCCAACAACAAAGAAGTTCAACAAGCCAAAAACGAACAGCAGTCAGCGACCCCCAAAGTCAACGTCTCCGACTCCACCGGCAAAGAAGCTCAACAAGCCAAAAACGAACAAGCTTCGCTGATAGACAAAATTATCGACAATAAATGGGAAAATTTGCGGAATACTCTGCAAGGGGTTAAAGATATTACGCCTTGGAATAAAATAATCAGCAATCTAGAAGATAGTATCAAAAAAGCATCTGAAAAAAACGACAATAAAGAATACGATAACTTAAGCAAGAAAGTTCAGCTATTGGTAGAGCTAAGACCTATTGCACTCGAGATTCTCAACAACCTCCCTAATCTTTCCGAAAACAAACAAGCCGAAGCTAAAAAATTCATAGAAAAAATGCCGAAGATGAAGCCGGATGAGATTAAAGAAGGTAAAACAGTCTTCTCGCAAGTACCTTCCAACGACTAATTCCTAATTGACTTTCATCCTTGAATTCCCCAATACAGAACGATGAACGAAACTGAACTAAAAGAAGGCATGACAATAGCCGACCGCTACGAACTTCGGAAATATATCGGCAGCGGCAGCTTCGGCGAAGTCTGGTTAGCCACCGACACTATGCTCGGAATTGACATTGCCATCAAACTATACCTGTCGCTCGACGCCACCGGCCAGGAAGAGTTCAAAAATGAATACCGCATCACGTTCGGGCTCTCCGACGAGCATTTGCTCACCACCGACTTCTTCGGCATCTGGCAACACCGCCCCTTCCTCACAATGAAATATTGCGAAAAAGGCTCGGCTGCAAAGATGATTGGCAAAGTCGACGAGCAAGTCATCTGGCAATTCATCCACGACGTCGCATCAGGCCTCAAATACCTCCACGGCCTCGAGCCGCCCATACTGCACCAGGACATCAAGCCCGAAAATATCCTCGCCGACGAACGTGGTCACTTCCTGATTACCGACTTCGGCATCAGCCGCAAGATGCGCTCCACGATGCGCAAGCAGTCGAAGCGGTCGATTGGCTCCGGAGCTCTCGCCTACATGGGTCCCGAGCGTTTTCAGGCCGAACCTATCGCTGTAAAGGCCAGCGATATATGGTCGCTCGGCGTCTCTATCTACGAGATGGCCGTCGGCGACCTCCCATTTGCCGGTAATGGCGGCGGCATGATGCTCAATGGCGCTCAAATACCCAAAATCGACACCTCGCGCTTCTCCGAGAACCTCAACAGCGTCATGCAAGCGTGCCTGGCTAAGGATACCTGGGAGCGCCCCACTGCCGAGCAGCTCGTCGAATACTCCAACTTGATGCTCAACGGCGACGACACTCGGTGGAGCAAATGGTTTGGCACCATCAGCGGACACCACGTCGACGACGAGCCCATCGAAGAAGACCCATTGGATATCGATGAACCGAAAAGCCACAAGAAGCTGATTATCACCATCATCACAATCCTGCTATTGGCCGGTATCGGCGCTGCCGGATACTTTTACAAGGACGAAATCAGCGAACTAATATCGCCCGAGCCCGAGCCGACTGTCGACATCGACGCCGTCACCGACCAGTATCGCGAACTTTTCATCGAGTGTCGCAGCAACATCGAAGCCGGCAACAAAAACTCGTACTTGCTGCTGGTCGATGCCCGTCAGCAAGTCGACTCGCTATTCGCGCTCTACAATCAGTACAGTTTCCTGGCTGAGCACAAGAAGAACAACCCGACCAACTTGCGCTACGCCCTCGACGTGAAAGCCGAAGAAGTCAGCAATCTTTACCTCGAACGCGCACCCCGCATGGCCGAATCGGGCAACTACGAGACCGCCGTCGCCTACTATCAAATCGCCGGACTCGTCCGCCCCGACGACGAACGTGTATTCAAAGGTCTCGACAGCCTCGCACGGCAGTTTAAGGCGCCCGGCATTTTCATCGCCGTCAGCTCAGCCGACATCACCGACTCCACGCTCACCATCAACTACACCGGCCTGTGCGACATTTTGCTGCCCGACGTCCGTCTCAAATACACCATCACCTGCAACGGGAACACAATCACGGGTGAATTCACTTGCAGCGCCGAACGTGGCCCCGGCAAGTCTCTATCAATCAACCTCGACGAAGCCCCCGGACATGGCGACTTCGCTCTACGTATCACCAGCGGCTCGCTGGTTGTCCTAAACCGCAACTTCAAATAAATCGGTATGCTTAAAAAGATTTCGACACTCGTCATATCGCTTATCCTCTGCGGAGCTTCGGCTTTCGCCATCAACGAGACCCTCACAAAAGCACAGGCCGCGCTGAAAGAAGCCACCACCGAGGCGCAATATACTGAAGCGCTGACGCTCTTCAACTCCGCTTGCATCGACATCAACTACGACGCCGAGACCGATGACCAAGCTATCGCCCAAGGCAAGGCGCAATGCAACATCCGCCTCAAAGCCTTGCGCAAGCGCATGAAAATCGACGGCTCGTCGCAAGCGCTCTCGCGCCAGTTCACCAACGAAGGCGGCGACCTCACGCTCAACGTCACCGACCCCAGCGGCGCAGTCAAAGTCACTCAGATCCCCGACTGGCTTACGCTCGTATCGAACAACGGCAGCCAAATCGTCGTCTCCTGCACGGCCAACAGCTCTACCGTCGTTCGACAAGGCTTGATGAAAGTCGCCGACAACAAATCCACCATCAGCATATCGCTCAACCAAGCCGGCACACCGCGACCCGTCGCCCGACAAGCGGCCGACGGACAGACGCGCTCAAAGCTGCAAATCACCGACCTCAAATTCACCAACACCGCGTGGGACAACAACGTCATCACGCCGGCCGGGCAGCCCCTCTACGCCCATGAGATGCGCTTCCTGCGCCCGCTCATCTCCTACGAAGGCCTCACCGAGGACAAGAACACCTACATCCACGTGCGCATCTACAAGCCCAACGGCGAGCTCATGCAGCCCAAGGACATTGCCCCCGACGGCGACACTCAGTACTACGACTATCCGTTCTTCGCCGGCACTAACACCGACATGGGCGGCATGATTGGCTTCGGACACCGACGCGACAGCGAATTCGAGCCCGGACAGTACCGCTACGAAATCTGGATCGACGGCGAAAACGCATACACCGCCTACGCCACCATCATCGAGCGCGAAGACAACGAGACTTACCTGCTAGTCAACGGCGAAAGCGCCCCCGAGATTACGCTCAAACCCGGCGGCGGCTCGGTCACCTACTACGTCTCCACCAGCGACGAAAACTGGGAAGTCGTAGACCTGCCTTCGTTCATGCAAGTCACAAAGAAGGGCGTTGACTTGTTTGTCGCTTCTTACGAAGCCAACCGCGGCAACTCCTCGCGCGAAAGCTACTTCTACATCGACGGCGCCGGCCGACGCGTCAAAGTCAACGTTGCTCAAGAGACCAGCGGTCCGTTCAACATCTTTAAGGACGTCCACGTCAACCACAACGTAGTCGTCGGCAACGAGACGGGCCTCGAAATCCGCGCCGAGCTCGCGGTCTTCAACGCCACTCGCCACAAAGTGCAAATTGCCGCCTGGTTCTACTACGGAAACGGCGAAAAGCTCATGGATAACGACGAACAATACCGCGCCGGCGACGGACAGGTCTGCGTCAACAAAGTCCTGTACATCGACAGCGAACACTTCGAAGACAAAGAATTCTCGCTCTTTATCCCCTACAGCCAGCTCGAAATCTCCACGCCCGGCGAGACTGAGCTCGAATTCGACATGGGTATCTTCGACTTCGCCAAAGGCGACTTCCTCGAGACTCCCACTCCTCGCATCAAATTCACCGTCAACAACTAACCCTTACCGATAGACACAACATCAGCGAGCTGGCGCAATTGACCTTGCGTCAGCTTGCTGTTTAAGCATTATACGTCACCGCACGTCGTACTTGCGGAGCTTCAGGAGCGGACAGTACGACTCCTTGGCCTGGCGCAGGCCCGGGTCTCCGCAGTCCTCCTCGCGATTGACGAAGCGCAGCGACGGATGCCGCCGCCGCATGAAGGCCGCAAACAGCTTGTTGATGGCGGCCCCGGCGCCCGACACCTCGTGGTTGATTTTCTCGACGTGCACAAATAGCGTGTCGGCCACCACTTCGCCCAGCGCGAAGGCCACTATCTCGCCACTCTCGCCGCGGAGCACCGCGCCCTCGAATGGATAGCTCGACAGATTGGCCAGCACACGCCTGCACCGCCCATTCTCATACGCCTCAAGCCCCGACGCCGCAGCGGCGTCGCGCCGACACAGGCCTTCGAAGAAGAGCATCGTCTCGGGCAGCAAATCGGCCGTCAGCGCCTCGAATAGCCAGTGCGGATTGTCGGCCAGAAAGCGGTTCACATGGTTGCGCTTGCGCATCAGCGACTTGCCGGCCAGCGTGGCCAGCGAGTCGATGTCGTAGACATAGTCGGCCCAGCCCGGCAGCTCCTCCACTCGCGCCGAGCGGCCCAGCGCATCGCGCAGGTCGGCGACGCGGTCGTCGGGCACGGCCGTGAAGGCCAGCGCGAAACCTCGGCGCCGGCAATAATCGCGCAGCAGATGCAGCGCCGCGCCCAAGCTGAGCGACCCCACCGGCACCATGAACGCCACGGCGGCCGGGTTCGCCTCGTCGACGCCCTTGACAAACAGCGTATCGTCGACCACGCAATATTCATACTTGAAATAGTCGGCCCACATGTACAGGCCGCCAATCGTAAAGTCGCACGCGCGCGACTGCGACCGCTGCAAGTACTTATTCACCAGCGGGATATCAGCCAGCCGCAGCGGCTTGAACACCAGCCGCGACATAGCCAAAGCAGCCGCCGCACGGCGCTGCGCCACAAAAATCGAATCCATAACGTGTGTGTTTCCTAAGCATTATACACTACTAACAACCATCCCCCGCCCGCGGTTCCCGGGCGGAGGAAATTACCAGCGGGGGCGGGGAAGGGTGAGGGCGGAGCGGGGTGGCCGGGGCGGTTGGTGGGCGATGACGTGCAGGGCGATGGCGCGGGTCATCAGCAGGTCGTCGTGGCAGCCGGCCTTGGCAGCATACGAGCCGTCGGGCCGCTCGTCGTAGGTGAGCAGCTCATCGAGGGCGCAAGCGTCGCGTTCGACATAGGCCTGCGAGCGCACGTGCGCTATCATGCCGGCCACGAGCATCTCCTTGGTGGCGCGGTTGGTGTGAAAGCCGACGCGCGTGGTCTCGGCGCAGCGCACGTCGTCGTAGACGCGGCGGCAGTAGACGTTCGGATACTCGCGCGCGAGTCGGTCGAGCACGTAAGCCCCTGTGGGCCCGCGGCTTTCGAGCGTGTTGCTCTCGACCACGAGCAGGGCGTCGTTGTAGAGGAAGCCCAGCGCCATGGCTTTTGAGGCGAGCAAGTCGTGGTCGATATGTCCGCGCCACTGGGCCACCACCTCGGGCAGCCGCCCGTCGGCGCGCACGACGGCCACCACCGAGTAGTCGGCACGAGCGGTGCGGCCACCGATGTCGACCGCCACCACATATTCGCCGTCGGGAGCAGGCCGTTGCCACTGCTCGATGTCGCCGTCGGGGTCGTCGACCCACGTCAGGCCGTCGGCCGCAAAGCCGCCACGCGAGGGCGCACGGCAGCCACCGCGCAGCGCCTCGACCATGGAGCGCGAAAACACGCCGCGCCCCGTGGCCGTGAATGCCTCGTCGTCGGTGGTCGGGAACTCGGCCATCATCTTGTCGCGCGTGCCCAGCTCGGCCAGCTTGCAGCGGTACCAATAGATCTGGTCGAGGTCGCAGCCCAAGTCCCAGAGCCGGCGGTCGTAGTCGTCGAGCGTGCGAGCCACGTCGGCTCGCGAGGGCGGCGCCAGGCGGTAGTATTCGATTTCGTACCAGGGCACGAACACGGCCAGGCGCCCCGGCTCGCCGGCTCGGGCGCTGAGCCACTGGCGGTGGAAGTAGTTGCCCACGCCGTTGGCCGTCGACTCCAGCACCACGAGCGAGCCGTCGATGAGCGGCACCGAGCCCACGATGGCGCGGATGGTATCCTCGGGCGAGTGGCCGGGCGTACTCCTCCAGTAAGCGATTTCGGTCAGATGGGCCATGGAGAAGTCGGCACCGCGCACAGCGTCCTGATTTTCAGTCGAGGCCACCGTCACGCGGCAGCCACGGCCGGTGATTTCGCGCACGTTGCCCGAGCGTTCGTATGGTCGGAAAGCGGGCTTGGCGTCGCCCTCCCACATGGCTTCGGGATAGTTTTCGAGTATCTTGGTGTACATGCCGCGGATGCCGGTCGAGGTGTCCTTCACCTGCGAGCAGATGATTGAGTGCCAGTTGGTTCGCAGGCACGACTGTATCCAGGCCATGTAGGTCTGCACCAGTGTCGAGCCGCCCCACTGGCGGGCCTTGAGCATGATGGCGCGCACGGGCTGGCCGGCGCGGCGCTGGCTCTCGAGCATCCGGGCCACGCGGCGCTGCGGTGCGTTGAGAGTCAGGCGCACGTCGCGCCCCTCGGTCTTGTGTTTGATGGTGACGCACTCGGCGCACCAGTATTCGAAGTCGTAGCGACAGCGCAGGCGCTTCCACTCGAGCGGGTCGCCGGTGGCGCCGGCGGGGTCGGTGGCCATAGCCGCCGGCACGTATGCGCGAGTCAGGCCCGGGCAGGGCGTCGTCACCTCGACGCGCCCGGGGTCGGTCGGGTCGCCCACGATGGGGTCGTAGCTGACCGAGCGGGCTCGGCGGCGAGCGTCCTCGGCCAGCATTTCTTGCAATTCGTTATCAGTCATGGTAGTGTGTGTTTCATAGTATTAGTCAATGATAATCAGAGGCTCACGCGCTCGAGCAGGAAGTCGGGACCCACGGTGCCCGAAATGTCGATTTCGAAGTCGGTGCCGCGCGCGACGAACCGTCGGCGCAGGCCCGACCGCACGTCGCCACGCACAGTCAGCGCCACGGCCGAGGCCGGGGCGCGCCGGTCGAGATACACACGCCGCACATCCACGCGCAGCTCGCCGGCGTGGCCGCTCATGTCCACGGACAGAGTGCGCTCGCGGCCTTGGCGGCAGCCCTCGGGGGTGCGGACTCGCACCGTCCAGCGCACCGCTCGCTCGACGAACGGCTGCTCCGCGCCCACCTCGGCCACACGGCTATCGTCGGCCACGTATGTGCGGCCGCCGACGGTGGCCACGCGCTGCGGCTGCCACGCCGGGGCGAGCATCGTGCGGCGGCCGGTGGCCGGGTCGAGCACTTCGATGTCGCCCTGCACCGGGATGAGCCACAGCCGCCCGCGCCGGCCGTTCCAGGCAAGCAGTCGGGCGCCGCAGTCGCGGACCACGGTCTTGACCGACGCCGCGCGGAGGCGTATCAAATCGCCCGAGGCCACGGCGTAGACGTCCTCGCCGGCTCGGGCCACAGCGCCTGCCAGCTCCACCATGCGACTGTCGACCAAGCTCATCGACAGCGACTTGCCGCCCGAAGCCACCGCCACCGAGTAGATACCGGTCGAGGTCATCACATAGAACCGTGCGCGGCCATAGTCCCAAGCGCCCTGGGCGTGGTTGGCGGCAATCATGGCGTTGACGCGGCCGAGGGCCACGCGGCGCACGGCCGTCAGCGCCGTCAGTCCGTCGTCGGCCACGGCCATCACGTCGTCGCAGACCAGCGGCCGGGGGTTCTCGGCCGGCACGATGTAGTCGGCTGCCGCGTCGGGCAATTCTATCGGCTTGAGCGCCGGGGCCACATAGATGGCGCGGTGGCGGTCCTTGTCGGGCCGCAGGGCAAACAGGCCGCTGCGCACCGTGGCCCCCACGCGCACAATCAGATAGAGCGACGTGGCCAGCGGCGACGGATACGACAGCATGGGGCCGAATCGCTCGGGAGCGTAGTCGTCGCCCTCGGCCGTGACCGTGCGGCTCGAGCCGTCGGCAAAGGTCACCCTGGCGGCGGCGTGCCAGGCCTTGCCGCGCACCGTAGTCGCAGCATAGCACTGCGGGCGGAAGCCCTCGAACGCGTTGACCGTCAAGCCCGAAAGGAGCGCTGCGCCGGGTGCGGCGGCCACTGCCGAGGCCGTGAACGAGTGTGGCGCGCCCACCCAGCCGAGGTCGAGGGCATCGGCGGCAGCCGGAGCAGCCATCGCAGCCGTCAGCGCGCTGATATCGGCCTGAATGTCGCCAGCCACGGGCGGCCGCACGTCGATAGTCAACGTGCCCCGGGCCGCCAACCGCACAGTGGCCACCACGCGGGCTGCCTTGTCGAACGCCCCGGCCATATCGGCCAACGCATCGGCCCGAGCCGCGCCGGCACCGGCCCACACTGCCGTCGGGGCAGTCGGCATCGTGGCGCGACAGAAGTAGCGGTCGTCGGCACGGCGGCGCATCGCCACAGCCGCCGTCGCGCCCGAGTCGAGGCGCTGCAACATCGGCGTCGCCAGCACCTCGGCCAGCAAGTCGCTGTCGGCCAGCGATTCGACGGTCGCTCTCACGCGCCAAGCCGGCGCCGACAGGGTCGTGGCCGCCGTCGTGCGGCCATCGTCGGAATTGAGCTCCAACACGCCGTCGCAGCAGGCGCCGTCGGCACTCCCGACCAGCATCGGGGGCGTGGTCAGCACCGTGCGGCCGCGGCTATCGCGCAGTCTGACAGCCATCAGCGTGGGCATCCACCACAGGCCGGCCGCTCGCGAGTCGCGGTCGAGGCGGTCGAGCGTCGCCGCCAGCAGCGAACTCAGCCGGCGACTATCGGCATCGACGGCCGACTCGCCGGCGCTGTATGTGCGCGACAGCTGCACCGCCCCCACGTCGGCCACGAGCGACGAGTCGGCCTCCGTCGCGAACCGCACCACGGCTCGTGGCGCCGCCTCGGCCGTCAGCGCCTCGGGGGTCACGTTGTAAATCAGATGTTTGCGCGGCGTCAGCACATGTAGCCGACTGCCGTCGGCCACGGCTGCCAGCGGCTCCGAGCCCACGTCGGCCGTGGCCGTAGCCAGGCCGCTGCGCACGAGCGCCAACTCGCTACCACGGGCATAGACCGTGAGTTCGCCGCCGGCGTCGGCGGTGCATACCGCCAGCGGCATGCGCCCACCGGTGACGAGCTCGGGCGGTGGCCCGTCGGGCCGCAGAGCCGCGCCGCCTCCGACGGCACGCAGATTTGTGCAATTCAGCACACGGACATTCTCAGTAGCCACCTCGCGGGCAGCCATTTCGTTAGTTTTCAGTGTTTTCATAGTGTTTTAAGATTACGCAGCGAGCCGTCTCAGCAGCCCTGCTCGATAAAGGTTTGTTTAAAATTTCGATGCAAAGTTACAATTTTTATTTCATTTACGCAATAC